>JBGUVX010000026.1:0-39816 GCA_045220575.1 Bacteroidaceae bacterium
ACGTTTACATGACTGCACACTTGGACGAAGTCCTGAATCTACGCGGTGCAATCAAAACCACCGTGAAGATTACCATCTGGATAGACGAGACAGGCAAGAAAGCTCTTGAATGTCAGGCAATGTTCGTCTACTACTTCAAATCGTAATATCCTTTAAAATTTCTGCTATACGCTTGTCCGTACGTTCTGTTACAGGAACCAAGGGCAAGCGTAATTTGTTTTCTACCTTACCCAAGGAATGAAGCGCCGACTTCACGCCCGATGGGTTGCCATCAATGAACATCAAACTATAGAGTTCGAAAAGTTCGTCGTTGATAATCTTTGCTTCTGCCAAACGTCCCTCTTGCATCAAATGTACCATGCGTGAAAACTCACGAGGAATGGCATTTCCCACCACACTGATGATGCCCACGCCACCAGCTTTCATGACCTGCAACGTCAAACTATCATCGCCAGAGATTACATCGAAGCCCTTGGGACGTTTTTCCAAGATTTCCTTGATTTGGTCAATTTTACCGCTTGCTTCCTTTATGGCAACGATGTTAGAGAATTCGTGAGCCAATCGCAAAGTTGTATCTGCAGTCATGTTCACTCCCGTTCGTCCAGGAACATTATATAAAACAATTGGAAGCGGTGAAACTTCAGCTATGGCGCGATAATGCTGATAGAGCCCCTCTTGAGAGGGCTTATTGTACATCGGACATACCGACAAAATGCCGTCGATACCCGTCCAATCCGTATTCTTGATGTCTTCTACAACTGCAGCCGTACAGTTACCCCCGCATCCCATTAGGATGGGAAGACGGCCTCTGACATGCTTGACAATCTTTTCCTTAATCGTTTGTTTCTCTTCACGAGTGAGACACGGAGTCTCAGCAGTAGTGCCGAGAATACACAGAAAGTCAACACCACTCTTCATGTGGTAGTCAACCAACGATAGTAATCCTTCGTAGTCAACATTACCATCCCTCGTAAAGGGGGTTACTAACGCAATGCCTAATCCCTTAAATACACTGTCCATATACCTATTTATTCTAATCAATCATACTTAAAAACTCTTCCTCGCCTATTATGCGAACGCCTAATTTCTGTGCCTTTTCCAATTTTGCAGGCCCCATATTCTCACCAGCCAGAATGAAACTGGTCTTGGCAGAGATACTGCCCACATTCTTTCCGCCATGTTTCTCTATCATTGCCTTATATTCGTCGCGACTGTGCTGAGCAAAAACGCCACTAATGACAATGCTCTGTCCCTGCAGTTTATCCGTGTGCTCCGAAAGTTCATCTTGAGACAGTTCCATCTGCACACCATAGCTTCGCAGACGCTCCACAAACCACACATTCTGGGGATTCGAGAACCAGGCAATAATACTTTGTGCTATGACGGTTCCAATGCCATTAACCCGTAGGAGGTCGTCGAGCGAGGCCTTTGCCAACACATCAATGGATTTGAAATTTCGGGCTAAGGTCTTAGCTGCAGTCTCACCCACAAAGCGAATGCCCAAGGCATACAATACACGTTCAAAGGGCACCTTTGTACTCTCCTGAATACCCAACAGAATTTTGCTCGCACTCTTGTCCTTCTGTCCACGTGCACCGCTTATCTGTTCACGACGAATCTCGTACAAATCAGCTGGGTCATGAATCATGCCCCGACGAAAATATTCTGCAATAGTCTCAGGTCCCAACGAATCAATATTCATTGCCTTTCGGCTGATAAAGTGCTCTATACGTCCCTTCAATTGGGGAGGGCATGAGGCATCATTTGGGCAATAGGTTGCAGCCTCACCCTCATAACGAACCAACTTGGTTCCACATTCGGGGCAGACAGTTATAAACTCAACCCGTGGCCCTAGACTCTCATCGCGTGCATCCAAGTCAACGTCTACTATCTTGGGAATAATCTCACCGCCCTTCTCCACAAATACATGGTCGCCGATGTGCAAGTCCAAATTGCGAATGAAATCCTCATTATTCAGCGTTGCACGTCGCACGATGGTTCCTGACAACTGTACAGGGTCCATATTGGCAACAGGGGTTATGGCACCCGTGCGTCCCACCTGAAACGTCACCTCACGGAGGATGGTTGACTGTTTCTCCGCCAAGAACTTATAGGCAATAGCCCATCGAGGACTCTTTGCCGTAAGGCCAAGGCTCCGCTGTTGAACCAAAGAATCTAGTTTCAGAACAATTCCGTCCGTAGCAACAGGTAAGTTCTTGCGTTCCACATCCCAATAGTCGATGTAGTCATAGATTTCCTGTAACGAACCCATGAGTTTCATCTGCGGTCCTATCTTGAACCCCCACTCCCGTGCCTTCTGCAAATTCGCATAATGGCTCTCGCAGGGCACATCATCTCCTAATAAATAATATAGGTATGCATCCAGCTTACGCTGAGCCACCACTGCCGAGTTTTTACTTTTAAGCGTGCCGCTTGCTGCGTTGCGTGGATTGGCAAACAGGGGCTCTTCAGCAGCTTCGCGCTCACGATTCAATGTCTCGAAACTCTCCCAAGGCATCAGCACTTCTCCACGAATCTCAAACTCATCAGGATAATCTCCTCCTGCTGGTAATACAAGAGGTATGGAACGAATAGTCTTGATGTTCTCCGTCACATCGTCGCCCCTCACCCCGTCGCCACGTGTCACTGCACGCACCAATCGCCCTTTTTCGTAATGCAACGATATACTCAGTCCGTCGAACTTCATTTCGCAGCACACCTGAAAGGGTTGTCCCAACAGACCGTCCTCAACACGTTCATACCACTCACGCACCTCTTCCTTATTATAGGTGTTAGCCAAACTCAGCATGGGACGCTTGTGTTCCACCTGCTGGAATTCGCGGTTTAAATCGCTTCCTACACGCTGCGTAGGACTATTGGGGTCGGCAAATTCAGGATAGCGTGCCTCCAGTTCTTGCAACTGACGCATCATCTGGTCGAACTCCAAATCACTGATAGTCGGCTGGTTCAGAACATAATACTGGTAATTATGTCTGTGCAGTTCTGCCCTCAGTTGCTCTATCTTCGAATGTTCGTCCATCATTGCTGCTGTAGTTTATCCATATTCTCACGTGCCACCTTCAAATATTCCTTAACATAAGGATGGTTCAGGAAGGAAGAAGGTGCCCCAATCAGAATCTCTTCGATTTGCGGTGTCAACACAGGATAGGCATATTCACTGGTCATAATCATGAAAACGCCCGGTCCCAAAACATTTGTATAGTTCTGTTTGATAAATCCTGTTACCAATTGGTCACCTTTAAGGGAGAGTTGTCGTGCTTCTGAATTCAGTTGTGCCAACACTTCTTCATGCTCCATTCCATCCATCACCATACGCCCTTCCTTGCGAGGCAATTCTGCCAACAGGTTATCAATTTGTGTCTTTCTCTTTATAAAGGAGTACAGACTATCATTCAGAGGTCCACCCATAGCCACCTGAGCCACTTCATCAATTTTCATCTCCACGTCTCCCCCCTCCAGCACAACGGGCATCAGGCTTTGGTTACCCCAAAAGACATTTGCCATAACTATGGAATCCGCATTTCCCTTGAAGGTGAACTTTCCATGTGTTACGCAACACGAGTCAATATCCTTCATATTCTGGTTATCAAAAACCTTCAGGTACAACATTTTTCCTTCCATCCCATGAATCGTTGTAGAACCGTTCACAATATAATGGTCGGCGCATGACGAAAGCATGCAGATAAGCACAACGAGTTTCAATGCTTGGGGAATGCGGAAAGCGGTGTATAACTGAAAGATGGCACCTATCAACAGGCAAACCACCCATTCGTTATGCTGTACAAGGTTGTAGCCCATGGCCTGTGTAGTCATAGCCGTAGCCGACAACACCAAGGCGAAGGCTCCAAACAATTGCTGACGTCTCAGACGCTGAATAACAAAATCATTACCCTCATATGTTGCCTGCAATTGCATTGTGACAAACATAATCACTCCCACCACATAGAATATGTTCGCCAGCAATCCGGCAAACAACCACATTGCAGCACCCGCTATCATAAGCAGAGCACCGATACGAAATACAAAGTTCTGAACTTTAGTTAGCGTCTTCATTTTCAGTCGCTTCCTGACTTACCTCGGCAGCATCCATAACTACATATACATCCTCGTTGGGATATTTCATATAGAACTGTTCACGAGCCACGCGAACCACCGCTTCCGGATTACTCTCCAACTCCTCCAAAGCCTTGGTATCGCGCTCGTATTTGTCTTGATAGGCACGCATTTCATTCCTCAGCGCATCAATTTCCTGAAGCCTTTTATGCCTGTCCCAGAAACTGTCCTCATCGACAAAACCGACCACTATAGCAAAAAATGCCAATACCACAAAATATTTATACTTGCGGAGAAAATCCCATACGGTTTGGATACTGCTCATGGCTAATAAATTAATTATGTCGCAAATTTACGAATTAATTATGAAATATGAATTGTGTATTATGAATAAATTTGTATCTTTGCAACGATTATTAACAATCTGCATGGAACAATACATTGTATCGGCCCGAAAATATCGTCCGGCCACCTTTGATATGGTGGTAGGTCAACGGGCTCTCACTACTACTCTACTCAACGCCATACGCACAGGAAAACTAGCACACGCCTACCTGTTTTGCGGACCTCGCGGTGTGGGAAAGACCACCTGTGCCCGCATATTTGCCAAGACCATCAACTGCCAGAATCTGAGTGCCAACGGCGAGCCCTGCGGTCAATGTGAATCGTGTCGGGCTTTCGAGGAAGGCCGTTCGATGAATATCCACGAATTGGATGCTGCCTCAAACAACTCAGTCGATGACATCCGTGAACTTATCGACCAAGTGCGCATTCCGCCCCAGATAGGACGCTACAAGGTGTTTATCATCGACGAGGTGCACATGCTGTCTCAGCAGGCTTTCAATGCTTTTTTAAAAACATTGGAAGAACCCCCTCACTACGTCATTTTCATTTTGGCCACAACCGAAAAGCACAAGATTCTGCCTACGATATTAAGCCGTTGTCAGGTCTATGATTTCCAGCGCATCACCATAAAAAACACCGTTGATCATCTGAAATACGTAGCCGAGAAGGAAGGTTACAATGTCGAGGACGAAGCTTTGGCACTTATTGCCCAGAAAGCCGATGGAGGTATGCGCGACGCCCTGTCGATATTTGACCAGATGGTGAGTTTCACTGGAGGCAACGTCACCTATGAGAGCACCTTGCAAAACCTGAACATTCTGGATTCAGAATACTATTTCCGTATTGTCGAAAATATGCTCAACAAGGATGTTGAGTCCTCGTTGCTATTGTTTAACGAAATTACGGAACGCGGATTCGATGGTGGGAACTTCATAGCAGGTCTTGCCTCACATTTCCGCAACCTACTCGTCAGTCGCGATGCCCGCACCCTGCCTCTCCTTGAAGTCAGCGAGACCAATCAGCAGCGCTACCACGAACAGGCCATGCGTTGCAAGCCCCAGTTTTTATACAAGGCCATCAAACTGTGCAACGAATGTGACTTGGGTTATCGGCAGAGTCGCAATAAACGGCTGCAGGTAGAATTGTGTCTGATTCAGTCAACCCAAAGTACCGACGATGATGGTGCCGGTGCGGGGCTTTGCCCTGCGAAGACACTAAAACCCATATTCAAACTACAGCCTCGGCCCCAGCAAGCTCCTGCACAGAAGGCAGTGAGCAAGCAACCTGTAGTCAGCGAGAAGCCTACTGTTGAGAAGCAAGCCCTGAACACACTTAACCTCAACACAACCAGCATACGCAAGAAGAACGAGACAACACCAGCAAGACATGAGGGAAAAGTCTCATCTGTCTCTGGACAGGAAACGGTACAAGCAACGAGCACCCCAACCATTCAGTTAGATACAGACAACCTGATACTGGCTTGGCAGCAGTTTGCCAACCATCTGCCGAAGTCGGAAATCACGACAGCCCAGCGCATGCGCTCCATTACCCCGCAATTGGTGAACGGACACAGTTTCTCAGTTACCGTCAACAATCCCATGATTGAAAAGGATTTGCAGAAACTACGTCCCCAAATAGAGGCATACATTCAGCAGCAATGCCACACGGAGGTCAACATGGAGGTTCATGTGATAGCACCTGAGGTTGCTATCAAGACTTATAGCAAACCCGACCAGTTCAACCAGGCCCTGCAATCTAGCCCAGGCTTTGCTAAGCTACACGAGTTATTCTCTTTGGAACTGGTATAGATAACACGCTGAACAATAAAAACATGAGTAGAAAACGGAAAGAGCTCCCCATTTTAGAACAAATAGAGATAACGGATGTAGCAGCCGAAGGGAAGGCACTTGTACGGGTCAACGACCTTGTGGTGTTTGCACCTTGGGTTGTGCCAGGTGACGTGGTAGATCTAAAGCTGACAAAGAAGAAACACAGCTATGCCGAAGCCGAAGCCATCTGTTTCCACAAGTATAGCGAACGACGTACGGAACCCTTCTGCCGCCATTTTGGTGTGTGTGGGGGCTGTAAATGGCAGATGCTGCCCTACGAGGAACAGTTGCGCTGGAAACAGAAGCAGGTGATGGACTCGCTAACCCGCATCGGCAAAGTGGAATTGCCTGAATGCAGTCCTATCTTAGGCAGCAAGAAAATACGCGAATACCGCAACAAGCTGGAATTTGGTTGTGCTAACAAGGCTTGGCTCACCCGCGAACAAATTCAAAGCGGCGAGCTGTTTACTCAGCCAGGTGCTGTGGGTTTTCACGCAGGTAGCGCCTTCGACAAGATACTACCCATCGAGGAATGTCATCTAATGGAGGACGAAAACAACCAATTACGCAACGACATACGCGACTATGCCTACGAGCACGCTCTTTCGTTCTTTGATGCCCGTGAGCATACAGGCCTGCTTCGTGGTATGATGATTCGTCTGTCGAACACAGGTGAAATTATGTTGCTTATCCAATTTTGCATCCAGACAGACGAGGAGCACCAGCAGGCAATGGGCTTGATGGAACACCTAAGTAAGACACACCCGGAGGTTTCAAGTCTGTTGTGGGTAAACAACACGAAATTCAACGACACGTTTGGCGACCTTCCTATAGAGGTTTACAGCGGCACCGACCATATCTTCCTCAAGATGGAGGATCTGCGCTTTAAAGTAGGTCCAAAGTCGTTCTATCAGACCAATACCGAACAGGCCTACGAACTATACAAGGTAGCACGCGAATTTGCCTTTGGCAATAATTGTGAATCACCAAAGCCACTCGTCTACGACCTTTATACTGGTACTGGTACGATTGCCAACTTCGTAGCTCGCAAGGCCCAGAAGGTCATTGGTATTGAGTATGTGCTCGAAGCCATTGAGGACGCTAAAGTAAATTCCGAAATCAACAATATCGACAATACACTCTTTTACGCTGGTGACATGAAGGACATCCTGACTGATGAGTTCATCCAAAAACACGGACGGCCCGACGTCATCATCACTGACCCACCCCGCGCCGGAATGCACGCGGATGTGGTGAAGACCATTCTACGGGCAGCCCCCAAGCGCATCGTTTACGTCAGTTGCAACCCTGCCACACAGGCTCGCGACCTACAGTTGCTGGACGAAGCATATCGCGTCACAAAGATTCAGCCCGTAGATATGTTCCCCCATACCCAGCACGTGGAAAACGTAGTGCTGATGGAACGAAAGGAGTGAAGGATTACAGGACGAAATAAAAGATTAAAGGTTAAAAGATTATAATATGAATAACAAACACAATTCAAATGTAGCTGCCCCATCTCAGGAGGGGAAAGAGGGAGAAGCTTCTGCCATACTCCTTTTGCACTGCCCCGACCAGCCGGGCATCATCAGCGAAGTCACCAAGTTCATTACCGACAACCACGGCAACATCATTTATTTGGATCAGTATGTAGACCGTGAGGACGGTGTCTTCTTCATGCGCATCGAATGGGAACTCAACAGGTTTCTGGTACCCAGAGAGAAAATCAAAGAATATCTGTCTACGCTCTATGCCCAGCGCTATGGGATGACGTTCAGCCTCTACTATAGCGACGAACGGCCCCGCATGGCCATCTTCGTCAGCAAGATGAGTCACTGCCTCTACGACCTGCTGGCTCGCTACAAGGCTGGCGAGTGGAACGTCGACATCCCCTGCATCATCTCCAACCACGAAGACCTTCGCTATGTAGCTGAGCAGTTCGACATTCCCTACTACGTATGGAGCATCAACAAGGACCATTCGAACAAGGCAGAGGTGGAACAGGCCGAGATGGAACTGCTGCGTGAGAAGCGCATCACCTTCATCGTGCTGGCACGTTACATGCAGATTATCAGCGACGACATGATAGCCCAGTACCCCCACCACATCATCAATATCCACCACTCTTTCCTACCCGCCTTCGTGGGAGCAAAGCCTTACCATCAGGCATGGGCTCGTGGTGTGAAGATTATCGGAGCCACCAGTCACTACGTCACGGCAGAACTTGACGCAGGTCCTATCATCGAGCAGGATGTGACTCGCATCAGCCACAAGGACACACCCGAAAGTCTGGCTCTCAAAGGCAAGGATCTCGAGAAGATTGTCCTCTCACGTGCCGTATCGAAGCATATCGACCGTAAGATTCTGACCTACAAGAACAAGACTATAATTTTTAGTTAAGAATCAAGAGTTAAGGGTTATGATAAAGAAAGGAACCATGAAGAATCGCGAAGTATGGGTAGACTGGATGCGTGTCTTGGCCTGCCTGATGGTTATGACCGTCCACAGTGCCGAACCATTCTACTTAGGTGGCGACGGGTCGCTTATCCTCACGCAGACCGATGCCCGCTGGGTGTCGTTTTTCGACACGTTCGTGCGCGCCTGCGTTCCTCTGTTTGTAGTAGCCAGCAGCTACCTCCAGTTCCCACTTCACTACTCCACAGGCGAATTCTTGCGCCGCCGCATGGTGCGCGTGATTGTGCCCTTTGTAGTATGGTCGTTGGTCTATGCCTTCTACTGGGGCCAGCCTGTCGAGAATCTGCAGAGCCTATTGCTCAACTTCAACTACGCTGCTGGTCACCTTTGGTTCGTCTACATGCTCGTGGGGCTCTATCTTTTGATGCCCCTGCTTTCGCCGTGGGCCGAACGCGTCAGCAAGCGAGAGCTGCAATTCTATCTCTTCCTGTGTTTCCTCACCACTCTGATTCCCTTCGTACGGGCTTGGGTGGGCGAAACGCCTCCTGTCATCTACGGCCCCACTGGCATTCCCAACCCTGCACGCTATCCACTGTGGGGCGAAGCTTCGTGGAATGCCTACGGCCTCTTTTACTACCTGAGCGGTTTCCTCGGCTACATGCTGTTGGGCCTATACTTGCGTCGCTTCGTGGGCGAACTATCGTGGCGTCGAACGCTGTCCATCGGCCTGCCCGCTTGGATCATTGGTTTCTGCATCTGTTTCTTCGGCTTCCTCATGGCAGTTGATGCCGACGCACGCGGACTCTTCCCCGTTAGTGGTCCTGCCGGAATGGCAGCTATCTGGGAAACAACGTGGATTAACGATACCGCCAGCGTAGCCCTAATGACCATCGGTTGGATTCTGCTTTTCCGCAAGTTTACGGCCTCCGGACGTTTCTTCCAGCGCATTCTGCTTCCAATATCGAAGGCCAGCTACGGCATGTATCTCTGCCACATGATTGTGCTGGCTGCCATCAGCGGTTGGCTTCGTTCCACCTTTGGAACAGGCCTCGAAGGCACGTTCGGCATCTGGACCACTCCCATGCAAATCATCGTCACAGCCCTTGCCACCTTCCTCTTGACCGCCCTCTTCTCCGTTGTCGTTCAGCGCATCCCCAAGGTTGGCAAGTGGATCATTGGATAAACCATAAACGTGTTTTATTATGTACATGAGAAGAATCGTTACCTTACTACTGTTGGGCATAATAGGACTGACAACAGCCTACGGTCAACAGAATTACGAGGCTGCCGACGTTCAGGACTTCGCGGTGAAGAAGGTGTATGACGAGGACATCAACCCCTTGGAGCAGATTGACAAGGCGATTGCAAAGGCTCAGGCAGAGGGAAAGTTCGTCGTCTGTCAGGTAGGAGGCAACTGGTGTCCGTGGTGCCTGCGCTTTGCCGACTTCATCACCAACGACACGACCATCAGTAAAGTGGTGAACGACAACTTCGTGTACATCCACGTGAACTACAACCCTCGCAAATCTGAAGGTGCCGAAAAGACGGCACTGGCAAAGGCGATGTTGAAGCGACTGAACAATCCTGCACGTTTCGGTTTTCCTGTATTTGTAGTGCTCGGCGGGCAAGGCAACGTGCTGCACATCCAAGACTCAAGCTTTCTGGAAGAAGGCAAGAGCTACGACAAGGAGAAGGTGTTGCGCTTCTTCAAGAGCTGGACACCCGCTGCCGTGAAGGACTAAGCCTTGGCACATCCTGCGCTGAGGACCTCTTGAGCCATGCGATGCCCCAATTCTATAAGTTTCTCTGACTTGTCGTAGTCGAAACTGCCAAACTCACTCATCTGAATATCGACAAGGATATCGGGCTTCATCAACTCTGTCATCAGAAGAGAGTTCTGACGTATCATCAGCGAACTGACGCGCGAGAGCAGCGTATAGACGTTGAAATGCGAGATGGACTGTGACTCGTAGTCGTGCCCGCTGACGTCAACACCCACGAGAAGGTCGCCTTCGTGACGCTCCACCCGATTGAGGGGCAGCGGATTGACGACACCTCCGTCGATAAGTATCATTCCATCACGCCGCACCGGTTCGTAGAACGACGGCAGCGATATGGAAGCTCGGATGGCTTCGAAGAGACTGCCCGTACGAAACACCACTTCGCGACCTGTGTTCCAGTCCGTAGCAACGGCACTATAAGGTATGGGCAAGTCCTCGATGGCTACGTCGGGCACGAACTCCATGATGGCCTTGATGATTTTGTTACCTTTGGCCAGATGATTGAGCGAGAACGAGAAGTCTGTGAGTTCCAGCATTCGCTTGCGGTCGATGGTAGTCATCCATTGACGAAACTCCTTCAACTTCCCAGCCGCATACACGCCAGCTATCAAAGCGCCCATCGAGCAGCCTGCCACAGAGGTAATGCGGTAGCCCTGCGCCTCCAGCTCTTCAATGACGCCGATGTGTGCCAATCCTCTGGCTCCACCACTCGACAGAACCAGTGCAATATCCTTTTCCATATTATAATTGGGCGGCTACTCCTGCGGCAGGTCAACGGCAAGGCAGAGTTCGTCGAGCTGACTCTGGTCGATGAAGCCAGGAGCGTCGAGCATAACGTCGCGACCACTGTTGTTCTTGGGGAAGGCTATGCAGTCGCGGATGCTGTCGAGACCTGCAAAGAGGCTCACGAAGCGGTCGAGACCGTAGGCCAGTCCTCCGTGAGGGGGAGCACCGTACTTGAAGGCATTCATCAGGAAACCGAACTTCTGCTGTGCCTGCTCGGGTGTGAAGCCAAGTATCTCGAATATCTTCTGCTGCAGCTTGGCATCGTGGATACGGATGCTGCCGCCGCCTACCTCTACGCCGTTGATGACCATATCGTAGGCATTGGCACGAACCGAGGCAGGGTCTGTATCAAGCAGAGGAATATCTTCAGGTTTGGGCGAGGTGAAGGGATGGTGCATTGCCATGAGGCGCTGCTCCTCGTCGCTCCACTCGTACATGGGGAAGTCAATAACCCAGAGGCAAGAGAACTTGTCCTTGGGACGCAGGCCCATGCGAGAGCCCATCTCCAGACGCAGTTCGCAGAGTTGCTTGCGAGCCTTCAGAGTATCGGGACCAGAGATGATGAGGATGAGGTCGCCAGGCTTGGCGTTCATTGCCTGCTTCAGGTTCTCAAGCACCTCGGGCGAATAGAACTTATCGACGCTGGACTTGAGCACTCCGTCCTCCCCTACGCGGGCATAGACGAGGCCCTTGGCACCAATCTGCGGACGGCGCACGAAGTCTGTCAGTTGGTCGAGCTGCTTGCGAGTGTAAACGGCCTGTCCCTCGCAGCAGATGCCACCGATGTATTCAGCCTCGTTGAAGACGCCGAACTCGCCCGTGCCCTTCAGCACGTCCATCAGCTCCACGAACTTCATGTCGAAGCGCGTGTCAGGCTTGTCGGAGCCATAGAACTTCATGGCGTCTGCCCAAGTCATACGGGGCAGCGTGGGGATGTCGATATTGAGGATGGACTTAAACAGGTGGCGGCTCATGCCTTCGAACATCTGCAGGATGTCCTCCTGCTCCACGAACGACATTTCGCAGTCAATCTGTGTGAACTCGGGCTGACGGTCGGCACGCAGGTCCTCGTCGCGGAAGCACTTCACAATCTGGAAGTAGCGGTCCATGCCAGCCACCATCAGCAGTTGCTTCAGCGTCTGCGGGCTCTGAGGCAGGGCGTAGAACTGACCAGGATTCATACGCGAGGGCACCACGAAGTCGCGTGCTCCCTCAGGAGTTGAGTTCACCAGCACAGGAGTCTCAATCTCCATGAAGCCCTGCTCGTCGAGATAGCGGCGCACCTCGAAGGCAAACTTATGACGCAGCTCTAAGTTGCGGCGCACGTTGGGACGGCGCAGGTCGAGATAACGGTACTTCATGCGCAAGTCGTCGCCGCCGTCGCTCTGTTCCTCGATGGTGAAAGGAGGCACAGCACTCTCATTGAGCACGTTCAACTGACGTACGATGATTTCGATGTCGCCCGTAGGCAGATTCTTGTTCTTCGACTGGCGCTCGCTCACCTCGCCAACTACCTGAATCACCCACTCGCGTCCCAGCCGGTTGGCACGCTCACACAGGGCTGCATCGGTCTGTTCGTCAAACACTAACTGAGTGATTCCATAGCGGTCGCGCAGGTCGGCAAACGTCATTCCGCCCATCTTACGAGTGCGCTGAACCCATCCGCTCAGCGTTACGCTCTCTCCAACATTGGCCAGCCGCAGCTCGCCACAAGTTTTGGTCCTATACATATCTCTATTATTTGTATTTCATTTTATGGGATGCAAAGATAGCAAATATTTTTGAAAAGAAGTCAATACGACGCTGATTTTTATGCGACACGTTGTTACACGACATTCGACACATCGTTAGTTTAAAAGGATAATTATCCGTTGACGATAGGATAATTATCCGATAGCGATAAGATAATTATCCGATGTCGATAGGATAATTATCCGATAAAGAAAAGATAATTAAAAGAGGGCAAAAGCTTTGTGTTGTCGAAAAGAAAACGTAACTTTGCATCTGCAACAACGACATAACGAAGAAAGGAGAGAATTGTATGGCACTGAGATACACCTTTGTAACTCGCCTGGCGAGCATCTACAGCAAGAGTAAGAAACGACTGGTCTATGCCACAACACAGCGGGCACAGACGGTGACGACACGCGACATTGCGCGGCACATAGCCTCGCACAACTCGGTATTCTCCGAGGGCACGATTATCGGCCTGCTACAGGACGCCCAAGCCTGTATCATGGAACAACTGAAAGCCGGCAACCGCGTGGATTTGGACGATTTAGGTGCATTCTACACCACCATCTCCAGTCGCGGAGCCGAGAGTGCCGAGAAGTTTGACGAAAGCTACATCAAGAGCATCAACCTACGTTGGCAGCCCTCAAAGCGAATGGTCAATGCCATAAAGTATGTCGATTTGAAGTTCATGCCCACACGAGCCGAACAGCGCAAGGCCATGAAACAGATGGCAAAAGAGGCTAACGAGGAGATTGCAGCCTCAAAAATACATAAGGAATAGGGAAAGGAGCTTTACCCCAGCAAAGGCAAAAGCTCGGAGGGATGTGCAATGAAGGTACGTGCCCCCGCCTGCTCCAGCACATCGCGGTCGCGGAAGCCCCACAACACGCTGATGCAGGGCAGACCTGAGTTGCGAGCCGTCTGCACATCTACCTCGCTATCACCCACATACACCGCATCCTGAGCACTTGCACCCAGTTGTTGCAAGGCCAGTTCCACCATATCGGGAGCAGGCTTCAAGGCTACCCCCTCGCGCTGTCCAATGGCAACATCCACCACGTCACGGAAATAGGCTTCGTAGAGTTCATCGACTCCAGCCTGCAGCTTGTTGCTGACTATCGCCGTCCGATAGCCTGCGGCATGAACCGCCTGCAGCATTTCTGCCACACCCTCATAGAGGCACGTAGAGTCCTGACAATGTTCGAGATAGTGAGCTCGAAAAATGGAGAAACAGCGTTCGAAATCCGTCTCAGAAACGCCCTCGGGCACAGCACGTTCCATCAGCTTGCGAACGCCGTTTCCCACAAAGCGCCTCACCTCGGCAAGCGAGCGTTCGCCCCAGCCCACCTGACGAAGGGCATAGTTTGTGCTGACAGAGAGGTCGCGCAAGGTGTCCGTCAGCGTCCCGTCAAGGTCGAAGATAACATTCTGTATCAAAGACTTAGAACTACGAATTAGTGTTTATCAGACGAACTGCATCATGCGGCTCAGGTACTTACCGATGATGTCGAACTCCAGGTTGACAACTGAGCCAACCTTGATGTTGTGGAAGTTGGTGTTCTCGAAGGTATAGGGAATGATACACACCTCAAAGCTGTCGTCGTCAGGACGGCAGACGGTCAGGCTGACACCGTTTACCGTCACGCTTCCCTTGTCCACCGTCACATAGCCGCGACGAGCCATTTCGCGCGAAGCCTCGTAACGGAAACGGAACACATAGCTGCCCTGCTGGTCTTCGACGCTGATGCATTGGGCAGTGGTATCTACATGTCCTTGCACAATGTGACCGTCCAGCCGACCGTTCATCATCATCGAACGCTCCACATTCACCTCGTCGCCAACCTTCAGCAAGCCCAAGTTACTGCGTTCCAAAGTCTCACGCATAGCAGTTACTGTATAAGTTTCATCAGTAAGACGTACAACAGTGAGACACACACCGTTATGAGAAACACTTTGGTCAATCTTCAGCTCACTCACAAAGGGGCAAGTCAGGGTAAAATGCAGGTTGTCGAGTTCCTTCTCAATAGCCACCACGCGGGCCGTACTTTCTACTATTCCTGAGAACATATCTTTTGAAGTTTTGAGGTTTGATTTGCTGGTGCAAAGATACAATATTTATCCTTAACCATTGTTAAAAGAAAGACGTTTTTTTGGCTATCTCGTTAAAAAGCAGTACCTTTGGGGCGCATTATAAATAATGTATATAATATGTTAGCGATAAAACTACGCAATGCTGCGCTCGCACTCCTGCTTTTGCTTTCCGTACAAGGCGCAGCACAAAACCAATGGACGTTGAACCGCTGCCTTGAATACGCGCGAGAAAACAATATCCAGATACAGAAGAGCCGCGTCAGCGAAGAAGAAGGAGAGATAACGCTTTGGCAGAACAAGGGAGCCCTGTTCCCCAGCCTGAGTTTCTCTGGCAATGAAGGCATAGGAGTGCGTCCCTTTGAGGAAAGCACCGCAAGAGTCTATGGCGACCAAGTGACCGTAAGTTCGAACAAATTCTCAGAATCAGGCTCATACGGCCTGAACGCCAATTGGACGGTATGGAACGGCGGCATCAATCACAAGAATGTCAAGGCCCAGCAGTTGCAGAACGAAATCACGAAACTGGGCACCCAGCAGAGCGAGCTCTCCATTCAGGAGCAAATTGCCCAACTATACGTGCAAATCCTGTATAGCACAGAGGCAAAGAAGGTGAACGAACAGCTGGCAGAAACCGCAAAAAGTCAATACGAACGCGGGCAGCAGATGCTGAAGCAAGGACAGATGTCGAAAGCCGACGTTTCCCAGTTGGAAGCCCAATGGCGTGCCTCGCAGTATAGTATCGTAAATAGCGAGACGCAGGTGCTCAACTTCAAGCGACAACTGAAGAGTCTGCTGGAGTTGCCTCTGAATACGCCCTTTGACATAACGGGAACAGAACCCAGCGAGGAGCAAGTGCTCGCGCCCATCCCTTCGGCACAAAACATCTACGAGCAAGCCCTGAAATCGAGGCCCGAAATACGTAGCGCAGAGCTGAGCATAGAAGCAGCAGACATGAGCATCGACATTGCAAAACGCGGCTACTACCCCACCATCGGCATCAGCGCAGGCCTCTCTGACAATCATTACAGCACCAGCAGCGACAGCTTCGGCAAGCAGATGAAGAGCAACCTGAACATGAATGCCGGCGTGAACCTGAGCGTACCCATCTTCGACAACCGTCGCAACAAGAGCTCTGTGGAAAAGGCCAAGCTGCAGAAGGTGAACAGCCAACTCGACCTGCAGGACAAGAAGAACACACTGGCCAGCACCATCGAGAGCTACTGGCTCAATGCCTACAGCAACCAGCAGAAGTTCATCTCGGCAAAAGCCAAATTGCAGAGTGCCGAAACCACCTACGAACTGCTGAATGCACAGTTCAACAACGGGTTGAAGAACATAGCAGAACTTCGTCAGGAATACGACAATCTGCTGAGTGCCAAACAAGACGAGTTGCAAAGCAAATACACCACCCTGCTGAACATTCAGTTGCTGAAGTTCTATACCGGGGAAAGCATCAACATGTAATAAACCACATACAAAATATGAAAAAATCATTCATTCTATTTGCCGTCTCAGCCCTTCTACTTACGGGCTGCAAGAAGAAGGTGGAATTCACCTACTCGACAGCAATGGTGGAACAGCAAGACATCACCACAAGCGTAACTGCCACCGGCACCATTGAACCCGTAACCAGCGTGGACGTAGGTACTCAGGTCAGCGGTATCGTAAGTAAACTTTATGTCGACTACAACAGCGTAGTGAAAGCCGGACAAGTGATTGCAGAACTGGATCGAACGAACCTGCTATCCACGCTGTCCAGCGCCCAAGCTGGCTTGAAGAGTGCGCAGAGCGACCTCGACTACCAGAAGACCAACTACGAGCGCTATAAGAACCTCTATGACCAAGGGCTCATCTCAGCCAACGACTTCGACCAGGCACGCCTCAGCTATGTACGTGCCCAGCAGACCGTTGCCCAACAGCAGGAAAGCGTGAAGCGTGCAGAGACCGACCTCGGCTATGCCACCATTACCAGCCCTATCGACGGTGTAGTGCTCTCGAAGGAAGTGGAGGAAGGACAGACAGTGGCTTCAAGCTTCAACACCCCCACCCTGTTCAAGATTGCCAAGGACCTCACAGACATGCGCGTCATTGCAGATGTCGACGAGGCTGATATAGGTGAGGTTAAGGAGGGACAGCGCGTATCGTTCACCGTAGACGCCTTTCCTAACGACACGTTCGAAGGACGTGTGACACAGGTGAGACAGCAGGCTACGACGGAAAGCAATGTAGTGACCTACGAGGTCGTCATCAGCGCGCCCAACCAAGAGTTGAAGCTGAAACCCGGCCTCACGGCAAACGTCACCATCTTTACGCTGGAAATGAAGGACGTAATCGCCGTTCCTGCCAAGGCCCTGCGCTTCAAGCCCAGCGAGGCAATGCTGAACGAGGGTGAAACCATCACCGATGTCGAGGCCAGACAAAAGCTTTGGGTGAAGGAAGGCTCCAACATCAAGGCACTGGCCGTAGAAACAGGTATGACCAACGGAACGCTGACCCAAATCCTGAAAGGCGTGGCTGCCGGCACCGAAGTACTCACCGATGTGCAGAACGGAATGATGGAAGAAGAGCCTGAGCAAAGCGCTGGCAATCCCTTCATGCCCCGTCCCAAGAACAAAAACGAAAAGAAGAAATAATGGCTGAGGAGAAGAAAGTAGTCATTGAATTGCAGAACGTACGTCGCGAGTTCCATGTGGGCAGCGAGGTCGTGAAGGCTTTGCGTGGCGTCAGCTTCAAGATTCACGAGGGCGAGTTCGTCACCATCATGGGCACATCGGGCTCTGGCAAATCGACCCTGCTGAACCAACTGGGCTGCCTCGACACCCCTACCTCGGGCGAATACATCCTGGACGGAGTTCCCGTCCGAAAGATGCGTCGCCGCGACCGCGCCGTCCTGCGCAACCGCAAGATTGGTTTCATCTTCCAGAACTACAACCTGCTGGCCAAGACAACGGCTGTGGAGAATGTGGAACTGCCTCTGATGTACAACAGCGCATACTCTGCCAAACAACGCCGCGAGGCTGCAATCCAAGCCCTGCAGGCCGTGGGGCTGGGCGACCGTCTGGAACACAAGTCGAACCAAATGTCGGGTGGACAGATGCAACGCGTAGCAATCGCACGTGCCTTGGTGAACAATCCCGCAGTAATCCTTGCCGACGAGGCTACGGGTAACCTCGACACGCGAACCAGCTTCGAAATACTGGTGCTCTTCCAAGAACTGCACCGTCAGGGACGCACCATCATCTTCGTCACCCATAACCCCGAAATTGCCCAATACAGCAGCCGCAACATCGTGCTGCGCGACGGCAAGATACGCGAGGACGTTGAGAACCATAACATACTCTCTGCAGCAGAGGCTCTTGCAGCCCTGCCCAAGAACCAAGACGATTAATAAATTGTAAAATTGTCAAATTGTGAATTTTACTAACCTATTGAAAGTGGCCATCACGGCCATCATGAGCAATAAGTCCAGAACTCTGCTTTCGACGCTGGGAATCATCATTGGCGTGGCTGCTGTCATTACAATGATGGCCATTGGACAAGGTTCGAAGGAAAGCATTCGCACGGAACTTTCTAAGATGGGCTCCAATCTGCTCACCATCCGTCCGGGTGGCGACATGCGCGGCGGTGTCAGGCTCGACCCCTCTGCTATGCAAACCCTGAAGATGGCAGACTATGAGGCAATTCAACAAGAAGCCAAACTGATTACCCACGTCAGTCCCGAAGTGAATGCCAGCGGGCAAGTCATCTACGGTGCCAAGAATACCAACACCACTGTCTACGGCGAGAGTCCCGAATATCTGAACATCAAGCTATGGGACATCAAGGACGGCGAATGCTTTACCGACGAAGACATCAAGAAGAGTGCAAAAGTGTGTGTAGTTGGCACCACCATCGTGGAAGAACTGTTTGGCGATAAGAACTACGATGCCGTCGGTAAGACCATCCGTTTCAAGAGCATCCCCTTCCGCATCGTGGGCATACTGAAGTCGAAGGGTTACAACTCGTGGGGCATGGACCAGGACAACGTGATGATTGCCCCCTACACCACCGTCATGAAGCGTATTGCTGCCCAAACATTCTTCAGTAGCATCAATGTAAGTGCCGTAAAGGAGGAACTGAGCGACGATGCCATCGAGGAACTGACAGCCATACTGCGTCGCAACCATAAGATTAAGGACGGAGATGAAGACGACTTCACAATCCGTTCGCAGCAGGAAATCATGGAGACAATGTCGAGCACGATGACCACCCTGCAGACGGTGCTCGTGGTTGCAGCAGCCTTCTCGCTGTTGGTGGCAGGCATTGGCATCATGAACATCATGCTCGTGTCCGTGACAGAGCGCACTAAGGAAATTGGCCTACGTATGTCGGTAGGTGCACGAGGCATAGACATCAGCCGTCAGTTCCTCTTGGAAAGTATCATGATAAGCCTCTCAGGCGGTGTTATTGGCGTTGGATTAGGGTATTTGCTAAGCGGATTGGCAAACATGATAGGCTTCCCAGCCACCGTTCCTTTGTGGAGCGTGTTGGTAAGTTTCGGTGTATGTGCCCTCATCGGTCTGATGTTTGGCTACATCCCAGCCCACAAGGCTGCTACGATGGATCCCATCGAGGCATTGAGATACGAGTAAAGAGTATAAGAGTGAAGATAAAGAATTAAAAAGAGATATGAAAAAGATATTGCTTTGCATGATGCTGCTTGTAGCCATAGGCGCAACAGCAGGAAAGAAGAGAGACGATTCTAAATACCTGAAGGGTGCTGTGCCCGAGGTAAACGGAATGGTTACATTCACAAAGACATTCTCCGTACCCGGCAAGTCAGAAGCCGAAATTCGCGCTGCGATGAACCAGTTCGTGGAGAATTTGGTGGACAAGTCTATCCCCGCGCCAGGCAACTATGCCCGCATGATGGAAGAGGAAGGTTCACAAAACATCACTGCTCGTGTATGCGAATGGCTGGTATTCACTAAGAAAGCTTTCAACCTGGACCGTGCACGCTTCCGTTACCAGATCAGGGTAAACACCACAGGACAACGCATCACCCTCACAGTCTCACATATCACCTATTACTACAACGAGGATATGGAGACACAAAACGGCCAGATATTCAAGGCTGAGGAGTGGATTAGCGATAAGGAAGCCCTGAACAAAGCTCAAACCAAGCTCTACCCCATCAGCGGAAAGTTCCGTCGCAAGACAGTCGACCGTATGGAGGAACTGTTTGATGCAGCTATGGATGCATTCGAGGAAAAAGAGCCCCAGAAGGTAGAACCCGTGAAGCCCAAGCGCAAATCGGTAGTCGAGGAATGACGGATACAGAGCGCAAGACACAAGCCGAGGACTTTTACCGTGAGGGGAATGCCTATCGCAAACAAAGCGATTGGCAACATGCCCTTGAGTGTTACAACCACGCTATTGAACTCGACCCAGATTCGCCCGCCGTCCGAGCCAGAGAGATGCTCTACAACATACTCAACTATTATTGTAAGGAGATGTTCAACCCTTGATTCACCCTTTGAAGAAGAATGTAATCACGTTAACACGATATAATATAATTAAGGTAAAAAGAGATTAAAGACTATGAGAGGAGCTATCGTAGTAGATAAAGAACGGTGCAAGGGATGTAACCTTTGTGCCGTAGCTTGTCCTCTAAACATTATTAGGTTAACCCCGAAGACCGTAAACAAACGCGGCTACCCCTATGCCGAACAGGTTGTAGAAGGTATGTGTACAGGCTGTACCTGTTGTGCTCAGGTATGCCCCGATGGTTGTATTACGGTTTATCGTAAAAGGTAAAAAAGATGGAGGATAACAACGAGATTTTGTTAATGAAGGGAAATGAGGCCATTGCGCATGCTGCCATCCGTTGTGGATGCGACGGTTACTTCGGCTACCCCATTACCCCACAGAGTGAAGTCCTGGAAACGCTGGCCAAGGAGGAACCTTGGAAGACGACCGGCATGATAGTAGTCCAGGCAGAGAGTGAAGTTGCAGCCATCAACATGCTCTACGGCGGAGGAGCCGTGGGCAAGCGCGTGATGGTGTCATCGTCAAGCCCAGGTATAGCACTTATGCAAGAAGGCATTGCCTACATGGCAGGAGCCGAGCTACCAGGACTTATCGTCAATGTTCAACGTGGCGGTCCAGGTCTGGGCACCATACAACCCAGTCAGGGTGACTATTTCCAAGCCACTCGTGGAGGAGGAAACGGCGACTACAACGTCATTGTGCTGGCTCCGGCCAGTGTGCAGGAGATGGCCGATTTCGTAGACCTTTCCTTTGAGTTGGCCTTCCGCTATCGCACTCCAGTGATGATGCTCAGCGATGGTGTCATCGGTCAGATGATGGAGAAGGTGGTCTTGCCCCCATTCAAGCCCCGTCGCACCAACGAGGATATCCGCAAGGAATGTCCCTGGGCTGCCATTGGTCTGAAGGGAAAACCAAAGAGTGTGGTAACCTCGCTCGAACTGATGCCTCGCGAAATGGAACAGCACAACCTGAGCCTGCAGAAGAAATATGCCGAGATAAGTGCCAAGGAAGTGCGCTACGAAGAGTACAAGACAGAGGATGCCGAATATCTTATAGTTGCCTTTGGTTCAGCCTCGCGCATCGCACAGAAATCCATAGAGCTGTGTCGTGCCGAAGGCATCCGTGTAGGCATGTTGCGTCCCATTTCCCTCTGGCCTTATCCCACGGAGGAGATTGCCCGTCTGAGTCGTCAGGTAAAGGGAATATTGAGCGTGGAAATCAATGCTGGACAGATGATTGAGGACATCCGTCTCGCTGTCGAGGGGCGCGTGCCTGTTGAGCACTACGGTCGCATGGGCGGTATGGTTCCAGGACCTGATGAAATCGTAACGGCTTTGAAAGAGAAACTCATCAATCGATAACTATCAATTCTACACACATGGAAGATGCAAAACAAATGCTTGCCGAGCAACAAGAGGAACTTGAACGCATTCGTGGCAGACGCAGAGGAAAGATGAATACCGACAGCCTGCGCAAAATGCTCAACATTCTGTTCTTCATAATTGCAGCAGTAGGACTCTTTGTTTACTTCATGTATCCAGATAAGCACGTTTATGGTTTGTTTATCGTTGGCGTGAGCCTACTGGTGAAGATTGTAGAATTTTTCATCCGAATAATGTTCTAAATAGAAATGACAAATCAAGAAATCATACAACCCGAGAACCTCGTTTACAAGAAGCCCCGCTTGCTCAACGACACTCCCATGCACTACTGCCCGGGATGCAGTCATGCAGTGGTGCACAAGCTAATTGCTGAGGTCATTGAGGAAATGGGCATGGAAGAGAATGCCGTAGGCATATCGCCTGTGGGATGCGCAGTCTTTGCGTATAAATACATTGATATAGACTGGATAGAGGCAGCACACGGACGTGCTCCTGCCATTGCATGTGCTGCGAAACGCCTATGGCCTGAGAATTTGGTATTCACCTACCAAGGTGACGGTGACCTGGCCTGTATCGGTACTGCTGAAGCCATTCATTCATTGAATCGTGGTGACAACATCACCATCATCTTCGTCAATAACGCCATCTACGGAATGACGGGCGGACAGATGGCCCCCACCACGCTGATGGGCATGAAGA
Organism: Bacteroidaceae bacterium; assembly: GCA_045220575.1. GTDB lineage: Bacteria > Bacteroidota > Bacteroidia > Bacteroidales > Bacteroidaceae > Physcousia. Next base: position 22,666 of record JBGUVX010000026.1, read on the forward strand.
CCGTAACTTGTCCTTATGGCCGCCAAGCCGACCTGCACGGATATCCTCTGAAGATGACAGAAATTGCAGCCACGCTGGAAGGTACGTGCTACGTCACACGTCAGGCTGTGCACGATGTTGGACACATCCGCCGTGCCAAAGCGGCCTTGCGTAAAGCTTTCGAGTATTCAATGCAAGGCAAGGGCAGTTGTCTGGTAGAATTCGTAGGTACTTGTTCCTCGGGTTGGAAAAAAACTCCTGAGCAAGCCAACCAATGGATGGAGGAGCACATGTTCCCCTTCTACCATCTCGGCGACCTGAAGGACGTAAAGTAATGTAAGAATTAAAAAGTAAAAAGTAAAAGTGAAAAACGAAATAATAATAGCAGGATTTGGCGGACAAGGCGTATTGTCGATGGGCAAGATACTGGCCTATGCTGGTCTCTTCGAGGGCAAGGAAGTAACGTGGATGCCCGCCTATGGTCCTGAACAACGTGGAGGAACAGCAAACGTCACAGTCATTGTCAGCGACGAACCCATCTCCTCCCCCATTCTCAGCACCTACGACGTAGCCATCGTGCTGAACCAGCCTTCGTTGGACAAGTTTGAAGAGAAAATCAAGCCTGGAGGAATCCTGATTTACGACCCCTACGGCATCAGTACGCCACCACAGCGTTCCGACATCAGCGTATATTGCATCAACGCAATGGATGCTGCAGCCGAAATGTCGAACGTCAAGAGTTTCAACATGATTGTGTTGGGCGGATTGTTGGAAGTGTGTCCCATTGTAGGCACCGAAGACGTATTGAAGGCTTTACATAAAACACTGCCTCAACGTCACCACCATCTGATTCCCCAGAACGAAGAAGCGTTGATGCGCGGTCACGAGGTTATCACAAAGGAACGATAAACAAAAAGGATTGGAATGAGGAAACGATTGTCCCTATTGCTTGTACTTGTGCTCTGCCTTATTGAGGCAAGAGCTCAAGACTTCACACAATCTGAAAATAGGGACAAACGAACGACGTGGGGGCGCGACACTACGGAGAACAAACTGGAGGATGTGCCCATCGGAGTGCACCAATGGACCGTAGAGGAACGCTTGGGCACCATCGTTCCGGCAGAGAACTTGGACACAGCCGTCCACATGTTCCAATATTTCAATGAACCCACAAGCTACAATGGCGAGTTCAGCATTCTTGGCAACCTGGGTTCACCCCGTCTGAGCCGCATCTACATGAATCGCACGGATGTCAGCCAGTTATTCTTCCTCAATCCCTTCGACTTCTTTATTGGCGGTATCCAAAACTTCCGTTTCTCCAATACTCTAAGTCCGCTCACCAATTTAGCATACCACAAGGTGGGCAATAAGACGAACGGACAGGAACGTGTGTATGCATACTTCGCCTCGAACATCAACAAAGTATCGGGCATCGGCATGAAGTTCGACTACCTATACGGTCGCGGATACTACAACTCGCAGGCAAACAGCCAGTTCGGAGGTACACTATTCGGATACTATTTGGGCGACCGCTACAACCTGCATACCTATGTCAACCTCAACCACTTCAAGATGGCCGAGAACGGAGGTATTGAGAACGATGCCTATATCCGTAACCCACAGAGTTTCCCAAGGAAATACAGTTCGAAGGATATTCCCACCTTGCTGACTGAAACGTGGAACCGCAACGAGAATCGAAATGCCTATCTTACCCACCGTTATAATCTTGGCTTCTATCGCGAAGTGGAACTGCCAGACAGCCTTAAGCCACAGATGCCAGGCGACATGGAACTGCTGTTGCAACTCTCTGACAGTCTGCGCGAAGTATGTAAGGCCGATAGCCTGCAACGTACCATGCTGTTAGATTCGCTGAAGACGAAGTGGACTTCGGAACAAATCATCCCCAAGGAATTCATTCCCGTGTCGAGCATCATCCACACTTTCCACCTCGAGAACCTGCGACACACCTATTACTCCTACAATACACCTACCAATTACTATACAAATCTCTACTATGGCGACTTGAAAAGCGTGAAGGACCGCACCAAGGACCTTGTCATCAACAACACCGTGGCACTGGCCTTGCGCGAGGGCTTTAACAAGTGGGCGCAGATGGGCATTGCACTCTTTGCCACCCACAAGCTCGAAACATACACCTTGCCTTGGATTAATTCTACAGATACGTTAGGACAAAGGCGCTATAATGAGCAGAACCTATACATCGGCGGGGAAATCAGCCGTGTAGAGGGAAAACTCATCCACTACAACGTGAACGGACAGATTTCCGTTGTCGGTGATGATGTAGGTGAGTTCGAGGTAGATGGTGTTGCCGATCTTGACCTGAAGATAGGAAAGCGCGACACGCTCACCATCGAGGCCCATGCCTTTGTCAAGAACCTCGCGCCGAATATTTATTACCACAGCTATCATAGTCAATTCCTTTGGTGGGACAATCCAAATCTGTCGAAGGAATTCAAGACACGCATTGAAGGAACGCTACGACTACCTCGCATCGGCACGGGCTTAACAGTAGGACTCGAAAATGTCAAGAACCTCACCTACTTTGCTATGCAGAATACTTATATAGGCACTGACCCTACTAATATTCTGCCAGCCGACTACAGCCACGATGTTGTTGTTCGCCAAAACAGTGGCAATGTTCAGGTGTTCTCTGCACGCCTCTGTCAGAATCTCGCATTCGGACCGTTCCATTGGGACAACGACGTTACCTACCAAGCAACAAGCAACGCCAAAGTTCTTCCCCTGCCCAAGCTCACACTTTACAGCAATCTATACCTGCACTTCCGCATCGCAAAAATTCTGAACGTGGAAATGGGAGGCGACATACGTTACTTCACACGCTACTATGCCCCCGATTATTGTCCTGCGATACAGAGTTTTGCAGTTCAAGATGCCAGTCAACAACTCGTCAAGATTGGAAACTACCCCATCGTCAATGCCTACGTCAACCTCCACATCAAGCATTGCCGAGTTTACCTGGCCATGAACCATCTCAACGCTGGTACCGGACGCATGTTCTGGGCACCTCACTATCCCATGGATCCTCGCACATTCCACTTTGGAGTGTCCTGGAACTTCTTCAATTAATAATAATTACTTGAGGGTGAGGGGGATGGCAGCAATAAAGACGAGAGCATAGGTAAGCACGAGGGTAAAGACCAGCAGGTGCATGTCCGTGCGGAGATATCCAGAGGGAGTATATGCCGTAGAAAAGTACTGATGTTCGACAAGGGTTTTCTTGTTTACATAATTGTAAAGAAGATATGTTACGAGTCCGACAAGAAGGCCCAGAATTGCCCCACAAAGGATGTCACCAGGGAAATGAACACCCAGATAGATACGCGAATATGATGAAATGCATGCCCAAAAGAAAAGGCTGACCGTCATCATACGGCTACGCAACAATAGGGAAAGAAACATGAAGAGGGAGAACGTGTTAGCCGCATGACTGCTGACAAAACCATAACTCCCACCAGTGTAACCAAAGACAGTATCTATGGTATGTAGGAAGGTGGCATCATGAGTAGGACGCCATCGCATAACGAGAGGCTTAATAACTCCACTACTAAGATGATCGGCAAGTGCAATCGTAACAACCATTGCAACCAATATGTAGAAGAAACGCCGCGCATTATTGTTATTTGCCAATACCAAAAGAAGCACAATCAACAAAGGTATCCATGTGATGGTTTTTGTGATAATCCACATCACCGAATCCCAATAGACCGAATCACTGCCGTTAAGTGTCAGCAGAAGTTCGTTGTCCAGCGCCTTCAGTTGTTCTATCATATAGTTTCTATCAACTTCTTTTCAATCCACCCCTGCTTCCCGTCAGCCAACGTGACTTCTGCCCATTCATTCAACGAATTGTCGCGCAGAGTGACATACGTTCCTTCATGCAGAACAAACAAGTCACTGCCAGACGACGAAGGGGTGCTCTTTACCACTGCCGAAGGAGACATTACGATGGCACCATTACGATTTGCAAGACGGTTTCCCTGAGACCAAGCACAGATGTTGCCAATAATGGTCATAAGCAAAAGGACTACTGCCATCGTGAATCCTGTCTTGCGAAGCCAGATCTGCTGACCATAAATGTAAACTGCCAGCATCATAAGACAGAGCACAAATAACAAAAGGGAGAGTTTTGCCCATCCATCGGCACTCATCCAGTTTGTCAGCGTGTGATACCAGGTAACAAAGAAGAACTCGTGCTTGGGAATCACACGGTCAATGGTCTTGGAACGAGCCATATCGAGGTTGAAACGGATGTCCTCATCACCTGGACTTAAAAGTGATGCACGCTCATACCAAAGGATGGCACGTGCAATGTCATCTTGCCGATAATAGCAGTTGCCAAGATTGTAGCACACCGTTGCACTCTCCCCCATCTTGGCAATGCGAAGATAGGTCTTTGCTGCCTTATCATAATCTTCCTTGGCGTATGCGCTATCGGCAACCACCTTCAGCGAATCGACATTTGCTGCACCAGATATGAGAAAATGAGAGAATGAGAAAATGAGAAATATTAACAGACGTTTCATGTTCTAATCATCTTTAATCATTAACCTATAAACTTTAACCCTTAATTCTCTATCTGGTCGATGACCGCTGTAGCCTCAGCATAGAGACGGTCCATCGTGGCAGACGGGTCACCAGGAGCATACTGGGCGAACTCGCAGTCGCTGAGGACATGCAAGAAGCGTTCCACAATCTCCTCGCTAACACCACGCTTTACCAACTGCTCTCCGACGTTATCCTTGTTCAACTCTGTAACAGGCAAGTTCAATTTATCGCCCACGTAGCCCCAAAGTGCATGGGTTACCTCTTCGTAGAACGCACGTGCCTGACCTTGCTTGAGAAGCTTCGCTGCGTTTTTCAAACGCTTAGAGGCAACCTTGCCAGCCTTCTTACCCCTGCGGCGAGCCACATTAGCATTAGCCTTGGCTTGACGATAGAAGATGGCAACAAACGAAAGGAATAAGGCTATGGAACCCGCATAGCAGAGCCAATAATTAAGTCCACCAAAGAATGACATTCCCTTGGGGCTGACATTAGCCGGCGACGTCTTGATGTAGCGGATGTCGCTGTTCAGCACCGTCAGGTCTTCCTGGTTCACGGTGCGACGCACACTGTGGCTGGCAGTCTTGGCAACAGCCACGTGGAAGGAATCAGTACGCAGCGTCTTATACGTCTTGGAGTTGGTATCGAAATAACAGAACTCAACAGGCGGAATACTGTATTTGCCTCCATGACGTGGTACAGCGGTATAGTCATAGACGACATTACCCGAAGCACCATTAGTACCCACGTGTGTCTTATCGTTCATCTTCGGGTCATAACTCTCGAAGTCCTTGGGCCACTGAATAGTAGGTGCTTTCATCAGTTTCATGTTACCCACACCACTCACAACCAGTCGCAACGATACAGCATCATTGGCATCTACCTGTTCTGGAGTCAACGAACCGCTGATATTAAATTGGGTGCCCACAGCGCCTGAGAAGTTGGCAGGTCGTGTAGGCAGGGGCTCAACTGTGAGTTCGACAGCCGGCGCCACAATGGTTTTCTTGACACGAATGAGCGACGAACCACCCCCAAAGAAAGCATCGAAGGGGTCAATGCTGCGATCTTGCTGCACGACCTCTGCCTCGAAGTCGATAGCGGGTACAGTGAGTTTGCCCGTCTTCTGAGGGAATAGCACATATTGGCTCCAAACCACAGTTCCGTAGTTTCGTCCGTTCACACGTTCATACTTCAGCGTCTTCTGCTGGGGCAGTGCTATCTCTTGTGTGTGAAAACCATCGAGGTCAGGCATCTTACCCATACATTGATCTATGCTGACCAGTGTGTAAAGTTTATAAGTCAGCAGCACAGCTTCTTGTTCATAGAGATGATGTTTCGATGCTGTAACTGTAATGTAGAGGTCATCCTTCGTAATACGTTCACCAGCATTTTGGGTGCGCTGGCGTGTAGCACCGCCACCAGACTGTGCTGACGAACCAGATTGTCCAGAATTATTAGTCCCGTCACCTTGAAGAATCTGGATGCTTGCTTGATTACTCTTATATGTTTGACCGCCACTCTTTACGCTGGCTACGGGCAGTTTGTACGTACCGGCTTTCTGCGCCAGCAACATATAGGTAAAGGTTTTCTGGCTCGAATGTGTCGTCTTGCCATTGACAATGGAAAAACTACTTGACGAAGAAACACTGGGACCAAAAAGTGTCTCGAAGCCAGGGAATTCGCCCACCTGAATATCATCAACGTCCGTTGTGTTCACCACATAGCTCACACGTATGCGCTGCCCTTCTTCAACCTGCGTGGGGGCCTGCACCGTCACCCGGACTTGCGCAAAGAGGGACCCACCCCATCCCTCCCTTAAATGGAGGGTGATGAGAGGAAGGTTTAGGACCGCAATTATTATTAAAAGTATTTTCTTCATTATTATCTAATTTCTTTGTTTCCCTCCTCCCTTAAGGGAGGAATGAGGTGGGTCTTTTACCATTGCTTTTGTAGACGACGAGGCTGGGCCTGTTGCAGTTGCTTCTTCACTTTGTCTTGTGTCTGTCGCTCGTTCTGCATGGCTGCGTTCAGCATCTGCTCAGCGTTCTCCTTGCTCATCTGCTGTTCCTGTTGCTGTTGTTTCTGCTGCTCCTGCTTGTCATCTTTCTTATCTTGCTTCTGTTGTTGGTCTTGCTTCTGCTTGTCCTTTTCCTGATTATCACCATTCTTATCGTCCTGCGGATTTTGTTGCTGTTGATTCTGCTGCTCATTTTTGAGCTGACGCTGGCAAAGCACAAGATTGTAGCGCGACTCATGGTCTGTGGGGTCGCAACGCAGGGCTTCCTTGTAAGCTTCAATAGCAGGACCAAATTGTTTCTGGCTCTGCAGTATGACTCCCATATTGTGGAATATCATGTGGCGGTGGGACTTGTCGTGTTCCACCTTCGACACCTTTTCATAAAGCCGCATGGCATCCTTTGGCTGTCCCAGATGAAGGAAAGCGTTGCCCAGATTATAATTGACCTCCACGCAGTTCGAATCCTTTTCAAAACCCTTTTGGTACTGCACCTGCGACTTGTCGTACACCGAGTCGCGATACTGTCGATTTCCCCTTCGGATGTAATCGCGCACGTTCTGCGCAAACACATTAAGAGTGAAGAGTGAAGAATGAAGAATTATGAATATTATCAGTTTTTTCATATATTTCTTAAACTCCTTAAATCATTAAACTAATTAAGCCTTACTAAAGAGATGAAAATTCTGCAACAGGTGGTTCTTACGCTCCAGCAGGCAGAGGTCAGCAAACAGGAAGACGAGAGCGAGAATCAGAAAACCCTGATACTGTTCGTCAAACTCGCTATAGACCTGACTTTCGAGTTTAGCCTTGGCAAGTTTGTCAACGTATTTCGACAGTTCGCGCTGCGCAGAACTGCTGTTGTCAACATAGATGTAGGCACCATTGCCCGCCTGTGCTATCTGACGGCACATTTCTTCGCTGAGGCGCGAAACAATGGGATTGCCCTGCTCGTCGATGAAATACTGTGTGGTACCTGGGATGGGAATATGAGCGCCATCGGGGGAGCCGACTCCAAGCACATAAACCCTAATGCCTTTCTTCGCAGCTTCTTTGGCAGCCTCCACTGCCCCACCCTCATTGTCCTCACCGTCGGTAATGAGGAATATGGCACGCGAGACGTCCTTCTTCTGAGTGAAGGAACGTGATGCCAAGTCGATAGCCGTAGCTATATCCGTTCCTTGAGTGGCAATCATCGAGGGATCTATGCCGTCGAGAAACATCTTGGCAGAAACGTAGTCGTTAGTGATGGGCAACTGTACGAATGCTTGACCAGCATAGACTATCAGTCCCACCTTATCGTCTTTCATTTCATCTACCATATTCGATACCAACATCTTGGCTTTATCCAATCGCGAGGGGCGAACGTCGTTGGCCAACATAGAGTTCGATACGTCCATTGCAATAATGGCCTCAATGCCATTGCGTTCCGTAGTGTCGATTTTGGTACCGAACTGCGGACGTGCAGCAGCAATAATGAGTGCTACAAGAGACAACAGCAAGAGCCAGGCTTTTGCCTGTGGGCGCCAAGCCGACACGTCTATCATCAGTTCACGCAGCAACATAGGGTCGCCATATTTCTTCAGGCGTTTCCTACGGCGATAATTACTATAATAAAATAGTAGAGCCAACAGGGGGACGATGGCTAATGCATACAGATATATGGGATTTTCAAACCTAAACATCTTGGCAATTTACAATTTGATGATTTACTACGGTATGCGCTTTAATATGGTGAAGCGAAGCAACAACTCCAGCAGCAATGCCAGCAAGGCTCCCAAAGCAAAAGGCACGAACGCCTCGTAGCGCTTGGTGAACTTCTTCACGTTGAGTTTCGTCTTCTCCAGTTTGTCGATTTCCTGATACACCTCATGCAGGCTTTTCGTGTCCTTGGCACGATAGAACTCGCCGTCTGTCTTCTGTGCGATGCTCTGTAGGGTCTTGGTGTCAATTTCCACAGGCACCTGGATGTACTGAATTCCTCCAGCCACAGGCATAGGATAGCGAGCAAGTCCATTGGTACCCACACCAATTGTATAAACACGAATACCAAAGCTCTTGGCAATCTCGGCTGCCGTCAGTGGCGAAATGTCTCCTCGATTGTTCGAGCCATCGGTCAGTAGGATGATGACCTTGCTCTTGGCCTTCGAATCCTTCAGACGTGCTGCAGCCGAAGCCAAGCCCATACCGATGGCAGTACCATCCTCGATGAGTCCTTTGGCTGTCATATCACACTGCATACCCTGAAGCATATTGATGAGTACAGCATGGTCCACCGTCATGGGGCATTGGGTAAAAGCCTCACCAGCGAAAAGAGTCAAACCAATGTTATCGCTTGGACGGCCAGAGATAAACTCGATTGCAACCTCGCGGGCAGCCTTCACACGATTGGGGCGAAGGTCTTCAGCCAACATCGAGGTCGAGACATCCATACAGAGCATAATGTCTATGCCCTCGACGTCGGTCTGTTTCCAGTTGTTAGTAGTTTGAGGGCGTGCTAAGGCAATGATGGCCAGCACGATGCAAGCCAGTCGCAGGATGAAGGGTAAATGAATGAGATACTCCTTCCACGAACGGCGCACACCCTGAAAGGCGTAGGTACTGCTCACCTGCAAGACGGGATGCGAACGTCGCCACCTTAGCACATACCATATTATATATGGTACGAGCAGGACCAGGAGACTGAAATATAATGGGTTTGCGAATGTCATAGTCTAATCCTGAATGAATGTTAATTTCCTGTCGTATCCGAATTTGAAATGTAACTGATGTTGCTTCTTACTTTCGTTTGGATTAATCGTAACGACAAGGTAATTGAGTAGCGTATTATAGATGTCTGTTTCTGTTTCCGATGTGCGATAATGGATGTTGTACCATGTGTCTGTAAGGTGCCATTCACTGAATGTAATTAGACCTCCGTCCCATATCTGCACACTGTCGGCATAGGCTTCGTCAATGTAGAACAAACCACCATTTATTCGAGTATTGATTTCATAGGTACCGCCCTCTTTAGGAACATAGAGCACCGAGTCAACCAATGTGTCTCCGTTCAAATAAAGATCCAAAGCGAAAGGTTCCCCGTCAGAGGGAGGTATAGGGTCTTCACATTTTTCACATAGAAAGAAAAGTGTTCCAACCAGCAGTATAACTATGTACCTATATTTTTTCATGCAAACGATAAAAACTATCTTAGTAAATCAATTATGCGGTAAATGACCCAACCGAGAAGGTAGATTGCAAAGAAACAAGCCACGCCAATCGTGATACGCATCGACCAGATGCTGGCACGCTGACGCTTAGCCTCGGGTGTGACGATAATTTCCTCCTGCGGTTGGTTGGGGTCTTCCTCCTGTTTCGTCTGGTTGATGTATTCGAGGGCAGTCATCAGGTTAGCGTCGTTCTCGTTGATGAGCGTCGTCCACTTGGCAAACTTCACGAGGTCGGCGGTCTGGAACAGTTCGCGCAGTTCCTTCAAGGCCTCTTCATCGTTCTCTGCTGTCAGTCGTTCAATAATCTCGCCACTCGTCATCTCCATCGCACTGAAGCCGTAGCGTTCCTGGATGTAGGTGCGCAGTGTATCCGTCAACTGTGTGTAATACTCCTTCGAATCTTCCTGCGCCCAAGTGCGTTCCGTCTTGATGCGCTCGATTTCGTTCAATGCCACCTTATGAGCAGGCTCCTTGCGTTTGCGGCGGATGATGCGGATGAGGGGTTTATCGGTACGCAGCACATAGATGAGATAACCTGCCAGTGCTGCCAGTAGCAGCATTAGCACGGAACACCAGATGACAGGTTTCCAGTCTTCCCACGAGAAGGGGGCGTTCATTACGTCCTTCGGACCAAAGTATTGGTCGTAGTGCAGCGTATCGACATCTATCGTGTAAACCTTCAATGCCAGATTCTTCGTCTCATATTCCTTATTGTTTACACGCACCTTCATGGGCGGAATGTAGTAGAACGACGAATCCCAGGCCGTTACGATGTACTTTCGACTTACCTGAATGCGCTTGCCGTCGTCCAGTTTCGTGGTGTCGGCAGCCATCATTTCCACCAGCTCCACACCAGGCGTCAGTTCCTGTCCCTTTTGCAGCACGGGCAGTTCGACGAAAGCCTTGGCATCGCAGCTGACATCGATGGTGATGCCCGTCTGCTCACCCACCAGCATCTGCAGGCTGTCGATGCGAGCATCCACGGTGACCTGCGCAGAGAGGGCCCCACCCCGTCCCTCCCTTAAAGGGAGGGTGATAAGGGGAAGGTTCAAGGCCGCAATTATTATTAAAAGTATCTTCTTCATTTATTTTTTATTAACTTCCTCCCTTATGGGAGGACTGAGGAGGGTCTTTAGCTACGTTTGGCAAAGAGGTTCTTAAGAGCAGAGACATAATCCTGATCGGTGCGTACGCTGACGCTATCGACATTACTTCGCGAGAAGGTGTCGCGCAGGTATTCAGAACGCTGACGCCACCAGCGATGTTGGGCCTCGCGCATTCGGCGGTCACTGGTGTCGATGAACCGTTCGAAGCCAGTCTCGGCATCTCGCACTTTCATCAGTCCCACATTGGGCAGTTCCTCAATACGGCGGTCGTAAACCTGAATGGCCACCACGTCGTGTTTGCGGTTGGCAATGGTCAGGGGCTGACGGAAGTCCTGCTGGTCCATGAAGTCGCTGATGAGGAAGGCCGTGCTACGCCGTTTCAGAGCCTGTGTCAGGTACTGGACAGCCATTCCCACATCTGTTCGCGGGCTTTCGGCATGGAAGTCAAGCAGCTCGCGAATGATGTACAGAATGTGCTTGCGGCCTTTTTTCGGGGGTATGAACTTCTCCACATGGTCACTAAAGAAGATGACACCAATCTTGTCGTTGTTTTGAATGGCAGAGAAAGCCAGCGTTGCCGCTATCTCCGTCACCATATCGCGTTTCATCATGTTCTGTGTGCCGAAATGCAGGGAGCCGCTGACGTCGATAAGGAGCATCACCGTCAGTTCGCGTTCTTCCTCGAAGACCTTCACGTAAGGCTTATTGAAACGGGCCGTCACGTTCCACTCGATATCACGAATGTCGTCGCCATATTGGTACTCTCGCACCTCGCTGAAGGCCATACCGCGTCCCTTAAAGGCACTATGGTACTCACCTGCAAAGATATTGTTGCTGAGCCCACGTGTCTTTATCTCAATCCGTCGAACCTTGCGAAGTATTTCGCTGGTTTCCATTAGGGCACCTCCACCTTATTGATGATTTGGCTGATGATTTCCTCGCTCACCACGTTGTTGGCCTCGGCCTCGTAGGTCAGGCCAATACGGTGACGCAGCACGTCGTGGGCAATGGCACGAACGTCCTCGGGAATCACGTAACCACGACGTTTGATGAAGGCATAGGCACGAGCTGCCAAGGCCAGGTTAATGCTGGCACGGGGCGATGCGCCGAACTCGATATAGTCCTTCAGCTCCTTCAAGCTATACTTTTCCGGATAACGCGTAGCGAACACAATATCAGTGATATATTGTTCTATCTTCTCATCGATATACACCTGACGAACAACGGCACGAGCCTCCTTGATGTCCTCGGTCTTCAGCACGGGAGTCACCTTTGCTTCCTCACCAGTGATGTTCATGCGGATAATCTTCTTCTCCTCTTCCAACTTCGGATAGTCGATGACCACCTTCAGCATGAAACGGTCAACCTGCGCCTCGGGCAACGGATATGTACCCTCCTGCTCAATGGGGTTCTGCGTTGCCAGTACCAGGAAGGGATCGGGCAGTTTGTAGGTCTGCTTGCCGATTGTCGTCTGACGCTCCTGCATAGCCTCCAGCAATGCTGACTGCACCTTGGCCGGAGCACGGTTGATTTCATCTGCCAGTACGAAGTTGGCAAACACGGGGCCCTGCTCCACCACGAACTTCTCGTCCTTCTGCGAGTAAATCATCGTACCGATGACGTCGGCGGGCAGCAGGTCGGGGGTAAACTGTATGCGGCTGAACTTGCCGTCCACCAGTCCGGCCAGAGTCTTGATGGCTTGTGTTTTAGCCAAACCGGGCACACCTTCCAGGAGTACGTGTCCGTCGCTCAGGAGTCCGATTAACAGGCTCTCCACCAAGTGCTTCTGCCCCACTATCACTTGCGCCATTCCCGTCTGCAGGTTTGTGACGAAGGCGCTCTTCTGTTCTATCCGCTCGTTCAGTTCGCGGATGTCAATTGCTTCTGCCATAATTATGTATTTATTGTTTTCGAGTTTTCGACCGCGAAGATACTGCTTTTCCCCGTCATAGCCAAACGATAAGTTTTAAATAATGTTATCAATTCAGTTTCTGATATTATGGCTGCTCGTCAGGCCAAGGACACGGCTTGCCTGTAGCTTTTACGACAGGTCGCTGTGCACTCATGGCTCTGAGACGTTTGCCCAGATGACGGGAGAGCCGACGGACAAGCTTCGGTTGCTCGGCTGCGAGATTGTGCTCTTCGCCAATATCGTATCGGATGTTGTAAAGTTGCTTCTGACCTGTCTTATAACTGTAGATGAGCTTCCAGTCACCCTCACGAATGGCACAGTTGAGGTCGATACCCGGACCTTTGTTGCCCCAGACATGCGGATAGTTCCATATCAGACAACGCTCCTTCGACGGGTCTCCTTTTTCTCGGAGCAAGGGCACAAAGCTACGCCCGTCTATTGTCTGAGGCACTTGATAGCGACGTATGCCTGCCATCTCGAGGATGGTTGGGAAGAAGTCCTCAATAGTAAGGTAGCTGTCACAACGAGAGCCTGCTCTTACGACACTCGGCCAGCGCACAATCATCGGCTCACGGATGCCGCCTTCGAGCAAGGAGCCTTTTCCGCTACGCAAGGGAGCGTTCTGCGTAAAGAGGGGTTCGTCACGCCATTCCGAACCAGAAGCATATCCACCGTTATCGCTCATGAAGATAACGATGGTGTTCTCTGCCTGTCCGTTACGTTCGAGCCAGTCGAGGATGTCGCCAAGACTCTTGTCCATGCCCTCAATCAGCGAGGCGTAAGCCGCTTCCTTCTCCGAAAGTCCCTTCCTGCGATACTTCTCGTAGAAACGCATATCGCGGTCAATGGGGATGTGGACGGCATAGTGCGACATATAGAGGAAGAAGGGCTGGCGGCCTTTATCCAGCGCCGAGAGTGCTTCCTGCGTCAAGGCTTCTGTAAGAAACGTGCCTGTGCCCCAGTACTTCTGCAAGCCAGGAATGGCAAACTGTGCTGTCGGACGACCTTCGGCATCGTGACCAAAGTTACGTTCACTCAGGTAGGTTGCAGGACCTCCAGCAGCATGACCGGCAATGTTCACCTCGAAACCGAAGTGCAGCGGCGATTCGCCTGGTGTGTCCTGAGCGCCCCAATGCGCCTTACCACAATGGATGGTGTGGTAACCCGCAGAATGAAGAATATCGACGAACGAGCGAGCAACGAAGGTGTTGGGTGTTCCATCGACTTGACAGAGGCCGTTGTAGTTCCAATCGGGCGAAGCGAGCAGGTCGTCCTCTCCATCGGTCATCTGGTCTTTACGGAAAGTCCAGTTCGTCACCCGATGTCTGGCAGCGTTACTTCCCGTCAGCAACGAGCACCGACTTGGCGAGCTGATGGCGCTGGCGTATGCCCCAGAGAAGACCATTCCCTGTCGTGCCAAGCGTTCCATGTTTGGCGTCTCGTAGGTATTGTTCAATGGAGTCGGCTCCGTCCAGAAAGGCACAGACGTATCCTGCCAACCCATGTCATCAACCATGAACAGGACGATGTTCGGCCTTTGCTGAGCTTGCACGGAAGCAACAGTAGCCACCGCCATCATCATCAAGCCCTTATGCCGATTGACCATACCCAAACGCAGGAAGTCGTCCATTGTTAAGATGAATTTCGGGAGACTCATGAGTATCTGTTGAAGTTATATGATGCCGTCGGTCAGCAAGTCGCCGCAATTGCTCCTAACCTCGTCGATAATCTCGCGGCAACGCTGTTCATTCATCTTGATTCTGGTGCCTACGGCTATGAAATCTTGAAGGGAAGGGTGGCCCGTTCCGTTGACAGAGGTGGCGTGCTCGCCATTGTAACCCTCTGTGCAGAGCGTCAGGTCGTAGGCGGGTGCCAGCACCCATCGCCATGCATTGCCGATTCTGCGAACCTGGAAGCTGAAGTTCTTGCAATGGTCGTCCTTGTTATCGGTGAGGTAGTTGAAGACCATACGACGATACATTTCCTCCACATCCTGCAGGTTCTGGGTGAGGTAGCCTGTCAACGCCAGCAAGTTGTTGTAGTCAAGAACAGGATTGGAGAGCGAGAGACAGAGCAGACCACCGGCAGTTGCCGTGTGAATCCTTGTGCCGTCAGCCATCAAGTCGAAGCGGCGGGTAGCAAAGTATTTGTTGTTGATGAGCTTGAAATCTGGCACATTGATGCCACACTGGCGAGCCACTTCGTTGTAATGGTACTCCTGCGCGCCCATGTCCTGCGGGTCGTAAGTGTGGCGGAACTTCACGAGCCAGTGGCCTTCGGCATCAGAGAACACCGCCTTGGGACGGCAACCGCCGCTATTACCACTATTATATAATAGGAGTCCAGCATCATTGTCCTGCCGTTCCTTCAATACTTCGAGGGCTTTTTCCTGAAGCAGGTCGAAGTCAGTTACGGCATCATAAGCCTGCAAACGTGTCTCTGGCTGATAGGTCAATGCCCCCATTCCACCACTTCCAACGAGACTCAGCCTATCGAGCGAGGAAAGCTTGGAGTCGTCGATGCCTTCCTTCAGCAGAATCTTGTGAAGCAGATACCGCCCATATCCATCTGGCAGGCTATCCTCGAAGATGCCGAAATTACCATAGAAGGGCGTTGGTTTGGCAACGAAAAGACCCGTCCGCAAAGGCAGCTCCAGTGGTGACAAGCTGAAGCCGTCGACGAGCCATGCCTTGTCGTATTCAAAGGCGCAGAGTCGGTTGTCAGGGGTCAGCGAAAGGATGCCGACTTTACGGTCGTAACAGTTCACGATGAGTTGTTCAATCTTCATCATACTTTATGCGCTTTTTTCTTATTGCTGTTCTTGCGGATTTGCGTGAGCTCCTCCATCGTGGAATATTTGGGCTGTGCGAAAACATTTTTGAGTTCCGATGTATAGCCCAGCGCCATAGCAAGACTGATGAGGTTTTTCAGCGAGATAAGCCCCTTCTGTTCGAAGCGCACGATATTGCTGACCACCACGCCAGACTGTTCGGCCAACTGGTCGCGCGTGATGTTTTTCTCGATGCGCCTCTTGCGAAGGTCATCGGCCATACTCCTGGCGATGTCGTCAGGGTTATCAAGTGTATAGCCTTCGAGAAGTGATAATATATTATTAGTATCTGACATATTATATAGGATAGTGATAAATAATTATCAGTTGCAAATTTAGGCATATTTGCTGTTATGGCCAAATAAAACGAATTAAATAACGTAAAAACACGCGAAAGTGGTTACTTTTCACATAACATCAGTTGTAAGATGTCAAGAAAAAAAAGGATTAACACTTTTCAGCCGATGCAAATTTGCATTCGCTGAAATCTCAGCCAATGTACATTTATACCCGAGTCCAAATTGGGATTGGGCTATTTTTACCCCCTCTCCCCTCTTACATCTTACCTCTTACATCATGAGGCAGAGGTGGTAGTAGTCTGAGAATACAGTCACATGGCTTAGAATGCTACGATTTTTTTATTTACTAATAAATTTTATACAACTGACAGTTGTTTTTGTCAAGCTTTCTCCCTATCTTTGCTGCATGAACAAGAAAACACTTGAATTCCTCAAGGCTCACCAGAGTGAAACACCATCAAAGTGGCGCGAGGAAGCACAATGGAGACGCGATAACTGGTCGTGGCTACAACACTCCCAGAAGATTGCCGTAAAGGTTCTGTTGCAAATGGAACTTGAAGGTCTTACTCAGAAGGCCCTCGCTGAACGCATGGACTGCACCCAGCAGTACGTGTCGAAGATTCTGAAGGGCAAGGAGAACATGTCGCTCGACACGCTATCGAAATTGGAGAATGCACTTGGCATCACACTCATAAACGATGAACGAGTGACACCTTATCCAAACATGGAAGAGGAAACTGCCACAGACTTAGTTGCAGAAGAAACACTTGCTTTATAGCATGCATTCCGTATCTCCTTCTCATTCGGCTGGACGGTGCTTCGAGATGTGAGCCGAAATCTCGACCCACATGTTTCAACCAGCGCAAATCTGCGCCCGTTAAAATCACAGAGGGAAAAATTGCTCTTATGTTAAATTTATAGACGAGGGAAAAATTTCCCTGGTCTATTTCACAGCGGCTTGCCCTATTATTCCCTCACCCCAAAATAATAGAGGGTCAGGAATTCTTGCGGTTCTAAAACTTAAAGACCACCTCGCCTGCAGATAAACGAAGTTCGAGACCAGCCTCGCTACGAAAACTTATGGCAAAAAGCATACATGCCAACGATGCGCCGGCAAATAAACCACCAGTTATATATGTGGCTGTTTTATTCTTGCCAGTAGCAGCTCCGACAGTAAAACATACACCGCTAACAGTTGCCGACGAAACCGAAGCAATC
>JBGUVX010000027.1:0-76734 GCA_045220575.1 Bacteroidaceae bacterium
AAACGTGCTGACCAGATAATACGGGCTGAACGTATTTCAACTTGTCCATACCATAGTTCATCTGGCGCTCCAGATTTCCTACTTCCACAATCTGGTTCCACATTACGGGGAGCAGTGAGAGGGTGAGATAGCCGTGAGCGATGGTCTGCCCGAAAGGACTTTCACGCTTGCAACGTTCCTCGTCAACATGTATCCACTGGTGATCCAGTGTGGCATCAGCAAACTGGTTTATACGTTCCTGTGTAACATGAATGCTATCGCTTTTTCCAAGGTCTTTTCCAACCCACTGCTGGAACTCTTCGAATGAATTGATTTGTACCATATTTTTCAGTTAATATTCTTTCGTTCGGCAAAGATACGGATTAATTGAGAAATATTTTGTATTTTTGCAAAAAATATAAAGCAAATGAAACCAATCTTTATTGCCGGCCCGTGTGTTATCGAGTCGAAAGAATGTTTGGATGAGGTTGCACGAGAGCTGGTGAGACTTCGTGACAAATATGACTTAGATATCTATTTCAAGGCTTCTTTTGACAAGGCCAACCGTACGAGCTTGAGCAGCTTCAGAGGTCCTGGAATGGAGCGCGGATTGCAGATGATGGCTGACATTCGCGAGAAGTACAATCTCCCCCTGATTACAGACATTCACGAAAGTTGTCAAGCGGAACCTGTGGGAAGGGTGGTGGATGCCATTCAGATTCCTGCCTTCCTGTGTCGTCAGACCGACCTCCTTGTGGCTGCTGCAAAGACGGGTAAGCCTGTCAACATTAAGAAGGCCCAATTTCTATCGGGAGTTGATATGCAGTACCCTGTCGAGAAGTGCCGCGAAAGTGGAGCTGTTGACGTGTGGCTGACGGAGAGGGGAAATATGTACGGATACAACAACTTGGTTGTCGACTTCCGAAATATACCTGATATGAAGCGCTGGACTCCTCGTGTGATTATGGACTGCACGCATAGTGTGCAGCGCCCAGGTGCAGGTGGCGGCAAGACAAGTGGAAACCGAGAGTTCGTTCCGGCTATGGCTATGGCAGCTAAAGCTTTTGGAGCCAATGGATATTTCTTTGAAATACACCCCAACCCAGAGGAGGCTCTGAGCGATGGACCTAACATGCTTTACCTGAATGATTTCGAAAACGTAATAAAGGATTTAGTCAAGTGAAGAACCGAGAGATAGCAGAACAATGTTTGCGAGATGAGGCACAAGCCATATTAAGCTTGATTCCGCAGTTGGATGAACAATTCGACAAAGCGGTTGATTTGATATTGCACTGTACAGGTAAAATCATTCTGACAGGTGTGGGGAAGAGCGGACACATCGGTGCCAAGATTGCAGCTACGCTCAGCAGTACTGGAACTCCTGCGTTCTATGTTTCTCCCCTCGACCTCTATCATGGCGACTTGGGCGTTATGACAAACGATGATGTGGTGATAGCCATTAGTCATAGCGGTATGACGGACGAATTACTACGGTTCGTACCATTCCTTATAGAAGAGCATATCCCTCTTATTGGCATCAGTAGTAATCCAGAAAGTTTGCTGGCCAGAAATGCCACTTGTCACATCAATGTTGGCATTAGTCGCGAAGCCTGCCCTTTGAACTTGGCTCCTACTTGTAGCACGACTGCAACATTGGCTATGGGCGATGCGTTAGCTTGCGCACTGATAGAACGCCGGCAGTTCAAAGAACGAGACTTCGCAAAGTTCCATCCAGGCGGTTCTCTCGGAAAACGCTTACTGACACGGGCACGTGATGTGATGCGTAGCGACGACCTGCCGATTATTGCTCCTGATACCCCATTGCCAGAGACGGTGACTCATGTCAGCGAAGGACGCTTGGGACTTTGCGTGATTATCGAAAACGAACAGATTCAGGGTATCATCACGGACGGAGATGTACGACGTGCCATGCAAAAGTTGCAGGAACGCTTCTTTAAGATGCCTGTTTCTGCCGTTATGACACGGATTCCCAAATGTGTAGGCCCTGATACGAAGATAAGCGAGATACAACGTGTTATGCAAACGAATAAGATACATGCCGTTTTGGTTGTCGATGCTCAGCAGCATCTGTTAGGCATTGTCGACAACTTCAGTTGTATGTTATGAAGCGATATCGGCTCCTTTTCTTATTCCTTCTGATTCCCTTTGCTTTACAGGCACAAACATCAACAGAGCTTGTCCGTAGTGCGCTTATTAAACAGGGGGACCCAGAATTCGATAGTTGCCAGGTAACTCTCTTGCCTTCAGCTCGTGAAAAGTACGAAGATGTGTTTGCACATATCCGTCGGGCAGAGCGTTTCGTACATCTGGAGTATTTTATATTCCGTCTCGACTCAATTGGTTCCGAGTTGATTCACCTTTTACATGAAAAGGCACAACAAGGAATCGATGTCCGTTTACTTCTGGATGCATACGGTAACTGGAAAGCTCCCACACCAATAACCAGTGGACAGATAGACAGCATTCGTTCTTTGGGAATTAAGATGGGTATTTTCGATCCTCCTCGTTTCCCTTGGATTCAAAACATGTTACACCGCGATCATCGTAAGATTGTTGTCGTGGATGGACGGTATGCTTGGACGGGTGGTATGAATGTGGCTGACTACTATCTTCATGGTACGCAGAGGACTGGGACATGGCGTGATATGCAAGCCCGTTTCGAGGGTCCCGTCGTCAATGAGTTTGAAAGAATCTTTCTTCGTATTTGGGAGCGTACGATGAAGGAACATTTGGATGCAGAAACTTATAAAGCAGATTCACTGACGTATGGGAACTCAGTTGTTTCTATAGTCAATCGAGAACCACGTCTCTCAAACCGGCAAATCCGTCAGTCTTATGTCGAGGCACTCGGAACCGCTCATAGTGAAGTCCGTATTGTGAATCCTTATCCTACGAATACGCATAGTGTCCGTCGTGCCATGAAAAAGGCTTTGAATCGTGGCATACGCCTCCAGATTATGGTGTCGGCAAACAGCGACAACCGCATAACGCCAGAGGTTGTTGCCATACAAATGAAGAAAATGATGAAGCGGGGTGCCGAGGTCTATTATTATGAGGGCGGATTCCATCATTCCAAGATTATGACAGTCGATGATGAGTATAGCTGTGTGGGTACGGCGAACTTGGATGGGAGAAGCCTTCGTTATGACTACGAAGTTAATGCTTTTGTCTTCGACACGGAAATTACGCGGCAACTGAATGACTTATTCGACAAGGACTTGAAGAATAGCCAACTTTTGACTCCTAAAAACTTCAAACAGCGTTTCTCGCTGAAACGTCGTTTTATTGGTCGAATATTTCAACCTTTAAAAGGACTTTTATAATGGTCTCTACAATTGCTCGGAAATCAGGTCGTACATCAAATTGATGTCTTCCTGTGCCAAACCCTTCGAAAGCAGCAACTTGTAGTCTTCGGTATAAGGTAGCAGAGCGTCTTTGACGTCTGGATTGGTTGTCATATAGCGGTGTGCATACTCGGTATAGAAGGCAATGGCAGCTGATATGTCTCCTCCCAACCACACTGCGTGCCCGATGTTCAGATAGTCCTCCCATGTGCTCTCTGCTGGTCTCTCGTTGAATATGCGCAGATACAGATTCTTAGCGGTTTCGTATTCACCTCGGTTCAGACAGCACCATGCAATAGCCCTGATAGAGGGAATAACGCGTTTGCCTTTGAATTCTAACTTGTAGAAACGGCGTTCCGCCTCTTCCCATCTCTTAAGTTGTATAAGGCATAGTCCAACCTCTGTTAGTATTTTAGGGTCTTCGGGAGATTTTTCTTCCAGTTTCAACAGACATTCCAATTGTTCCTCGTACCGACTAGCCTGAGCTAAACAATATTGTAGCCGATACAGAATCAAGGGGTTCCCAGGTTCTAAAGAACGGGCTTGCTGGTAATGACGAATGGCACTTGAGTATTTTCCTTGTTGTTGCATGCAGTGCCCCAATTGCATTAGAAGCGTGCTGTCGGTTCCTGCTATTTGGGCGAATTTGCTTAGATGTAATTCTGCTGCCTCGTAATAATTGAATCGTAGTAACATGTTCCCTGTCTCATAAAGATACTGTGGCGAACTTGTTATCAGTTTCTCGAACAATGGATTGCGAATAAACAACATCTCAGAGGTGAATACGTCAGGCCATAAGGATGTCCAAGGAGAACGTTTCAATAGACGATAGAGACATTGAATGACATTCTTGTATTCACTTTTAGGTTCATGATTACGTTTGATGAAAACATTGGCGTGCTTCTCGATGTTCTGTTTCATTTCCTCTCGCTGACTTTCGCTGAGGTGGCTGAGCAGGGCGGCTACAGAATACTTGTCACTATCGCATAGAGGTATCAGACTGATGAGCTCGTTATCTGGAACGTCAGGCCTTGACTTGTCATAAGGAAGAAGCCAGTGTCCGACATTATGGAAGAAAGGAAAGGCTTTTAGAGAACTAAAGGTGTGTATGTTTATATCCATCCCTTCATGGAACAGACGAATCATCTCCTGCATGCTGTCGTTCAGCATCCGTCGGGTTTCGCGTGTGACGTTTGGGGCTGATTCTGGATTCGTTAAATCTATTTCCATATCATCAAAGCCCAATTTCCGTCTTTGTTGTGAAACCTTGATGAGAGTGGGGATTACTTCTTTCTCGAATCGTTGTTGAAAGCGTTCCGATTCCTGATATAGGTTAATTTGATTTTGTATTAAGGCTAATTCCTCTAAGTGCTCTGGTGCTTGCATGATGCTGACAACTTCGTCTGCAAGAAGCGGGAAAAGTGATAGCTGGTGCGACTTCACTTGGGCAATGAGGCAAATGCCCACCATCGCCCGCACTGTGACCGCTTCCTTAGTTGCATTGGTGTTGGCAATTAAAATTCGGAACTTTGCTGGGTCGAAATAGTGGAATAATGCCAACGTCAGTGCACTCGTTATATAACATTGCAAATGGGGTGGGGCTGAAATAAGAAATAGGTTCAGCTCATGTTCTTCTGAGGAAGTAAGTTGTGCTGACGTCCAAAGTATGTCAAACAGGAGGTCTTGTAAAGTATAGTCATTGATTACGGAATCATCTTGCAGCAATTCTTGAAGATTACCAAGAGTGTGCCTATGTCCCATTAAAACTGCAGTTGCTGTATAGACTGTTTGATGTGTCCTGATTTCGTAAGCACGCCGTATATTCTGCAAGATACGGAAAACTTTATGTGTCAAGTTCGCTTGAACAGAATATCGTTGGGGGTCTTCGGCGCCTTCTGCCATATAATGCAGTAATCGTTTGTAATTAGCAGTTGCGCTTTCGATTTCCTCTTGTGCATTATTGCACTCGGGGATATTCACCAACATACCGAGTAAATTGCTCATGATGCTGAGGGCTGTAGACAAGTGACCATTTGCCAACTCTTCCTCAACGCTTCCAGTGAGTTGTGCAAAGGTGTTTTCGTCGATTTGTTGGTGTGTTGTATTCATTATTACATGGACTTGTAGTATAATGAATCGCGACGCTGTTTCAAGGGCGTTCTTTCGCGGCTTTGTAGCCAGCGCACGGCCTCATTTACTTCTGTTTCCATCGGAGCACGTGAGGGCATAAAATGGGGAATCTTCAGCGTGTCGAGAATAGACTCTGGTATTTCATATTGCGACTTCAAAATACTGTGGATGACGTCCTGTTTGCACTCTTTGCTATTCATCTTTTTTATGGCTTTGTCGTAAATGGTCAAGAATAGCGTAATTTGCTTGTGGCGTAGGCTGTCAGAAAGCAAACGGCGGTCTATGGCTAAGCAATTAAAGAGGGGAAGTGTATCTCCGTCAAGTTGAGTCTTTATCCTACGATTGCCTTGCATTTCAGCCTGAGTGGCATATGGTTCGGGCAATAGTGCTGCGTCCAATAGTTGCTCAGTGAACATGGAGGTTCGTAGCCTGATGTCGTTTATTTGTGGTCGATAGATGGCATTCATTTCCATTCCAGCCTCGTCCATGAGCCTGTCACTCCAATAATCGGCTGTACTCAACCTGTCCAAAGCCACCATACGTTCATTCAGATGTTTCAGTTTCCTGATACGCTTCGAATGAGCCGTCAGCAGGCTTAGCTTTCCATACATGCTTGTTATGACGCTGATGTTTTCCTTCATCTGCAATACCCTGATGATATCGGTATATGCGACTTCCACATATTTATTTTGAAGTGCTGTATCGCAATCCATTTGCGACAGATACTCGATTAGGCTTACATCCAAATTCTCAGCTTTGAACATTCCTGCTTGCTCGGCATAGTAGATTGGCAGGCAGTCCATAACAGGCATAACTGCAATATGCAAGGCCGTAGAGTCGTGCCAGAGGTTATCTTCTGACGAAACTGAAACCTGCTCCCCCTGGCAGGAAACCAGAAGGAGCAGGAAAAGTAGGATATAATAAATCTGGTTCAATTTATATTAGCCTTTGATAGCTGCAACGCCAGGAAGAACCTTGCCTTCGATGGCTTCGAGGAGGGCACCACCACCTGTAGAGATGTAGCTAACCTTGTCTTCCAAACCAAACTTGTGTACACATGCAACAGAGTCGCCACCACCGATCAGCGAGAATGCTCCTTCCGCAGTAGCTTTTGCTACAGCCTCGCCAATGGCACGGCTACCTGCGGTGAAATCGTCGCACTCGAAGCATCCGGCAGGACCGTTCCACAGAATGGTCTTTGCACCTTCGATGGCATTTGCAAACTTAGTCTGGCTCTTGGGGCCTACGTCGAGACCGTCCCAGCCCTCTTCGATAGCGTTAGAGGGGAAAGTCTTGATTTGGGCACCGGGCTTAACGCTGAATGTGGCGAAGTCGTAACCTGTGCAGCAAACGCTGTCTTCAGCCAGAACGAGTTCTACACCGTTTTTCTTTGCCAGTTCCTCAACACCCAGAGCAACGTCCAGTTTGTCGAGCTCAACAATTGAGTTACCAATCTCACCACCATGTGCCTTCATAAAGGTATAGGTCATGCCACCGCAGAGGATGAGCTTGTCAACCTTGCCCAGCAGATTCTCAATGATGCCAATCTTGGTGCTAACCTTAGAACCGCCCATGATGGCAACGAAGGGACGCTGGATGTTGTTGAGCACATTATCAACAGCCTGTACTTCCTTCTCCATCAGGAAGCCAAGCATCTTGTTGTCTGCATCAAAGTAATCAGCGATGACAGCGGTAGAAGCATGCTTGCGATGAGCAGTACCAAAGGCGTCCATGACATAGCAGTCGGCATAGCTGGCCAGTGTCTTGGCAAACTCTTTCTGAGTACCTTTCAGAGCCTTCTTTGCTTCGTCGTATTCGGGGGTTCCTTTCTCTAAACCTACAGGCTTACCTTCCTCTTCGGGGTAGAAACGCAGGTTCTCCAATAGCAGAGCCTCGCCCATCTTCAGAGCAGCGGCAGCCTCCTGAGCCTTGGCACAGTCTGGAGCAAAAGCAACGGGAACTCCTAAAGCCTTAGCTACAGCGTCTTTAATCTGGCTTAGAGATTTCTTCATATCAACCTTGCCTTTGGGCTTACCCATGTGAGACATGATGATGACAGCACCACCTTCGTTCAGGATGTGCTTTAGGGTGGGCAGGGCACCGCGGATACGGGTGTCGTCGGTGATGTTACCATTGCCATCCAGGGGCACATTAAAATCAACACGTACAATAGCCTTTTTACCGGCAAACTTGTAATCTTTAATGGTCATAGTTGTTTGTTATTTAAAGATGAATAATGTATCACACGGCAAAGATACAAAATATTTATTAAATACCCAATTATCGATTGCCGATTTTTCTTTGGCAAATGCCCAACAAACCACACGTTTCACATTTGGGCTTACGTGCTTGACAAATATAACGTCCGTGTAGAATGAGCCAGTGGTGGGCTTTGGGGATGAGATGTTCGGGAATGTTGCGCACTAACTCACGCTCGACAGCCAAAGGCGTAGTGGCACTTTGAGAGACTAAGCCAATGCGGTGGCTGACACGGAAAACATGGGTGTCTACTGCCATTGCGGCTTTGCTAAAGGCAACACTTTGCACCACGTTCGCGGTCTTTCGGCCTACTCCTGGTAACTTTAATAGTTGCTCTAATGTTTCTGGAACTTCTCCCTGATAATCAGTATATAATATTTTTGCAGTATCTACCAGATGCTGGGCTTTGCTGTTGGGATATGAGACCGACCGGATGTATTCGTAGATGATTTCGGGTGTGGCTTGTGCCATTGCCTCGGCATTGGGATAATCTGCAAATAAACGAGGGGTTACGAGGTTCACCCTTTTGTCTGTACATTGGGCGCTGAGCATTACTGCCACTAACAGTTGAAAGTTGTTCTCGAAATGCAGTTCTGTTTCTGCTTCCGGCATCGCATCTTGGAAATACTTGAGAACTTTGTCGTAAAGCTCGCGTTTTTTCATACTATTCGTGGTAGAACTTGCTGTACACGACTTGCATCTTTATCTTGGTGCTTCCGCCCACTAACTTGATGCTGTTTAAGGCTAAGTCATGGGTAACGCTTACCTGTGTCTGCATGCTGGCTCCACTGGTTTGAATGGTGGCGTTGCTGGTGACAACGGGGATGATTACCACTTTGTCCCAGTCGGGGTTTTGGGTCTGCCACTCAGTATCCCATTCTGCAACAGAATATTCATTTAGTCCCGCTTTCTTGCGTTCTTCGTTGGCTTTCTGCATGGCATCTGTCTTCTCGTGCTTACAATACGAAATCAGACGGCAGATGTTGGTAAAGGTGTAGCTGTTGTCGGTGCTGGAGAATGAGGTCGTGAAACTTGTGCGTCCATCGGCTACCTTGTGGTCAAGGAAGAAACGATACATATCCTTCTTTCTAACCATGAGCAGTTCGCTTGGTGTGCCCAATTGGTAATTGTTTTGGTCCTTGTTGTAACGGGTTAGGGTGATGCTTGCCATGCTGAGGCTGTCAGATGCATGCTTGCCGCTAAACACTTGGTCGATGGGCAATGTCATTTCGGTGCAGATGCCAGCAGGCGTCTTCAAATAGGTACACGTGTTGTCGGCTATTAAAGAACTCAGGTTTTCATTGTCGAAGTGTGTGCTCTGAATTACTTCGGGCGTGGCTGCAAAGCGTGTCATGGCGTTATATACAGAATCTTCGTAGTATACGTCGCCAATACGGTAATATAAGTCAATGGTGCCAACGCGGACGGATAACATTGTGCCCTTTCCGCCGCTGGTCTTGAAATAGAAACCTGGAAACACCTTGCGGATGAAATGGTAGGCATCTACAAAGTTTGAGTCAGGATTCTCGTAGTATTTCTCCATAATCTTTTGACCAAAGGATACTGGCAAGGCAACGCGAATATGCTTGCTGTATGTACTACTTTCCAGAGTGGCGCTTTCCAAATTGTAGTCTCGCGGAGTGAAAACACGTGAAGCCAGAGGCTTTGCGCCGTCGGGCAAGAATTGAGTGAGGTCTATGTCGGTGTAGTAAACCGAGTCCTCGTTCATGATTCTCTTGCTGTCGCTGGAAAGTTCATAGACTTCGAGCTTCATTGGGTTGTTGTCGTCGCCGTAATATTCCTCGAAATACAGACGCACCTCGCATGAGTCGCATTGAATGATTCCGTGTTTGTACTTTCCCTCGGCATCGTCGCCAATCATAAGCGTTTTGTCTGGGAACTGATAGCCTTCGAGTGAATAGAATTGTGCGGCGAAGTCGGCTGAAATATCTTTTCCAGTTTCAGGGTCGTTGATGCAACCCAGATAGTTGGTGGAACTGTTGGCAACCACAGAGTCCATCTTCAGCGATTGCGTCAGAATATCGTAGATGGCTGTTGAATTGCTGATGCCATCGGTCACAGGGTAGATGCCCAAACTGCCTGTGTTGTCATCGCATGCCGCAATAGTCAGCATGGCCAGGCCCAGCATCGTTCCTTTGTATGATAGGTTGCGCATGGGGATCAGTCTTCGGTTTTCGGTTTAATCCCGTTGCTCCATACCTTATCGAAAAACGTCAGGTACTTATTCTCGTCGCATACTTTCTCTTCCAAAATGGGCTTGCCCAGTTCCGTTGCGTATTTCACCAGCTCTTCATTGGTCTCTTTTGTATAGAAAGTTACGGCATCCGAATACTTGATAGCCAGTTTGTGCAGCTCAATCGGGGTTAGCGATGAGCCGAATTCCTCAATGCAGCTGCTGTCGGCATTGCGGTAGGTTAGTATGTTGCCTATATCATCGCCCGAGTTAAGGGTTATGTTGTTGTCAGTTACCGTGTAAACTACCTTGCAGTCGCGGAAACAGGGTTCTTCGGAGTATGCTGTTTTCAGGTAGAGTGGGGTGAAGGCAGACGTCCATCCCTGACAATGAACCACTTCGGGTGTCCAGCGCAACTTCTTGACTGTTTCCAATACACTGCGTCCGAAGAAGACGGAACGGGTGTAGTTGTCTGTGTATTCCTTGCCTTCGCGGTCAAGCTCTGCCAAGCGTTTTCCAAAGAAATCGTCATCGTCGATGAAGTAAACTTGCATGCGAGTGCCCATAATCGTGGCGACCTTGATGATGAGCTGATAGTCAGTGTCATCGACAATAAGGTTCATACCCGAGATGCGTTGTACGGGATGAAGCTGGTTCCTGCGTTCGTTGATGTTTCCCCATTTGGGCATGAAAACCCTTATCTCACGATTGTCATCGATGGCTGTCATGGGGATGTTGTGCCCTAATTTCGTGAGTTCCGATTCGGGCACGTATGGGTTAATTTCTTGGGTAATGAACAAAATCTTCTCCGTTTTCATCTCGTGTGTATATTAAAACGCGGTGCAAAGTTAATAAAAAAACACGACATTATTCTCATTTCAGGGCTTATTTCACGTTTTTTATGGATTTATTGGGGCTTTTTTTTCATTATTATGTCTATTTGCACTATCTTTGTAGCCCAAAAACGAAGATTTTCATAGAAGATGAAACGAATTACATCGATTGCCGCATTGCGTGCAGAACTTGATATGGTTCGCAAGGCGGGTCAGACAGTGGGCCTTGTGCCTACGATGGGGGCTTTGCACGAGGGTCATGCGTCACTGGTTCGCCACAGTGTGTCGGAGAATGATGTTACGGTGGTCAGCATTTTCCTTAACCCCACCCAATTCAACGATAAAACCGACTTGGCAAAATATCCGCGTACGCTGGAAGCCGATTGTGCTCTGCTTGAACAGTGTGGTGCCACCATCGCCTTTGCTCCTTCTGTAGAGGAAATATACCCAGAACCCGATACTCGTAAGTTTAGCTACCCGCCGACGGACAGTGTTATGGAGGGCGCTTTCCGCCCAGGTCATTTTAATGGTGTCTGCCAGATTGTGTCGAAGCTGTTTGCATTTGTGGAGCCTGACCGCGCCTATTTCGGTGAAAAGGATTTCCAGCAGATAGCCGTCATTCGCCGTATGGTTGAGGATTTGGGCTTCCGCCTGCAAATCGTACCTTGTCCTGTCGTTCGCGAGGAGGGCGGATTGGCTAAGAGTAGCCGAAATACGCTGCTTACGGAGGCAGAGCGGCAGACGGCTAACCACATTTATCAAACCTTGCGTCAGAGCCGCGATTGGATGGGGGAAATGTCTGTACAGGAAGTCCACGATCGTGTGGTTTCCGACATCAATGCCGTGCCTGGGCTCGAAGTGCAATACTATAGTATTGTTGACGGACGTACGTTAGCCGATGTCAATATATGGGGCGATAGTGATGACATAGTGGGCTGCATCACGGTGTTCTGCGGCAGCCAGCCCATTCGTTTGATTGACCACATTCGATATAAAGGTTGAGAGAGATGACGATAGAAGTATTGAAATCGAAGTTGCATTGCGTCCGTGTCACGGAGGCTAACCTCAACTACATGGGCAGCATCACCATCGACGAGGACCTGATGGACGCCGCAGATCTCATTGCAGGAGAACGTGTGTATATTGTAAACAATAACAACGGCGAGCGCTTCGATACCTATATTATTAAGGGAAAGCGCGGGTCGGGTTGTATCTGCCTCAACGGAGCTGCTGCGCGTAAGGTGCAGGTTGGCGATACGGTCATCATCATGTCTTATGCCACGATGGACTTCGAGGAGGCCAAATCGTTTACCCCTCGTGTAGTCTTCCCTGAGAACAACCGTATCGTCTGATTCTTGGTTCAAAGAAATACAGGTAAAGATTTGGCCGTTTCAAATCTTATTTGTACCTTTGCATCCGATTTCGAAAGAAGATTGCCGAATTATCGGAGCAGCGAGAGCAGAAGCAAAGTTTGTTTTGAATATGCTGAGTCGTGACGATAATCTGGAGCTTTCGAAGAAAAGGCCGAATTGGCTCAGTTGGTAGAGCAACGCATTCGTAATGCGTGGGTCGGCGGTTCGAGTCCGCCATTCGGCTCAAAGCAAAAGAGTGAACCTCGCGATTCACTCTTTTTTGTTTTGTGTCGTTCCTGTGACAAGGAAGCTATCTTTCCCGTGTAGGATTACTATCGCGTCTGGTGTAGGAATACTATTCCTTCAGCTGATGGATTACTAACGCGGAAGGGCTTGCGACGTGTGGTTAGCGACGGAGGAGGCGCTTGAGGAACATGCGGTGTCGCAAGGAGAAGGATTGAGCCACGAGCTGAATGGCATTCCAGTACCAATAGGATAGAACGGGGCGTAGGCCGTCAGAGAGGCGGATTTTACCATCAGAACCTGTGAGGCGACTGGTGAGCAGGGGGACTGAATCCTTGTCGGAAAGCAAAGCCGAAGGCACGTCTGCCGTCTTACGGACGAGGGCAATCACATGCCCAGCCACACGCTGAGTCTGTACTTCGGCAAAACTTTCAAGCAACTGGCTGACGTTGTGGCGCTGCTGGCGGTTCCAGATAATCAGGCTCCCATTCTCCTCCATGATGTTCCATTGGTGGAAACCACGATAATGTTCAACCTCGGCTTCGTTGGGGTGGTGGTTCAGATAGAGAATCCCACCTGTGCGCAATACGGCAAGTGCCTCATAGATGCCAGTCAACGGCTGGGCTGCATGGTCCAGGGCATTCTGTATGATGACGAGGTCGGCACAATCCTTGGGACAGCAGGAAGAGAGGTGTTCCATCATACCGAACTCGACGGACGGAACAGGACGATGATGACGACGGGCAATACGATTGAAATACGAAGCCAATGGGTCAACATAGTGAATGTCGAGTGGACGACGTTTCCCGTCTGCCTCTACAAAATTTCCGGGGGCGAAACTCAGTCCTGCCCCCACATCATAGACACAAGGTGATGGAATGGTGGAGAGATACCCGTTAGCATCAAAGCCTTCGAGGCTGATGACGCTGCCCAGATGCGACCAGTTCATCAGACCCTCGAAAGCAGAATGCCAACGATATGTATTGTTCCAAAAGGCAACCTCGTAAGGTATGCCCTGCATCCATTCTCCTGCCTTCATGCAGCCGCTTCTTTACTCCTTGATGTTCGGCAGTTCGAGACCGTATTGTTTGCGACGGTCAAGAGCTTTCAGGTAGAGGGCAAAAATAAGGGCCAGCACACCAAAACCTGCAAATACGACCAAGGGAACGGTATAGTTATAAGGGATAAAATCGGCACCGGCCTCCTTCGCGGCAATAACGGCTGGGTTGTCAGCATTGGTTGAGGCCAGTAAGTTGCCGATAATCTTGGGCACGAAACACAAACCAATGTTCTGCACCCAGAAAATTAGGCAATAGGCCGAACCTAACACCTTCTCGTCGATAATCTTGGGAACACTGGGCCACAAGGCTGCAGGCACTAAAGCGAAGCTGATGCCCAGCAGGACGATGGTGCTGTAAGCTAGTACGGGACTTTTGGTCTCGGGCAGCACGAAGGCGAAGATGAGGTGGCAGCAGATGAGCAGCAGAGAGCCGCCTATGAGCATTGTCGCACCCTTACCCTTGCGGTCAAGGAAGTTGCCAAGAAACGGCGTGATGGCAGCAGCACCAATGGGGAACCATCGGAAGATATTGGCAGCGGCCTCAGGGGTTATGCCGTCGAGGTTACACTGAAGCATGTTTGCCCCGTAGCGCTGGAATGGGAAGATGGCCGAATAGTACAGCACGCACAGCAGAGCCACAATCCAGAATACCTGAGAGGAGAATATTTGCAGGATGTCGGAGAACTTGAACTCTTCCTCGGCATCGTGCTCGACATCTGTTATGCCCAACTCGCGGTCGAACTTGCGGTCAAAGATGGTAAATACGGAGAAAGTAATCAGTCCGATGAGCAACAATACGGTGCAGAAGCCAACGGGAGCTACCACACTGCCCATTTTTGCCGCAATGATGGGGGATATGGAGAAAATGGCGAACACTCCTACACGGGCAATTGCCATCTCCAGACCCATAGCCAGCGCCATCTCCTTGCCCTTGAACCATTTGGCAATGGCTTTCGATACAGTCGTACCTGCCATTTCACAGCCACACCCGAAAATCATGAAGCCTAATGAGGCCATCTTTGCACTCGCAGGCAGACTTACCCACCATGAGTTCAACCATTCGGCCATCCCTGTTCCTTGGAACCATTCGGTAATGCCGATGTACTTGATGGTAGCTCCGATGAACATCATCGAGGCCGACAGTACGCCTGTAAAGCGTACCCCCATCTTGTCGAGGATGATGCCTGCCAGAATCAGGAAACCAAATACATTAAGGATGTACTCCGATGCGGCATAGGTGCCGAAGATATCGGGCGTCCAACCGCGTTCACTCTCAACCAGCGCTTGAATGGGACTCATCACGTCAACGAACATATATCCGAAGAACATAGTCGAGGCAATCAGCACCAGTACTGTCCAGCGCATTGCCGCGCTGTCGTTCATTTTCTTTGCAATTGTTTCAGACATAATTATCAGTTATCAATTATTTATTATCAATTCTTTTTTAGCCAGCGGTCGAGCCAGTTGAAGTAGGTGCGCTGCCATAGGATGCCGTTCTGAGGCTTCAGCACCCAGTGGTTCTCGTCAGGGAAGATGAGCAACTGTGCCTCGATTCCACGCATCCGAGCTGCATTGAAGGCGCTCATGCCCTGAGTGGCGTTGATGCGATAGTCTTTCTCGCCGTGAATGCATAGGATGGGAGTATCCCATTTGTCTACAAAGCGATGCGGGGAGTTCTCGTATGTCTTACGGGCGCGAGCTGTCTGGTCTTTATTCCAGTAGGCATCGTCGTACTCCCAGTTGCTGAACCAGTTTTCTTCCGTCTCTGTGTACATAGCTTCGAGATTGAAGGCGCCGTCGTGTGCAATGAAACATTTGAAGCGGCCTTCGTGGTGGCCTGCCAAATAGTATACAGAGAAACCTCCAAACGAGGCACCTACGGCTCCCAGACGCTCCCTATCCACGTAGGGCAGGCTGTCGCAAGCATCGTCGATGGCTGCCAGATAGTCCTGCATGCATTGTCCTGTCCAGTCGCCTGAGATTTCTTCCTGCCATTCCAAACCGAAGCCGGGCAGGCCGTGACGGTTAGGAGCGATGATGACATAGCCTTGGGCTGCCATTATCATAAAGTTCCAGCGGTATGACCAGAACTGACTGACTGGGCTCTGCGGACCACCTTCGCAGAAGAGCAAGGTGGGGTACTTCTTTGATGGGTTGAAATGTGGGGGCTTGATTATCCAGTAAAGCATATCCTCGCCAGTCGTGGTCTTTATCCAGCGGGCTTCACTGGTGCCGGCTGCTATTTGGCTGAGGATGTGGTCGTTCTCATGAGTAACCTGAGATAACTCGACGATAGAATCGCCGAGCACAGTTGCCAGATAGAGGTCGGCAGGATGCATGTAGTCGTGGCGCTCCAGCAGGAGAAGAGCCCCTTCTGGGCTTCCTTGGGAGGTGGCTGCGGTAGTTCCATCCTGACTTCCCTTTTGGAGGGACGATAGTGGGGCTACGAACTGTAGTGAGCCAAAGTCGGCCTGATAGTTGCTGAGTTGCTTGACGTTACCTTCGAGGTCTGTGCGATACAGGTTTTCTGTCGCGTGCCATACACCCAGGAAGTAGATAGTCTTGCTGTCCTCACTCCATACAAAATCGTCCACATTAGAGCCGAAACACTCTGTTACATACTGCTTCTTTCCAGTTTCCAGCTCATAGACACAGAGGCGCAAACGGTCGGCCTCGTAGCCGTCGCGCTCCATGCTGGTCCATGCCAGATACTTGCCATCGGGCGAGAACTTGGGATTCTGGTCGTAACCAACCTGCATGTCTTCCTCCATGTGGTTGATGGGCTGGTCTTTTAGTGTCTTAGTGGGATTGGATTCTGGCAAGTCCACGCCTTCTTTGCAGAGATTCATATTGCGGTCAATTGTACCTTCTTCTGCATCGAGGTCAAAGAGGAAGATATCGCTGTCAGTAGAGATGCTCATCTCAAGTCCCGTCTTTGTGCGACAGGTATATGCAATCTTGCGTGAGTCGGTGCTCCATGCCAGTTGCTCTATGCCGCCAAAAGGCTCCATTGGACACTCGAAAGGCATTCCTTCGAGGATGTCGAACTCCTCGCCAGTCTCCAAATCGAGCACGAAGGGGTGGGGAATCGACTCAACGTAGTGGTCCCAATGGCGATACATGAGGTCTGTAACGAGTCGGCCCGTAGCCTTTGGCAGGTCGCTGGGATTCTCCTTAATGATGTCGTGATAGGGTACTTGCTTGATGAGTATAATGCGCTTTTGGTCAGGTGAGAACAGGAATCCTTCTACCTGTCCGTCTGTGTTGGTCAGTTGCTTACGTCCTTTTCCGTTGGCATTCATGGTCCATACCTCACCCTTGCAGGCAAAGGCCAGTTTTTCGTTGGAAAGCCAAACCGGGTCGCTACCCAAGCCGAGTTGGGTGCTTTCCTGCTTTTCGCGAGTGGTGGTGCTCCCTTCTTCTTCGGAGGCTGAAAGGGCTGTTGTATAGAGAATGGTGTTACTGCGGTTCTCTTCTACGCTGTAGTAGCTTACTTGATAAGCCACTTGCTTGCCATCAGGGCTAACACTATATGAACCAATCCTGCCCATTGCCCACAGGGCTTCTGGTGTCATCTGGTCGCTCTCCAACTGTATGTTGCTGCGTGTAATCAGCTTCTCGTCTTGTTTTGTCGTACAGGATGCCATGATGGTCGCTGCAAGGATTAAAAATGTTTTAATAGTATTCATGATATCTGTCATTATATTTCTTTTCTCGTTTCTCCCAATGTGGAGCGACAAAATGCCTGCTCCTTATTTCTTTTTCACTGGGTCGCAGGTCAGTCCGCATCCCAGTTTCTTGAATATCTTGCGGTCCACCTCGCTCAGGAGCACGGTCGAGTGTACTTGGCAGTTGCGCAGCTTGGGCAGCTGTTCCAATGCTTTCTGGCAGTTTTCGTCGTGGGTGGATAGTACGGAGAGTGCGACCAGCACCTCGTCGGTGTGCAGGCGCGGATTCAGGGCGCCCAGATATGCAGTCTTAGTTTTCTGCACGGGCTCGATGATGCTCTGCGGAATGAGTTTCAGCTCATGGTCAATCTCTGCCAAATGTTTTGTGGCGTTCAGCAACAGGGCTGCGCTACAACCCAGCAGGGGCGACGACTTTGCCGTGATGATTGTCCCGTCCTCCAGCTCTATGGCAGATGAGGAGTGTCCTGTTTCCAGCTTCCGTTCGTAGGCGGCAGTAGTTACTCGGCGATAGGCCGTTGTAATCTTCGCTTGGTTGAAGAGCAGTCGTATCTTGCCCACTTCCTTGTCGTTGTCTGTCCCCTCTGCCAGTTTGTTGGTGGCTGCATAGTAGCGTCGGATGATTTCTTGTTTCGAGGCCTCGCTGCAGGCTTCATCGTCGGAGATGCAGAAACCAACCATGTTCACGCCCATGTCTGTGGGCGACTTGTAAGGGTTCTCGCCGTAGATGCCTTCGAATAGGGCGTTCAGGACAGGGAAGATTTCTATGTCGCGGTTGTAGTTGACTGCCGTCTTTCCGTAGGCTTCCAAATGGAAGGGGTCTATCATGTTCACGTCATTCAGGTCGGCAGTAGCGGCCTCGTAGGCAATGTTCACAGGGTGCTTCAGGGGCAGGTTCCATACGGGGAATGTCTCGAACTTGGCATATCCGGCACGTATTCCACGCTTGTTCTCGTTGTAGAGCTGGCTAAGACAGGTAGCCATCTTTCCGCTGCCCGGACCTGGGGCTGTGACGATGACCAGCGGACGTGTGGTCTCCACGAAGTCGTTCTTTCCAAACCCTTCGTCGCTGGCTATGAGGTCCACGTTGTGGGGATAGCCGTCTATAATATAATGTACGTACGACTTTATGCCCATGCGCTCCAGACGGTGGCGGAACTGGTCGGCTGCATGCTGGCCGCTATAGTGCGTAATCACCACGCTGCCCACCATAAACTGGCGCTGCATAAACTCGTCGCGAAGGCGCAGTACATCCTCGTCGTAGGTGATGCCGAGGTCTGCACGAACCTTGTTCTTCTCGATATCCTCTGCGCTGATAACGATTATAATCTCCAACTGATCCCTAAGCTGACCGAACATTCGTAGCTTCGAGTCGGGCTTGAAGCCAGGCAGCACGCGCGAAGCATGATGGTCGTCGAACAACTTTCCGCCCAACTCCAGATATAGTTTTCCGTCGAATTGGGCAATGCGTTCTTTGATGTGCTCACTCTGTATCTTCAGGTACTTCTCGTTGTCGAATCCTATTTTCATTTTCTTGTTCTTTTTACAAAAATTCCTTGCGAAGGTACGAAAAAGCAGGCGGAATGCCAAATTTATGTTGATTTTTGTATCACTTTCTTCGATATTATGGCTATTCCTGTGCCTGAGACAATTCGAAACAAGGCCTGCCGTTTCGTGTCATTCCCTTTGATTTGACGTGTCATCCCTTTTGAGCCTACGTGTCATCTCCTTCGAGTTTACGTGTCAACTCCCTTGAGTTTACGTGTCAACTCGTTCCCTTTCATACTATAACTCGCAGCCCGTATAGCGACAACGGAAAAAACAACATGCCTTATGCCTGGATTGTCCATATTATTTCGTAACTTTGCAGCTATGGAAAAGACAAGGATATTGTTTGTGTGCCACGGGAACATCTGTCGTAGCCCGATGGCTGAGTTCGTAATGAAGCATCTTGTGAAACAGGCAGGCCGCGAGGCGGAGTTCTATATAGAGTCGGCTGCAACGTCAACAGAGGAACTTGGCAATGAGGTGTATCCGCCAGCCCGCAGGAAACTGGCAGAGCACGGCATCGGCTGTAAGGGGAAGACAGCACGCCAGATGACTCGTCAGGACTACGACCGATTCGACCTCCTGATAGGCATGGACGGCTGGAATATACGGAACATGAACCGCATTTGCGGAGGCGACCCAGAAGGGAAAATCCATAGGCTGATGGACTTTACTGAGCGACCGGGCGAGGTGGCCGACCCTTGGTATACGGGCGACTTTGAAACAACGTGGCGCGATGTACTGGAGGGATGCACCGCTTTGTTGCGTAAAATCATGGTGCCTTATTAGACAAAACTGCCGTAAAGGCTACAGAAATTGAATCTGAGCGCGTTGAGGGGGCTGTATCGACAGGTAGTCGAAACGGCCCCTTGATGCGTTTTTAACATAGTTTAAGGGCAAAAAACTCGATTCGTAATTCATATTTCGTGTTTTTTTTGTACCTTTGCAGAGTTTCGTAATCCGTAACTCATCAACATATAATATATATAAGTATGCAAGACGCAGAAGACAGAATCATTAAAGTAGACATCGAGCATGAAATGCGGAAGAGCTACATCGACTACTCCATGAGTGTCATTGTAGCTCGTGCTTTGCCCGATGTGCGCGACGGCTTCAAGCCCGTTCACCGTCGCATTCTCTATGGTATGAAGGGGCTGAACAACGTCCACAACCAGCCCTACAAGAAGTCTGCCCGTATCGTGGGTGAGGTGCTTGGTAAGTATCACCCTCACGGCGACAGTTCAGTTTACGGGGCTCTGGTGCGTATGGCACAGGAGTGGAACATGCGCTATACGCTGGTAGACGGTCAAGGTAACTTTGGTTCAATCGACGGCGACAGCGCTGCAGCCATGCGTTACACCGAAAGCCGCCTGACCCTGATGGGCGAGGCCATGATGGACGAATTGGACAAGGAGACCGTTGACATGGTGAATAACTTCGACGATACACTGAAGGAACCCACCGTGATGCCCACCAAGATACCCAACCTGCTGGTGAATGGTGCTACGGGTATTGCCGTAGGTATGGCTACCAACATCCCCACCCATAACCTCACCGAAGTGCTGAACGCCTCGATTGCCTTCATCGACAACCCAGAGCTCGACAGCATGCAACTGATGGAGTGGGTGAAGGGCCCCGACTTCCCAACAGGCGCCTACATCATGGGCATGCAGGGCATCAAGGACGCTTATGAGACAGGCCGAGGCCGCATCATCATGCGTGCCAAGGGTGAAATCGAAAGTGGCGAGACTCACGATACTATCGTCTTCACGGAGATACCCTATGGGGTGAATCGTGCTGAGATGATTAAGTACATCGCCCAACTGGCAAACGATAAGAAGTTGGAGGGCATCTCGAACGTAAACGACGAATCGGACCGCGAGGGAATGCGTATCGTAGTCGATGTGAAGCGCGACGCCAACGCTCAGGTCGTGATGAATAAACTGTTCAAGATGACGCCCCTGCAGACCTCGTTCTCAGTCAACGCCATCGCCCTTGTAAAGGGTCGTCCCAAACTGTTAACCCTCAGAGACTGTATTGCCAACTTCGTAGAACATCGTCACGATGTGGTTATCCGCCGCACCAAGTACGACCTGCGTAAGGCTGAGGAACGTGCCCATATCCTGGAAGGCTTGATTATCGCTTCAGATAATATCGACGAGGTGGTTCACATCATCAAGGCCAGCAAGACACCCGAAGAGGCCCGTCAGAACTTGATGCAGCGCTTCGAACTCGACGACGTGCAGGCAAAAGCCATCGTTGACATGCGTCTGGCACAGCTCACAGGCCTGCAACAGGAGAAATTGCACGGCGAATATGACGAGTTGCAGGAGAAGATTAAGTATTACAATCAGATTCTGAGCGACGACAACCTGTGCCGTCAGGTAATGAAAGACGAACTCATCGAGGTCCGCGACAAGTTTGGCGACGAGCGTCGTACAGAGATTAAGCCCGCTGCCAGCGAGTTCAATGCCGAGGACTTCTATGCCGACGACGAGGTGGTAATCACCCTTTCGCACATGGGCTATATCAAGCGCACACCATTGGCTGAGTTCCGTGCCCAGACACGTGGAGGCGTAGGATACAAGGGTTCGAGCACTCGCGACAACGACTTCATCGAGTACATCCATCCTGCCACGATGCACAACACCATGCTCTTCTTCACCCAGAAGGGACGCTGCTACTGGCTGCGTGTTTACGAACTGCCAGAAGGCACTCGCGCACAGAAAGGTCGTGCCATACAGAATATGCTCAACATTGAGCCAGACGATAAGGTGAATGCATGTCTCTGCATCCGCAAACTTGCTGATCCAGAATTCTGTGCCAGCCACTTCGTCATCTTCTGCACCAAGCAAGGCATCATCAAGAAGACGTGTCTGACGGATTACAGCCGTCCACGTACAATGGGTGTTCGTGCCATCAATATCAACGATGACGACCGTGTTGTTAGCGTACAGTTGACCAACGGCAGCGACGAAATCGTGATTGCCAACCGTAATGGACGTGCCATCCGATTCAATGAGGATCAGGTGCGCACTATGGGCCGTGTGGCAACAGGTGTACAGAGTATGATACTGGACGGCGACGGTGATGAGGTAGTAGGTATGGTTGCTGTCAACGACCCGCAGAACGACACCATTGTGGTAGTCAGCGAAAACGGCTACGGCAAGCGTAGTGCCCTGACCGATGAGGAGGGTAACGACATCTACCGCAAGACCAGCCGTCGTGCCAAGGGCGTGAAGACCATCGACATTACGGAGAAGACAGGTAAGTTGGTAACCATTCGTGTGGTGAACGACGACAATGACCTGATGATTATCAATAAGTCAGGCGTCACCATCCGCATGCATGCTTCCGACATTCGTCAGACGGGCCGTGTTGCTCAGGGTGTTAAGCTCATCGACATTGCCAAGCGCAACGATGTTATTAGCAACGTATGTGTGGTAGATCGCGAGGAAGAAGCTGAAACCGCACCTTTGGCAGCTCCTGAGCTTCCCGGTATGGAATAAACTAAACTAATGAACGCTAAAATTGTCAAATAGGTAAAGAGCCTTCTTCCCATCTTCCCTGCGGGGAGGTGGGCTCCCTCAGGGGAAGCTGAAGGTGGACAATGAATAAAGTAAATATGGATTAACCTTTAATACGAAGAACAATGAAGAAGATTTTATTATCAATGATGATGCTGACCATCGTTTGCTCGGCATTCGCACAGACTCCTGAAGAGAAAGCTGCAGCAAAGGCTGCCGCTGCTGCACAAAAGGCCGCAGAAAAGAAGGCTAAGGACGAAGTGGCTAAAGCCAAGAAACTCTTCGATGCAGGCTCGGCCTTGCTGGTTCCAGACCCATATACAAAGAAAGCCAGAACTCACGAAGATACGCTTTCGGCAATGGATAAATTCAGAGAGGGCGAAGTCTTGCTGAACACAGCACTAAGCAGTGGAAACGTGCCTGAGAAGCAACTCTACGAGTCTTGGATGACAAGGAAGATGATTGCCAATCACCTGATGAACTACAACCTTGTGAAGTTCAACAAGGAACCCTTCGACACCGTAGAGTGCTGTCAATCCATCCTGACTGTGACAGATGGAATGGAGAATATCATCAAGTATCACAAGAAGAGCGACGAAGTTCAGGCTAAGCAAGCCAAGCTGGAGGCCGCCAATGTTATGACGATGTCCACTTATATGGGTTACCGCTCTTACTTCTACGTGTTGATGAAGGACATAGAGAATGCCGCTAAGGCTCTTGAGGACTATATGGCTTATCCCAACCGCTTTGCAGCTGTTTGCCCAGAAATCAAGAATGCCACTCCTGACCCCTCTTATGAGAATCTGGGCTTCAACATCTATCTGCTGTCCTTCAATGCCAAGAAGTACGACTTAGCCGAGAAGTTCTACGACATCGCAGCTCGCTACGATGATGAGCAGAGCCACAAGTTCGTGTTGGATAGCCGTCCACAGATGTATCTTCAGCAGGGCGACACAGCTAAGTGGATTGCAGCTCTGGAAGAGGTAATTGAAAAAGAACCTAAAAGTGCAAATGCAGAAGTGGCTGTCCAGAACCTCCTTGCCTATTACAGCAAGAAAGGCAACGACGCCATGAGTGCTTTCGCTGACAAGATTCTGGCCAGGAATCCTGAAGACAAGATGGGTAACTATGGTAAAGGACACAGCCTCTTCGCTGCCAGCAAGTTCGAGGAAGCCCTTGAGTACTTCAAGAAGACAATCGATGCAGACCCTGAATTTACAGAGGGTTATAACATGTGCGGTATGTGTCTTTATCGTCAGGCTGCTGATAACTACTTCAACAAAATTGACGGCAAGAAGTTCAAGACTCAGGCCGAGTTGAATGCAGCAGAGGAAAAGCTGGTGAAGAGTATTTATCGCGATGCGATTGTCTACTTCGAGGCTTGTCGCGAAAAGGCTCCTAACGAGACCTCCCTTTGGGCTGGTCAGCTCAAGACCATCTACGTCAACTTGGGCGAAAAGGCCAAGGCTGAAGAGATGGAGCAGTATCTTAAATAATTGTCTAATATTCATTGCCACTCTGGACGATAAGGCCCGGAGTGGCAATCTTTTCTACTTATGAAACACATCCTATTTGTTTTGTTACTCTGTCTTCCGTTTGCCTGTCGTGCCGAAGACAAACCTGTCAAGGTGAAGAACCTGCTCAGTGAAGCAAAGGCTGCCATCAAGAATGGCAAGAACCAGCCTAATGCAGAAAAGAACCTTATGGCTGTTGTTAATCGCGAGGACGTGACTAACGACAAGCGTGCTGAGATTTATTACATGGGTGAGGAACTGCAACGCAGTCAGAATGATGCCGAGAACATGAAGCTATATCTCAAGCAGGCCTACGATACCGTAAAGTTCTTTTCTACGATTCTGCGTATGCACGAATACCTGTTGCTGTGCGACAGCGTGGAAAGCATCCCCAACGAGCAGGGAGTCGTCAAGTACAAGTATCGCAGCAAAGGCCGAGATATAATGAAGGCCTATCGTACGAACTTGCTGAATGGCGGTAAGTTCCTGATGAAGCGTGACAAACATGCCGATGCGTTTCCCTATTTCGATGTTTATCTGAAAACGGCCCGTCATCCCATTTTCGAAGATTATCCCAACATAAAGGGCGACACTCTGTTGCCGCACGTCGCATATTGGGCTACGATTGCTGCATACAATGCCAATCAGCCGGCACTTGCATTGGTACACATCGACGATGCCATTGGGGGAACTGAAGGTGAGGTGCGAACCTCTCTGCAAGAGTACAAGGTGCGCTGCTACGAAGTTCTTAAACAGGATTCGCTCTGGTTTGAGAACCTACAGTTGGGTGCAAGGTTATATCCGGCTCACGACTACTTCTTCCTCCACCTGATGGATGCCTACATGCAACAGCAACGCTACGACGAAGGGATTGCTCTGTGCGATACCATGTTACAGCAGGTAGGTAACCGTTCCATCTACTGGTACGGCGAGAGTCAGGTATATTTGGCTCGCAAGGAGTATGACGAAACCATCCGTACAGCCAACGAAGCGCTGAAGGACGACCCCAATATGGCTGATGCCCATTATAATAAAGGTATTGCCTACCTGAACAAGGCTGTCATCTTTGCTGAGACAGCTTGCAACGATGTTCGTGATCCCAAATGCCGTAAGGATCGTCAAACCTTGTTGGAACTTTACCGCGAAGCCAAAGAACCCATGGAGCAACTTCGTAAACTTGCACCCGAAGATTCAAAACGCTGGGCAATGCCCCTTTATCGTATCTATCTCAACCTGAACATGGGTGCCGAGTTTGCCGAGATAGAAAAAATTGTGAATGCACAATAGGTGGAATGTTACACTTGTCGTCCTCCTTGCTCTGCTGACAGGATGCGTATCGCAACCCGTACAACAAGGGAGGGCGGAAGTAGACTCGCTCAACGCCCGAGCCTATTCATTTCGCTATGTGGTTGTCGACTCTACAGCCGCTCTTGCACAAAGGGCTTTTGAACTTTCTTCCGACTATCCTGACGGACAAAACGAAGCACGCCTGAACTTGGCATTTGTCAAGTATCAGCAGATGAACTTCGATGCTGTCGATAGCATCCTGAACCTCCTGAAGGCCGATAGCCGTAATCCTTTACTCCTGTTATGTGCAGATGTCATGCGGATGAAGACGACACAGCGCACAGGACAAGGCGAAGCTTTCTTCCGAGCCAAGAGTAAGGCTGAGGGTCGCATCGAAGATATTGAACGCAGGCAGCAGTCTCTTACTCCGCATGAGATAGCGTTGTGGACTTACGCTCGTACAGAATTCCATATCATTGCCTCTACTTATTATTTCTATCAGGAGCAGAACGATATGGCTCGTTCGGAGTTGGACGAGGTGTTGCCCTGTCTGCAACAACACATCGACACAGCCCAGTGGGTGTATTACAACTACATGCTGGGGCCTGGCGGACTGGTGGAGGGACGAGATGCACGAGACATTACCCTGCAGGAGTTCGACTATCTGTTCCGTGCATACATTACCAGCAGGCGCGATTCGATGCGTTACTTCGAGGCCAACAGCTTGCAGGCTATGGCTACGATGTTCCTCACCAACGATTCGCTGATTTGCAACGAGCGCTCCGATGCCTACAACCTTCTGCTCATCCAGCATCGAACGTGGCAGACGGAAGGGGAGAGCCTTTCTGAGGCTTTCGCCCGTCATGCGTTGGTGCTTTTC
The DNA here is from genome assembly GCA_045220575.1 of Bacteroidaceae bacterium. Taxonomy (GTDB): domain Bacteria; phylum Bacteroidota; class Bacteroidia; order Bacteroidales; family Bacteroidaceae; genus Physcousia. Next base: position 25,858 of record JBGUVX010000027.1, read on the forward strand.
CAGAACTATAATGACCTGTTCCAGACGGCTTGTGCCTATCGCACGCTGGGTGAGGTCTACTTTCAGGAGCAGGACTATGCCCGTGCCCTCGACAGCTATGTTCAGGCCCTGCATTGTGTAAACCTTCACCATCTTCGCTACTATGGTGACATCTCTCCCGATACGCTGTCTGCCTTCAATGCCGATGATGTTGGGCGCAGTGTGGAGAAGGAATGGATAGAAGACAAACGCATACTGACTGTGCCTGACTGGATTTCCGGCATACGTCAGCAATTGAGCTTGGTTTATAGCGCGATGGACATGAAGCAAGCTTCTGACTACAACCGTAACTCCTACCTCGACCTGCTGCTGGCAACGAATCAGGATATAGAACTCGAGAACCGCACGGCGGAGCTTGAGCGACAGACGCATGGCTTGTATGTCCGTATGTTGCTTTGTGTCATTTTGCTTGTGGTGGCTCTGCTCTTGGTTGTGCTTTTCCGCAGGCGCTTGTTGCGACGTTCCTCAAGTTACATGCAGGAGCTGAACGACCAACAATGGAAGCCCTATCTCGACTTCCAGGCATGGGCACGTGAGCAGATAGCGTCACTCGAAGACGAGAAGGAGGAAGCGGAGGAGCGTTTGCAGATGGCTCTACGCAGTGTGGCAGACAACAAGAGGAAGAATGCCGAGAATCGTGCCAAGGTCTCTCTCGTCCACGCCATTGTGCCCTTCCTCGACCGCATTGGAGGCGAAGTGGTGCGTATGCGGAAGAGTGGGGTTGTGAGCCCTGAGCGCAGGGAATATATCATTGAGCTTGTCAACCAGATTGAACGCTACAATGCCTTGCTCACCGAGTGGATTCAGATGCACCAGGGACAGTTGAACCTGCACATCTCAACCTTCCCTCTCAATCAGCTCTACCAGATTGTAGCCGAAGGTCATTTCAGCTTCGACCAAAAGCAGGTGAAACTTCAGGTGGAGCCTGTAACGGCCCATGTCAAGGCCGACGAAAGCCTGACGCTCTTCATGATAAACACCTTGGCCGACAATGCCCGCAAGTTCACGCCCAAGGGCGGAACGGTAACCCTCTCGGCAGAGGAAACCGAAGAATACGTAGAGGTGCGTGTTTCGGACACAGGATGCGGACTGACCGAGGAAGAGGTGGAGATGCTGAACAACAGCAAGATTTATGATGCCGCGAAGATTGGCAGCGGACAGAAGGAAAAGGGCTTCGGCTTTGGACTCATGAACTGCAGGGGCATCATCGAGAAGTACAAGAAGACTTCTGCCTTGTTCTCCTGCTGCCAATTCGGCGTTCGCAGCAGGGTGGGCGAGGGTAGCACGTTCTTCTTCCGCCTGCCACGTGTCCTTCGCCTCCTCGCGATACTGTTCCTATGCACGCAGCGAAGTGTCGCTATGGAGCCTGCGACGTATTACGACTCGCTCTATAATGCGAACCTCGAAGGCCGATATCTCGATGCGGTTTCTCACGCACAGCATTGTATCGACCTGCTCAATGCCAGTCATCTCGACCAGCCGCCCATCATGTTGTATGACGACGACATGTCTCACCACGAGGCTGCCGAGCTGATGTGGGCATACGATGACGTAGATGCCGACTATGCCTTGATAGAGGCTTTGCGAAACGAAGTCGCGTTGGCAGCCTTGGCACTTCACGATTTCGAGCTATACCATTATAATAATCGTGCCTTCATCCGCCTCCACAAGTTCATGCATCGCGACAACGAGCTGCCTACCTATTTCCGCCGCCTGCATCATACCCATCACAAGAGCAATACGCTGTTGGTGGTTATACTGGTTACGTCGCTTGTCATCCTGTATTTTGCCTATCGCTTGCTTGTGGGCACTCAGGTCGAGAAACATCGCGAGATAGACATGCTGAAGCAATACCTTCTGCACCTGATGGATGTGGCACGCATGCGTCCGCAATTGGCTGAATATGAGACAGCAGATGTCGGAGTGCCAAGTATGCAACAATGGGCCGACACCTATCGCCGACAGATTGCCGAGGAGAGCGTAATCCCCATGAATCGTCTGAGCGACGATATCGCAAGCCTGACTGACGAGCAGGCTCGAATGGATTTCGAGCAGAATCGCCTCTACGTGCAGAACCAGATACTTGAGAACTGCCTGTCCACCATAAAGCACGAGTCGATGTACTATCCCTCGCGCATTCGCCTGCTTGCCGAACAGATGCAAGACAGCGACATCAGCCAGTTGGCAGAATTGGTCAAATACTATCATCAGGTCTATTCCCTCCTGTGTCGTCAGGCCGATGCTCAGGTGTCGCAACCTGGATTCCGGCGTCAGGATTTGGCGCTCGACGATATTCGCCAGCGGGTTGCAGGGCTGTTCCAGCGCCTTTGCCGTCAGCAGAAGGTGGCATGCGACTATTCCGACGAGCTGATGCTCCCCGCTGGCTCTACAGTCTTGGCAGATGCAGCTCTCTTGGATATTCTGTTCGAGAATCTGCTTCGCGAGATGATGCACGAAGGCGGCAGCTTCCGCCTGTTGGTTTCTGCCGAAGGGGAATTCGTACGTTTCACACTCAGGGACGAGTCTCTCTCCTATGATGAGGAAACGCTCTCCAACGTCTTTTTCCCAGAGGCGGGTCACATCCCCTATCTGGTGGCTAAACAGATACTGCGCGAGCACGATACCTATTGCAATCATCCAGGTTGCCGCCTCATCGCTCAGCCTGCCGAGAAGGGCTACGAAATCTTCTTCACCCTCCTCCTTTCCCATCGCGACCCATAAGTCCCATAAGTCCCATCCGAAAATAAAATCACACAATAATGGATACCTTCAAAGTTATCATCGTCGAGGATGTAAAACTCGAACTCAAAGGCACGGAACAGATATTCCGAAGCGAGATTCCAGAGGCCGAAGTCATAGGCACCGCACAGAACGAAAGCGAGGTGTGGAAGCTATTTCGTGTGGCAGAGCCCGACCTGCTGCTGCTCGACCTCGGCCTTGGCGGCAGCACGACGGTGGGCGTTGACATCTGCCGTCAGGTGCGTACCCGATATCCCCAGTGTCACGTGCTCATCTTCACGGGCGAGATTTTGAACGAACGTCTGTGGGTGGAGGTCCTGAAGGCTGGTGCCGACGGCATCATCCTGAAGACTGGCGAGCTGCTGACCCGCGACGATGTGATGCTCGTGATGAAGGGGCGTCAACTGGTCTTCAATCAGCCGATTCTGGAGAAGATAGTAGCCCGCTTCACAAAGTCCGTTATGGACGAGACCATCCGTCGCGATGCCGTCATCAACTACGACATCGATGAGTACGACGAGCGTTTCCTGCGTCATCTGGCCTTGGGATACACCAAGGAGATGATAACCCAGCTCAAGGGAATGCCTTTCGGCACGAAAAGCCTCGAAAAGCGCCAGGCAGAGTTGGTCAACCGCTTGTTCCCAGAGGGAGAACGTGTTGGGGTGAACGCAACCCGCTTGGCTGTTCGTGCCCTGCAACTTCACATCCTCGACCTCGAAACCCTGCAGCCTGATGACGAATAATACCCTCCCCAGTTCCCTGCCTGACAAGGAGGGGAGTCTTCAGCAAGCCTTGAACCCCAGCCAGTGGGAAGCCGTCAAGTGCATCGATGCGCCTTCGCTGGTCATTGCCGGAGCAGGTTCTGGCAAGACACGTGTGCTCACCTACAAGATTGCCTACCTCATGCAGCAGGGCTACGAACCTTGGAGCATTCTTGCCCTTACCTTCACCAACAAGGCTGCCCGTGAGATGCGCGAGCGCATTGGTCGGCTGGTGGGCGAGCACGAGGCTTCCATGTTGTGGATGGGCACGTTCCACAGCATCTTCTATCGCATCCTGCGCTACGAGAGCGCTGCCATAGGCTTCACCCCGCACTTCTCCATCTACGACGACAAGGATTCGGCAAGCCTCGTCAAGAACATCATCAAGGAGATGGGGCTCGACGAGAAGGTGTATCGTCCGGGTGTGGTTGCCCATCGCATCAGCGAAGCCAAGAACGAGCTCATCCGTCCGTCGCAATACGCCCAGGACTATCAGCTTATGCGTCGCGATCAGGTCAGCCGTATGTCGCGTATTCACGAGGTCTATGCCACCTATCAGCAACGCCTGCGTCAGGCAGATGCTATGGACTTCGACGACCTTCTGCTCTATACCTATATATTATTGAAGGAAAATCCTGATATACGTCAGAAGTACGAAGAGCGTTTCCAGTTCGTGCTCGTCGACGAGTATCAGGACACTAACTATGCTCAGCATCAGATTGTCTGGCTCCTGACCGAACATCGCCAGCGCGTCAGCGTCGTGGGCGACGATGCCCAGAGCATCTATTCGTTCCGTGGGGCTCGCATCGACAACATCCTCACCTTCCAAAAGGCTTATCAGGGGGCACAGCTCTTCAAGCTGGAGCAGAACTATCGCTCCACGCAGAACATCGTTGGGGCTGCCAATAGCGTCATCCACAACAACCGTCGCCAGATATACAAGGACGTGTTCAGCCGTCAGGCCGAGGGCGAGCCGATAGCGCTGCTGGAGGCCTATAGCGACAAGGAAGAGGCTGCCATCGTGGCTCGTAAGATTCAGGAACTGACACGTGACAGCTACGACTTCGGGCAAATCACCATCCTCTATCGTACCAACAGTCAGAGCAAGGCATTCGAGGACGAGTTCAAGCGCCGCCGCTATCCCTATCGCATCTACGGCGGCCTGTCGTTCTATCAGCGCAAGGAGGTGAAGGATGCCTTGGCCTACCTGCGTCTGGCTGTCAATCCGCAGGACGAGGAAGCCCTGCGCCGCGTCATCAACTATCCCGGTCGCGGCATCGGCAAGACCACCCTCGACCGTGTCTATCAGGCAGCCATCGACCATTCCGTTTCTCCCTTCCAAGTCATCAACGAACCCTCGCAATACAGTCTCGATGTCAATGTGCCCACGCAGGGCAAGCTTCAGCGCTTTGCCCAGTTTGTACTGTCGTTCCACGAACTGGTGCCCACAGAACGGGCCGACACGTTGGCTGTCCGCATGTTACGCGAGTCAGGACTTGTGGCAGAAATCAATGCCGGACGCGAACCGGAGGATCGCGAACGTCAGGAGAACCTGCAGACCCTCATGGACGACATTGCTGCCTTCGTTTCTGACAACGAGGAGGAAGGCCGCTCAGTGCTCCTGACCGAATATCTGCAGAATGTCGTGCTCCTGACCGATCAGGACAAGGAAGAGCAGAGTGGACCGTCGCCCATAACCCTCATGACCATTCATGCTGCCAAGGGACTTGAGTTCCCTGTGGTCTTCATCGTGGGGCTCGAAGAAAACCTCTTCCCCTCGGAAATGGCAGTAGAGGAGGGGAATATCGAGGAGGAGCGCCGCCTGTTCTACGTTGCCATCACCCGTGCTGCCCAGCGCCTCTTCCTCACTTGGAGCCATTCCCGCATGCGCTTTGGTAAGTTCGAAAACAACCAGCGAAGCCGTTTCGTTGGCGAGATAGACCGCCGCTTCCTCGCCTCCTCCAACTCCCCCTCCCATGAGGCCAATAAGCCCCATGAGTCCCATAAGCCCAATGAGTCCCATAAACCCTATGAGCCCCATAGGCCCCATGCTTCTTTCGAGCCCCATGCGCCCTTCGAGTCGCAGAGCGCTCCCTCCCACACAGCCAGCCTTCGCCCCATGCGCAGTTTCCAGTCGCAGTTTACGGCCTCGGCTCCCCTGTCAGGCGACGCTTCCCAAATCCAAGTGGGCAGTCGCATCGAGCACCCTCGTTTCGGCAAGGGCACAGTAACAGCCATCGAGGGCACGGGACTCGACACAAAAGCCGTTGTGCAGTTCGACAATGCCGGACAGAAGCAACTCCTCCTCCGCTTCGCCCGCTTCACCCTCCTGTAACCTCGCATATCCCATAGGCCTCATCAGCCTATCAGCCCTATAGGACTTATCTGCCCCATAGGTCCCATAGGACTTATCTGCCCCATAGTTCCCATAGCTCCCATGAGCCCTATGGGACACCCAACTCCGCCCGTCGCATCCTTCGACGCGATACTATTCCTATGGCAGACGCATTACTATCGCCTCGCCCCATGCGAAACATGTCCACACGCTACAACACACCAACGCTACAACACACCAACATTTTGGATGTTAAGACACAACGCAGGTACACAGGTACGCAGGTACTCAGGTTCATTTGGAATCATGAATAGTAGTTAAGGAGGGTACTTTGAAAGAAAAGGCTATCTATATTATATATTATAATATATATATATTATAATATATAATATAATATAAATAATAATAATTTATTATAATAATATATTATTAATTTCCCCCTCTTCTCTTTATAGATATCCCCCTGTAGCATTGATATGTTGTAGCGTTGGTGTGTTGTAGTGTTGTAGCGACCTACACGGAAACTCAAATGAACCTGTGTACCTGCGTACCTGTGTACCTGCGTGTAAAAATATATTTGCATCCCGTCTTGTCTTTCTCATAAATTCTTCTTATCTTAGCAGACGAAATGCGCACACCGGCACACAAACAGCGTAAAAAACTGAAGGAAAAAATGCCAGAAGACAAGAATATAAAGCAACAGTATCTGGACTTTGACGAGTATATTCGTCAGGGAGAACCAGAGAAGAAAGAAAGAGCTGAAGCTTGGCGCGTGGCTATTGGCTTGCAGGCTGTGGATGGGCTGAAGACCTCAGAATATCTGCAAGAGACTGCACGCAGGAACATTGAAGGTGAGATTACGATTGACGAAGCCAGGGAACTGGTAAAGGAATACTACATCAAAAAGACGGTTCACGATGACGACGATGCGGACAAGGAAGAGGCCGACCGTGTATCGAGTAATATCTCGAAACTTTTGCAGACGGATGCCTTTACTTATAGCGTAGCTGGGTTGGCAGCTATTCATCGTGCCATCTTCGAAGGTGTGTTTAAGCATGCAGGCCGTTTCCGCGACTACGACATCTCGAAGAAAGAGTGGGTACTGCGAAACGATACTGTGCTCTATGGTCGCTGGCAAGACCTACGTATGACTATAGAATACGACCTGGAACAAGAGCGGCAGTTCGACTATACAGCCTTAAACAAAGATCAGATGATAGAGCATCTGGCAAGATTTGTAGCAGGCTTGTGGCAGATTCATCCCTTTGGTGAGGGCAACACTCGAACCACTGCCATCTTTACCATTAAGTATCTTCGCTCGTTGGGTTTCAGCGTAAATAATGATATGTTTGAGCATTATTCCTGGTATTTCCGTAATGCGTTGGTACGTGCGAACTATCGCAATGTCCGAAAAGGCATCAATGCAGAACCGTTATTCCTTGTACAATTCTTCCGTAACCTTTTGCTGGGCGAGAACAACGAACTTAAGAACAGGTATATGCTGGTGAACCCACCAGAGGAATGGATGACCCCCGAACCGCTCGGCGACGAAAGGAGACGCTTGCGTAGCGGAGAGGAGCAAGTAATCGCTCTGCGCTTGCGTAGCGGAGAGGAGCAAGTAATCGCTTTGCGCTTGCGTAGCGGAGAGGAGCAAGAAGTACCCGAGCAAGTACCCGAACAAGTATCCGAACAAGTTCGAGATTTATTGCATACAAACAATCCGCTAATCATCGAACTCATAAAGGTTATCGGCAATGAAGAGTTGTCTGTCTCTCAGTTAATGGAGAGAATAGGATTAAAACACAGACCCAACTTCATTGAATACCACCTTAATCCCGCTATTTCTGAAGGATACGTCCGCCTGCTTTATCCTGATAAACCTCATCATCCCCGCCAGAAATATCTGCTGACATTGAAAGGACAAATGCTGTATCAAGAACTTTGCGATTAAGCGAAGCCTTCTCATTTTCTTGCTCCTCTTCGCTACGCCGCTCGGCCTTTGGACGCTTGATTCATTCAAGAAGCGCAGGGCGATTACTCATTTTCTCATTTTATATTTTCCCCTTTAAAATCTTTTTCGTAAATTAGCACCGTCATAGCGCAAAAACCGTGCTCCAGCGGGAGCGTGCGCGCTGTGTCACCAACTTTTGGGATAGATTATGTATCTATAATCTGAAGAGGTTTCAAACTGCAAAGTCCTGGAAAAACTATTGTTGAAACGAACCTCGGAGGAAGTTAGGTACGCCAGAAAGGCGTACCCTTTCTTCGTATTTCGTTTCAAGCCTCATTTCCAGGACAGGTGCAGTTAGGAAATACTATTTAGAAGAAGGGTACGTTTTCTTTTTCCCCACTTATTACTAACAACTGAGATGAAGAATCAAAAAGTAGAGAACATCATATTAGAATTGATGGATCAGTACCAAGAGCAGGATCGCTATAACCGTCCTTGGATTATAGGATTCAGCGGTGGTAAGGATTCCACAGTACTTCTTACGCTTGTTTGGCTCGCATTAAAACGATTGAAAGACGAAAATGTGCCATTGAAAAGGAATGTCTATGTAGTCTGCAACGACACGATGGTTGAGAATCCAATTATTGAGGAGTACGTCACTAAAGTGCTGGATATGATTGCAAAGTCAGCAAAGGAACAGATGATGCCAATTTCTGTTGCAACCACTACGCCAGAGTTGGAAGATTCTTTCTGGTGTTGCGTAATTGGTAAAGGTTATCCTGTTCCAAATAATTCCTTCCGTTTCTGTACGGAGAAGATGAAGATTAAGCCAACATCAAAATTCATAACGGACCAGGTCGCAGCGGATGGCGAAGCCATTGTACTTGTTGGCACAAGATTATCAGAGAGTCAGCAGCGTGAGCGTTCCATTAAGAGACATGAGATTAAGGGCCATCGCCTCTCGAAGCATCCTTTGAATCCCAACACGTTCACCTACGCTCCTATAAAAGAGTTGATGCTTGAAGAGGTTTGGGGAATCATTAATTCTATTCCATCACCTTGGGGCTTTGACAACCAGATTTTGTTTAAGATTTACGCAGATGCTTCAGCAGATGACTACGAATGTCCTACTGTAGTGACGGATGATAGTCATCGCTCTTGTGGGCAGAGTCGTTTTGGGTGTTGGATATGTACTGTTGTAAAAGAAGATAAGTCCATGTCATCCCTTATCAAGAATGGAGTTGAATGGATGAAACCATTACTGGATTTCAGGGACAGACTTGTTGAGAATCGTAATGTGTCAGAACTCAGATATGCTACACGCAGAAATGGCCAGCGAGCCGTTGATGAAACAGGTCACAATTTGGGCAACTATACGATGGAGTACAGAATACAGTTGCTACGTGAATTGCTGACCGTTCAGAAAGATACCCAAAGTTATCGCTCCAGTATAGACCTTATCACTAACCAAGAGCTGATAGCCATTCAAGTGTTATGGTATCGTGATGGCAATTTCACTACGACGGTTAACGATATCTACAACGAGGTCTATGGCTATAACATACCAAATACCAATATCGGGTTGCAAGAACGCATATTATTGGAAAAGGCGTGTGCAGACAATCCTCAGCACTACCAGCTAATTCAAGAGTTGCTGGCATTGCAGAAAAATAAAGTACTATTGATGCGCAGATATGGTTTGCAAACAGACCTTGAATCTCGTCTTGAATCATTTATAAAGGAGGCAGAGTCATGATTATCAAAAGCATAACACTTGGCAACTATCGCCTCTATGAGGGGAAGAACATCATCAAGTTCACTCAAGATGATGAGAAACCCATTATCTTGATTTCTGGTGAGAACGGATTTGGTAAGACCACCTTCCTTCATTCGCTAATATGGTGTCTGTATGGCAGACTGATTACTGAGGTTGAAGCAGAGGTTAGAAAGGATATAGCCAACAGCGGATATAATGCATTCCTTAAAAACAATCTGAACCACAATGTCAGAGCGAAGTTCGAAGCATTAGACCCTGCAGAGAAAGATTTGATTAAACGCAGAGGATACTCTTCAGACAATGAAGCTTTGAAGAAAATAACCACCTATTACGTGGCCATCGAGTTTGAAGATGTTGTCATCCCTTCTCTTCCTTGTACCTCTTTGAAGGTTATCCGTTCATACGACATGATAACAGAAAAGGAAACTGTTGACATCCTCATCGACGGTAAGAAAAATGAGCTGACAGCATCAATAGGCTCAGAAGTCTTCATCAATGACTTTATTCTAAACAAAGACATAGCTCGTTTCTTCTTCTTCGATTCAGAGCAGATTGTGGCATTGGCAGAGACGAATACTTCCACAGAGAAGCGTCGTTTGTGCTCTGCCTACAATGAGGTTCTTGGCGTGCGTAAGTATGAAGACTTGAAGAAGAATCTTGAAAATGTAAGACTGCGTTTTCGCAAGAAGTCATCAGATATAGAAAGTAGAGAGAAACTGCTGGGTATTCTTTCCAAGCAGGAACATCTGGAAAAGAAAAGTGAAGACAGCAGACAGAAACTTTCCACTCTTGAATCAGAGTTACAGCAGTTGAGAAATGACGATGAAGAACTCCAGCTACAATTGATGCGAGAAGGTAATGACGCCACCTCGGCAGAAATAGCCAGATTGGAAAAACTTATTCAAATTACCAAGCAGAAGGATGTGGAATACAAATCTAAGTTGAAAAACTTCATTGAATATGCCCCCTTTGCTATAACCGGCAAGTTACTTAAAGATACTCGTGACCAGATAGAATACGACTTTAAGCTGAAAGAAACCCAAAATGACCAGTTGAGCAGAAACGTGATTGTAAGCCAGATTACTTCAGACCTGATGTTAATGTTTGAGCATTCGAACATAGCGTCAAAGGAAAAATCAGATCTTATCTTGAAAGTTCAGGATGTGCTTGACAAATACAAGCATGAGGTGGCTAATGAAGAAGTGTTGCTCTCCGTTTCTGAACAGGAATATGAAGAGTTTGTTGCCGTGTTCAATAACTTGACTACGACATACAAGGCAGAGTTCGAGCACTTGGCAGATGACTATCGCAAAAACAAACTTGTGCTGGAACGCAATAGTCGCAGACTATCAAACATCCATAGCAAGGAGAAGGATGAACTTATCAAGGACATCCGTTCAAGGAAGAACAGGGTCGAAGCAGATATACTTGAAAAAGATAAGGAGATACGCCAGTTACACGAGACTATAGGAGAAATAACCCAAGAATTGGCAACCACAACTAAGCAAGTAAGCGAACTAAGCAAGAAGGTTAGTCTTGATGATAGCGACGCCAAAAAGGATCAGGTTGCTGAACAACTAATAGCAGAGCTTTCCACTTTCTTGGTATCGCTGAAGCATGAGAAGAAATACTCTCTGGAGAGACGTATCAAGTCAACGCTTAATACCTTGATGCACAAGGAGGATTTTATTGGCAGGGTTGAAGTTGTCGTTGATGGCGAAGACATGGATATCGAATTGTATTCCGTCAATGGTGATGCTATCAACAAAGACTCTTTATCGAAGGGTGAGCAGCAACTGTATGCGACCTCGATATTAAAAGCTTTGGTTGATGAATCAGGAATCCAGTTCCCTGTATTCATCGACTCTCCATTGCAGAAGTTTGACAAAAGTCATGCAACCAAGATTATCACGGAGTTTTATCCTCAGATTTCGAAACAGGTTGTCCTGTTCCCGTTACTCTATAAGGAGCTAACATTAGATGAATATGAGGTGATGAAACCGTTAGTAAACGCAACGTACCTGATTCAGAACAAGGTGACACATTCCTCGTTCAAGCAGGTGCCAATTGATGAATTTATAAATAAGGAATAAAGATGTTTACCCAGATAAAAACAAGTGCCAAGAATAAAGAAGCTGTTACTGTTCTCACTCGAAAGTTCGCTTTGGGGGCAGAGAATGTCATAGCCCGCATAGCTATTACCTATTCTTTGCAAAGCGGTGTTCACTTCTCTCCATTGGATGTAAAGGATTCTGGGGGCAAGGAGTATTCCAAGAACGTCCTGTTTGGCAATCTTTACTCTATGTATGCAGCCATCATGTGCAAGTACTACAATATAAAGATGTCTGACAAAGACCTGCCTCGATACTTCAAGTTACATCTCGATGACGGTTTGGAGCGGATAATGGCAGACGTGAAAGACAATCCGAATCTTGTGGGTTTTGACTATTTGTTTGATAAGATACAATTTGGACTGGAAACTATATGCTAAAAGACTGTGAGTTTGAACTAACTTATTCCACAGGCTTGCAACACGAGCCTAAAGAATTCTTTACTGAGGCGTTGATTGAAAGCAAATCGTTCGACCTCGGCTTGGGATTCTTCTCTACTTCTGGTATTCGCTGCTTAGCCTATGGATTTGCGTTGTTCATTGCTAATGGTGGCAAGATGCGCGTCGTTATCAATCACATTCTTAGCGAACAGGACAAGATGGCGATTGTAAAAGGACAAACTGGTATCATCGATGAATTTGAAGATCGCATATTGAACGATGTGACTCAGTTGTGCAATACACTATCTCGTCAAGACGAACAATTCTTCAGATGCTTCTCTTATCTCATATCGATAGACAGGATAGAATTTGTTGCTACAGTCTCAACGCAGGGTGGACTTGGACACGATAAGTATGGTGTGTTTACTGATGAGAAAGGAAATAAAGTTGCCTTTAGTGGCTCAGCCAATTTCTCACAAACAGCAATGGAACTGAATGGAGAAACCATTACGGCATTTACTTCTTGGAAGAATCCTGACTACGTAAAGGATTTGGAGGATAAGTTCAATGATAATTGGAGCCAGAACAACAATCATCTTATTCACATTCCCATCAGCAAGGTAACATCGTATATCAAGGATAAGTTTGGTGGTGTACAACTAAAGAAACTACTTGATAGTGAAATAGACCTGAGAGAAGTGAATGAGATTGACTCATCTGACCCAATTACATCCAAGCCTCTCCCCAGCCGTTTGGTTGAGAAGATGGAGTTCAAGGAGCAAGAACCAAGATTCCCATTCCCATCAGAGCGGTCTATTCAGATTGATGCATATGATGCATGGATAAAGAATAATCGAAATGGAATCTTTGCAATGGCAACAGGTTCTGGTAAAACGGTTACTGCCCTGAATTGTGTTCTCAAACAATATCGTGAGAATGGCTTCTATAAAGTAATAATCGTTGTTCCAACAAGAGCATTGGCATTGCAATGGGAAGCTGAAGTAAAGCACTTCAATTTCCAAAATGTCGTTTCTACCCACACAGAAAAAGACTGGAAGAATCTGTTGTCTCGATATACTACGAAGAGTCTGCTAAACCAGCGGAAAAACATCGTTGTTATTACGACATATGCTACTTTCATCCGCAAGTATATTCAGGACTTCATAAAGAGTACAAAGGGGATTGAAAACTTTATCTTTATTGCTGACGAGGCGCATAATTTAGGTGCAACAGGCCCAATCAAGAAATTGCCAATCAACATTAAGTACAGAATAGGCTTGTCAGCAACGCCAGAACGTATCTATGATGAAGGAGGTTCCAAGAAGCTCTATGATTTCTTCGACTCCGAACCACCCAAGTACACATACAGATTTACGATGAAGGATGCGATATGGAAATCTGATCCTCCCATCCTTTGCCACTATGAGTATTATCCATTATTCATCAGTCTGACACCTGACGAGATGGAACAATATAATAAGGTGACTGAGCAGTTGAGGAAGTTCATAGATCCAGATACTGGAAAGTACAAGAAAGAAGCTGAAATGAAGTTGATGGAGCGAAAGCGTATCATCCACAAGGCTGCAAACAAGAAGTTGAAGGTTGCAGAGTTGCTTGATCAACAGAAGAAGAAAGGAAATCTCAACTATACCTTTGTGTTTGTTCCAGAAGGTTACGAGCCAGACTACGCAGAAAATGATGACCACAAGATAGACAATGAGGATATTCACATTATTGACGAATATTCCAAATTGTTTCGTGACCGCAAGTATTCCTATCATCAATATATCAGCGGGCTTGACGATGCGCCATCAATACTCGATTCCTTTGAACGTGGCGACATACAGATTCTACTTTCGATGAAGTGCTTGGACGAGGGTGTTGATATACCAAGAGCACAAAATGCTATATTCATATCAAGTACTGGCAATCCTCGACAATTCATCCAACGTCGTGGTCGTGTACTCAGGACATGTAAAGGCAAAGATATGGCTTATATCTGGGATTTGATAGTGATGCCGCCTAACGTCACAGAATATGCGTCATCAGTTGAGCGCAGTCTTTTTACTGGCGAGGTAAAACGTATTCTTAACTTCGCCGCATTAGCAGATAATAAGATTGATATACTTTATGGCGAACTTAAACAAGTTTGCGACTCTTTAAACATTCCTATGTTTGATTTACTTGATTCAGAAGAAGAACAATATAACTAAAGATACAGAACTATGGCAATACAAGACGAAATGTACAAAATGATAGCGCAAGAAATAGATCTTGTTGTTAAAGAAGAACGGGAAAAAGTTATCGTTGACATTAAAAAAGCCAAAGAGGTTGCCAAGATGTTGACAGAACTAAGTGTGGAGAAGACAGAAGCCGATAGTTTGGTTAATCAGTATATGGCGAATATTAAGAACATCTGTAACTCATAACCGATATGAAGATAAACAGTATTACTATTAACAATTTCCAGTCTTATTATGGGGAACAGACTATTGAGTTTGGTGATGGTCTGAACCTTATAATTGGAAACGGAGGAAAAGGCAAGTCCAAATTGTTTAATGCCTTTTATTGGGTCTTGTTTGGTAAGATATACGTAACGAGTGAAGGATGGTGTACTACAGACGATCTATATCTGAGCTCACACAAGGCTCTTCATAAATTTGAGTACATCAACAAGAAAGCGTTGTATGATGCTAAAATTGATGGTAAGGTTGATTGTTATGTTCAGTTAGATTTGACTGACGATAAAGGTCACAATTACATTATTGAGCGTCAAGCAAGTGCTATACGTCAGCCTGTACAGGATTGGGATAAACCAGAATCGTGGAATGTCAGTTCTTCATCATTGAAGGTCACATACGATGTTGCGACTGGTACTAAGAATGTCAATGGTATTATGGCAGAAAGCATTATCGCAGATCTATTCCCAGAGGGCATACGAGGTTATATCTGGTTCCAAGGCGAATCTCTGGATAGCCTTATAGATTTCAGAAAGAAGCAAAACCTGAAAGATGCTGTTAGACACATATCTTATTATCCTTATTACGAAAAGCTAACAGCAATTATTTCGGAGGCGAAGAACAAAATTGCAAAACAAGAGGTTTCCAAATTGAAGAAGGCAAATGAACAAAATACGAATGTTCGGAGTCTTCTAATGAAACTAGATTTTCTGAGAGAACGTATACAATCTGAGGAGGAAGACAAGAAAAAGTATGAGCGTAACATTTCTCAGATAGAAATCGCCTTGGCTGACGATGAGACAAAAATGCAAGGGCTTGCTGGTTTCTCAAAACTCATCAAGGATTATGAGGATTGTGAGAAAGAAATAATTAGGATTAATAATCAACTAACTGCAATCGACAACAATCAGCGCAGCTTGTTACCTTCGCTTTGGATTTTGCGAGGGATAGATAAACTTGTTGAGCAAAGCAAGCAAATAATCACTTCACATGTTGAAGTTGAAACTGCCGTGCCTGAAAGAAAGTATATAGATGAACCAAGCAGAGCTAAACTGGAAGAGATTCTGAATAAAGACCATCAATGTTTCGTATGCGGTTCTCCTGTAGATGAAGCACATCCTCATGCTGTCGAATGGATTATGAATCGTCTAAAGATGCAAGAGGAATATTACAAAGAATTGGAAGATTACCGTAACAATATGGAGCTCTCGAAACAGTTCAACATGTTTGTTGGTAAGATTCAAGATTATCCAGACTTTGTTCTAAGAAGCCTTAAGGGGATTGATCGTCAGTTCCAGGAAACGGAAGAGGAGATGGATAGGCTTATAGCCAAAAGACGTAAGCAACTTGAAAGAAAATCCGAACTGGATAAACAGATAGAGTCAGTAAAACAGAAATATGGCGTTGACCCACACAGAGAAGCCAGTTCTGTTCCTACCCTGTCAAGCAATATAAGAGCCTCTCGTACAAATCTTGAAAAACAGAAAAAACTCTTAGAGTCCTGTAAGTCAGCCATAGCTGACTATACAAGGCAGCAACAGGATGCAGAGCGCGAACTGAACGGATTGGGCGCAAATAATACAGGTACAGTAACACAGGTTGCAGAAACTGAATGGAAACATATATCTACGTTCCTTGAAGCTGTTTGTAAAGACGTTCAGGAAAAGGCACGAAAGGAGTTGCTTAAGAAAATTGAAGAGCGTGCAAATGAATTCTATGAGAAGTTTACAGAGCACGACAAAGGCTACAAAGGTCGCGTAGAGATTGACGAAGATTATGCTATCACTTTCGATGGTGGTCTAAACACGAGCCATGAGGATAGAAAGAAAATGAGTATTATCAACGCCCTGCTTGCTTTGAATCAGGAAGCTATTGGCACATACTATCCGTTCATAAGTGATGCACCAACTTCGAGTTTTGACCCAAGTACAACCCATAAGTATCTGATGGGTATTAAGGATATTTTTGGTCAGTCGATTATCATGACAAAGGATGTCGAGATTGGTAGTGACAAGTACGATGACCTATACAATCAAGGTAATGTATCTCACATTTTCCAACTCGATAGCCAGATATATCGTATGGACACGAAGGAACCTGAAATATGGGAGGTGTCAACTATTGTGAAATCACTCAAATAGAAAGTTCGTTATGGATAATATATTTGAAATTAGATTCTCTTTTGAGCAGAAAACAAAAGAAGAAGTGATATATAAGTTCTCCAACAAGCAAGGTGGAGATTATAATGTTTTCTCTTTCCATTGGCAATGTTTCGTATGGGCAGCAATCATTGGATTCCTCAGAAACGAGAAAAGGCCATTGACACCACCAATTGCAGATAAGCCTTTTAGTTTGAACACTATGTTCAACAACGGTGGAGAAAAAGATGCTCAAGCATTAATCTGTCTTGCGATAGCAAAAGCAGGCTCTTTGGGTATTATGAAAAATCCACAAGATGCCATCAATCTGATTAATGAGTATGCCAATGGCGGTTTCTATCATATTATGAAGTTGATGGAGAATGGTGAAAACTCATTCAATGACTTGGAAAAGGTGAAGCAGGAAATCTTCTCACGCAATTATAATGAATTAGGTACGGAGATACCAAAGGTTGGACCAGAGCCATACGTGGTTCCTGAAGAGGTATATAATCGTAATGAGGAACCTAAAGAGGAAGTTATAAACGAACCTGTTTTGGAGAAACCAATGTCAAACCCAAGAAAGTCACACCATTGGTCTTTCAAGGAAGAAAAGGAACTTGTTGGCTATTATCAAGCAGGAATGACGATAGAACAACTTGCACGACTCTTTGGGAAGGATGAGGATGCTGTAAAGGATAAACTGACACAGAAAGGCTTTACAGTATGAATAGAGAGATTCAGTTTTTTGATTATGACAAGTGTTATAATCATTATGTAAAATGTATCGAAAGTATATACCAAAAGCATACTTATGGTCATATTAATGTTGCAAAGCCTGTTCTACTGATTGCAACTATTGATGCGATAGGAGAAAACGTGTTTAATGACAATCGTTTTTCCATCAACGATTGGCTGGAAAAACGGTATAAGTTACTAATGTCTCATTATTCAAAGGATTCATTATTTAAAGATAAAACAAGTATAGATAAACCATTTTGGCATTTGGAAACAGATGGATTCTGGCATTTGAATTATCAAGGTGAACGACTCAGTAAGGGACACACCCCATCAAAGGCTTGGTTGAAAGATAATTTGGAGTTCGCCTATTTTGATGAATCACTATGGATATTGCTTCAGAACAAAGTGTGGCGAATGAAGCTGCGTGACTACATTATTGAGCACAAACTGACGGATGACTCTTGGAACGGCCTGATGGCAGCAGAGGGCTTAGGAATCCTTGCTGCGATACTGTTTGCAGCATAAGGGCAGTGTCAGGGGACGGGTGAGTGACATTTGTGATGGAAGATGGATGAGGGATGATGTCTGATGTAAGAAGTAAGATGTAAGAAGTAAGATGTAAGATGTGAAACTGAATAATAGCCACAATTCTTTTCGCGTCTACTTTAATAATCTGGTACAAATCTGGTACAAAATCTCATGGATTTAAATAGAAAATGTGTATCTTTGCACCGAAAGTCGGTATGAAAATGTGTTTGTTAAGCACAAAAGTCGGCATGAAAATGTGTTTTTATGTATAAACGAAAGGTAGAAAACGTACTCGAAGTTTTCTGCATTTTATCGGAGTTAAGACAGGCGTTTTCTGCATTTTATCGGAGTTTGACTGTATCGTTGTAACCTGAAAATGTGTATTTACGCAAAACTGTGGATTGCGGAAAAGCGATGCTGAATGGAGGGGAAATGATACATTTCTGCTTGGAATCAGCGAAATGTCCCAGAAAATTTGTATCTTCGCGGTGAAATTGAACAGATTACATGACGAAGATAGCAATAATCAAGGAAAACGATATCAAGGAGGCTGCTGCACAGGGGTGTGAGGCTTTCGTGAAACTGTTTGCAGAACGAACCTTGCAGGCTGTGGGCGGGGAGCTGACAGGCGAGACGATGGCACAGCTTTCTGCCGACCAGATAACGCTGTTGGCTTACTGGATTGTGAAGCAGGAGGTGATGGAGGGTGGCTTCATCCAGCTCATTCACAACGGATATGGGCCTTTCATCTTCCTCAACCCCTTTGCCAAGGCAATGCGCCTGTGGGGTGCCCGTGAGTTCAGTAAGCTGATATACGACGGGAGGGCGCTATACGAGAAATATGCAGAGCCGTTGACGAAGGACTGTACGGACGAGGAGTTTATGGCCTTGTATGAACAGTTTGAGGAGTTTGACGAGCTGGACGACAGCTTTATTGAGATGGAGGAAGAGGTGACAGAGATTGTTGCTCATTACATTGACGAACACGTGATGGCCTTCGGCCAAGTTCAGCGTTCAGAGTGCTGAGTTTAGAGTTATGGCGGAGAAGAAAAAAGCATTTGTAAGTAAGGTGAACATCAAGAACAAGAGGGCGGCTTTCGACTTCCTCTTGCTGGATGAATATACGGCGGGCATCGTGCTGACGGGTACGGAAATCAAGAGCATCCGTCTGGGTAAGGCGAGTCTGGTGGATACGTATTGCATTATCATCAATGGCGAGGTGTGGGTGAAGAACATGTATGTCGCACACTACGAGCATGGTTCGTACAACAACCATGTTGAGCGGCGCGACAGGAAACTCCTGCTGAACCGCCGCGAGATAAGAAAACTGGCTTCGGCTGTGAAGGCTCCAGGATTCAGCATTGTGCCTACGTTGCTCTTCATTGACGAAAACGGACGTGCAAAGCTGAACATCAGCGTGGCACGAGGCAAGAAGGAATACGACAAGCGCGAGACGCTGAAGGAGAAGGAGGACAGGAGGGAGATTGCAAGAAGTTTTAAGAAAAACTTTTGACGACGAATGAAAATAATAAACGCTGAACTCAGCACTCTGAACTCAGCACTGGCAAAGAGGGTGCTTTGCCTCGACGGTGCTATGGGGACGATGATTCCCCGTGGCAAGGGACTTGGCGACTTGTTGTGCCTGACCAATCCTGAGCTTATCCGTAATATTCATGAACAGTATCTCGAAGCAGGTGCTGACCTGATAACTACGGACACGTTCAATGCCCAGCGGATTTCGCTTGCTGACTATAACGCACAACTGCTGGTGCGCGAGGTGAACCTGGCTGCCGTGCGCTTGGCTCGTGAAGCGGCAGAGAAATACAGCACGCCTGAGAAGCCGCGTTTCGTGGTTGGTTCAATCGGTCCCACAAATAAATCGTGCAGCATCAGTCCTGATGTCAATAACCCTGCCCTTCGTGCAATTACCTTTGACGAGCTGGCAGAGGCCTATGCAGAGCAAATTTCTGCCCTGATAGAAGGCGGCGTGGATGCCCTGTTGATGGAGACCATCTTCGATACGCTGAATGCCAAGGCTGGTATCTATGCAGCGGAAGAGGCGATGAAGAGGGTGGGGAAACGTGTGCCGATGATGCTCAGCATGACGATTAGTGATAAGTCGGGGCGCACGCTGACGGGACAAACCATCGAGGCCTTCCTAACCTCCATCGCCCATGCTCCGATTCTCAGCGTTGGTTTCAACTGCTCGTTCGGTGCCAAGGATATGCTTCCCAATCTGCGGACTTTGGCACAGCATGCTCCGTACTATATAAGTGCTTATCCCAACGCTGGGCTGCCCAACGGAATGGGAGAGTATGAGCAGACTCCAGAGATGATGCTGAAGGAGATGACGCCCTTCGTGGCAGAAGGACTGGTGAACATCATTGGAGGCTGTTGTGGTACCACACCCGAACACATCCGAGCCATTGCCTCTTTGACAAGCTATGCCCCCCACAGGCCCGTGGAACCTGTTACGACTCTGCAACTGAGCGGATTGGAACCTATGGAGCTGACCAAGGAGGTGGGTTTCGTGAACGTGGGCGAACGCTGTAATGTGGCAGGCAGCCGTAAGTTCCTGCGGTTGATAAGCGAGGGGAGTTACGACGAGGCGCTGTCTATTGCCCGTCAGCAGGTGGAAGCAGGGGCGATGGTGCTTGACATCAATATGGACGATGGCTTGCTGGATGCCAAAAAGGAGATGGTGACCTTCCTCAACCTCATGGGAAGCGACCCAGATATTGCCCGTGTTCCTGTGATGATAGATTCGTCGGACTGGCAGGTGATAATGGCTGGGCTGAAATGCCTGCAGGGTAAGGCCATCGTCAACAGTATCTCCCTGAAGGAAGGCGAGGGGCGTTTCCTTGCTCATGCCCGCGAACTGAGACGTTTCGGCGCTGCCGTTGTGGTGATGCTCTTTGATGAAGAGGGGCAGGCTACGACTTATGAACGTCGCATCGAAGTCTGCCAACGAGCCTACCGACTGCTTACTGAGAAAGTGGGCTTCCCAGCCTCGGACATTATCTTCGACCCGAATGTGTTGGCTATCTGTACGGGTATGCCCGAACACGATGCATATGCCAGTGACTTTATCCGCACTGTGGAGTGGATTCGTCAGCAGATGCCTTTGGTGCATATCAGCGGCGGCATCAGCAACTTGTCGTTCTCGTTCCGAGGCAACAATTATCTGCGCGAGGCCATGCACGCCGTTTTCCTGTATCATGCAAGGCAGAAGGGTATGGATATGGCTATCATGAATCCTGCGGCAAAAGTGATGTATAGCGACATTCCCAAGGAACTGTTGGAGATGCTTGAGGCTGTCATCCTAAGACCATCGGCTGAGGCGCGCGAGGCGTTAATAGCCCATGCGGCAAACATGGCTGCTCCCACAGAAACGTCTTCTTCCGAATCCTCCATGTGTGCAGAGATTCCTGTTGACGAGCGACTTGTCAAGGCCTTGCAGCGAGGCGTCATCGATAATTTGGAGGCGGATTTGAAGGAGGCTATGAATGTCTATCCTCGTGCGGTGGACATTATCGAAGGTCCTCTGATGAAGGGTATGAACTTGGTAGGAGAGCTCTTCGGACAGGGCAAGATGTTCCTGCCACAGGTGGTGAAGACGGCACGCACGATGAAACGCGCAGTGGAGTTCCTGCAGCCCTATATCGCAGCCCAGAAGACAGATGCAACATACAAGGCAGGACGCGTGCTGCTGGCAACAGTAAAGGGCGATGTACACGATATCGGCAAGAACATTGTGGGCGTGGTAATGGCTTGTAACGGTTATGAGATAATCGACATGGGCGTAATGGTGCCTGCCGAGGACATTGTACGTAAGGCTCTTGAGGTAAAAGCTGATATCATTGGACTCTCAGGCTTGATAACACCTTCGCTCGAAGAGATGGTGCATGTGGTGAGCCTGTTGCGCGAAAGCGGCATACAGGTGCCGGTTATGATAGGTGGTGCCACTACAAGTCCGCTGCATACAGCCCTGAAGATTGCTCCTGTCTACGAAGGTCCTGTCATCTGGGTAAAGGATGCCAGTCAGAATGCTCCACAAGCTGCCTTGTTCCTGAACGAGGATACACGTGAGAATGCAATGGACAATCTGCGTCGAGAACAGGATAAACTGCGTCACGAAAAGGAACAACGTGCTGAGGATGTCATAAGTCTGGAAGAGGCACGTAAGAGGAAACCCAATATGTTCGTATGACAAAAGCCGAGTTGCGACACTACATCAAGGCAGAGAAGACACGTCAACTCAAGGGAGATGATGTGTGGTCTTCTTGCCTTTGTCGTGACATTACGGAGCGCCAGCAATGGAAACTGGCAGAATGTGTCTTGCTTTATCATGCTTTGCCAGATGAACCTCGACTTGATTCCCTGTACGAGCAGGCAATGTCGATGGGAAAGCAGGTACTGCTGCCTGTCGTCGATGGAAGTGATTTGGTATTGAAGTGCTACGAGAGACCTGCCTCGTTGCGGGAGGGAGCATTTCATATCATGGAACCGATTGGAGAGCCTTTTCCCGTTAGCCGATATGCGGAAATAGACTTGGCCGTGATTCCTGGTATGGCCTTTGACAGGGCAGGTCACAGGCTGGGGAGAGGGAAGGGCTACTACGACCGCTTGCTGCCCCGTTTGCCCAAGGCTTACAAGTTGGGCGTTTGTTTCCCGTTTCAATTATTGGATAGTATTCCTTGTGAAGAGCATGATGTCGTGATGGACGATGTCGTGGCGCTTCAAAGGTGAAGGATGAGGATGCGTCGCGTTGCCTTGGTAATGCGATATCGATGGTCGGGGCGCAGGTTGCAAACCCACACAATGTCCTGACCGCTGCAGGCCAGCCATTGCTTTTGTTTCTCGAAGAGGTTGAGATGCAGGTCGGTGAGGAAGTCGCTAATCAGGCGTGTACCATGCTGCATTCCAAAGGGTTGGAAGCGGTCGCCCGTCTGGGGATGGCGAAGGGTAAGGGGCAGAGATACCTTGTCGGCATCGAGATAGGCAATGCTTGGAGCGAGGGTTTGCTCTTGCAAGTAGGCCAGCGCATCATCGACTTCTATGATATTGCAGGAAAGGGTGGGGGGCGCCTCTTGGCTATCGGACTTCTCCTCCAGGACGAATTGTCCTCTGTCGCGCAACAATCTATGGGTTGGACTCTCATAGACGGCACCAGGCTGGCCGTCTGCCTGTTGCAGGATTTCAGCCTCTTGGGCAGGTGTAAAGCCGCAGCCTCGCAGCCTTTCATGCAGGGTAGTTGCAGTAAGCTCCCCTGATATTTCAACACCTTTCTCGTAGTAGGGCAGGGCTTCGGCTACATGACTGGCAGCTTCGGCAATATGCTGGATGGCATGAGGGTTGAGTTGCTGCAGTTGGGGTAGGATGTCGAGGCGGATGCGGTTTCGCAGGGCCTCGCGTTCCAGATTGGTGCTGTCCGTAACGAAGTCCTGATGGATGCTTTCCAGATACTGCAGGATTTCGGACTTGGAGACCTTTAGCAATGGGCGGATGACGTGCCCTTGGACGGGTAGCATTCCGGCAAGTCCGCGAAGCCCTGTGCCTCGAATGAGATTGAGCAACAATGTCTCTGCCTGGTCCTCGCGATGGTGGGCTACGGCAATGGCGTCGGCACCCAGTTGCTGACGCATCGCTTCGAACCAATCGTAACGAAGCGTTCTTGCAGCCATCTCGATACTAATCCTATGCGTGAAGGAATAGTATTGTGTGTCGAATAGGGACGTATGGAGGGGAATGCCGAGTCGCTTGCATAGGTCGGAGACGAAGCGCTGGTCGCGGTTGGACTCTTCACCGCGCAACTGGAAGTTGCAATGTAGGGCCTCGATTTTGTTGGGCATCTTCTCATGCAATAGCCTGAGCAGAGCTACGGAATCGGCTCCGCCACTCAGGGCTACCAGAACCTTGCCCTTGACGATGGACCATTCGACATTAAGCATCGTCGGATTTATTTTACGCCCAAGAGTTCCTTGGCATTGGCAATAGCAGCTTCTGTCAGGGTGCTGCCTGAAAGCATGTGGGCCAGTTCCTCTATGCGTTCTTCAGCGGTGAGCCTTACGATATGACTGGTCGTGCCTTCCTCGCCGTCAGTCTTATATACGCGATAGTGCTGCTCGCCTAATGCGGCAATCTGGGGTAGGTGGGTGATGGAAATCACCTGGCGATGATGAGCCGTCCCCATCTCTTGCATGATGTGTGCCATCTTCTCGGCAATGTGACCGGAAACACCAGTGTCTATCTCGTCGAAGATGATGGTGGGCAGTTTTACGGAACTGCTGATGATGGCTTTCAGCACGAGCATCAGACGTGCCATCTCGCCGCCGCTGGCTACTTGCGAGAGCGGTTGCATGGGGACGTTCTTGTTGGCGCTGAAGAGATAGACAATCTTATCGCGGCCTGTGGAAGAGAAGGATTTCGAAGATTGGATATCGACTCGGAATTGTACGTTTGGTATGCCCAAGGCGACCAGCCGTGAACACATCTCTTGTTCGAGTCTGGAGGCTGCTTTGGTGCGCAGGCTTGTCAGTTGGGTGGACGTCTTGTCGAGTTCCTTCTCCAAAAGGGTAATTTGGCGCTGCATGTCCATTAGAATCTCATCGCTGTTCTCGATGAGGGAAAGGCGTTGAGCCAAATCTTCTGCTATCTGGATTAGTTCCTCCACATCATTCGCATGGAACTTCTGCTTCAGGTCGTGGATGGTGGAGATGCGTTCGTTGACATAGTTCAGCCGTTCTGGGTCGAACTCCATTGTATCCATTCCGTCTGTGACTTCGCTGGCAATGTCGCGTACCTCGATGTAGCAACTATCCATCCGCTCCGAAAGCTCTTGGGCAGGAGGGTAGACCGATGACAGGGATTCCAACTTTCGCTGCACCTCATGCAACTGGCTGATTAATCCATTTTCTTCGTTGTTGAAAATGTTGTCGCACTGGTACAATGCCGACTTTATCTCTTCGGCATGTTCCAGCGTAGTCAGTTCCTGCTCCAGTTCCGTTTCTTCCTCTACGGACAACTGGGCCTCCTTGAGCTGCTGTAGCTGGTAGGCCAGATATTCTTTCTCTTCCTTGTCTTTATCGCTTTGCGCTCTTTTTTGCTCCAGTTCGTCGCGCAATTGGCAATATTCCCTATAGCTTTGCTTGTACTGGGTAAGTTGAGCCGTGTCCTTTGCCAGGGCATCCAACACTTGCAACTGGAAGTCTTCCTTGTTGAGCAGCAGGTTCTGGTGCTGACTGTGGATGTCGATGAGTTGGTTGCCCAGCTCCTTCAACTCGTTAAGGGAAGTAGGTGTGTCGTTGATGAAGGCACGCGACTTCCCAGTATTGGTCAGTTCGCGGCGGATGATGCACGTCTTGCCATCGAAATCAAAGTCGTGTGCGCTGAAGTACTCGGCAAAGTCGTAGTTGGAAAGGTCGAACTCTGCTTCGATAACACAGCGCTGGGCACCAGCCTTCAGCATCTTCATGTCTGCACGTTGACCAAGCAGCAAACCAATGGCCCCCAGCAGTATGGACTTGCCGGCACCTGTTTCACCCGTAATCACGGAAAAGCCCTTCTCGAAGCTGATGTCCAGTTGGTCGATGAGGGCATAGTTTTGTATGTGTAGGGATTGTAGCATTACTTCTTTAACTTGTCCCAGTAGGTACTGAGTGAGGTGTTGATGCCAAAGAGAATATCGTAGACACTTTCCCTCTCCTGTGATGTTCCCTTGCCGCTATAGATGTTGACCATCTCATCGCGTTTATATTCTGTAAAGAGTACGGGCAACTGGCTCATGGTGCGTGCATCCTTCGAGGCTTCCAGCAGATTCAGCGCCTCGGTGATGGCAGCGCGTCCTTTTTCCGCATCATCGGACATTTGGTCAAGCCCTTCGCGATGGTACTTGTAGATTAACATGCGATAGTCTTCCATTGAGCCATCCAGATAGTCGTTGAGCAGTCCAAAGCGGTTCTTATTGTCATTGAACGAACTCCAGCCTGGGAAACCAAGGTTTTGAGCATTGTTGACGATGTTCTCTGCTGTTTGCAGGAAAGGAGTGCCACCTTTTGGCGACATTGAATCCATGTCGTAACCGATAATCATGTAGGCGTAATAGGCCAGCATGGCTGTAAGGTTATTATCGACGTTGTCGGCATTCCATTCAAGCTGGTCGCTGGCTTGGAAACGGAATTGGAAGTCCCCGTCGCGAACGCTGTAGAGTGTGGTGTTGTATGTGCTGTTGAAGACAGGCCGGCTACTTGTCATGAGCAGGGTGCTCTTTATCATTCCTTCCGACTCGTCCCAACTGCTGACGGTGATGTTGAAGTTGCATTCAATCTTTTCGTTCTCCTTGAATTGCAGGCTGGTCCATTGGTGGTCGTTGAGAAAGGCTTCTGCCTTCTCACGCAATGCGTCGAACACTTCGGTCTTTGTGTTGGAGAGCTGAGCCGTGTTGACTACAACCTTTGCCCTTAGCTCTTGGGCTTGTAGAGAAGGGGAGAAGAGATACATAAGAATAGAAGGAAACAGCATGAGCCATTTCCTCGCATTTTTATTATGGTATCTATTTCTCATCCTAATTTTACCAGTTCGTCTACAATATCGCAGGCCACCTCCGTCTTGGACTTCAGTTCGTATTCGGTCTCTCCGCGTTGGGAGATGATGGTGACCTTGTTGGTGTCGAACATGAAGCCTGCCTCCTTGTCGTTGAGGGAGTTGAGCACTATGAAGTCGAGATTCTTCTTTTGGAGTTTCTCTTTGGCGTGGAACTCTTCGTCGTTTGTCTCGAGTGCAAAGCCCACAAGCCTCTGGTCGGCTTGCTTCATCTGCCCCAGTGCTGCTGCAATGTCCTGAGTGGGGCAGAGGAGTAGCGTCAGTTCGTTTCCTTCGCGCTTTATCTTCTGGTCGGCTTTATACTGTGGGGTGAAGTCTGCCACAGCAGCGCACAGAATGCCAGTTTGGCATGAAGGGAAGAGATGGGTCGCAGCCTCGTACATCTGCTGAGCACTCTCTACGGATGTGATGTGGATGCGTTCGTGCTTGGGAAGTGTGTGAACGGGCCCGCTCACGAACTCCACGTGTGCTCCTCGCTTGGCACACTCTTCGGCCAGTGCCTTTCCCATCTTTCCGCTGGAGTAGTTGCCGATGAAACGCACAGGATCTATCTTTTCGTAGGTAGGGCCTGATGTAATCAGGATGTTCTTTCCCTCCAAATCTTTTGGATAGAAGAACTCATCGAGCACCTGTACGATTCTCTCTGGTTCCTCCATGCGTCCCTTGCCTACCAGATGACTGGCAAGTTCACCACTTGCAGGTTCGATGATATGGTTGCCTCGTTTGGCTAATGTGGCAAGATTTTCCTGGGTGGACGGATGGGCAAACATGTCGAGGTCCATAGCTGGTGCCACGAATACGGGAGCCTTCATGGACAGATAGGTGGTGATGAGCATGTTGTCAGCAACGCCATGTGCCATCTTGCCAATAGTGCTTGCTGTGGCAGGCGCTATCAGCATGGCATCTGCCCACAATCCTAAGTCCACATGGCTGTGCCACGTTCCGTCTCGCTGTGAGAAGAAGTCGCTGATGACAGGCTTTGAGGTCAGGGCACTCAGGGTGATAGGTGTGATGAACTCTTTGCCCGCAGGCGTGATGACCACTTGTACCTCGGCTCCACGCTTCACCAGTTGACGGATTATCAGACAGGCCTTGTAAGCTGCAATGCTGCCTGTAATGCCTAAGACTATTTTCTTACCTTTTAGCATATTTAAGCCAAAGTCTCGTAAACTCTTGTTTGGTGTTTCGGCTGAAGTCGGCTTGCTGAATCCATCCGTAGTAGCCAGGGTCGCGCTGGAAGACATCGCTGATTTTTACTCCCTTGTACTTTCCAAAGTTCACGACCTCGTTGCCCTCCTCGTCGAATACCAGACGACCGGCAAAGTCGATGTTGTTTCCTATGCGACTGTATTCTGCCAGGAAAGCAATGTCGTTCTCAAGGTCGTCGTACTTGTCCAGTTCGCCTTTCAGAACTTCGTAGGTCGCACGAGTGTCGGCATCGGCACTATGGGCATTGGTGAGGTCCTTGCCACAATAGAATTGATAGGCTGCAATCAGGGTGCGGCGCTCTTTCTTGTGGTAGATGTTCTGCACATCTACGCAAAGGCGGTCCTGCATCTGGATGTTGATGCCTGCCCGCAGGAATTCTTCGACGAGCATGGGAATGTCGAACTTGTTGGAGTTGTATCCGCCAAGGTCGCAATCCTTGAGCAGGGCTTCCAACTCCTGGGCCTTGTCCTTGAAGGTGGGGCAGTTCTTGACATCCTCGTCCATGATTCCATGTACTGCCGATGCTTGTTCTGGGATGTGCATCTCAGGGTTCAGTCGCCATGTCAGGCATTGCTCGTTGCCGTTGGGTTCCACCTTGAGCAGGCAGATTTCAACAATGCGGTCCTTGGCAATATCGAGACCTGTGGTTTCAAGGTCGAAGAATACTATGGGGCGTTTGAGATTGAGTTCCATATTAGTCGTTCAGCATCATGGGCATTAACAGCATCAGGGTCTCTTCGTTCTCGGGCTGCTCGGCAGGAACGACAACGCCAGGACGGCTGGGGTCAGCCAACTGGATGGTCAGGGCGTCGCCTTCCATGATGTTGGCAATCTCAATCATGAAGATGCAGGAGAAGCCTATGCTGATGGGGGCGTTCTGATATTCGCAAAGCAGATTCTCTTCTGCGCGTGTAGCATAGTCATTGTCCTCACCCGTCAGGCGCATCTGGTTGTTTTCGAGGTGCAGTTTCATCAGACCGCTGCTTTGGTTACAGAAGACGCTGATGCGCTTCAGTGCGCTGATGAGGCTGGCACGGTCGACAGTTGCCACATACGGGTTGTTGGTGGGAATTACACCGTTATAGTTGGGATAGCGTCCTTCTACCAGACGGAAGTACAAATCGAAATCCTCGCCATGTATGAGGCCCTTCTCGTTGTCGAAGGTCAGTGTTATCTGCGTGCCCTTCTGCAGTACGTTCTTCAGGATGGCAGCCACCTTCTTGGGAAGGATGAAACTGGTCTCGATGCCGGGCTTCACCTCGCGGTTGATGTAGCGGACCAACTTGCGACCATCGGTGCCTGCGAAGGTGATGTCTTCAGGGTGAACGTCGAGATAGATACCTGTCATCACTACGCGAATCTCGTCGTTTGCCGTAGCAAAGAGACAGCGGTTGATGCCCGTGAGTAAAATGTCGGCCTTCAGCTCCAATGTCGTGTTCTGCTCGTTGATGGGTTTCTGGGTGGGATATGTCGACGCGTCGAACGTCATCACAGAGAATACACCCGTTTGGTGCTGGCCCTGCAACTCATGGGACTCGGGGTTGAAGTCGAAGGTCAGGGGCTGCTCGGCAAGTTCCTTCATGGAATCCATGATGGTCTTGGCCGTAATGCAGAACTGGGAATTATTGTCACTATCGACAAGAGGTACTGAGGTGATGAAATACTTCTCCCCATCGCTGGCTGTAACGGTCACTTTGCCGTTCCTGATGTCAAACAGGAAGCAGTCGAGGATGGGCATTGAGTTTTTTGCTGACATTACTTTGCTGGCAGCAGCAAGCCGGCTGTAAAGAGCCGAGCTGGAAACAACGAATTTCATACTATTCTTATTTTATATTTATTTGTTTATACATTTCCACGCAAAGATAAGAAATTATTTTCAATTTTCACATTTCCGTTTCTCATTTTTTTCGTACCTTTGCAATCATTATGAATTTAATCTAAATTTTATCAAACTATACTATGGACGTAACAGGAAGAATCATTGCTGTATTGCCCGAACGCTCTGGTACGAGCGCACGAACGGGAACGGAATGGAAAGTGGGTACCTATGTTTTGGAAACTCAAGAGCAGTACCCCAAGAAAATTTGTTTTGAAGTCTTTGGCGTTGAGCGAATGCAGAACTTTAATATTCAAGTAGGGGAGATGATGACAGTTTCCTTCGACATCGATGCTCACGAATATAATGGTCGTTGGTTCAATAGCATTCGCGCCTTCCGTGTAGATCGTAATATTCAGTCGGCAGCTCCTGCAGCTGGTATGCCAGAGGCAGAAGGTACATCTGCAGCCCCAATGAATGCCGCCCCCGCAGCACCGTTTAATGCTGCCCCCATGCCAGAGACAAGCCCCTTTGGTGCTGAGGCTCCTGGCGATGCAGGCGACCTGCCCTTTTAGTTGATACTAAAAACCTCTTGAGTTGACACGTTGACCTTGTCGATTTAACACTTAAACTCCGTTGAGTTTATATGTCAACTCAATAGAGTTCTTACGATAAAAGAAGCCCCGTCTCACATGTGTGAAACGGGGCTTTCGTATTGCCTTATTTGATTACTTGATTAGAACCTTGCGAACAGTGCCGTCAGACATGCGGAGGAGGTTGATGCCTCGACGGGGCTGAGTCAGACGTCTGCCGTTGAGGTCAAAGACTTCTGTGCTGCGGCTAAGAGTGGCCTTAGCTTCTTCGATGGCATTTGTCTCACCCTTAATCTCTGAATCGTCATCTCTTTCGACGATGTTCTTGTTCTCACCACCAAACTCATTCCAAGTGTCTGCTGCCTCGTAGGCTTCAAGAGCACCGTTAGGAACAGATACGCGGCAGGTCTTCTTCTTCACATCTTTGAAGACTTCGGTGTCCTTGCCACATGCGGGAGGAACAGTGGACATACATGCTATGCTGTCGAGACCAACACATCCCGTGAAGGCTGCAACGCCGATGCTGTCAATGTACTGACCTAAAGTCAGGTAGGCCATCTTCTTGCTGCTCTGGAAGGCATTGTTGCCAATTCTGCTCTTGCACTGGAGATCTGCGAGCTCGATTTCGGTATTGTCGAAGAATGCATAGGGCATGATGTTCACGACAGGAAGTGTAACCTCTGTCTCTTCGTTAGTAATGCTCTCAGGAATAATCAGCTCAACAGGTACTGTGGTGTTATACATGCTGCCGACAACGGTATAGGCGTTCTGCTCGGCATTGATAACGTAGGTAATGCTGTCTACGACGAAGGCCTTGTCGATGTCAAGTGCACTCTTTGCTATGAAATCCTTCCAAGTGGATTCGTCTGCACCATAGGCCTCTTCGGTATTGCTCGGAATGAAGAGACGGGTCTTCTTCTTATCGACATCCTTAACGGCATCTTTGCCACAAGTGGGGGGCACGGTGGCCTTGCAGACAAAGCGGGTTATGTTCTTGCAACCTTTGAATGCTGTCTCGTCAATGTTCTTAATCTTACTGCCCAGAGTTACGGTCTTCAAGCCTGTGCAACCTGTGAAGGCACTGAGCTTGATAGAATCCAAGTCCATGGCAATGGAGACAATGTCCGTGCATTTGTAGAAGGCGTTGGGAAGAATGGTGCTGACCACCATGTCATTGCCTTCGTAGTTTACGGTAGTGGGAATCTCTACGTCTGCCATAATCGTATTTCTACCCAGCACATAGCAGGAATCGTTTGTGACGTTGCTTACCAACTTCCAGTCTTCAGTGTCGAAGATGCGGTCGATGTCTGTGGGGCAGAGGGCATCCTTCATATCCGACCAACCTGTTGCTTTCTTGTAGGCATTCTGCGCACTCTGGTAAATAATAAGTTTGCAGTTCTTTGCAAAAGCGGAAATCGAGGTCTTGCTGCAGGTCGGAGGAGTTAGTGGCTTGGATACCATGTTGCCAATATTCTTACAACCATTGAAGGCATCGTCGCCAATCTTGGCAATGTCCGAACTGATGGTCAGACTTGTAATCTCTGAGCAGCTGCGGAATGCGTTGTTTGCTATGGAGTCCTTACAAGCAATGTCGAGAATCTTAATCTGTGTACATCCATAGAAAGCATAGGGCATTACATAGCTGACAGGAATGTTGTTCCCATTATAGGTGATAGTGGAAGGAATCGATACGCTTCCCATCTCGTCTGCGGGCAGACCGCCAATAACGTAACAAACATCCTTTGCATCGTTGAAGACATATTTCAACTCGTTGTCGTCGTAGATGTTGTTGATGGCAGGGCAGACGGTGAGGTTGGGCAGGTTGTTCAGTGTCTTAACCTTTCCAGTCTTGCTGTCAACTTCCTCATTCAAATATCTTTTGCAACTGTCGTTGAGTACATAGTTGGCATCGAACATCAATTTGTCAAAACCAATAGGAGCGGGCCTGTCTTTGTTTACATCAATCAACCAATAAGCAATAGTGGGCTTGCTTACTTCAATGTTAATGTCGTCAATGTCATTGTCGAATAGATTAATGCCAAAGCGTTCCATTCCTGCACCAATAGTGACAAAATGGTAATTGGTGTTGTAGAATGCACAATCCTCAATCACCTTGACGTTGTCAGGAATTCTACATGTATTTGACGTAACACCCCAGCATCCGGCAAAAGCCCATGCGCCAATCTTCTCGACAGAAGCCCCAAAGTCAATAGACTTCAATTGGTTAGCACCGTGGAAGGCATAGTTGCCGATTTCTTTTATTCCTGCGGGAATCACAAGGTCCGTAACTTCCGAACCAGCGATATAAAGATGATGAGCATAGTATAGGGGATTGCCCAGCCACTGGAAGTCTATCGAACAAAGACTTTCAAGGCTAACATACTCTGCTTTCATCAAGTTGTCACAACCATGGAAAGCATGCTCGCCAACTGTCTTGAGGCTTGCGGGGAGGCTGACACTGGTGAGCGCATCACACTCGTAGAATGCCCACTTGTCAATGTTCTGCACGCCTTCAGGAATTACTAAAGATGTCAAACCTGAACACTTCGAGAACGCATAGCTTCCAATAGTCTTTACACTGGAAGGAATGTTGATGCTTGTCAGACCTGTACACCATACAAATGCAGAACTTGCAATAGAATCTACACTGTTGGGGATGGTTACTGAGGTCATACCTTGACAATTGGCAAAAGCCCACCAACCAATGGCTGTCACATTGTAGGTCTTCCCATCATGTGTTACAGTAGCAGGAATGTTTACCGCTCCTGTGTACGCATTTTGGTTGTTGTTCTTCTCGAAGTACGTTACCGTTGCCTCAGTACCAGAAAAATCATAGTAGATGTCACCAACTTTGGCATCATAGGCCATTGCGTTGCCAGCTATTAAGCAAGCAAACATGGCACATAACACTTTTGCTTTGGGGTTTTTCATACAAATCGTGTATATTAAGGTTACTTTCGTGACAAAGATAATGCATTTTTTTGATATGAACTAAAAATATTTAAACTTTTTTATCATTTCATCTATCAATATACAAAGAAGCGCGATTCTTGGAATTAGAATCACGCTTCCATAATTGTATTATGCTCTTATTTTTACTTGGTTCCTCCACCCAAAGCTTGATACAAGGCAATGGTTCCGGATATTACGTTGAACTGATTCGTCGTTTGGCTGATTTGGGCCGATAGCAATCCACTCTGTGCAGTCAATACATTCAGGTAATTCACTTGATTACTGTTCTTCATCAATGCCTGAGTGGCATCAACTGCCTCGGTGAGGCTTAGGACTTGTTTGTCGAGATACTCTTGTTCGGCACTGAATACTTTGATTCGAGCCATTGCAGATGCAACTTCATAGCCAGCATCAAGAACGCTTTGTTGGAAACCTATCTTGGCAATCTCCATTTCAGCCTTGGCATTCTTGTAGGCAGCACGCAACTTGCCTTGGGAAAAGATGGGTTGCGTCAGACTACCTATCAGCGAGGCAATTATGCCACCAGGATTGAGAATTGCATTACCCAGCGAATTCGTGTATTGCCCAGAAGCTGATATGTTCAGTGCAGGGAAGAACGAAGCCTTTGCCTGATTCTTACCATAGAATGCGCTGGCAAGTGCCAACTCTGCCTGCCGAACGTCTGGACGACGATTCAGAATGCTAATGGGAACACCTGTCACACAGAGCGATGGCTTTTGGAATGAGGCCAAAGTGTTACGCTCAAAAGAGTGGGGTACTTCGCCAATTAGGTTTGCAAGTGTATTCTCAGTCTTTGTTATCTGGTCCTTGATTTCCACAATACTTGCACAGATGCTCCAGTAGTTGGCTTCTGTGCTGGCAACAGCTGCCTTATTCGACTGGCCTGCTTCCATCAAGAGCTTAGTTACCTCCAGATTCTGTTTCCAGTTCTCTTGGGTTTCTAAACTGATGCGCAGTTGTTCATCAAGCAGGCAAAGCGTGTAATAAAGGGTGGCAATGTTGGCAATGACTGCCGTCTGTACAGCCTGTCGCACGGATTGCATGTTTTCAACAGCGACTTCGCTCTTCTTCTTGGCATTACGCAACTGACCAAAACAGTCTATTTGCCATTGTGCAGAGATGGGCAGCGAATAAGTTTTCTTGGCACCTCCACCTCCCAGTACGCCTCTGTCTTGAGGATCCCACATGCCACTGACACCGCCTTGTGGCGAGAATGTAAGCATGGGTATGAATGCCAACTTGGCTGCTTTCAGGTTGTTTTGTGCCTCTTGGATACGCAAGTCGGCCTGTCTCATATTGGTGTTTTGTGCAAGGCCACGTTCAATAATGGCTTGCAACTTCGGGTCAGTAAATACTTCGCGCCAAGACAAATCACCAAGTCCCAAAGAGTCGCCACTTAGTGCACGTCCATATATTCCGTCGACCTTAATGTCGTCTGGACGTTCGTAGTTCTTGTAAACACCACAGGAACTTACTAATATAGTAAATAATAAATAATATGATATGCGTTTCATAATAGTCAATTTGCCATTATCAATTATCAATTGGAAGTAGCCTCGTTCTTTTCCCTTTGGCTACGCTCGCGCTCTTTCAGGAATTGCTGGTCTGCCTCTTCTTTCATTGCGGGCCTGATTTTTTCCTGCAGGAATTCGAAGAAGATGAAGAAAACGGGTACGGTAAATAGAATGGCCAGTGTACCAACTATCATACCACCAACTACTCCGACACCGATGGTTCGGTTACCATTAGCACCAGCACCAGTTGCCAGCAACAGAGGTACCATACCCAAAACGGCAGTCAATACAGTCATGAGAATTGGGCGCAGACGAGCTTCAGCGGCAGCATAGGCAGCCTCTACGATTCCCATACCCTTACGGCGACGTTCCAATGCAAACTCGGTAATCAGAATGGCTGTCTTTGCCAGCAGACCAATAAGCATGATGACACCAGTCTGCAAATAGATGTTGTTCTCGATTCTTCCAATTGGTGGGAATACAGCATATACCTGATTCCATAACCAAGCGAAACCAAACGAACCCATAAGACCGGCTGGTACAGACAGGATGACGGCAAAGGGAACGAGGAAGCTCTCGTACAGACTCGCCAGAATCAAGAAGATGAGTATGACGCAAACACCGTAAATAAGCAAAGATTGGTTAGACCCCATCTGTTCATGCTCCTCGCGTGAGATGCTACCATATTCATAACTTATATAGTCGGGGAGTGTCTGCTGCTTTACCTCTTCAATGGCTTTCATCACGTCTGTCGATGTGTAGCCTTGACTCGGTGATGCCATGATGGAGATTTCCGAGAACAGGTTGAAGCGAGTGTCATTTTCTGGACCAAGCACAGGGGTCAACTTTACAAATTGTGACAATGGAGCCATCTGTGAACCGCTGCGAACGTACATGTTAGAGAGGTCCATCTCGCTGGTGCGCAGTTTGGGGTCGGCCTGCAGCATTACGCGATAAACTTTACCAAACTGGTTGAAGTTCGATACATACGAACCACCACAGTAACTACCCAAAGTTGAAAGCACTGTAGAGGGAGAGATTCCTGCCATCTTACATTGTGCGGCATCCACCTCAACTTGGTATTGCGGATATGTGCGGGCATAAGATGTCATTGCCATCTGCACTTCGTCGCGTTGGTTCAATGCAGCAAGGAACTGGTTGGTTAGGTTCAGGAATTCGCCTTTGTCGCCATCACTCTTGTCCTGAAGGTGAAGGTCAACATTTGAGCCCATACCGTAGCCAGGAATCATACCTGGTTCGAATACGAATATCTGTGCCTCTGGAATTTCTCTCGAAAGTTGTCCCATGAGCATATACTTCTTGATGCTGGAGTTGTGGATGAAACCAGTGCCAGGAATCCAACTGCCAGAACGCTCGCTCCAGTGTTTCAGCTTCAGAATGACCATAGCATTAGCTGCACCCTGTCCGCTCATCATACCATAACCCGATACACGTGAGAAGTCACGAATGTCCTCGTCCTTCTCCACGATTGCCTGAATCTTGTCGAGCACCTTCTCGGTCTGTCCAAGGTTTGAACCAGGAGGGCAGGTGACGTTCACCATCAATACGCCCTGATCCTCTTGTGGAACAAGTCCCTTTGGAAGATTGGTCATAGCGAGGTAAAGCAGTACGAAGGATACAAGCACGCTGATTGATGCCACCCAACGGTGATTAACCACGCCACGCAAGAAACGGGTGTATTTGCCCATAATTGCACCGAAAGAAGCTTCGTATGCAGAGCGAGTGCGTTTGTTGAGTCCGATGAAAAAACTGTCGATGCGGTTTTTAGATACGCGTTCGTCTTTTGGAGGACGCATCATCATGGCGCACAGGGCAGGGCAGACCACGAGGGCACTGACGCAGGAGATTCCTACGGCAGTAGCCAGCGTGACACCGAACTGGGTGTAGAACATACCAGAGGTGCCGCCCATCATCGTTACGGGAATGAACACTGCCATGAAGACGAATGTACATGAGATAACGGCCATTGTCACGTCGCCAAGCGCATCCTTTGTGGCTTGGTACGGACTCTTGTATCCGGCATCGAACTTTGCTTGAACCGCCTCTACCACCACAATGGCATCATCGACCACCGTACCGATGGCCAGCACTAAGGCAAACAACGTCAATAGGTTCAATGTGAAGCCTGCGACTTGTAGGGCAGCAAACGTGCCAACTAAAGAAATGATGATGGATATGGAGGGGATAAGCGTAGCCTTGAAATCCTGCAGGAAGAAGTAAACCACAACCAAGACCAACAATAAGGCTATGAGCAGCGTTTCCTCAACATTGGCAATAGAGGCCAGCAGGAAGTCGTTGGAGGACATCAAGTTCACGAAGTACATACCCTTGGGCATGTCCTTTTCCAGTTCCTTCAGCTTTGCCGAGAAACGGTCGTTGGTTTCCTTTGCATTGGCACCAGCCAACTGGAATGCCATGAACTGTACGGCGTGCTTGCCGTCCACCTGACCAGAAAAACCATAGTCGGCCTGACCCAGTTCGATGTCGGCTACATCCTTCAGACGCAGGATACTACCGTCGGCTTTGGCTTGGATGACAATATTCTGGAACTCTTCAACGGTTTTCAGACGACCAGTATATCGCATGGTGTACTGGTACACATTGTCTACGGCCTGTCCGTGTCCGCCCTCAGTGGGTTTTTCACCTAAAGTACCTACGGCTGCTTCAAGGTTCTGTTCAGCCAGGCAGTTGGTGATGTCGCTGGGAATGAGCCCGTGCTGAGCCATCACTTCTGGCTTCATCCAAACACGCAAAGAATAGGTGGAACCCAGCACAAACACCTCGCCCACACCCTGAATACGCTTCAGTTGAGGCGTGATGTTGATGTTCATGTAGTTCGACATGAAGTTGGCGTCATATTCGGGGTTGTCGGTCACCAATGCGTTAATCTGCAGGAATGAAGTCTGTCGCTTGTATGTTGTTACACCAATCTTGGTAACTTCCTGAGGCAGCAGACCTTGTGCCATTGATACGCGGTTCTGCACGTTCACGGCAGCCATATCGGGGTTCGTACCCTGCTTGAAGTATACTGTTATCGTACCTGTACCGGAGTTTGTAGCGGTACTGGTCATATAAATCATGCTTTCAACACCGTTGATGCTTTCTTCCAAAGGCTGAATTACGGCTTTTGTCACCGTTTCAGCACTGGCACCCGGGTATGTTGCGTTGACCACCACTGTTGGAGGGGCAATGTCGGGGAACTGCTCTACTGGCAGTCCGAAGTACGACAGAGCACCCAAGAACAGGATGACGATAGCGATGGACAATGCCATCACCGGTCGTTTGATGAATATATTCCCTTTCATATTACTTCTTCACTTTTTGGTCGTCCTTCACCATGCTTGCACCTTCGGCAACTACTTCGGTGCCTTCCTTCAATCCTTCCGTTACGATGAAGTCCTTGCCGGTGTTCTGAGCAAGCACGCTCACGATTTGGCTATGAGCCACACCGTCCTTGTCCACCGTGTACACCTTGTGCTTGTCTTGCAACTGCACTACGCCAGAGGCAGGAACTGTGAGTACATCTTTGTATTCAACAGGAATGATGACGTTGCCCGTAGAGCCTGAGTGGAGCATGTGGTTGGGGTTGGTGAATACGGCACGCAGTTGTACGCTGCCCGTCGAACGGTCAACGACGCCGCTCGCAGTCTCCACTTGACCTGTCGTGTCGTAAATGGAGCCGTCAACAAGTTGCAGACGAACGCTTGGCATCTGGCTTACAGCCTTTTCGGCACTGCCAGCCTTACGTGAAAGAGCAAGGAATTCGCTCTCGCTCATGCTGAAGTAAACATACATTTGATTGTTGTCACTGACAGTGGTGAGAGCCTGAGGTATAGACGGGCCTACGAGGGCTCCCTGACGATAGGGCAGAGTGCCAACGACGCCATTGGCGGGACTCTTTACAACGGTGTAGCTGAGTGAGTTTCGAGCGTTTACCAATTGAGCTTGAGCCTGTGCGACTTGAGCTTTAGCGCTAAGTAGGCTGTTTTGTGCGGTTTGCAAATCGAATTCGCTGACAACCTTTTGGTCAAACAGTTGCTTGCGACTGTCGTAATTCAGCTGGGCTGTTGCTTCCTGAGCCTGTGCTGCCTTCAAAGCAGCTTCCGCTGTATTCAAGGCTGCTTGATAAGGAACTTGGTCGATGATAAATAGGGTTTGGCCTTGACTTACCCTTTGTCCCTCGGTTACGCACAACTGTTGCAGTGTGCCACTGACTTGAGGATAAACCTCGATGTCTTGACGACCACGGATCGTGGCGCTGTACTTTGATTCGATGGTTACATCGGTCTTAGCCACCTTGATGGTCTTGAATTCCACAATGGCAGCTTCTTGTTGCTTCTGGCCGTTGCATGAACACAGCATAATGGCCATGGTCAATGCTGATACCACAACGAATTTAATGTTCTTTCTCATATCTATTGGGTTAATATTTCTAAAATCGGGTGCAAAGATACGAAAAAAAAACGAACTACTGTGTAGGGGTAGTTCGTTATTAACAATTTTTATTGTTATGTCGCATTATTCGGCAAACAGTTTGTCAATGAAGTCAGACAAGTCCTTGCCTCGTAGCTTCTCTGCAATAATCTTTCCGCTTGCATCCATGATGAATATGCTGGGAATGTATAGGACTTGATATTCCATGATTGCTTGTTTGTCTATGTCGATATAGTTGCACCATGGCTCGTCCATTT
The DNA here is from genome assembly GCA_045220575.1 of Bacteroidaceae bacterium. Taxonomy (GTDB): domain Bacteria; phylum Bacteroidota; class Bacteroidia; order Bacteroidales; family Bacteroidaceae; genus Physcousia. Next base: position 65,235 of record JBGUVX010000027.1, read on the forward strand.
CATCTAAAGTTGCTTCCCAGTCTTCAAAATTGCGGTCTACGCTCAACCCTATGATGTCGAGGCCTTTGGCGTGATAGTTTTCATACAAGCGCTTCAGGTTTGGAACCTCATTCAAACAAGGCTCGCACCACGATGCCCAAAAGTCGAGAAGGAGATATCGATTGCTTTGATGCGAGAACGACAATAGCTTTTCTGTCTTATCACGTGTCATAACTGCGACAGTAGGTGCAATGGAGCCTATCATTGAAGGAGGGTAAACAGCATCCTTCACTTCACGTCCATAATAACTTTGCTTTGCGGCATCGCTCATCGCGTCGTATAATTGACGTTGGTCCTTGTCTATATTGTTGCCAAATCGGAGCATAAGTAATGGTGCAAGAAAAGTTTCTTTCTGATTGAGCACCATTGTTTTATAATAGTCATTTAAATCTATATAATTCTTTGCAATACGTCCGATGTACTCTTGTCCCATTGCGGTCTGATACATGTCGGCAATTGCCTGCTCGTTCTTCTCTTCCTTGGCCTTCTTGATAGTCTTCTGCACATCACGGAAATCGTTGCTGACAATATCTGTGAGGCTATCAAGATGCAGGAAATAATTTGTTACTGCCGTGTGATATGGTGTTTGCCATGCAGCGCCAGAAACATCCATCTTGGAAAACTCTATAATGTTGCGTTTGCCATTCCTGTCTTTCCGTATTCGACCAGAAATCTTAATGTCCTCATTTGGGCTCGCCAGTAGTTCAAAACCACCAGTGTAACCTTTCACTCCGAGGATGATAAGTCTGGGCTCGTTAAGCGGAATGCGTAGAGTCTGTCCCTCTCCAATGCTTGTTTGCAGTATCAGAGGCGAAGCGGGTTTGTTGAAGGTACCCCACGATAGCGTAATACTGTCGTTGTTTTGCATACCCTTGATTTCGAGGGTGATATGTGCCTCCTTCTGAGAAAAAGCATTTGTCAGGAGAAAGAGTCCAAAGATTGATGTTACGATGCGTTTCATGATGTTTTACGAATTCATACTGATGAGGAACTCTTCATTGCTATTTGTGTTCTCCATGCGACTCTTCAGTTCGTTCATCGCCTCGATGGGGTTCATGTCGGAAAGGAACTTACGCAGAATCCACATGCGGTCGAGCGTCATCTTGTCGTGCAGCAAGTCGTCACGACGGGTGCTCGAAGCAACTATGTTGACGGCAGGGAAGATGCGCTTGTTGGCCAATGTGCGGTCGAGTTGCAGCTCCATGTTACCAGTACCCTTGAACTCCTCGAAGATTACTTCGTCCATCTTCGAACCAGTATCCGTGAGGGCTGTGGCGATAATGGTGAGCGAACCGCCACCTTCGATATTACGTGCAGCACCAAAGAAGCGTTTGGGCTTGTGCATGGCATTAGCGTCCACACCACCTGTCAGTACCTTGCCAGAGGCTGGTGTTACGGTGTTATATGCACGTGCTAATCGAGTGATGGAGTCGAGGAAGATGACCACGTCGTGGCCACATTCCACCATGCGCTTCGCTTTCTCCAGAACGATTCCTGCTATTTTCACATGGCGCTCAGCCGGCTCATCAAAGGTCGAGGCAATAACCTCTGCGTTTACCGTACGAGCCATGTCTGTTACTTCTTCGGGACGCTCGTCAACGAGCAGCATCATCAAATAAGCTTCGGGATGATTACGTGCAATGCTGTTGGCGATGTCCTTCAGCAGCAGCGTCTTACCAGTTTTCGGCTGGGCAACGATGAGGGCACGCTGACCTTTACCAATGGGAGCGAACAAATCCACGACACGCGATGACAAAGAATCATTCTTTCCATTGCAGAGGGCAAATTTCTCGTCGGGGAAGAGTGGAGTGAGGTGCTCAAATGGACTGCGGTCTCGGACTACGCTGGGGTCACAGCCGTTTATCTGGGTTGCGCGAATCAGGGGGAAGTATTTCTCTCCATCGCGGGGCGGGCGCACAGGGCCTTCCACAACGTCACCTGTCTTCAATCCCAGTGTTTTGATGATTTGCTGACTAACGTATATGTCATCTGGGGATGCAAGATAGTTGTAGTCGCTGGAACGTAGGAATCCAAATCCCTCTGGCATGATTTCCAGTACGCCTTCGCCCTTTATTCTCTCGCCGAAGTCGTAACGCTGTTGGCGGGCAACTTCTGCTGCGGCATGGTCATTGTCCTGTTGTGAGCCTTTCCCTCCTTCGTTGTTGGTGATTTGGGGCTCAGCGGGCTCTGCATGATATGCCGAGGGAATATCTTTAATGATGATGAAGTCGGGTTCATCTCGTTTGAAGAAGTCTTCTACTGCCTTATCTTCAGGAACCTGCTGTGCTGTAGTCTCGGCTTGGGGCTTTGATACCTCTTCGGCCTTGTCGTTGGGGACTTGCTCTACCTGTTTAGGGGCTTCCTCAGCCTGTGACTTGGACTGTTTCTTTGTCTCTTCCTTGGTCTTGCGCCCACGTGTTTTGGCCTCCTTCGTGGTGGTCTCAGCCTGTGGCTTTTCCTCCTTTTCTTTCTTAGGACGTCCGCGCTTGGGCTTGGGAGCTTCGGCTTCGCTTTCTTTTATTTCCTTCTTTTCCTCTTCGGGGAACAGGGTAGGGGCCTCTACCTGAGCCTTTGACTTCGCAGCATCCTTGGTCTCCTTCTTGGGGCGTCCGCGCTTGGGCTTTTCGCTTGCCATTGCGGGCATAGTAGATTCCTTATCTATAATGTTATATATGAGCGCCATCTTGTCGTTCGACATTTGTGCTCCAATACTCAATCCAAGCTCCACAAGTTGTTCTGGAGCCATGCTTTCGAGTTCACTCTTTGTGTGCATGTAAACTAAGGGTTATAAAGTATCTAATCGGGATTTTCTAAGATAAGCGGGATGGATTTTCCCACTTTCTACCTGCAAAGGTAAGAAATAAATATGAAATACAAATGCCGAAACTCTTTTTTTTTACTTTTTCCTTTATTATTTCGTGAGAAATGCTTATTTTCGCATCATGAATCCCGTTTTACAAGTTAATGGTCTGTGCCGCAGCGTGGGCGACCGAGTGCTGTTCTCCGATGTTTCATTTGGCATTGCCGAGGGGCAGCATGTTGGTCTCATTGCCCAAAATGGAACGGGCAAGAGCACGTTGTTGAATATCCTGGCAGGAAAAGACTCGGCAGACGAGGGTACGGTAGTCTTTCGCAATGGTATTCGGGTGAGCTATTTGGAACAGATGCCTCACTATCCGATGGATATGTCTGTACGCGAAGCGGCTCAGTGGCATCTCCGACTCGACCAGATGGATGAGGAAGAACGTCAGGAAGTAGAGGTGAAGTCGGCCCGTATCCTTACAAAACTAAAGATATCAGACCTCGACCAACCACTTTCGCAACTCTCCGGTGGGCAGTTGAAGCGTGTGGCGCTGGCGAATGTCCTTACGCTGGAACCTGACTTTCTGATACTTGATGAGCCCACAAACCATCTGGACCTTGAGATGATAGAGTGGCTGGAAAACTTTCTGACGCGTTCTAATATGACGCTCCTGATGGTTACCCATGACCGTTATTTCCTCGACAACATCTGTTCGCTCATCCTTGAGCTTGATAACCAGTCGCTTTATGCCTATCGTGGAAATTATCAGTATTATCTGGAGAAGCGTCAGGAACGTGTGAATGCCACTTCGGCACGTATTCAGCGTGCCCAGAATCTCTATCGCACGGAACTGGATTGGATGCGACGAATGCCACAAGCTCGTGGGCACAAGGCTCGCTATCGTGAGGAGGCTTTCTATGAACTGGAACGTGTGGCCAAGCAGCGCATGGAGGAGCGACGCATGCGCCTGCAACTGAAATCGACATACATTGGTTCTAAGATATTCGAGGCAGAATACGTCAGCAAGTCATTTCCCACATCCGATGGCGGCGAGAAAGTCATCCTGCGCAACTTCTACTACAACTTCTCGCGTTTCGAGAAGATGGGTATCGTAGGAGCCAACGGCACAGGAAAGAGTACCTTCATAAAGATGCTCCTTGGCGAGGTACACCCCGATAGCGGACGTTTTGTCGTGGGCGACACGGTGCGTTTCGGCTATTTCTCGCAGGAGGGCATGCACTTCGACCAGCAGATGAAGGTGATTGATGCCATCCGTAAGGTGGCAGAATACGTTGACTTGGGCGGCGGTCGGCATCTTACTGCTATGCAATTCCTGCAGCACTTCATGTTCACCCCCGAACAGCAGCAAAATTACATCTATAAGCTTTCGGGCGGCGAGCAGCGCCGACTCTACCTCTGTCAGGTGCTGATGCAGAATCCCAATTTCCTTGTGCTCGACGAACCTACCAACGACCTCGACATCCTCACCCTGCAGATTCTGGAGGAGTATCTTCAGGACTTCCGAGGCTGCGTCATTGTCGTCAGCCACGACCGCTATTTCATGGACAAGGTCGTAGATCACCTGTTAGTGTTCCGTGGTGAGGGCGATGTGAAGGACTTCCCAGGCAACTATACCCAGTTCCGCGAGTGGGAACGGCTTCTGCCACGCCCAGATACCAAGGAGAACGCAAAGCCTGCAAGCAGTCAGCGTCCGCGCCGTAGCGATGAGAAACGCCGTCTGACCTTCAACGAACGTCGTGAATTTGAACAACTCGGCAGGGATATTGAGTCATTGGAGCAGGAGAAGTCCGAAATCATCGAGTCCCTGTCTGGCGGCACGCTGTCTGTCGAACGCATCACGGAGCTTTCCAAACGCCTTCCGCTGGTGGAGGAGGAGTTGGATATAAAGGAGATGCGTTGGCTGGAACTCAGCGAGTTCGCATAAAAACGAGTTGATTTATTTGCAAGGTTGCTTATTTCTTGTTAATTTTGCAACGATTAAATCCTTTTTAATCAAAAACGTAACACAAAAATGACGAAACAGAAAAGATTTCTCCTAACGGAGGACGAGATTCCTACACAGTGGTATAACATTCAGGCCGACATGCCCAACAAGCCTCTGCCTCCCCTGCATCCCGCAACGCGTCAGCCCTTGGGCGTTGAGGACTTGGCCCACATCTTCCCCTTGGAGTGCTGCAAGCAGGAGCTGAACACTACCGACCGCTTCATCGACATACCTGCAGAGGTACTTGAGAAGTACAAGTTCTATCGTTCCACTCCGCTGGTTCGTGCCTATGAACTTGAAAAGGCGCTGGGCACCCCTGCTCACATCTATTTCAAGAACGAGTCGGTGAATCCTCTGGGTTCTCACAAGGTAAACTCTGCTCTGCCTCAGTGCTACTATGCCAAGCAGGAAGGCACTACGAACGTCACCACAGAGACTGGTGCCGGACAGTGGGGTGCAGCACTCAGTTATGCTGCCAGCGTGTTCGGCTTGGAAGCTGCTGTCTATCAGGTAAAGATTTCCATGCAGCAGAAGCCCTACCGTTCGAGCATCATGCGCACGTTCGGTGCTACTGTTGAAGGTTCTCCTTCTATGTCCACCCGTGCCGGTAAGGACATCATCACAAAGAACCCCACGCACATGGGTTCGCTGGGAACTGCTATCTCGGAGGCTGTCGAACTGGCTATGACCACTCCCGGTTGTAAGTACACGCTTGGCTCTGTCCTCAACCACGTTGCCCTGCACCAGAGCATCATTGGCTTGGAGGCCGAGAAGCAGATGGAGAAGGCTGGTGAATATCCCGATACCGTCATTGCCTGCTTCGGCGGTGGTAGTAACTTCGGCGGCATTGCCTTCCCCTTCATGCGTCACAACATCCTCGACGGTAAGAATACGGAGTTCATTGCTGCCGAGCCCGAAAGCTGTCCCAAGCTGACGCGCGGTAAGTTCGACTACGACTTTGGAGATGAGGCTGGACTCACCCCGCTGCTGCCCATGTTCACCCTGGGTCACGACTTCCGTCCTGCCAACATCCACGCTGGCGGTCTGCGCTATCACGGTGCCGGTATGATTGTCAGCCAGCTCATCAAGGACGGTCTGATGCACGGTGTTGACATTCCTCAGCTCGAAACCTTCGAGGCAGGCATCCTCTTTGCCCGCACCGAGGGTATCATCCCTGCTCCCGAAAGCTCTCACGCCATCGCTGCCACCATCCGCGAGGCCCTGAAGTGCAAGGAAACAGGCGAGGAGAAGGTCATCCTGTTCAACCTCTCTGGTCACGGACTCATCGACATGACGGCCTACGACCAGTACATCAACGGCGACCTCGTGAACTATAAGGTTACCGACGAAGACATCTCCCACAATCACATCGGAGCATAAATTTCTCCTATTTATTAATAAAACCGCGGAACTAAAGAGCAGTTTCGCGGTTTTTTTGTACCTTTGTCCCTGTACGAAGTAACAAATGAGCATAATACCTATGAAAAAACAATTCTTCCTGTTTTTGCTTGCATTGGTGTCGGCCATGTCGGCCTTTGCCGCAAATGTAGAGTTGACGACGGTCGAGGACCTGACAACGCAGTATTTCATCATGGCCTACAGCGACAACGGCACCTACAAGAGCCCTTATTGGACAAAGGGCGGGATGCAGAACGTGTTGTCGCCTGGCGAATCTGCCATCATTTGCAATGGTGCGGACTACTACTATCTGCTGAAGGCCGAACAAGTAACCTACAACAGCGAGAAGGTGTATCGTATCAGCATATCCAACGGGCTGCACGAGACATTCCCCAACGGCATAGGCGGCTATCCCTACCTGAACAGTGCTGGGTGGTGCTTCTTTGCCGGGACGAGCGAGGCATCGGGCAAGAGCCACGTCTATGGGCAGGATGGTGACGGACTGGGCGTGTGGCGCATCACCTACACCGAAGGCAAGGGTTTCCAGTTCCAGTGCGTGGGCAACGATAAGTACATCAGCTACACGATGAGCAACAGCTCGTCGGCAGACAAGTACTACTGGCAATGCTTTGCCGAGGGTTCGCTCTACGACGAGAACACAGCCCTGAAGGTGTCTTCCTCCTACTACGCCCATACTGCTTTGCAGCAGATGCTGGCAGAGATGGTTGCCGACAAGACGAACATTCACTGCGAGGAGAGCGCACGCACGGCCCTCAGTCAGGCTATGGGCACGGCACAGGCTGCTGTCGATGCCGCTACCTCGGAGGCTGAAATCCTTGCAGCCGTCGTCACTCTTCGTGCTGCAGGCTGCACGTTCCTCAATGCCATCACCCTCTCACAGGGTTACCAGTTGAACATCACGCCGCTCATCGTTAACGGCTCGTTCGAGGGCAACACAGCCCCGGGATGGGACGGTACGGAACCCGGTTTCCAGACCTACGGCAACGGTGAGTTCTACTCCAAGAGCTACGACTTCCACCAGACGATTCCCGATATGCCAGAGGGCACCTACATGTTGCGAGTACAAGGTTACCAGCGCAGTCAGGACGCTAACGACAAGGCGCTGTCCAGCTATCTGGGCGGCAGCGTCACCCAGTCCGACGGCTATCTGTATGCCGGCAACCAGCAGGCGGCTCTGGCGCTGATAGCGCGTGACGCTCAGACCAGTAACGCCATCGGTGGCACGCAATATACCGTCAGCGGTGTCGATTACTGGCTTCCCAACAGCATGAACGAGGCAAGCAAGTTCTTCAAGAACGGCAAGTATTGGAACAACCTCACCGTCAATCACCTGACGCGTGGCGGGCTGACCGTAGGCCTGCGCAGCAGCGTCGGCACAAGCAAGTCGTGGACCTGTTTCGATAACTTCGAACTCTACTATATGGGTGAAGTAGGGGAGGTGAGTGATGTTACCTACCTCATTACCAACCCCTCGTTCGAGACGGGCACTACCGACGGATGGAGCGTGGGCCATCCCAGCGGCTATTCCGACGTGGGCGTGAAGAAGAACGAAGGCGAGTACCAGACCGAGGGCACCGATGGCCAGTACCTGTTCAACACGTGGGCCAACGGCGACAATTATGTCGGCACTAACGGCGAGCAGTTCGTCGAGCAGACGCTCAGCAGCATGCAGCCCGGTGAATACCGTCTTACGGCACTGGCTTCCAGCAATACCTATTCCAGCGTGAAGTCCGATGTGGAACTCTTCGGAAACAAATATGTGGCCAAGTTCGTGCCCCAGTCGCGTTCCCAGTTCAAGCAGACCTATGAGGTGGCCATCTACCTCTCTCCCTCGGAATCGGACCTCACCATCGGCATGCGCTCGTGCAGTTGGTTCCGAGCCGACAACTTCCGCCTCGTCTACTACGGCATGACCGATGCCTACGAGCAGGAGCGCCGTCTGTCGGTGGTCAACAGCTTCGAGGCTATTGCCAGTCAGGCCCTCGACCGTAGCAGCTACGATGCTGTCCTTGGCGAGGTGCGTACGGCGCTGATGGCCGAGGACGTTACCGACCAGGAGATTGCCAGTCAGAATGCCCGTCTGCGTGCGGCTCTGATGAATCTCATCAAGACGGGAACCACGGCAACGGGACAGTTCGACCTGACCAGTATGCTGCCGAATACCGGCATGCAGCGTGCCAGCAACATCGGCACCACGACCATTTTGGGACAGACGCTTGAGGACATGCCTGCCGGACACTACACCTTCCGTGCCAATGCCTTGTACCGCCCGACCAAACTGGCCGATGCCCTTGAGCTGTACGAATCGGGCACCGACGACCATCCGGCACAGATATATATAGGTAAGAAGCGTGCCGGCGTGACGAATCTCTTCGACGGCGCTCGCCATGCCTCCACCAGTACGTCCGACATCTACGGCACCATCGACGGGCGCTGTGGCCCCAAGAACGAGTCTGCTGCCATCAAGTCCTTCCAGCAGGGCGACTATGCCGCTGTGGTGGAGAGCGACCTTGAGGCAGACGGCAAGCTTGAGGTGGGCTTCCGCATCGGAACTCCGCGCAAGACGGAGTGCCTGTTCCTGGCCAGCTATCTGCGCCTCTTCTACGGAGCGACGCCCGATGTCACCATTCACAAGGCTGCCTACGCCGGTGAGCTGACACCCCTGTGCCTGCCCTTCGACCTCAGCAGTGCCGACTACGGTCAGCTTTATGCCGTGGGCAGTGTGCTCGGCAGTCGTGCCACGCTCTATCCTGTTGCCAGCATGCGTGCCGGGGAGCCCTGCGTGCTGTTGCCCAACGAGGATGTTGCCAAATTCGTGATTCCGGCAACGAAGTTCAGGGAGATGGAGGCCGACATCGTTCCGCTGCCTTGGGACGGTGGTGTCATGAATTGTGACCTTGAGAACTACACGTGGACTGTGACCTCTGTGGATGGCAACACTACTCTGGCTGCCGAGGAGCTGGACTTCACGGTCTGCGACCCCCTGAACATGGACTACGCCGTCAACCTTGAGAACCTGCAGGCGCGGCGCTTCCTGCTGCTTGAGGACTACACTTCGACCACCAGCAGCCACATCACCCGCTACAACACTACGCCACCTGCCCGTCGCGACGAACCCAATAACGTGGGCATCCCCGTCGCCGACCAGAGCAGCAACCGATACAAGCTGACCCTTTCGCTGAACGAAGACCTGAGCGAGGCTCAGACGATGACGCTGCGCCTGACGGACGGCAAGATGCTCTTCGTGCCCAACCTGCTGCCGCAGAACCTCTATTATTACGAGGTGAAGGCGGGCGACAACCTTGTGGCCAAGGGACGTTTCCGCACGCAAGGCCTGCTGCGCATGATATATGCCCCCAGCATCAGCAACGTGCGCGACCTCGGTGGCTGGCAGAACGTCGATGGGCAGTACGTGCGCTACGGACTCGTCTTCCGCGGTGGCGAGCTGAACGGACAGCATGAAGCCACAGACGGCGACATCAAGCGCATAAAGAACCTTGGCGTGGGGGCAGAGATAGACTTGCGTGCCGACACAGAGAGCGGTTCGGGCACCTCGGTATTCGGCTTCACGGTGGGCAACGGCACGTTCTACTACGCCAACGGCAACGACTGTTTCCCCGAGAACCTCAGTTCGGAGGACAGCTACCGCCATTGGAAGTCCGAATTCAACCTGCTGATGGCCAATCTGCGCAAGGGCAAGAGCGTCTATTTCCACTGCATCTGGGGCGCCGACCGCACAGGACTCTTCTCCATGATGCTTGAGGGACTGCTGGGCGTGGCTCAGGACCAGTCGAACAAGAACTACGAACTCACCACCTTCTCCCTGGCAGGCTTGCGCGACCGCCACACCCAGAACGAGTTCTTCGACTACTTCAAGGAACTGAAGGGAAAGACGCTGCGCGACAAGTTCGACACCTTCTTCCGCGAGAAGCTCGGCATCAGTCAGGACGACCTCGACGAGTTCCGCAGCATCATGCTTGCCGACACGCTGGGCACTGCCGTGCGCGACATCTACACCCCACAGGTGCAGCCTGCCGACATCCGTAGCTTTACCTACGACCTCATGGGCCGCCGCATCCCCTCCACCCAGCTCCACAATGGCTCCACGCCGCTCCGCAAGGGCCTCTACATCCGCAATGGCCGCAAGCTCCTCGTCCGGTAGTCATGGCAGCCCCCTCATCGCAAAATGCAAAAACGGCGCCTTTCGGCTGCCGTTTTGCATTTAAGCTTATAGGTGACTTTTTCCTTTGCAGGGTGTTTAGGATAACAAAAACCTTAAAAACATTTTTCCTTCAACCTTAACGATCGCTCGGCCCGAAGGGACGCTTTCATAGCGTAGCGGAGAAAGAACGATAACAATAACTGTTTTCTATGTTGGTTTCAAGGGAATAGAAGATTTTGATTTTTTAGGTTCGTAGAACCGGTGTTCTTGCTCCATTGTATTACGCAAGCGTCCAGAGGCCGAGCGTTTGCTCACGAAGTATGTGGGGCTTTGTAAAAGACAAAGATGAGAGGTAGATGTTTTTATCTGCGAGCTTGCTCACAAGGAAAAACAGATGCCTCGCATCTTGAAAGGACGTAAGTCCGACACATACTGAAGTGAGGGTTTTTCATGTTTTTTGTTTGCTTAACTTTGAACTCTGAATTTTGAACTCAGAACTCAGAACTGAAAAGAGAGGACCTAAGCCCTCTCTTTTCTTCTTCATTCGGTTTCTCCATCATCATCGCCAGAGTCATCATCACCACCGTCGCCGCCATCGTCACCGCCAGGCACCACAAGGGCATCCTTGGCAGCCTTCTTGGCAAGGCGCTGCTCCTCGCGCGTCATCACGTACTCAAACTCAATCTCAGAGTTCAGGTAGGTCTGAACCTCCTCGGCAACGTCGCCACGGAGGTTGATGCGCGTGAAGTGGACGGCGGGGTTGAAGTCCTCGGCAGAGTCCACGCCCTGGCTCTTGCCCGTCACGTAGAGGCGCATCAGGCCCTCGAAGTCAACCGAGTAGCCCTGCTTCAGCAGCTCGCGCGTACACTCAATCATGTCCGACAGCACACCCTGCAGGGTGCCCACCGAGAACGAGCTGCCGTGCTCGCGGATGTGCTGCGCCAGAGTCTTCAGGCCAATCGTCTCGCGCTGCTGGATACTACCGTAAACCTTCTTCTCGCTGTGCTTGTCGCCTGGTATAGAAGGATGAAGAGCCAGGCTGTAGGGAGTACTCCCAATCGTCTTGTTACCC
>JBGUVX010000028.1:0-38996 GCA_045220575.1 Bacteroidaceae bacterium
ATGGCAAACAACAAGACAATCGGGAAGATTCCCTACAGCCTGGCACTGCGTCCCAGCATACCCGGCGACAAGCACAGTGAGAAGAAGATCTACGGCACCATCCAGCACCGCGAGACCATCGGCCTGAAGACGCTGGCACAGCACATCCGCGACCACGGCTCCAGCTTCTCGGTAGGCACCCTGCAGGGCGTTCTGTCGGACATGGTGGAATGCACGCGCGAACTGCTGAAGCAGGGCTACAGCGTCGACTTCGAGGGCCTGATGCGCCTGTACGTGACGGCCAAGGGCCAGCCCGTGGACGACGTGGAGGACTTCAACCCCGCAGTTCACTTCACCCGCATCAACCTGCGCGGCGACGTTGCCGACGAGGTGCAGACCTACCTGAACTCCGAGCTCGACTTCGAGTACGTGATGACCCGCGAGGAGCAGGCCAAGGCCAAGAAGGCCGCCAAGGAGGCCCTTGTGGTCGAAGGTGGTTCCGACGGCGATGGCGATGACTCTGGCGACGACGGCGACGACGGCGAGACCGAATGAAAAGCGGCCCTCAATGGGCCCTTTTCATTCAGAAAATGAGAAAATGAGAGAATGAGAAAATGAGAAACAGCCCCCTTCATCTCCCCCTAAAGGGGGTAAGGGGGGTCTTAAACGACCAACTATGAAAAACGAGACGAAGAAAGAAATTGTGAAGTTCCTGTGGAAGTTCCTGACCGCCTTGCTGGCGGCACTCGGCGGCGCCGCCACCGTTTCCAGCTGCTACACGGTGAACCTCTTTTGAGAGAACAGCCCCCTCCATCTCCCCCATAAGGGGGAGGTGAGAGGTTAGAGGTGACTTTTACCTTTAGCCTCTCCCACATCCTTCAAAACAAAAAGTAACCTATCACCTATCACCTAATCGCCCTGGCACGGAAGTGTCGGGGCTTTTTGCTCACTTATTCTTGCTCCGCTTCACTACGCCGCTCGGCCATTGGACGCTTGATTCATTCAAGAAGCGGCAAGCCGATTACGTACCTTTAACCTTTTTTCAAAGGTTGAGGATAGGCGGCACCTCGGAAATCGCGAATCAGCGCATCGTAGCTTTGCTACACGGCCTTTGGCCTTCATACCAGCCCCAAGGGAAATGCATGCAAGCATGTTTTTCCCATGTTTCTTGTATTTAATGCGCTGAAATTTGCGAATTCGCTCGGTTTGCACTATCTTTGTCACCCGAAATCGAACGACGCGGAAAAGGGAATCAGGTGAGAGACCTGGACAGTCCCGCTGCTGTGAGTCGCCACGAAAGGAGAAAACACGGATGCCACTGAGGTGCAAACCCCTCGGGAAGGCGTTTCCTCCGGGCGATAAGTCAGAAGACCTGCCGCTGTCGCCATCCAGCAACCGGGCCGCGTGGATACGGCTTCGTGGAGAACAACTTATTGTTAAACATTAAATATAATAAAGCAAGATGAGAAAATTTTTCTATCTGGCATTTGTCCTGTGCATGGGACTTGCCGTAACATCGTGTAACGATGACGAAGAAGAGAGAGTAGACCTGGTAGTGCAGACCGAGTGGCAGATGAGCGCCGACCAACTGACAGCGACGGAGGGCGTGGAGTTTGTGCTGGCTCCCCAGTATTCGGGTGCCGACAAGAAGACCGTCTGGGAGTGGCAACTCAATGACGAGACGATTGGCGAGGAGCCCGTATTGCGTTACACCTTCGCCGAGGAGGGAACCTATGTGGTGTATCTGACCGCCATTAACAAGTCTGGTTCCGGCGTGGGATACAGTTACACCATTACCGTTAAGCCCGCTCACATGCTCGACTTCGAGGGCGACTACTGGAGTAATCTGATTGACAATGCCCAGTATGGTGGTTTGTTAATCTACAGTCCCGACGAGTACAAGTGGAAGGACGAGTCGACGACTCTGTCAAGCGAATGCGTGAAGGATGACTGGACGATGTGGGACATGGGCTGGGGCTGGAAGAACGGCATAGCCATCTCGAACTATATCGATGCTGACGTTGAAAACCACGCAAGCTATCTGTATCAGCTTTCCGTTCCCAAGAGCAATGATAGTAGTAACTTTGCTATTGTTTGGGACGACGGCAGTGCTATGACCTTCGCTGATGGCGAGGCCCACGTGATAAAGCGCATGCAGGTGATGAACACCACTTACGCTTTGGGTACGATTAAGAAGGAGCTTGGTGAAAACTATAAGTTCGCCGTTAAGGTAACAGGTAAGAACGGTGATACTGAAACTGGCAGTCTGGAAATCGTGCTGGCAGAGGGCGAAACCGCTGTAGAAGACTGGCAAGACGTCGACCTCAGTTCGCTGGGCGAGGTTACTGGTATCGAATTTACATTCGTTGCCACGGAAGCATCGACTCCCAAGTACTTTGCCTTCGACAATGTCGTTGTAAAGATGAAGTAATTGAAAAGCTTTTCTATCTATAGTTGTAAAGTAGTCATGCTGCTGACGGCCATCGTGCTGTCGGCAGCATGTTCTAATTCCGACCCGGGCATCGAGCCCGAGGACTTCGGCGGAATGGGGCAGGGCGTGTTCGTCCTGTGCGAGGGCAACTATCAGGCAGGAAACAGCACACTCTCCTATTACAACCCCGCGACGGGCGAGGTGGAAAACGGAATCTTCCAGCGTGCCAACGGAGGAGCCCGCTTGGGCGACACGGGCCAGTCCATACAGATTCACGATGGAGTGGCCTATGTTGCCGTAGAGAACAGCGGCATCATCTGGGCATTGGACACGGCGACGTTCAAGGTGCGCGGACAGCTCACCACAGGGCAGACGGAACACATGATAAATCCCCGCTACATCCATTTCCTCTCCTCCGAGAAGGCCTATGTAACAGACCTCTATTCGCCCTACATCACCATCTTCAACCCCGCGACCATGCAATACATCGGGAGCATAGCGACAGGACAAGCCGACGCCTTTGGCTACAACTCGACGGAAGAGCTGCACCAGTGGGGCGACCGCGTCTTCACCAACTGCTGGAGCTATTCGAACAAGATTCTGGTCATCGACACCAAGCTCGACAAGGTGACCCACGAGGTGGAACTCCCAAGCTGGCAGCCCAAGAGCATGGCGCTGGACAAACGAGGGAAACTGTGGGTCATCACCGATGGCGGCTATAGCACAGGCGACGACTCGTTCGGCGACAACGTGCCGCACCTTTTCCGCATCGATGCGCAAACGCTCGAAATAGAGCAAGACCAAATGCTGGACACCGACGAGGCAAACGTGCAGTTGGCCATCAATCCCGACAGCACCGTGCTCTACCTCATCAACAACGATGTCTATCGCATGGAGGTGACAGCCTCGCACGTCCCTGTGCGCCCCTTCATCGAGGCCGAAAAGGGCAGCAACGGCCTGCGCCACTTCTTGTATGGAATAGGCGTCAACCCCCACAACGGCGACCTCTACGTGGCCGATGCCGTGGATTACCGCCAGTCGGGCGTGGTCTACCGCTACAGCGAGTCGGGAACCCTGATAGATAAATTCCGCGTCGGCATCACCCCTAACTCCTTCGCATTCAAATAGGGGACCCACCCCTGCCCCCTCCCTTGTAGGGAGGGGAATGGGTTGAGTGAAAAGATGGTAAAGAGAAAAAATTAGTAAAAGTTGATGAGCACAAACAATCAGCAAAAGCATATACTCCCCTCCCTACAAGGTCGACTGGGGTCTTTAGAGGTATTCCCCTCCCTACAAGGGAGGGGCTGGGGGTGGGTCTTCTTCTCCCTTTTACTCCTACTCGTTTCCTGCAACGACGAGCAAGAACCCCTGCCCGCAGGCGAACCTCCAGTCATCACCTGGGCCATGTCCTCCGGGCGTTTCCGCATCGAAGCGGGCGAGACCCTGATGCTGGTGCCCGACATCTTGAACACCGACGAGACCACAACCTACCAATGGTCGATTGATGGCCGCGTAGTAGGCTCGTCCGACTACCTCACCTTCTATCGCAGCGAAGTAGGCGACTACTACGTGAAGCTGGTGGTCACCAACCGATACGGACAGGCCGAGGACGAGGTAAAGGTTACCGTCGTGGAAAAGGAAGTGGCGGTGTTGCCCGAGATACCGAAGATGGGGGAATGGCAGTTCCCTTGGACGGAAATCAATGTGGCTCAGGGGCGAACCATCAAGCTCAGGGCTTATATGACGGGAACCGACGAGGAGGTGGCCGAGGTGTTTACCGCCACCACCGAAGGGCGCCACACCATAACGCTGACCCATCCCCTGACGAAGGCACAGCAGGAACTGGTTGTCAACGTCTGTCCGCCAGCAGGCACTCACCGCCGCACCGCCACCGGGCAGGCGATGGTCAGCCGAATCTTCGAATACATGCCCGCCCCCGGACATCAGGTGAATGGCTACATCATCACGGGCGACGCCTATCCCAAGGATTGCACCCACGAACAGGCCTGCGATTCCGTCTTGGCACATTTCTCTCGCAAGTGGTCGGTCAGTCTGGGCGGGCAAGGCGGTTATCTGGTTGCCGGCTTCGACCACAGCGTGCCAGCTGGGGCAGGGGAGTACGACCTTTGCATCAAGGGCAATCCCTTCAGCTATCAGTCGGAACCCGGCATCATCTGGGTCAGTCAGGACGACAACGGCGACGGACTGCCCAACGACCAGTGGTTTGAGCTGGCAGGTTCGGAATATGGAACGGACAACGAAACGCTGGAATATGCCATCACTTACTATCGCCCCGAGAACGCGAAGTCGGCAGTCGGCTGGCGCGACAACAATAACGACACAGGCTACATTCCCTACCTGAGTTACTGGAACCCCTCGCCCTATTACTGGCAACCGTGGGTCGAGGGGTCGCAGCGCACCTACTTCGGCAGTCGGCTGCGCGACCGCAGCACCTACCATAACGGCGTTTCCGACATTCCGCCCTACGATTGGGGCTATGCCGACAATCTGAACGACTTGTTCGACGGGCCTGCCGGCAAGATGGGATATTATCGGATTTCGAATGCCCGCACGTGGGACGGCAAGCCTGCCAACTTGGAGTACATCGACTTTGTCAAGGTGCAGACTGCCCAGACAGGCTCCACGCCAAACTTGGGCGAAATCAGTACCGAGATTTATTACATTAGCGATTATCATCTGGAATAAAGAAACTCCCACCCCCAGCCTCCTCCATTAAGGGAGGGGAAGCGTAATGATGAGAAGTCTGACAATCTTTGCTCTGTTGATGCTGTTCTCCCTCTTTGGGGGAGAAGGAGCAGGACTTCTTGCTCAGGACAGGAAACTGGAGGAAGTGGAGGTCGTTGGGCTGCGGCGCTTGAAGGATGCTGGCGTGCAGCAGACCTTGCTCGACACCGCCGTGCTGCACCAGAATGTGGCACTCTCCATGTCCGACATCCTCACTCAGCACTCCACCTTGTTCATCAAGAGCTATGGCCGCGCAACAGAGGCTACGGCAGAGTTTCGCGGCACCTCGCCCAGTCACACACAAGTGCTGTGGAACGGCATGAAGATTAATTCTCCCATGCTGGGCACGGTGGATTTCAGCACCATTCCTTCCTATTTCGTCGACCAGGCTACCCTGTTCCACGGGGCTTCGTCGCTGACCCGGACGGGTGGCGGACTGGGAGGTGCTGTGGACCTGCGCACCCTTCCCCTCTTCAATCAGGGACAGGCGGTGCAGTACATTCAGGGCATCGGTTCCTTTCGCACCTTCGACCAGTTTCTCCGCTACACCTTTGGCGGCGAACGCTGGAGCAGCAGCACGCGAGCCGTTTACTCTACCTCGAAGAACGATTTCAAGTACACCAACTACGACAAGATAGGACGTCCCACGGAGCGCAACAAGAGTGGTTACTTCGACGATGTCCACCTGATGCAGGATGCCTATTGTCGCGATGGCAAGGGAAACCGCATCGGATTCATGGGGTGGTACACCCACAGCCTTCGCGGCCTGCCTTTTCTCAGCGTGGACTACAAGAGCAATACGGACTTCAAAAACGAACACCAGTTGGACGCCGCCCGTGCCGTGGTCAGTTGGGACAGGATTGTGCGCGACTGGTCGTTGGGCGCCCGTGGAGGCTATGTTTGGCAGGACAACCGTTACGATTACTACACTACCCGGCAGTCATACAGCACCGACATCACCCACGCCCGCAGCTGCAGTCAGCAGGCCTACGTGCAGGCCAACGCCGAATGGATGCCTCGTAGCAACTGGTTGCTGACCTCGGATTTCGCCCTCTACTACAATCACGTTCGCAGCGAGGACAAGAGTCCGTTTCATATTGGCGACAACTACAACTTAGGTCGCGCCGAATACAACCTCAGTTTGTCGGCAAAATGGCGCCCTGTTAAGAACCTTTCGCTCTCGACCATCTTGCGCGAAGAATGTTACAAGCGCGACTTCGTGCCCGTCATCCCTGCCCTTTTCGTGGAATACAAGCCCCTTGCTGTTTCCGAAAAGGGGAAGAATGCTTGGCTGATACTGAAGGCTTCCGTGGCTCGCAACTATCGCTACCCTTCGATGGACGACCTTTATTTCCAGCCCGGTGGGAATCCCAACTTGCGGCCCGAGCGGGGCATCACCTATGATGGCGGCTTGGAATGCAGCGTGCAGCGGAAGGGTGTTTCACTTAAAGTCAATGCCTCGGCCTTCGATTCCTACATCACCGACTGGATTCTGTGGACGCCCAATGCCAAGGGCTACTGGCAGCCCTCAAACCTGAAGCGGGTGCACAGCTACGGCACGGAGCTGATGGCGTCGTTCGAAGCAAGGATGAAGCACCAGTGGCGGCTGGGACTGACGGGAAACTACGCCTTCACGCCTTCGATTAACAAAAGCGAGAATCTGGCTGACGACGATGCTTCCTACGGCAAGCAGCTCGTCTATGTTCCTCGCCATTCGGCAAACCTGAGCGGTCGGCTCTCGTGGAAGAGTTGGACGCTCCGCTACCAGTGGACTTATTACAGCGAGCGCTTCACCACCACCAGCAACGATGTTTCCCTCATCACGGGCCGTCTGCGCCCTTATTTCATGAACGACGTTTCGCTGGAAAAGACTTTCCAATGGAAGAAGGTTCATGCCTCGCTGAAGGGCGTGCTCAACAACCTGCTGGGTTCGGAGTACGTGACTGTGCTGTCGCGTCCTATGGCAGGTCGTAATTTTGAGATTTTCTTAGAAATAAAACCACAATGGAAAAGAAAATAGTTCTTATCGTAATGACTTTGGCCTTGATGGCTTGCGGCAGTCGGCGGACAGGCCAAGGTGCGGACGTGGGCGACACGATTCCGATGAAGTACGCCCGTAACCTGATTATGGTGCAGTTTCGCGATTACACGGAGGTGACCATCCGCAATCCGTGGGACACAACGACTGTCCTTCATCGTTACGCTTTAGCCTCCGACAAGTCTCTTGCGTCCTCGTCGAAGAGCCAGGAGGGGACGCTGGTTCGTGTGCCGCTGAAACGGGCGGGAATCTTCACGGCAGTGCATTGCGGCTTGGTGAAGGAGCTTGGTTGCGAGTCGGCCATTCGTGGCATTTGTGAGATAGAGTACATCAACATTCCTTCTATTCGCAAGTCGGTCAAGGAAGGGCGCGTGGCAAACTTCGGCAGTGCGATGGAACCCGTCATCGAGACCATCATAGACGCCCAACCCGACGGACTGCTTGTGTCGCCTTTCGAGAACTCGGGCGGCTATGGTCGTGTGGAGCGTCTGGGCATTCCCATCATCGAGTGTGCCGACTACATGGAGTTCAGCCCCTTGGCGCGTGCCGAGTGGATGCGCTTCTACGGTCGGCTGTTCGGGGTAGGGGAGCGGGCTGACAGCCTGTTCCGCGAGGTGGAACGGCGCTATCTTGCCTTGCGCGAACAGACGCGCAGGGTGGAGCATCGTCCCACGCTCATTGCCGAGAAGCCTTACAGCGGGGTGTGGTATGTCCCGGGCGGCAATAGTGCCATGGGCATTCTCTATCAGGATGCGGGAGCCGATTACCTTTTCAAGGACCGTAAGAAGAACGGCTCGCTGGCGCTGTCCGTGGAAACTGTGTTCGAGGTGGCGCAGCAGGCCGACATCTGGCTTATCAAGTACAACCAACCCACGCCGCTGACGTTGGCACAGCTCAAGTCCGACTATCCGCCGTTTGCCCACTTCCGTTCGTTCCAGACGGGGCGCGTCTATGGTTGCAATCAGGATAATTCGCGCTTCTACGAGGAAACTCCCTATCATCCCGACCGACTTTTGGCCGACTTGGTGCGAATAATCCACCCAAATCTTGGAATTCAGCACGAAAAGCAGTACTTTTACCCCGTCGAATGAAGAATACGATTGCGATATCGGGTTTGTTTGTGGCTACTGGGCTGCTCTTTGTCGCTTCGCTCTATTGCGGAAGCGTCAGTATTCCCATGTCCGCCATTTCCGACATTCTGCTGGGCCGTGGTTGCGAGAACCATCCTTCGTGGCAGTACATTATCATGGAGAACCGCATCCCGCAAGCCGTGACGGCGCTGCTCAGCGGGGCATCGCTGGCAGTCAGCGGCTTGTTGCTGCAGACGGCCTTCCGCAATCCTCTTGCAGGCCCCTCGGTGCTGGGAATCGACAGCGGTGCTCACCTTGGTGTCGCCCTTGTCATTTTGGTGGCAGGCGGGGCCTTCACGACGGGTATGGTCACACTGGGCGGCTTTGCGCTGGTCATTGTTGCCGCCCTGCTGGGGGCTTTGGCCGTGATGGCGATACTGTTGCTGCTGAGCCGCCTGCTGCAGAACGGCGTCATGCTCCTCATTGCCGGCATGATGGTGGGCTACATTGCCAGCAGCATGATTTCGCTGCTCAACTTCAAGGCGTCGGCAGAGGGCGTCCATGCGATGACCCTCTGGGGGATGGGCTCTTTCTCAAGCGTCTCGCTCGACCGTCTGCCTTACATGGTGGGCATTTGCAGTTTCGGCCTATTGCTTTCCTTCCTGCTCATCAAACCCCTGAACGCCCTGCTCTTGGGCGACAATTACGCTCGCAACCTCGGCATCAGCATTCGTCGCACCCGTACCTTGCTGCTGCTGACCACGGGCCTGCTCACGGCAGCCTCCACGGCCTTTTGCGGACCTATTGCCTTCATTGGGCTGGCAGTCCCCCACATCGCCCGCATGGTGCTGGGCACTGCCAACCACCGCTCACTTCTGCCTGCCACTTTACTCACGGGCGCCGCCTTGGCGCTGATGTGCAACCTCATCAGCACTCTGCCCGGCGAGGCGGGCGTAATCCCCATCAACGTCATCACTCCCATCATTGGCGCTCCTGTGGTCCTTTGGGTCATCCTGCGACTCCGAATGTCGGGGTGAGGTTTCGTACCTTTAAGAATGTTGCTTGTATTTTGATGCTCTGAAATTTGCGATTTCGCTCGGTTTGCACTAACTTTGTGAGCAGAACATACCTTAAAATACATAAAATCATGAAAAGAATCTTCTGTTTGCTGAATGTTGCCCTGCTGGCATTAGGCGCTTGGGCACAGGTTTCCTACGACGTGATTCCCCTGCCGCACAGCATCGAGCTGAGCCCAAAGGGTGAGGTGTATCAGCTTCCCCAAGGGGCTGTGGTAACTTACGACGGCAGTAACGAGGCATTGGCCTCGAATGCCCGCCTGCTGGTGGAGTTCCTGAAGAAGGACGCTGGCTTCGAACTGGTGGCACAGCCCGACGTGAAGCCCGCAAAGAAACAGTTCGTGCCTGTCACCCTCGCATTGGGCTTGCAGAGCGAGAACCGAGAAGCCTACGAGCTGACAGTTGGCAAGAAGGGTGTTGTGATTCAGGGCGCCTCCGAGGAAGGAGTCTTTCGTGGCATCATGACTCTGCGCAAGGCCATCGGCACGGAGGCTGGCGAGAGCATTGCCCTGCCCTATGTTACCATCAAGGACGAACCTCGCTTCTCCTATCGTGGCGTCATGCTCGACTGCGCCCGCCACTACTTCCCCGTCGAGTTCATCAAACAGTACCTCGACGCTGCTGCCCTGCACGGGTGCAACCAGTTCCACTGGCACCTGACCGAGGACCAAGGCTGGCGCTTCGAGGTGAAGTCAATGCCCGAACTGGCCAAGAAAGGTAGCGTCCGCAAGCAGACTGTCATTGGTCGCAACAGTGGCGTTTACGACGGTCAGGAGTATGGCGGCTACTACACTCAGGCCGAGTGCCGCGAGATTGTGGAGTATGCTGCCAAGCGCTTCATCAACATCGTTCCCGAAATCGACCTGCCCGGTCACATGTTGGGTGCCCTGCACGTCTTCCCCGAGCTGGGTTGCACGGGCGGTCCTTACGACGTATGGCCTCTCTGGGGCGTTTCCCGCGACGTGCTCTGCGCTGGCAATCCCAAGACGCTCGACTTCCTGAAGCGCGTGCTCGACGAGGTGGCCGAAGTGTTCCCCTCGAAGTTCATCCACATCGGCGGCGACGAGAGCCCTCGCGACCGCTGGAAACAGTGTCCGAAGTGCCAGGCCAAGATGCGCGAGCTGGGGCTAACTCGTGAGGCCGAACTGCAAACCTACATCAACAAGGAACTGGAGGCCTACATGCAGAAGAAGGGCCGCGACTTGATTGGCTGGGACGAGACGCTGGAAGGCGGACTGAGCGAGAATGCCATCGTCATGTCGTGGCGCGGCATCGATGGCGGACTGGCTGCTGCACGCCAGCACCATCGCGTCATCATGACCCCCACCACCTATTGCTACATCGACTACTATCAGCTGAAGGACCAGTGGGGACAGCCCTTGGGCATCGGTGGCTATGTGCCCGTTTCCAAGGTGTATAGTTTCGAGCCCACCGACCAACTGGGCGAGGAAGAGGCCAAGTACATTCTGGGCGCTCAGGTGAACCTCTGGTGCGAATATGTGGCCTATCCCAACCACGCAATGTACATGCTCCTGCCCCGTCTGGATGCCATCAGCGAGGTGCAGTGGGCTGCCAAGGACACCAAGGACTTCGAAGCCTTCAAGGCTCGTCTGCCCCGCATGCTGAAGCTCTACGACAAGTTGGGCTACACCTATTGCCACAAGTCTGAATAAGGGCTAAATCTCAAATGAATTTCGAACTGAAAGAACTGGTCATCGGTTACCCCACTCGTCAGGTGGCGGGACCGATGACCGTTTCCTTGCGCGAGGGTGAACTCTGCTGCCTCTTGGGAGCCAACGGTGCTGGCAAGAGCACCCTCCTGCGCACCCTGGCAGCCTTCCAGCCCCCATTGTCGGGTCAGATGTTGCTCGACGGACGCAGCATTGCCGACATTCCCCCTCGCCAGCTTAGCACGCTGATAGGCATTGTGCTCACCGAGCGCATCCGAGTGGCAGGCATCACCGTGCGCGACATGGTAGCAATGGGTCGCAGCCCCTACACCAATTTCTGGGGCCGCCTGACTGCCGACGACCACCGCCAAGTCGATGAGGCCATGCAACTGGTGGGCGTCAGCCAGTTTGCCGACCGTCAGGTATCCACCCTCAGTGACGGCGAACGGCAGAAGGTGATGATAGCCAAGGCTCTGGCACAGGGCACTCCCGTCATCCTGCTCGACGAACCCACTGCCTTCCTCGACTTCCCCAGCAAGGTCGAAGCCATGCTCCTGCTTAGCCGACTGGCCCACGAACTCCGGAAGACCATTCTCCTTTCCACCCACGACCTCGACCTTGCCCTGCAGACTGCCGACCGCCTGTGGCTGATGGGTAAAGCTGAAGGATTCGCCGTGGGCACTCCGCGCGAACTGGCAGAACAGCTCCCCCTCTATTTCCCCAGCCCCCATCTCGACTTCGACCCCTCCGCCCTCCGCTTCCGCATCCGCTGACCATCCTCATCCCTTAATAAACAACCGCACCTGCCACCCTCCTGAGTGACAAGTGCGGTTCTTTCGCTTCTTTCTTGTTAATGGATCAGAGAACCGTCCCCTGGTCTATGTGCCTCCATAGCGCCCTGCTTTTGAGATTATTCCTATGGCGTTGGTCTTCTCTGTCCACTCTTTAGCACTTAGACGGAAACGGTTCAACCCAGCCTGTGATTTAATTATGTCGAATTCGGCACAATTAAAATTGAGGTTCATTAATCGCTCCCATATTCCAAGGAACTCAATTGTATTGCGGTTGCGCAACCAATTAGAGAAGAAGAACTCACCATCCTTCGCCTTCAGCATGTCCGTGAGGCTGATATAGTCATCTTCATTTTGTTTAATGACCGTTATCTGTGTGTCCTGTACAGTTATCTTTGCCATTTCTGCCTGTTTCCTATCATCGCGGGAACGGTTCCTCCGACCCATGAGGCTTTAATTCGACGTGCGGTTGAGTAAATAAAAAGACGCGCTTCCGCTAAAGTTCATCACAAATTTACATGATTTTTACATATATGCAAAAGGAAACTGGGAAAATGTTATGCAGATGCGAAGGAACGATGATGCAGGTGGTGGAATTTGGCAGTCGCGGACAGGGCGATGGCACGACTACGGACACGCCACATTCATGACTACGGACACAGGACCTTCGTGACTACGGTCGTGAAGTTTCATGGCTACGGTCATGACATACTCATGACTACGTTCATGAAAATCCATGACTACGGTCACGGAAAAGCATGGTTACTGTCACGGTATGCTCAAAGGGAGCCCCCTCCCATCCTCCCCGAGGGGAGGAGACTCGTTGATTAATGAATAATAATTGATGTGTCTTTGCTTAGCCCTCCCCCTCGGGGGAGTCGGAGGGGGGCTTATCCTGTGGCCAAAGGAATAGTATGGCGTGGGGCGACGCGATAGTATCGCGTCAGCCATAGGGATAGTATCGCGTCGGATGAGGCGACGGGCGAAGTCGGACGAGGGGACGTGTCGCGGAGGGCTGGTTGTTACTATGACGGAGGGGGAGGGAACGTGAGAACCCGCGGCCTGGAATGGGTCGCGGGTTCTGGTGGGATATGTCGTGTGGGGGTTAGTCGCAGTCGAAGGTGTAGTCGGCGGGGCCGTCGGCTTCGGTGGGCCAGCCGGGGTTCTGGTAGAGGATGCTCATGCCGGCTGCCGTGGGGGTGACGCCTTCGGGGCTGATGACGAGCAGGAACTCGCCAACGGGGATGGGTTCCAGGTAGTGCGGCTTGGGGAATGTGTAGCCGTTGTAGGCTGCGCTGGTGGCTGTTATCTGCAGGGGGCGCAGATAGTTGGAAAGGCCGCTCTGACTCACGACGTCGGGTGCCAGGTACTTGCCTGGGTTGTCGCTGTAGAGGTCTTTGTTCTTGGTGTCCCACAGACGGAAGCCCTCGGGCTGGTAGTTTTGCATCATGTCGAGCGAACGCCAGCGCTTGAGGTCGTCGAATCGCATGCCCTCGGCAATGAACTCGCAACGGCGCTCGCGGCGGATGTTGTAGAGTGTCTTGTCGATGAGCGTACCACGGGAGTAGACTGCAAGGTCGTTCTCCTTGGTGAGGTTGGTGTTGTTGATGGTCTTGGAATAGTCTGTATCAACGCCAGCACGGCTGCGCAGGGCTTTCCAATACGTGTCGCAGTTGCCGCCCAGATTGCCGTAGCGCATGTAGTAGGCTTCGAGGTAGTTGAGGTAGCATTCGGCAGCGCGGAAGATGGGGACTGCCGTGGTGCAGTTGTACTGGGTGCGCTGTTCGCCGCCCGGGTCGCGACTCGTGTAGTGGTCGAGGCTGTAGTTTCCGACGAGCCACTTGCAGATGTCGTAGCCTGTGGTGGACTTCTCGTTGCCGCTGTTATAGATGTAGGGGCGGTTGTAGAACGTGGTGTCGTTGACGTTCTTTCCCGTCGCGGGGTCGAGGCTGGTGGTGATGTAGCTTCCTGCCGCCCGCACGCTGCCCGTCAGACGGGAGTCGCGTCCCTGGAACTCCGTCCATGTGTCCACAGCGTCCCCCTTGTAGCCGCTACCTGCCGCATAGATGGGCAGGCCGTTGGACATGAGGAAGGTGTTGACCAAGGCTCGTGTGGCGCCGCATCCGCCGCCATTCTTCAGGAAAGCGGAACAACTGTGCGACAGCACTCCCTTCTGATAGTATCGGGCCAGGATGACCTCGTCGCCCTCGGGAAACTCGCTGGTGTAGTTGTTGAACATAGCCTGATAGTCGGCATCGAGCGGACGCTTTGCTGCCACGTGGTCGGCGGCGGCAATGGCCTCGTCGAGGAAAAAGTCGACCTCGGCGGCGGCAGAGCCAGCCTCGAACTGAAAGTCGGGCCAACTGGAGGCTCCAGGCCACTTGGCGTTGCCCGGAACGAAGCAGGTGCCAGCGTGATAGCGCTCCCACGACGCCTCGTAGAGAGCCACGCGAGAGAGCAGCGCATAGGCTGCATCCTGACTGATGCGCCCAGCCTCGGGAGCCTTGTCTTGCAGCAGACTGATGGCCGTCTTGAGGTCGTCGATTATGAAGCGTGCCACCTCGTTGCGCGGATGACGCTTGGCAGCCGCAGTCAGCAAGGCCCTGTCGTCGGTCATGAGGGTCTTCAGAATGGGCAGGTCGCCGTAATCGCGCAGTAGTCGGAAATACTCGTAGGCACGGAAGAAGTAGGCCTCACCCAGATAGTGCTTGGCCATTGTCTGGTCAGCAGGCTCGTCGATGGCAGCCTCCATCTTGTTCAGCGAATAGTTGATGGCCCTCAGACGGTCGAAGTTCCATACGTTGTTGTAGTCGCTCTGGGCCTGTGTCTTGTAGTCGCCGTTGCTGAGGAAGATGGCAAAGTACCCAGCCTTGCACTGGTTGTCGCTACGGCAGTCCTCGTTATAAGTGCCGCCGTAGATTTCCTTGTTCTGCGGAAGATACTTGTACAGGTCGTTGACAGCCACCTTGAAGTCCTCGGCTGTATGGAAGTACGCTTCCTCGCTCTTGAAGGACAGTGGATCGCGGTCCAGGAAATCGTTGCAGGAACTCATGAGCAATGCGGCTCCTATGATGGCAATATATCTTTTCATATTATTACATTTAACATTTGACATTTCCTCAGAACGTCATATCCAGTCCGACGGAGAAGGTCCTGTAGTTGGGATAAACCTTGCCCGCTCCGTAGCCGCCGCCGTTGTCAATGCCTTCGGGGTCGAAGATGCGCAGCTTGGTGAAGGTCAGCAGGTTCTCGCCTGCCACATAGAGACGGGCCTTCTTGATGACCTTGTTCAGTTTCTCGTTCTTGGGAAGCGAGAAGCCCAGCTGGACGTTCTTCAGGCGCAGGTAGGCTGCGTTCTGCAGGAAGCGGTCGGAGGCCAGGATGTTGTTCTGGTCGATGCGCAGGCGTCCATAGTAGGCATCGAAATTCGCACCCAGCTCGGAACCTGCATAGCGATAGTAGTCGAGATGGTTGGTAAAGAGGTTGCGCTGCCACTCTTGGGAGATGCCGTAGAAGGGGGCACAGTTCTCGAAGAGGAAGTCGCGCTTGCCCACACCTTGGAAGTAGATGCGGAAGTCGAACCACTTGTAGTCGCCCGACAGCGTGAACGAGTAGGCAAAGCGCGGCGTGGAGTTGCCGATGCGCTTCATGTCGCCGTGGTCGGTGAGGGTTCCACTGCCGGCATCCACCTTGCCGTCGCCGTTCAGGTCGGCATACATCAGGTCGCCGCCGCCCCAGTTCGTGCCCAGGGCCGATTGCGAGACGCGGCTAAGGTAGTCGTTCATCTCGTCGTCGTTTTTGGCGATGCCCAGCACGTGGTAGCCCCAGATTTCACCATATTCCTTGCCCTCGTACCAATAGTTGCCATTGCGGTTCGAGGCGCTCGTGCCGAAGCATTGTCCCGTGGGCGAGTAGTATTTGGTAATCAATGTCTTGTAGTCGGAGAGGTTGAACTGCACGCTGTAGTTGAACTTGCCGATGCGGTCGCGCCAAGTCACGTCGAACTCCCAGCCGCGGGTGCGCAGCTCGGCATTGTTGGTCTTGGGGGCTGAAGCTCCGTAGAGGGCGGAAAGCGGCAGGGCCGGTCCCACCATGTCCTTCGTCGTGCGCTGATACCAGTCGAACGAAAACAGAAGGCGGCTGTTCAGCATCATCAGGTCGGCACCCACACCAGCGTTCACGATGGTCTCCCACGTCAGCGAGGACGAATAGGGGCTGTACACAGGCAGCGACGACTGCTGCTGCCCGCCCAGAACCAGCGAGGTGGTGTTGAGGTAGAGCGCTTGATAATAGGGATAGTACGATGTGGTGTTCTGGTTGCCCAAGGTGCCGTAGGAAGCACGCAGCTTCATGTTGTCGAGGAACTTCTGCTTCACCTTGCTCATGAAGGACTCTTCGGTGATGTTCCAACCCACCGAGGCCGAGGGGAAGTAGCCCCAGCGCTGGTCGGTCGGGAAGCGGCTGGCACCGTCGGCACGGAAGTTCACCTCTGCCAAGTAGCGATACTTGTAGTTGTAGTTGGCACGGGCAAAGATACCCACTGACGACCATTCGCCTGCTACATTCGAATCCATCTGCCGATACTGCATGCCTTCGGATTTCGTGGGATAGTTGTATTCGGAATGTCGCGTTGTCCTCGTCTTGAAGTATTCGCTCTGCTCACCCAACAGGAAGGTGAACTCGTGTCCGCTCTTCAGCTTCAGGTTGTAGTCGGTATAGAGATTCGTCTCGAAGTAGTTCACCTTGTTCTTCGCATCTTCTCTGTACGTCTCGCCGCCTGCAGGATGAACTCCGAAAGTACCCGTACTGGCATTGATGGTGTGCTCGTTGGCCGTAACGTCGCGGAAGGCCGGCAGGTATTCCGACGTGCCATCGGGCAGGTGATAGGTCATGGGATTGAACGTGCGGGTGTATGGATTGCGCTCTATGCGGCTGTTGACTTCGGCATGGAGTTTCCAGTTCTTTATCGGCTCCACGATGACGTTCAACTGGTTGTAGAGCTTACGTGTCTCGTTGAAGATGCGTCCGCCTTCCAGAATGGGCTGCATCATCGAGTCTTCGTGGTATTCGCCGTTGTAGGGGTTCACCAAGGGAATGACGGGCGACGTACGACCCAGATTGTGGAAGAAGAGGTCGTTGTCCATCACCGAAGGCTTGTTGTTGTCGTCAGCTGCGATACGGGTGCTCCAGCCCAGCGTCAGGTATTTGTTTACCCGCGCATTGATTTTTCCAGCTAAGTTATACCGATGGTACATCTCGTTGGCATGTTTGTAAAGGCCCGTCTGCCCCATGTAGTTGCCTGAGATGCGGTAGTCGATGGCTTTAGTGCTGCCGTTCACGCTCAGGTTGTGCTCGTTCGAAACGGTGTGGTTCTTTACATAAACGTCGTACCAGTTGGTACTACCATAGCCCGCCTGGTTCTTGTACCAGGTATTGAGCGTCTCGTAGTATCCCATGCTCCATTTCGACTTGCCGGAAACGAAATCGCGTATCTTGTCGAGGTGGTCGGCAGAGAATGGAGTAGTACCGCCGGAATTGAGGTAGGCGTCGTTCAGCATGTAGGCGTAAGTGAGTCCGTCCACCATGTCTGGAATGGAGACAGGCTGCTGAATGCGAACATTACCGGAATAGTTCACAGACACTCCGCGATTATCTCCCTTGACACCGTTCTTGGTGGTGATGAGGATGACGCCGAAAGGTGCGCGCGAGCCATAGACCGAAGCCGCAGCTGCATCCTTCAGGACGGACACGTTCTCAATGTCAGCAGGGTTCAGTGTGTTGATGTCACCCTCCATGCCGTCGATAAGAATCAGCGGCGACGAGTTGGAACCGTCACCCAGATTGCCCACACCGCGAATGTTGATGTTCATAGAGGAACCTGGTGCACCGCCTGCATCGTTGGTTATGTTTAGACCCGCAATGACACCTTGCAACGACTGCACCGCGTTTGCGGTAGGACGGTCTCTTAGGGCTGCGTCGTCGATGGTCTTCACAGCTCCCGTGGCATTAATCTTCTTCTGGGTTGCAAAGCCCACTATCACCACTTCGTTCATTGCCGTGGAGTTGTCGGGCAACACGTAGTCAATAACGCTGCGCCCCTTCACGGCAATCTCCTGTGGGTCGTAGCCGACATACGATACCACGATGGTGGCATTCTTGTTGGAAACGCTGAGGGTGAACTTTCCGTCGATATCCGTCACGACACGTTTCTTGGGATTGCCCTTCTCCATTACCGAAGCACCGATAGCCGGCTCATTCTCGCTATCGACCACAGAGCCTTTCACCGTGAACTGAGCCATCATGGCTGCCGACACGAAAAGGGAGGCGACGAATAGCAGTATGCGTTGTTTCAGGTTTTTCATAGTCGTAATAGATTTCGTTGGTTAATCCCTTTCACCTGCCTGTCCGAAGTTCAGTTGGTACATGACGGCACTGTCGGAGGTTAGAATGTATTGAGGAACAGGTTCCACACGTGTCTTGTTCTTGTTGCGAAGCGTACGGAAATAGAAATAGCTGTCGCCATTTCCTGTCAGCGAATTGCTGCCCGTGCGCAGATTGTAATTGAAGAACCATTGGGCTTTCTTAGGAGCATACTCAGGCGCACGCCATTTGGCATTGCTGCGGATGTGTATGGTGAAGGTATCGGCTGGCGACTCCAGTTTAATCAACTTCATTTTGTGGAACACACCTCGCTTGCCTGTTCTAAAGGTAATGGTGTCAATCTTAATGATAAGCTTCCCGTCGCCACCGATAACGGGTATTTTCTTGCCCTTATCGTCAAGTACGAAGTTGCCGTCATCATCCACCTCAAAGGTAGTGTCCCTCTTCTCGTAGGTGTTGGTGTAGGCGGTGTCGAACACAGCTTCTTCTTCGAGGATATACTTGTGGCCAAGTGTGGACGTTATCACAGAATCTATCGTGAGTTCGGCTTTTAGGCTGAAGTCACCGGGATTCTCCGCTTCCTCCTCGCACGACAAAAGGGTAAGCAGCGCTCCCACGGCCATCGCGAAGCCTATGAGTTTTTTCATGGTTGGTATGCTGTTTTCTTTACGGTTAACGCTTAAATTAGAGAAAAAGTGAATAGCAGACCCAGCCGCTATTCACTATATAAATGTAAGGTATTACTTGACGACCTTCCTGCCGTCGATGATGTAGATGCCTCGCTGGGCCTTGCTTACGCGCTGACCAGACAGATTGTAGATTGCACCATTTGTCAGCTTAGCCTTTTCGATTGAGGTGATGCCATCCGTGCTGCCGGTGGGGCAGTGACCATAGGTCAGGTGAGGCTTGTTGGCATAGGCTGGCCACTTGGTTTCGTCCTTGTCGTCGGTGTAACCGTCAATGGTGTAGAACTTCAGCTCCTTAATAAAGATGGTAGACTTTGCCAATCCTGCTTGAGGTATCCAAATCTTCCACTTTGCAGGCATGTCCTGAGAGGTACGTCCTTCATAGGTGTCGCCCTTGAACTCTTCCATTATGTAGAAGTCAACCTCGAATGTCAGCCAGCGGTTCTTGTCGTAGATGTAGTCTTCTTTGTCATCAAGTACAGGGTCGCCTTCTTCATCGTACTCTGCGAATTGTGCAGAATTGATGGCGTTAACATCCGTCATACCAGCTGTCTTGTTGTTATTGTCGGCATCCATGAAATACATGTTGGCAATAATGGCATCAGTCGTGGAAATGGTGTTGCTGAAGATGTTCAGTACCATCTTGCAACGAATCCATTGCTTACGAGGAGTGTTGTCGGGGTTTGTGAAGATGTTTATCTGCATCTTGTCATTAAGAGAAGCCGCAGTAGTGAAACCCAGAGAGTCCTTTGCGTTCGAGTTGGCTCCATTGATGCACATAACCTTACCGATACTGCCGCCCAAATCTACAACGGCTGTACCATCCATAAGGGCCTGAGTGTCTGAGGTGGCATTGGCTGAAATGCATCCGCCATTTTCAAGATACTCACTGCCACCGAGGGTGTAAGAGAATTCGTATGGTGTATTCCAATCAGAAACACAATGCTTTATAACCATCTTTGTGCCTACTTCCTGGTTTGCCCAGTCGTAGGCCTTGGGAGTGATGTCGGTCAGGCTCTCTTCCTGGGCCATTACTCCAGTTGTTGCAAACAATGCTGCGAGAAGTAAAAATTTCTTCATAAGCGAAAGGGTTAAGGGGGTGATAAATGGGCTTTATTTAATTGCGATTTTCTTCTTTCCAACAATATTCACGCCCTTCTGCAGCCTGCTCAAGCGCTGACCGGAAAGTGAGTAAATGTTTCCATCATCCTTTAGGGTGGGGTTAGGAGTTTCTACTCCTGACAGAACATCTTCTGCATTCTCCATACTCCACCATGCCGAATTCTTGGAATTGCCGGAAATAGATACAATGTTGCCTTTATTTGCATTCAAAGTCAGTGCGCGACTGCCATCGCCGTAGGTAACGGGAGTAGTGTCCTTGGCATAGTCGAAAGCAACGCCTTTCGTTTCGTCGTTCAGCATATAGAAGTAACAGGCCTCATCCAACAAAGGCACAGCCTTGTTTATGTTGGGCATCATACCGGCAGCCTTTCCAGTCTTTGATACCAGATAATACTGACCATAAACATCAGCCGGAGCTATACCGAACAATACGCTGTCGTTGACTTGATTAAGTTCGGTAATCTCTGTAGTTACGAGGGTCTGTTCGTGGCTTACCTTCATGAAGCGTGCATTATTATCGTAGTTCCGAAGCATGTAATAGTCGTTAACCTCGTATGTTTCCGGGACCTGCCAAATGCGCACGTACTCTACATCCATCTCGTAGGTGTAAGTAGGGTCGGGATTCTCATAGCCCCATCCGGAGTTCTTGCCCAAGGACTGGTTAAGAATCAACTCGAACTCCTTGTTATAAGGGAACTGATATTTCTCGTATTCGGGATGCGCGTCATAGTCAAGGCTTGTGTCCTTATTGTAACGGAACACCTGTGTGCCGTCGCAATAGAAAATTAACGACTTCTTATCCCAATAAAATGAATATACATGGTAGCCAGCAGAAGTGCTGATGTTATTTGTCCAAGAGTAGGACTTGCCAACGGAGTGCCCGTTAGGGTCGTTGGGGTATCGGGCTGCGACATGTACTGTACTATGTGCCGTACTGCTGTTGCCCACCATCTCCATGATATCTATCTCACCACATAAAGGCCAACCGTCATTAACGACAGGCATCATCCAAATGGCTGGGAAGTTGGAGGCGTGGGGATTGCACTTGGCCTTTACCTCTATTATGCCGTACTTATACCCTTTCTTCATACGAATGCCGCCAGTGATGAAGCCATTGGCAGTACCGTCGGTAGTCTTAGCCAACAGACGCAAGTGGCCGTCTTGGAACTTATGCACCATAGCGTGCTCCTCGTCGGTAGTGCCCATGCGCTGGTTCCATTCCGATGAAGCCTTGTTACAATAACCCCAGTTACGCTCCATATTTACGGTACTGGTAAAGTCACCTGTGCAATTGGCTAATTCTTCGTCGGAGAGGTCCAGTAGCGAAGAAGCCTGTTCTGGTGTCTCAGAAGAATAAACAAGAGAGTATCCTGTTACGCTGATTTGAGCGGAAACCTGTAAAGCACATGCAACCGCAATGGTTATCGCTGCAATGAATCTTTTGGTCATGGTATTGGCAATATATGGTTTATATGGCGCAAATATAGGCAAATATTTTTATCCTACCAAATATCCGACTTGTTTCTGTATTAAACGATAGAGGGTTATGAGAACAGGACGGTGAGACCTGCCATCACGATGCTAACCATTGACATGAGTTTGATGAGGATGTTCAGGGACGGTCCGGAAGTGTCCTTGAATGGGTCGCCTACGGTGTCGCCTACGATGGTGGCTTTGTGGGCAAAAGAGCCCTTCCCACCGAAGTTCCCTTCCTCAACCATCTTCTTGGCGTTGTCCCAAGCGCCTCCAGCATTGGCCATAAATACGGCAAGGGTAAAGCCGCTGGACAGACCGCCTACCAACAATCCCAATACACCTGCAACGCCTAGTACACAACCTACAATGATGGGGATAGCAATGGCCAAGAGGGAGGGAATAATCATCTCGTGCTGGGCGGCACGGGTCGAAATCTCCACACAAGACCCGTAGTCGGGGGTTCCAGTACCTTCAAGGATTCCCTTAATCTCACGGAATTGACGACGCACCTCCTCTACCATCTTCTGTGCAGCACGTCCCACGGCTTCCATCGTGAGTCCACAGAACAAGAAGGCTGCCATAGCACCAATGAACGCACCAACCAAAACGCGGGGGTTCATCAGGTTTACCTGGAAGTAATTCATGAAGTCGGGGATGGTGGCCTGAGCCGCATTGATAACATCACCCTTGAGGTTCGTAAGTGTCATTCCTGCCCTTTCCATCGCGATTTTTACCTCTTCGATGTACGAAGCCAACAGGGCCAAGGCAGTCAGAGCGGCACTACCGATGGCAAAGCCCTTACCAGTCGCAGCCGTCGTGTTACCGAGAGCATCGAGGGCGTCCGTACGATGACGCACTTCCTCGCCCAATTCACTCATCTCTGCATTACCACCTGCATTGTCTGCAATGGGACCATAGGCATCTGTAGCCAAAGTGATTCCCAATGTGGATAGCATACCAACAGCGGCAATGCCGATACCGTAAAGTCCTTGAGATAGAGCGTTGGCATTCATCTCCCTAACAAAACCATTAGCACAGAGGTAGCTCAAAATAATGGCAACGCCAATGGTTACTACAGGGATACATGTTGATATCATGCCAGTACCGATTCCCTTGATAATGACTGTTGCCGAACCCGTTAAGCCTGCCTCGGAAATTCTCTGCGTGGGTTTGTAGGAATGCGAGGTGTAGTATTCTGTGGCCTGACCGATGATTACACCAGCAGCCAGACCTGTGATAACTGAGAACGAAAGACCCAGCCAGTTGTCAATCTGAAGCAGATACAGGATGCCGAAGGTGGCTACCGCAATTAGACCAGCCGATACATTTGTGCCCAAAGATAGTGAATGGAGCAAATCGCGCATGGTGGCTCCCTCCTTGGTACGAACCAGATAGATACCCAGGATGCTGAGGAATACGCCCACGGCAGCAATGAGCATCGGTGCAATGACGGCTTTGAGTTGCATCTCACCAGAAGCAGCGAAAGCCACCGCGCCCAGAGCTGCTGTTGAGAGGATGCTGCCACAATAGCTCTCATATAGGTCGGCACCCATACCGGCCACATCTCCTACATTATCACCCACGTTGTCGGCAATCGTGGCAGGATTGCGCGGGTCGTCCTCCGGAATATCGGCTTCCACCTTACCCACGATGTCGGCACCCACATCGGCAGCCTTCGTATAGATGCCACCGCCCACGCGGGCAAACAATGCCTGCGTTGAGGCACCCATGCCAAAGGTCAGCATAGTGGTGGTGATAGAGATGAGTCCGTCGGCATCGAAAGCGTTCAATACGAGGAACCATACGGCAATATCGAGTAGTCCCAAACCTACAACGGTGAGTCCCATTACAGCGCCGCTGCGGAAGGCAATCTTCAGACCTCCGTCCAAACTCTGGCGTGCTGCATTGGCTGTACGTGCCGAAGCATAGGTGGCTGTCTTCATGCCAAAGAATCCTGCCAAGCCAGAGAAGAAACCGCCCGTGAGGAAGGCAAACGGTACCCAAGGATTCTGAACTCCAAAGCCATAGGCCATGATGGAGAATATTATGGCAAGGATGACGAACACAATAAGCACAACTTTGTACTGCTGTTTAAGGTAGGCCATAGCACCCTTTCTTACGTAGAGGGCAATCTCCTTCATCCGAGGTGTGCCCTCGTCGGCCAGCATCATTGAACGGAAAAACAGGTATGCCATGCTCAAGGCCATCAGTGAGGCTACGGGCACAAGCCAGAAAGCATTAGGAATAGTGTTCATAATGTATGTAAATTTAAGGTTTATATTGCTTAATTTGGAACAAAACTACACATTATTTCCAAACTAAGCAAGGATTCCACTCAAAAATCAGCCTTATGAGGGGATAATGACGCGAAAGTCTCGTAGCAAGCAATGGCTTTTGGTGGTGCGGAAGCCGAACCATCCGTGGGTAAGTGGCATCTGGTCCTGGTAGTGGAAGAGTTGCTTGCCATCTATGAAATAGGCTGTGGAGCTACCGTCGGCTGTTATCTGGATACGATACCAACGATTGGGCTGTAAAAGGTGGATGGAATCGGTGTATTCTTGAAGCAAAGGGGGCTGTGGCTGGCCGTTATAACGACGGAAACGAGTGGTGGTGTTCCAGTTTCCGCCAAAGCCGACATAATAGAGCTGAAGAGACGACGCATTCCGAAAGACACCCTTCCGCTCGTTCATACGGGCGAAGACGCTCCCGTTCGCCTCATTGGGGTCGGAGGCAAGCCAGAAGCAATTGAGGTCGGAAAGCCGGTCGGTGGAATCGCGAACCACCACCATCGCCTCATATTCTATAATAAAGGGAACGGAAATCGGCAGCACTTGCCAAAGGGTAAGTCCTGCCGAAGTCCAAATTTCTATAGAGTCGCCTTGAAATACGAGGTGCGTGTCTGAGTTCTCGGTCTCCACTTCCCATTCGTTGGTAGTCTGTGCCTGTAAGATTGCAGGTAGGAACAGAAACAGCAGGAACAGGAGGATGGAGTACATAGGCTAAGGATTTTTATTGACCACGGCCCGTTGTGGAACGCGAACCTCGGCTCGCTCCTCTTGTCGAGGTCACGTTGCTACGACTATTGATTTGAGGCGTATTGCGATTGCCACTGTTGTCGCGATAACGCGGGTCGGAAGTGCGGTTCGAACTGTTTCGGTTACCATAGTTGTTGTAGTCGGGCTTTGAGTCTCGATTGCGCAAATTGGTACCGAAGTCGCTCTTGCGATGTGAATCGAAATTGCTTGACCCGTGGATGTTGCCGTTGCCAGAATAACGGTCGTTCTTCTTATAGCGATTGTCATAATAGCCGCCAGAATAGTGTGAACGACCATGTTCGCCACGATAGCTGCTGAGTGTAGTGGGAGCATCGAAGTAGAAGAACGAACGGTTGCTGTACGTGGTGTAGATGCGGAATCCCCAGGAACTGCCCGTAGAGTAAATGGGACGATAGAAGTAGTCCTTGGTCATGAAGCGAATGTACTGGCTGGAGGTCATGATGTGACGCAGGTCGTCGTTCCGCCAGTCGAGAAAGCGGTAATAGGAGTCGATGGCATCGTAGTAACCGCGTACTACATCATCCATCAGATGAGAGGCCTGGCGAATGAAGTCGTAGTTGATTTCGTAGCAGTCGTCGTACTGCATAGGAGTGAAATCCAACTCATAGGCCATACGGTCGGTGAGAAAACGTGCATGGTTGCGAATCTTGCTGTTTGACATTGCCATTGCGCTGAGGCTCATCAGAGTCATCATCAGCGTCATAAAGAGAGTCTTTTTCATCTTTCTTCAGTTTTAAAAGTGAATCATCCAGTTATCAATCTCTTGTCTCTATGACCCAATGGCAAGCATTAGTTTAACCATGCTTCTGCCTTTTCACTTTTTTTTACCTTTCGACTCGCATTTCTTAATTTTTATTTCTTTTATGGGCGCAATGCCTTCTTGGGTAGGCTGTACACGACGGATGGTACCATCGGGATTGAACTCCATACGGTCAATGCATACCTGACGGTGGAACCCGGGTCCGTTGGGCTTCGGATAAAGGTAGTTCTTGTTGATGCGGTGATAGACAATGTACCACTCGTCACGTCCAGGAATCTGCAACACGCTGTTGTGGGCTGGCCCATAGATTTCCTTTGCTGGGTCCTGAATCAGAACGACAGGGTCTTTGGCAACCTCAATGGGACCAAGGGGCGACTTCGATGTTCCATAGGCTACGTGATAGTTGGGAGAACCCGTATCGTCGACACTCCACAGGAAATAGTATAGTCCATTACGGTAGAATACGTATGCCCCCTCGCGGAAAGCGTAGTCCTTTAGGGTGCCGCCTTGAGGAGTAAGGTTTGTCACGGTTTCGGGCTTGAAGGACATCATATCTTCGTTCAGCTCGGCTCCTGCCATGAATCCATTGCCCCAATAAAGATAGCTCTTGCCACTGATGGGATCGGTGAAGACGTCAACATCGATGGCTTGTCCGCCTCGTGCATCATGGGGACGGTCGGCATCGGTAACAATGGGCTTCCCATAATCAACAAAGGGTCCAGTCGGGCTGTCGCTGACAGCTACTCCTATCGATTTGCGATTGCGTTCTTGGTCGTGCCCACTATAATAGAAATAGTATTTATAGGTGCCATCAGATTGCCGTTTCTCCTCGATGCAGGGAGCCCAGGCGTTACCTGTTGCCCAGCTAACCTGATCTGTGCCTAAGTCGAGCATGATACCTTCGTGACGCCATTTTGTCAAGTCCTTACTGCTGAATACCGTGAAATAATAACCTCCCCATCCAGGAGCGCCATCGGTGGTTGAGTAGATGTAGAAACGGCCTGTCTGGTGGCTGTACATTATCTCGGGGTCGGCATGAAACTCTGGCAAGATGGGGTTCTTGCTCCACTCAGTTACGCAAGCCTTGCTCTTCTTATGGGCTGCAGAGCCTCCACTCTTGTCATTCGCGTCTTTCGCTTGTGCGCTTGCCACAATCAGTAGCAACGCCAGAAAAATCGTTTTCTTCATTATCTTTTCAAATTTCTTTTTTTAATTCTCACGATAGAAGTCCAACATGTCCATTATTTCCTCGTGGGTGGCGGTCTGGTTGATGCGAATGTCGCCTACCTCGCCCAGCAGGGTAAAGTTGACTTCGCCTGCCGTATTCTTTTTGTCGTGGGTCATCAGTTCGTAGAGACGGTCGTACTGTTTGCAGTTGATGGCAAATGTACCATAATTCTCTTTGACGAATTGAAGCGTCTGCCACAATTTCTCCTTGGGGAAGTTAGTCCGTTTAGCACTTAGGTATAGTTCGCACACCAGTCCCCAAGCAACGGCATAACCATGTAGTATGGTACGATTCTCTGCCATTGCCAGAGATTCAAAAGCATGTCCTACGGTATGTCCTAAATTCAGGGCTTTCCTTATGCCATGTTCCAGAGGGTCCTCCTCGACAATCTTTTCCTTGATTGCCACGCTCTTGGCAACCAGTTTCCCCAATATATCATAATCCACCTGTTGCAGGTCGAATTGCATGAGCTCGGCCCAGTTCGTGACATTGCTGATGAGTCCGTGCTTCAGCATCTCGGCATAGCCTGAAGCCAGATTCTCATAGTCGAGGCTACGCAGGAATGTGGTATCAAGGATGACGGAGCGTGCACAGTTGAAGACACCAATCTCGTTCTTCAGTCCTCCAAAGTTGATTCCAGTCTTTCCGCCTACCGAAGCATCCACCATTGACAGCAGAGTCGTCGGAATGTTGATGTAGGCAATGCCGCGTTTGAAGGTGGAAGCGGCAAAACCGCCCAGGTCTGTCACCATGCCGCCACCTAAATTCACCATGAGCGAATGGCGCGTAGCTCCTCCCTGCTGGAGTTCACTCCAAACGTGAGCTAATGATTCCATGGTCTTGTTTTCGTCTGTGGCACCAATCGTTATCATTTTCGCCCCTTGCACACATGGCATTCCAGCCACTAAGGGCCAGCATAGTTGTAGGGTGGTTGTGTCCGTCAAGACGAAAAGCCTATCGTATGCCACCTTGCCAATAGCTGCTGACAGACTTTGCCCAAGTTCCTCACTTAAAATAACTTCTTGTCTTTCCATCTGATAACTTTATCCATGCAAACTTACTCTTTTTTTCCGATATTGGCAATCTTTTATGTTATTTTTCTCTAAAAAAAGTCCTTAAGGCAATCGGGTTACGTTCTTTTTATGTACCTTTGCACCCGATTATAATAAATATGTATATTTTATGGATAAAATCAGTTACGCTCTGGGCCTTGGTATTGGCCAACAGCTCAAGAGCATGAACATTACAGGATTCAGTATCGAAGACTTTACAAAGAGCATCGCCGATGTCATGAATGGTGAAAAGACTGCCATGACAGCCCGTGAGGCACAGGAAATGCTTAATGAATATTTTGCAACAAAAGCAGCCGAGGATTCTAAGAAGGCTATCGCCGAAGGGGCAGCTTTCTTAGAGAATAACGGTAAGCGTGAAGGCGTAGTTTCCACGAAGAGTGGTTTGCAATACGAAGTACTGACCGAAGGCACGGGCCGTACTCCGAAAGCAACCGACAAGGTACGTTGCCATTATGAGGGCCGCCTTATCAATGGCGACATCTTTGACAGTTCGTACAAGCGCAACCAGCCAGCCGACTTTGGCCTCAATCAGGTCATTCCCGGATGGACTGAGGGCGTGCAGTTGATGAAGGAAGGTGCTAAGTTCCGTTTCTATATTCCCTATTTGCTGGGTTATGGTGAGCAGGGTGCAGGAAGTAGCATACCTCCATACTCCACACTCATCTTCGACGTAGAACTCATCAAAGTTCTGTAGGACTTCTTAGGAAATCTGAGGACTCAAAGTAATAATCATTTAACCAAAAAATAAAGAACAATGAAAAAGTTAAGTTTTGTATTTGCAGTTGTTATTGCTGCTGTAATTGCATCTTGTGGCAATGGTACTCCCAAAGCCAATTTAAAGAACGATGTTGACACACTGAGCTATGCTATTGGTATGGCACAGACTCAGGGACTGAGAGAGTATCTGACTCGTATCGGTGTGGACAGCGTTTATATGGATGAGTTCGTAAAGGGCTTGAACGCAGGTGCCAATGCTGGTGATGACAAAAAGAAGACCGCTTATTATGCAGGTATCCAAATCGGCCAGCAGATTAGCCAGCAGATGATTAAGGGCATCAACTACGAACTCTTTGGTGAGGATAGCACACAAACCGTTAGCCTGAAGAACTTCATGGCTGGTTTCGTCGCTGGTACTTTGGAAGAGGGTGGTTTGATGACCGTGGAAGAGGCTCAGGCTACCGCTCGCACCAAGCAGATGGAAATCAAGAAGGCCCAAATGGAGAAGGTCTATGGCCCTTGGAAGAAAGAGAACGAGGCTTTCATGGCTAAGGTTGCAAAGAAGGCTGACATCAATAAACTGGAGAATGGTGTTTATTATGAGGTGCTTGAGGAAGGCAAGGGTGAGATTCCTGCCGACACCAGCCGTGTAAAGGTACACTATGAGGGTAAACTCATCAATGACACCGTGTTCGACAGCTCTTATCAGCGTAACGATCCCACCACTTTCCGTTGCAATCAGGTCATTCCTGGATGGACCAACGCTCTGACTCACATGCCTGTTGGCTCTAAGTGGAAGGTTTATATTCCTCAGGATCAGGCTTATGGCGACCGCGAGGCTGGAGCAGTCATCAAGCCTTTCTCTACTTTGGTATTCACCATCGAGTTGCTGAGCATCGAAAAGTAAGGACATGAAACAATTGAAGTATATTCTCTTCGCAGCCGCTGTCATGTGTACATTGAACATGACAGCAGGCTCGAAGAAGAAAGCCAAGAAGGAACCCATTGTGGTTGAGAAAGTGGACACCATCAGTGCCCGTGATTTCAGTTTCCTT
Organism: Bacteroidaceae bacterium; assembly: GCA_045220575.1. Classification (GTDB taxonomy): domain Bacteria; phylum Bacteroidota; class Bacteroidia; order Bacteroidales; family Bacteroidaceae; genus Physcousia. The sequence goes on from JBGUVX010000028.1 coordinate 29,355, forward strand.
TTGGGTAAAGCCAATACCATGGGGCTGAAGCAGTATCTGTCACAGCGTATGGGCATCGATACGGCATACGTTGCAGATTTCATCCAAGGGTTTGATGCTGCCAACATGACCGAGGCCGACCGCCGTATGAAGGCTCGTCTGGCAGGCCTGGAAATCCGCGAACAGGTGGAAAAGCAAATCATTCCTCAGATGGAGAAGCAGATTGACGACTCCCTGAAGATTCTTGTTTCCGATTTGTTCCTTGCAGGTTTCCGTGCTGGTATTTCAGGCGAAAACGACATTCTTCCCATCACGATGGACAGCACACAGGCTGTCGTTCGCAAACAGATGGACTACTACCACAATGCTCGCATGGAGCGTAAGTATGGTGCAAATCGTAAAGCAGGTGAAGACTTCCTAAAGGAAAACGGTAAGAAGAAGGATGTTGTCACTACGGCTAGCGGTTTGCAATACAAGGTGCTCGTAAAGGGCGAGGGCGAGGTGCCCACTGCCACTCAGCGAGTGAAGGTGAACTACGAAGGTCATCTCATCGATGGCACCGAGTTCGATAGTTCTTACAAGCGTAACGAACCCACGACCTTTGCCTGCAATCAGGTTATCAAGGGCTGGACCGAAGCGCTGACCATGATGCCTGTCGGTTCGAAGTGGGAAGTTTACATTCCTCAGGAACTGGCATACGGTGACCGCGAGAGTGGACAGATACCTCCATTCTCGACACTTATCTTCACCGTAGAACTGCTCAGCATTGAGAAGTAATCGACCTATAACAACCCTGTTGGGCTTCATAATAGCCCTATCCATTTATGCGCAGGTTGATGAGACGCACGTTCGCCTCACCAACCTGCCTCATATTTACATCAACACATTTAGCGGCAACAGCATTACAAGCAAGACCAACTACGTGCTGGCTCGCATGTGGTATGTCGATGAGAAAGACAGCGTCGCTTTCTACGATTCTTTGGAAATCCGAGGTCGTGGAAACTCTACCTGGGGATTAGCCAAGAAACCTTACAAAATTAAGTTTCACCAGAAGGAAAAGTTTCTTGGAAAAGGATATGCAAAGGCGAAGAAATGGACGTTGATGGCCAATCATGGCGACAAGTCTCTTATCCGAAACGCCCTCACCAGTCGCTTGGGAGAATGGTTAGGATTGGATTTCAATCCTGCCGCCAAGTTTGTTGACCTTACCCTTAACGACCAGTTCGTTGGGAACTATCAGATTTCCGACCAAGTCGAGGTCCGGCCCCATCGTGTGCATATTACAGAGCAAGACACCTTAATCACCGAAGAAAGCAATATTACGGGAGGCTATCTCTTGGAATGCGACGGTTTCAAAGATTTCCAAAATGGCAAGACAGGCTTCTACACGCCCACCAAGGCACTCCCCATACGTATCCATTACCCAGATGAGGATGACCTTGTGAACGAGCAATACAAATACATCCGAGACTTTACCACCACTTTTGAGCAACGTCTCTATTCCGACGATTTCAAGAATGCCGAGGAAGGCTATCGGCCTATGGTGGATAGTGCCTCATTGGTCAATTGGTACATTGCCTCAGAGGTGAGTGGCAACATTGATGCCTTTTTCTCTACCTATTTCTATAAAGACCAAGACGACGATAAATTCTATTGGGGTCCCCTGTGGGATTACGACATCGCCTATGCCAATGACAATCGCAAGGGCGACACCTCGCGGCAGTTGATGCGCGATGTTGGTTATGGTACCATGCGCGAATGGGTTCAGCGTATGTGGCAAGACCCTTGGTTTACGACCCTTGTGGCTCGTAGATTCAATGAAGCCGTTGAGAATAATCTATCGGACTTCATGTGGGACCAAATCGATAGTCTGACCTATCTGCTGGATAGTTCGCAAAGGCTTAACTATGAACGCTGGGGCATCAATCAGCGAACATTGCGAGAGCGCGTTCTTCATTCCACTTATAACGAGTATATCGACGACTTGCGTGACTATGTGACAGAACACATATCCTATCTGGATGAAGTCTTTTCTTCCTATATGCCAGAGGAGCCTGTGGAACCAGAGCCCAAGGTGCCCGATTTTGTGTCCGATACACTCGTGTACTATTCCATCAGCAATGCGGGAACTGGAACCTGTTTTGACTTGAACGCCAACGAAAACATTTGCGGCAATCACTACGACGAGGAGAGTGAGAGCCAGCAATGGCGCATCTTCCCTTTGGCAAACGGATATTTGTTTATTGTGAACCGTATGACGGGGAAGGCACTCAATGACCCAACAGAGGGCGAACCTACTGCAACCACCCTGACGGGTACCCAATTGAATACGGCTAAAGCCGACTCCACCGACTGGCGTCAGCAATGGGATCTCGTCAAGCAAGGTGATAGCCATTACAACTTCGTCAACCACTTCAGTCAACATGCGGCAAATCTCAGTGGTGGCAACAGTGCTGATGGCACTTCTATCCTCAGTTATACTAGCGATGGCCGTGATGCTACTTCCAAAAACCGACTATGGACTATCGAAGGTGTTGACGAATATCCTGATGCCATCATCGATACACCACAAACAGCAGATACAGACTATGCTTTAGCCTATAATCCGACAGACGACCTTCTCCATTTTGGTGCAGAGGACAGGTCCGCCCTGACATTCACCGTTCGTCTATACGATGCCGCTGGTCGCCTCGTTCGTAATTTCCGTGCCCAGGAGGAATGCAGTCTGCGAGGCCTGCCCCAGGGGCTATATACGGTGTCTTGGACCGTTCGCAGACGACAGCGTAGTGTGAAGTTCATAAAGTAATTCAACATATATGTAATCATGGAAAAAATCGACAAACTTGACAAGCAGATTCTTGAAATCATCTCTACCAATGCCCGCATTCCTTTCAAGGACGTTGCAGCAGAGTGTGGAGTCAGTCGGGCCGCTATCCATCAGCGTGTCCAGCGTCTTATCGACCTAAAGGTTATCATCGGTTCCGGCTATCATGTTCATCCCGAGAGCCTGGGATATGCCACATGTACCTTCGTAGGCATCAAGCTGGAACGTGGTGCTATGTATCGTAGTGTATGCAAGGCGCTTAACGAGATTCCAGAGGTGGTGGAGTGCCATTTCACCACGGGACCATACACCATGCTCATCAAACTCTATGCTCGCGATAATGCTCATTTGATGGAGCTTCTCAATGCTCGTATTCAGGAGATTCCTGGTGTCATCTCTACGGAGACACTCATCTCTTTGGACCAAGGCATTAAGAAGGAAGTTCCCATTGGAAACGTAGAAGTAGATTTATGAACTTTGACTGGAAACAGACTTACGACGAGTGGCATAGTGTGTTTCCCACACACAAACGTCGGCCTGTAATTGGCATCACAGGCAATTTTGGTGACAAGGGTTGCGAACTGGCCGAGGGATACTTCCGTTCTGTTGTGGAGGCCGGAGGCATTCCTGTCGTTATTCCTCCTTACGAAGACAAGGATGCCCTGCTGGGTACGCTCGACCGTGTAGATGGCCTGTTGCTTTCCGGGGGCGGCGACATCAATCCACTTTATCTGGGAGAGGAACCTTCACCAGCCCTGCACAGCATTAATCCCCGTCGCGATTTTGCCGAGCTGATGCTTGTGCGTCTGGCCTACGACCGTCAGATACCCCTGTTAGGGATTTGTCGGGGCATTCAGACCTTGGTGGCAGCTTTGGGCGGTCAGCTTTATCAGGACATTCGCGAAGGGATGCCAGAGGCTCATCTGCTCAAGCATAGTCAGGACCTTCCACGAGAGTATGCCTCGCACAGCGTTTCACTGGAAAAGGGGAGTCTCATCAGTAATCTCTTCGGCGACAGGACGGAGCTGCAAGTCAATAGTTTCCACCATCAGGCCGTGGCTCAACCAGGAGCCAGCCTGCGTGTGTCGGCTACGGCACCCGATGGTGTCATAGAGGCGGTGGAAAGTAGTGAGCACAAGAGCATCATCGGTGTGCAGTGGCATCCCGAATGTTTCATTTTGCGTGGCGATGCTTGCATGATGCCCCTGTTCCAATGGCTGGTGGACGAAGCTGCATCGTATCGTGAGACCGCCAAGATACAAAGTCACCTCCTAACCCTCGACAGTCATTGCGATACTCCGATGTTCTTCGACCAAGACATCCACTTCGACCGTCGCGATCCGAAGATTCTTGTCGACCTGCACAAGATGACCGAGGGGAACCTCGATGCCAGCATCATGGTGGCCTATTTGCCTCAGGGTGAGCGCAATGAGGACGCCTATCAGCAAGTGACGACTCATACCCATGAACTGCTCGATGGTATCGAACGATTGGTGGCAGCCAACAGTCAGTATGTAGGGCTGGCCCAAACACCCGACGACTTGTATCAGCTTAAACATGAGGGACGAAAAGCCATCATGATGGGCATTGAAAACGGGTATGCCATTGGACACGACCTCTCGCTCGTCGAACAGTTCCGCAAGCGCGGCATTGTGTATATGACCCTTTGCCACAATGGCGATAACGATATTTGTGACTCTGCCCGCGGTAACGGCGAGCATGGCGGGCTGAGTGACTTTGGGCGTGAGGTGGTTCGGGAGATGAACCGCGTGGGTATGATGGTGGACCTGAGTCATGCTGCAGAGAGTAGTTTCTGGGATGCGCTGAAGGTAAGCCAGACTCCCATTGTATGCAGCCACAGCAGTTGCCGAACCCTATGCGATCATCCTCGTAATCTGACGGATGAACAGATGCGGGCATTGGCTGAGGCTGGCGGCGTTATGCAGGTGACGTTCTACAATGGCTTCCTGCGCACCGACGGACAGGCTACCATTGAGGATGCTGTGCGCCACATCAATCATGCCGTCTCTGTGATGGGTATTGAGCATGTGGGCATCGGTACCGACTTTGATGGTGACGGTGGGGTTCCTGGCATTGCCAATGCCAGCGAACTCATCAATCTCACTCGTCTGCTCCGCCGGGTAGGCTATAATGCGGAGCAATTGCGGTTGCTGTGGGGCGAGAACTTCCTCCGCGTCATGCGACAAGTGCAAGCTATGGCTAATAGATAATGAATATTTGATATTGATGAAGCGATTATCACTTTTACTTTTTATTTTTCCCATTTTAGTTGCTCTGGCCTCTTGCGGCGAAAAGACGCAACAGAACAAGGGACGGGATACCATTCCCATGCAACCCTGTCCGAAATTCGTGGCAGAGAATGCCATGCGTTGCATCAAGGCACAATGCGACTTGGGACCTCGTGTCCCTGGCTCTGCGGCTTGGCGTGCCTGTGGCGATAGCATCGTGGCATGGTTCTCGGTGCTGGGACTCGATGTTGAGGAACAGGAAACTACGGTGACGCTGTATGACGGCACACCATATCCCTGTCGTAACATCACCGCACGCCTCAATCCCGACAATACCGACCGCATCTTGCTCTGTGCCCATTGGGATAGTCGTCCCTGGGCGGACAACGACCCGGATGAGGCAAACCACCACAGCCCTGTGCCTGCTGCCAACGACGGCGCCAGTGGGGTAGCGGTTATGCTGGAACTGGCGCGCATTCTTTCTGCTGCCGACGGCGTAAAGACGGGTATTGATTTCGTTTGCTTCGATGCCGAGGACTGTGGCACACCGCAATGGGATGACGATGACTACGAGAACAACAGTTGGTGCCTTGGTTCGCGCTATTGGTCGGAGCGGGCTGCCGAGAACCGTTATCAGGCCCGATTCGGCATCCTGTTCGACATGGTGGGCGGTCGTGGTAGTACGTTCGCTCGCGAAGGCTATTCCATGCAGTATGCTTCACCCGTAGTGGATATGTTGTGGCACGTTGCCCAGCAGTTGGGCTACGGTCACTATTTCCCTCTGCGTGACGGAAGCTTCATAACCGACGACCATGTGTGTGTGAACCAGATTGCGCAGGTGCCCTGCATCGACATCATTCCCTATCATACCGACGGTCCCAGCGGTTTCGGCCCCACGTGGCACACGCTTAGCGATACACCCGAAAACATCGACCCCAATGTTTTGGAAGCCGTCGGCCAGAGTGTCCTGCAGCTCATCTACAACGATGCCCAATAACCCAAGTCCCATTAGTCCTATTAGACCCATAAGACTCATAAGCCCCATAAAAAACTATGACAATCAACGAAATACAAGACGAGATTATAGAAGAGTTCCAGGAACTCGATGATTGGATGGACCGCTACCAGTTGCTCATCGACATGGGCAACGACCAGCCAGCCCTGCCCGAACAGTACAAGACGGAACAAAACCTCATCGACGGCTGTCAGAGCCGCGTGTGGTTGCAGGCCGACCTTGTGGACGGTCGCGTACATTTCCAGGCCGAGAGCGATGCCCTCATTGTGAAAGGTATCGTCACCCTGCTGTTGCGTGTGCTGAACGACCAGACACCGCAGGACATCCTTTCAGCAGACCTCTACTTCATCGAGAAGATAGGTCTGCGCGAGCACCTTTCTCCCACCCGCAGCAACGGCCTGTTGGCTATGCTCAAACAGATGAAGATGTACGCCTTGGCGTTCTCCACCAAAGCATGAATATCGGCAAGGTACACTTCGACACGCCCTATCCCGTCTTCCTGGCCCCCATGGAGGACGTCACGGACATCGGTTTCCGCCTGCTCTGCAAGCAGATGGGGGCCGACCTCGTGTACAGCGAGTTCGTGTCGAGCGATGCCCTCATTCGTGGCGTGAACCGCAGTATCGAGAAACTGCAGGTTTGCGACGAAGAGCGTCCCGTTGCCATTCAGATTTACGGACGCTTCGTTGAGGCTATGCGCGATGCGGCTCAGATTGTGGTGGAACAGGCGCATCCTGATATCCTCGACATCAACTTCGGCTGCCCCGTCAAGCGTGTGGCAGGCAAGGGGGCTGGAGCCGGCATGCTGCAGAACATTCCCCTGATGCTGGAAATGACACGAGCCGTTGTTGATGCCGTTCCCGGTACCCCTGTGACGGTGAAGACCCGTTTGGGCTGGGATCAACAGAATCTCATCATCACCGACTTGGCTGAACAATTGCAGGACTGTGGTATTCAGGCCCTTACCATTCACGGTCGTACCCGCAGCCAGATGTACACTGGCGAGGCCGACTGGACGCTTATTGGTGAGGTAAAGCGCAATCCTCGCATCCACATCCCCATAATTGGTAACGGTGACATTACCTCTGCCGAGCGAGCTCGCGAGTGCTTCGAGCGCTATGGGGTTGATGCCATCATGGTGGGTCGTGCCACCTTTGGTCGCCCTTGGATATTCAAGGAAATAAAAAACCTCCTCAGCCCCCTCCCAACCTCTCCGAAGTCCCCCCTCGGGGGGAGCGAAGGGGGGCTATGGTGCCTCAATGTCCTGAAGCAGCAGGTGCTCGTTAGCGTGGAGCGTCTGGGCGAATATCGCGGCATTCTGCACAGCCGTCGCCACTTGGCTGCCTCGCCTCTGTTCAAGGGCATCCCCAATTTCCGCGAGACACGCATTCGTATGCTCCGTGCCGAAACCGTCGACGAACTCTTCTCCATCATGGAAGAAATTCCCCTGCTCCCTCCAACAGAGAGGGCATGAGACACATCTGTTTTAAGCATAATACAATAACAAATATGAACAATACTTGTCAGGAATATACAGGGCAGTTTATGCCACCTCCATCGGAGGGGGTAGGGGTAGGTTATGAAATAATGGCTCCCGTAGGCTCGCCCGAATCGCTGGCAGCAGCCCTGCGTGCTGGCGCCGACAGCATATACTTTGGCATCGAGCGCCTCAACATGCGTGCCCATTCCGCCTCCACATTCACTATCGACGACCTGCACCGCATTGCCCGCGAATGCCGCACCTTTGGTGTGAAGAGCTACCTCACCGTCAACACCATAATCTACGACGAGGACATCGCCCTCATGCGCCAGATTCTCGATGCTGCCAAGGCGGCACAGATATCTGCCATCATCGCCTCCGACGTTGCCGTCATGACGTATTGCCGCCAGATAGGTCTTGAGGTACACCTCAGCACGCAGCTCAACATATCCAACATCGAGGCCCTGCGCTTCTATGCCCAGTTTGCCGATGTGGTGGTGCTGGCTCGTGAACTCAAGATGGAACAGGTGGCAGAGATTCATCGCCAGATTGAGGAACAGCAAATCAAGGGACCCAGCGGTGAACTGGTGCGCATCGAGATGTTCTGTCACGGCGCCCTCTGTATGGCAGTCAGTGGCAAGTGCTACCTCAGCCTCGACAATATGGGACGCTCTGCCAATCGTGGCGAATGCATGCAACTCTGCCGACGCTCGTACACCGTTCGCGACAATGAGACAGGCACAGAACTGGCTATCGACAATAAGTACGTGATGAGCCCAAAGGATTTAAAAACCATCGATTTTATCGACAAAATGATGGCAGCCGGCGTGCGGGTCTTCAAGATAGAGGGCCGCGCTCGTGGCGCCGATTACGTTGACACCGTAGTTCGCTGCTACAAAGAGGCCATCCGTGCCGTGCAGGAAGGGAAATTCACCGATGAAATGAAGCAAAATTGGAACGAGCGCCTTGCTCGTGTCTTCAATCGTGGCTTCTGGGACGGCTACTACCAGGGACAATTGCTGGGTGAGTGGACGAAGAAACCAGGCTCTTCGGCTACGGAAAAGAAAACATACTGCGGCAAAGGCATCCGTTACTATTCGAAACTGGGCGTGGCAGAGTTTAAGATTGAAGCCTGCGAACTGCATCGTGGCGACCGCATCCTTGTCACAGGTCCCACCACGGGAGCCGTCTATGCCACAGCCGACGAGATACGTTTCGACCTGCGTCCCGTCGAGGTCGCCAAAAAAGGCTGGCACATCAGCATCCCCATCCCCGTAAAAGTCCGTCCCAGCGACAAACTCTTCATCATCACCCCAATCTCATAGGCTCTATTGGTCCCATAGTCCCATAGACCCCATAGGTCTCATTAGCCCTATGGGGCCGATGACCTCGCCCGTCGTCTCCTTCGACGCGATACTATTCCTTCCGCTGACACATTACTAATCCTTCGACCGAAACATTACTATTCCTTCCCTTGTCACACAACTGTGTGTCAAGTGGAGGAACACTATGCCTTCGCCCAAAGGTTGCTTAACCTGTCGCCAAAGGTTGCATAACCTATCGCCATAAGTTGCTGAATTTCGCTTACAAATGACGCATTCTGAAAAAACCTCCCAACCTCCCCCTTCCCTTTATTTATCAGGCCTGGAGGCGGTGACGTTTGCGTTCAAACCTCACCCAAAGGTCACCCAAACCTCACCCGCCGATTAACGACGATAAAAAACGACTGTCATTGAAAATCAATGATTTACACATTGTGGCAATCAATCCGAAGCGGTGAGGTTAAGGTGAGGTTTGGGTGACCTTTGAAAATAAACCTCCCCCTTGCGAGCCCTTTATTCATCGGCCTTGGGGGAGGTTGTGAGGTTTTTTGCGCATTCCCTCTTTTTTGTCACTCGGATCTGTGCGGAAAGGCTTTTTCATTTCCTTCTCCCCACATTTCTGGGCTTTTGTTTTGCGTGTATGTAATAAATATGTATATTTGCGACAAATAACACTAACTATGCCTACAATTTTCATCTTTTTTGGATTTCGATTCATGTTCTATTCAAATGACCATGAACCAGTACATGTACACATCTTTAAGGATGGAAAT
>JBGUVX010000029.1:0-6823 GCA_045220575.1 Bacteroidaceae bacterium
CCCCATGCTGGGTCACCGTGGCTGCCGTCTGGGCAACACCTATCCCGAGATCACCGAGATGCAGGCCCGCGCCATCATCGAGGCCGCACTCAATGTCAAGGCCAAGGGCGTTGACGTTCACCCCAAGATCATGGTTCCCCTGATCGGTGTCAAGGCCGAGATCCAGATGCAGGCCGACATCATCAACGAGACCGCACAGAAGGTATTTGCCGAGCGTGGCGCCACCGTTGCCTACAAGGTGGGCACCATGATTGAGATTCCGCGTGCCGCTCTCGTGGCCAACCAGATTGCCGAGGTTGTGGACTTCTTCTCATTCGGTACCAACGATTTGACCCAGATGACCTTTGGTTACTCGCGTGACGATGCCGGCAAGTTCCTGGCCGTCTATAAGAACCTGGGCATCTTGAAGGTTGACCCGTTCGAGGTACTCGATCAGGAAGGCGTTGGCCAACTTGTTGAGATGGCATGCCGCAAGGGTCGTGCTATCAAGCCCGAGTTGAACCTGGGTATCTGTGGTGAACATGGTGGTGAGCCCAGCAGTGTTAAGTTCTGCGCCAGCCTAGGCATGAACTACGTTTCCTGCTCGCCCTACCGCGTGCCCATCGCCCGCCTCGCCGCCGCGCAGGGCGCTCTCGAATGTGAATAAATTTCTTATTTTTGAGATACTAAAAAACGCAAGTACTTGATAATAAAGTACTTGCGTTTTTGCATCTCCCCCAAAAGCGTGTTTTTTCGGGAAACATTTTTGAAATTACAAATTACTGATATACAATTAGTTATATTTTCAAGAAATACCGTTCTATGTACCAATAGGTAGTTCTGCATCAAATTTGTTTACCAAAAAATGAGCCTGTTTACCAAAAATTTGAGTGCGGTTATTGCGGCTGATTTTTTCACTTTATATGCATATTGTATATACACACTCTTCCATGTGTCAATAGGTCGGTCTATAATAAATTTACCCAGATTTGAGCGAGCCTTATGAAACCTGAATTATATTATATGAATGCGCACTATTGCGTATAATCATATAATATACATTTTGATATGGCAACTTTAAAAGCTACTGTAAAATCAAAGAGAAAAGATGGAATGTATGTCGTATACATACGTTTTGCCCACAATCGTAAAGTCTCTTATCTAAGGACTTCATGGATGGTTAACGATAAGGGGTTGAGTCGGAACAAAAAGGATATTCTTGATCCTTACGTTATTCAACAAACCTCTAAATTGATTGATCAATACTACAACACTCTGAATAGGATTGACACACAAGACTGGACGGTCAAGGAAATTGTGGACTATATTCAGAAAGGTAAGGATGGAATATCGTTCTCAATGTACGCTCGTAAGCATATAGAGAAGATGAAAGCCAGAGGCCAGGAAAGGACTTCACGCGACTATAAGTGGGCACTTTATAGCTTGGAGAAATTTGCAGGTGGTAATGAGGTCATGTTTTCACAATTGACATACTCATTCCTTTCTAGATGGATATACTCTCTTTCCCAGACGGCAAGGTCTAAAAACAAATACCCAATCAACATCAGACAGATTCACAAAGCTGCCATGTTGGAATACAACGATGAGGAAAGAGGTATTCAGTTAATCACAAACCCTTGGCCCAAGATTTCAATACCCAAAGAAGATACACCAAACAAGAGAGCAATAAGCCCCAATATGCTTCGCAGGTTCTTCGCCGTTGTTCCCGACTTCAGTAGATTCACGCATCCGCTCCAGGAACTTGGACAGGATATTGCGCTGATAAGCTTCTGTATGTGTGGCATCAACAGCATTGATTTGTTCTATGCGAAAAAGAGCCAGTATCACAATGGCATTTTCCACTATAACAGAAGAAAAACAAGTAAATCCCGTTCCGATAATGCATACTTTGAGATAAGGGTGCCACAATTTATAAAGCCCACATTCGAGAAGTACTTGTCCAAAAACATAGAATCTCCCTGGCTGTTTGACTTTCAAGACCGTCTAAGCACATCAGACTCATTCAATGCCAATGTAAATGCAGGCATCAGCCAAATCTGTAAGAAAGTCTCGCCAGACTTCCATGCCAGCCTGTATTCCTTCCGTCATTCATGGGCAACGATAGCACAGAACGGATGCGGTGCGTCCCTTGGTGACATTGACTTTGCACTCAACCACTCTACATACAAGATGGCAAGAGTATATACCAAGATAGATTACTCTCCGGCATGGGAATTAAACGAAAAAGTTATTGACTATATTTTCTTTAGTAACGAGGATATAACCAAACGCGAAGATTCCGGTAAATCCTTTGAGAGGATGTCGAAGTATAATCTTATCCGCGGAGAGGCGTTCATCAGCGGTGAATGCATATTTGTAATTGAGGACTCTGGATTTACAAACGTCGAACAGGTTATAACGACACTCCTTTCGTCTTTGTCTGACAATATAGAACGTCCAACCAAGGTTCAGATAAAGATTACGAATATCGACAAGAGACAAATACAGCTGTATCAGAGAGTGCTGAAATAAAAGAAGAGATATTATTCGTATATTATATTTCTAAGAGTCTAACCAGCGTTTCACAGTGGCGACCTTGTCTTTGCTGACGATGATTTCCTCGTCAGGAGCGGCGTTCATGTGGATGCGCATTTTTCCTAAGAAGTAGGTGGAGAGTTTCTGTACGGCTGCTGCGCTGATGATGAATTGGCGATTCACGCGCATGAAGCGTTGTGGGTCGAGCTGGCTCTCTACCTCTTCGAGGGTCATGTTCAACGTGTGGTATTTGCCTTCCAAGGTGCAAAGTCGCACTACGCCGTCGCGGATGGTGATGTGGCTCACATTGCTGACGGGGATAATCAGAAACTCGTCTGCACGATGTGGAATGAGGAAACGTTCGCGATAACGGATCGATTGGTTCTTGACTGATTCTAGCAGTTGAGCAATGGCATCGGTTGTTGAAAGGCCATTGACCATTGTTGGCTGCACCCTTTCAAGCGCTGCGTGCAGCTCCTCGCTGTCGATAGGTTTCAGCAGGTAGTCGATGCTATTGAAACGAAATGCTTGTACGGCATAGTGGTCGTAGGCGGTTGTGAAGATGACGGGGATAGCCGTCGGCACAGTTTTCAGCGATTCAAAGCTCAGACCGTCGCCTAACTGGATATCGCTTAGGATTAGATCAACCTGTGCGTGACGCTCATCGCTGAAGAATGCCTTTACCTCGGCATTGCTGGTACAGACATCCACAATCTGATGCTCACCTTCGAGCATCCTTTGCAGGCGGTCAGCGCTACTCTGTTCATCTTCAATAATCAGTATCTTCATTGTTCGATAGGAATTAGCGGAATTGTAACACAATACTCGTCAATAGTGCTGTTGATGATAACTTTTTTTGAGGTCAACAGACGGTAACGTTCCAGGATGTTATGTAGCCCGACATTCGTGCTCTCTGCCGTCATGATGGGCAGCTTCTTATTGCTTACGCTGATATGCTGCCCCTCGACAGTCACGTCGATGGTGAGTGGACGGGCCTGTGTATGCTCATTGTGTTTGATAGCATTTTCTATCAGCATTTGCAGGGCGGCAGGTGGCAACTTTCCCTGTGTCTTAGCCACCTCGTCAGCTATCCTTATCTGAATACCCTCGCCGAATCGTTGTTGCAGCAGGGCAAGATAACGGTCAAGAAATGCCAGTTCCTCCTGTAGCGTCACAGTCTCGTGGTCAAGGTGTGACAATGTGTAGCGATACACCTTAGAGAGGTTCATCAGATATGCTGATGCGCGTTTAGGGTTAACCTCTATTAGGTCGGCCAGGATGCTGAAGTTGTTGAATACAAAGTGAGGACTCAGCTGGTTCTCCAGCGCCTGCAAACGGAATTTGTCGCGCTCGCGCTCGGCTTTCTCTCGCGACCGCCAGTAGTAGAGCGTCACCACCGTCGTAAACAGGCAGCAGGCGGCATAGTCCACCAGCATCTGCCAAGACTGCCAAGGCCAACCGTTCTTAAACTCCTGACGGAAGTCATCGTCGGTCAGCACCCATAGCGCATAGTAGAATAGTAGCCCCACCACCGACAGCCCCAACACTAAGAGCACACTGTGTATGATTCGTTTCGTTTTCATGCCACAAAGGTACATATTTTTTCTGAATTGGCGGGCGTTTATTTATGGAATCTCGCCGCCGAGGGCTTTGAAGAGGTTGATTCTTCCTTGAATGAGGTCGAAGCGGTCGGTGGTCAAGGTGAGACGAGATTGCAGGAGCGACTGCTGGGCGGTGAGTACTTCGAGATAGGTCGATGAGCTGTTCTGCATCACGTCCTTGCTCACCTCGTAGGCACGCTCTGCGGCGGCTACTTCTTGCTGGCGTAGTGTCAATCGTTCGCTGCTCAGCCGGCAGGCTGTCAAAGCATCGCTTAACTCCGTTCCTGCCACTAAGAGTGCCTGATTGAAGGTTACCAATGCTTGTTCCTGTTGTGCCTTGGCGATGCGCAGGTTGGCGCGGTTCTGTCCCTTGTTGAATAGAGGCTGTACCAGCGAACCGATGGCTGATAGCAGTATCTGACCAGGGTTAACCACTTCACCCACAAGATTTGTCCATCCCAATGATGCTGAGATGTTCAACTGAGGATAGAACGCTGCACGCGCCACGTCCACCTGTGCTGTCTGTGCTTTCAAGGCATACTCTGCTGCCTTCACGTCGGGACGGTTGGCGAGTGTCGCCAATTGATACGTCGCGCTGTCGTTCATTGAAACGCCTGCATTTCCAAAGCCTGTGCGTCCAATGCTCTCCAGCTGCTTGCCCACCAACACGCGTATCGCATTTTCTGTAGTCTGAATCTGTTGCAGCAAAGTTTTCTCCTGCGCTGCGACGTTTAGCCAAGTGGCTCGTGCCGCACTCACCGCCGCCTCGTTCTGTATGCCCACCTCCTTTAGTGTCTGCATCACCTCCACTGTCTGCTTCGCGTTACTGATATTCTCTCTTGTCACAGCTAACTGTTCATCCATCATCGCCAGCGTATAGTAGTGCGTGGCTACCGTCGCTATCAGTTGCAGCCTTACTGCCCGCTCCGTCTCTGCCGTACTCCAGTAGGTGGCCACTGCCGCCCGTTTCTCGCCGCGTAGCCGTCCAGCCAAGTCTACCTCCCATTGCATTGACACGGGGATATTGTACGTCTTTTGCGTCGGCTGTCCTTTTGTCTTCGACAGTTGTCCTTCAGCACCTACCGTCAGCGATGGCAGGAATGCCAACCTTGCTGCCTTCAGTTGCGCCTCCGCCTGCACCACGTTCAGGTTTGCCGTCCGCAGGTCAGCGTTCCGCTCCAGTGCCGTCTCTATCAGACTTACCAGCTGTGGTTCTGTGAACACCTGACGCCATCCGATGGAGTCAATCCCTTGTGCCGAGACCGAAATGACGCAACATAGCCACAGGGCAGTCACCGATATCTTTCTATTTACAATCATACCTTATTCCTATTTTGAGTATATTCTTCTATCTTTTTCATTTCTTCGATAATCAGCGGGTCATCGGAGGGTTGGAACTCGACGGGCTTGAAGCGCTCTTGCAACGTCTGGAAGATGACGAAGAGGGCGGGGACGACGAAGAGCAGTCCGAGGGTGCCGATGAGCATACCGCCGACGGTACCTACGCCAACGGTGCGGCTGCCATTGGCACCTGCGCCCGACGCGAACATCAGGGGCAGCATACCGAAAATCATCGTGAGCGAGGTCATGAGGATAGGTCGCAGACGCATCTTGGCGGCGAAGAAGGCCGACTGCTTGAGCGACATGCCAGCATGGCGGCACTGGGTAGCATACTCGGTGAGGAGGATGGCGGTCTTGCAGAGCAGGCCGATGAGCATGATGAGTCCCACCTGCAGATAGATGTTGTTCTCCACGCCGAAGAGTTGGGCGAAGAGCAAGGCTCCCATCAGTCCGAATGGCACACCGAGGATGACAGCCAGGGGGATGAACAGACTCTCGTAGAGCGCCACCATGATGAGATAGACAAAGAACACGCAGATGAGAAAGATGACGATGATGTTAGAGCCCGTCTGACTCTCCTCGCGGGTGATGCCCGAGAACTCGATGCCGTAGCCCACGGGCAGTTCCTTCTGAGCCACCTCACGGATGGCACGGATGGCATCGCCCGTGCTACTGCCCTGCGCCACAGAGCCAGTGATGCCGATGCTGCCCACCATATTGAAGCGGCTCAGCGACTGCGGCATGTACTCCTTGCGGAGGGTGACAAACTGGCTGACGGGCAGCATAGTACCCTCTGCAGAGCGCACAAAGAGGCGATCGAGCGAATGGAGGTCGGCACGGTCGGTGGGACGCAGTTGCATGGTGACCTGATACACCTGGTTGTACTTGTTGAAGTTGGACACGTAACTGCTGCCGAGGAAGGCACCCATTTCATTGAGCACGGTAGAGGGCGACACACCCAGTTTCTTGCAGCGCGAGGCATCGACATCGACGCGATACTGCGGATAGTCGATGGCGTAGCCGCTGTAGGCATCGCTGACCTCAGGACGGCGGTTCAGGGCCTCGACGAAGCGCTCGGTGACGTCGAAGAACGTGCGAAGGTCCTGACCGTTCTTGTTGGTGACCGACAGTTCGAAACCGCCACCACGTCCGTAGCCGTCAATCATGCCAGGCGACATAGCGAAGCTCTCGGCCTCGTGCTCATTGGCCAAAATCTCGTTGATGCGCGTGCTGACAGCCCATGATGTGTGGTCGCTGCCAGAACGTTTATCCCACGGTTTCAACTGCACCTGCACCATACCCTTGTTGGCACCGCCGAAGCCAACTACACCGCCTACGCTCTCCACCTCGGGCAACTGCTGAATTTG
>JBGUVX010000030.1:0-98737 GCA_045220575.1 Bacteroidaceae bacterium
AAAGGCTAATGAATCACTTTGATTCAGTTGTGATTTGCTTTAAAATTAGTATCTTTGCAGTAGCATAAACAACATAGTTGCTTGCCAGCCCTCTGTGAAAGTCGTTGTGATTTGCTTTAAAATTAGTATCTTTGCAGTAGCATAAACAACTTTGGAGATTAGCTTCCATTTGTGCAATAGGTTGTGATTTGCTTTAAAATTAGTATCTTTGCAGTAGCATAAACAACGATACTAATGCAACCAACGAGCGCATTAATGTTGTGATTTGCTTTAAAATTAGTATCTTTGCAGTAGCATAAACAACACTCAAAGAGTGCCCACTCCAAAGCATTTGTTGTGATTTGCTTTAAAATTAGTATCTTTGCAGTAGCATAAACAACGAAGAACGTATTCATAACCAAACAACAAATGTTGTGATTTGCTTTAAAATTAGTATCTTTGCAGTAGCATAAACAACGTCACCTATGCCGATGGCGCTGCCAAGGTGGTTGTGATTTGCTTTAAAATTAGTATCTTTGCAGTAGCATAAACAACATTTGTACTATAGCAAAGCACCTTGCAAATGTTGTGATTTGCTTTAAAATTAGTATCTTTGCAGTAGCATAAACAACAGCGGCGTGGCGGAAGCGAATGCAGCAAAGTTGTGATTTGCTTTAAAATTAGTATCTTTGCAGTAGCATAAACAACCAGCCTGTTTCATTCGATACTGGTTTGAGAGTTGTGATTTGCTTTAAAATTAGTATCTTTGCAGTAGCATAAACAACTGATATTGAGAAATGCAAAGATAATCAGGAAGATACGAGCCTGATTAGAAAAAGAAAAATAGCTACTGTATGAAGAATCCCACCTAATGAAGGATGGGATTCTTTCGTTTAAAATAGCTCCAATTGAATGCCCGGGGCTTTGGGCGGTTCCGCTTTCTTGCCGTGAAAAAGTTGGATGTTGCCAAATTGTTTATCTGTGATGGTAAGGATTCCAACTTTTCCAAACTCTGGGATAAATGATTTCACTCTTTTTATGTGAACTTCCATATTCTCAACACTGGCACAATGGCGGATGTAGATTGAAAACTGGAACATAATGAATCCATCGCCTTGCAACCTTTTGCGAAATTCGGCATAGCGTTTGCGGTCCTTCTTGGTTTCGGTGGGTAGGTCGAAGAATACAAGAATCCACATAACACGATATTGACTGATTCGTAGCTGGTCGGCAGCCATAGGCTATTCCAATTCTGGGTAAGAAATCTTTCGTGCCTCACCATTGAAACACTTGGCCAAACTGGCCGTTGTCTGGCCAACGGCAATCATTAGGGGACTGCGTTTACCATCGACAACGACATCAAGCGAGGGTATAGCAAGAAGTTTTGCCTTTAGTTCACGTGTTAGTTCGGAAATGTTGTAATTCTGATGGATTATGTCTACTACCAATTGGTCAACGAAAGGACGATAGGGTTCCATAATGTCATCGGCAAGGCAATAGGCATTGTAGCGATTACGATGATGAATACCCAAGGTTGGGAGTAAACCACTACCCACCAATCCGCGAGCAACACATGCACGCAGGATGGCATAGCCATAGTTCAATAGGTTGTTTGGCGGCTCACCTTCACGTCCGCGAATAAAATCGGAACGTGTGGGAAAGATATTCTTCCAATAGAATGCTGCAGCGCGAGCCTCCGTATTCTCTGAGTCACCACTCTTTATATCGTTTGCCCACACTTGCATATTCTTGGCTGGTTTGCCTGTGCTGTAGGCAAGGACTGCTGCTTGGTTAAGAATCTTTTGCCGAACGGTTTGTTGCCAAAGTTGTTTCTTTAATGGTAAAGATGCATCTATTTGATTACGGAACCGTTCACTTTGTAACGTGTTGCCACAAAGGGGGAGCATTAATCCAACAGGCATGCTGCGCTTATCGCAGGTAATTATGGCACAATTGTTGTCGAGCAAGGCTTCAATAGCTCCAGTTGTAATGGTTATGCGTCGGTTGTCAAGCACTACAACGCCAATATCCTCGATTGGAATGGTGCGTTCAGTCACCCTTTTATCTTCTTCCGATATCCTATCATCCTTTTCTACATCTGGTATGCGCAGCAACAATTGATTATTACGCAAGCTTAAGTAATATGGATTACCAAAATAAAGTGTTTTCTTAATCATTTTCAGTATTCTCCTACAGCTACTATTTGACCAATGTGGTTGACACGGACTTTCACGATATTGCGTACGCCTTCACAATTTTGGATTCTTTTCCATGTAATATCTCGAAGTTCATTTTTGTCTTCAACCATTGTTTCCAAATGGTGACGGAAAACATAGTATTTTGTTGCCAATTTCTGCACCCGAAACAGATGTGGACTAATGAGAGAATAGTTGGCTGGATTCATCAGATCAACCTCGGTGGGAACAAAGTCATCGCTGGGAAAGACGAAGTATTCGTTTTGCTTCATAGTGAAGAGAAAACGCCAGCCCAGTTCTGCATTATAGTTCCGGTCGATAACAGGTAGTCCTTGAGTAAGTCGAGCTATTGCCTCATAGTAGGAAACGATGTGCTCCTGCAACTTGCCGTCGGCATCCTCGAAGATGGCCACATGGTGGTTGTTTCTTGTCTGTACGAAGTCGGCAGGTATGGGGTTCCCTTCGCTATTGAGAATAATATTGCCTTGGCGGTCGCGTTTCTCGTGAATGGGTTCGGGATCAGAGAGTCCTGCGTTGATGGTTACTCGTTTGATGGAGATGCCGCGTTCTTCGTCGAGCCAAATGGGATTTTCTTCAAGGTTAGAGAATGCCTTGTTGGCATCGCCGCCAAACTCTTCAAGACGCTTTTGCAGAATGGCCTTGATTTTTGGATCGAGCACCTTGTCGAGCACAAGGTCTTTGCTGATAGGTTCGCGTATTGTGAAGAAGCGTGCGAGTGTCACACACTTAATTTTTAGGGGAACAGCTCGGCTGTGGTCGGCATTGAGCCAGATGGGATTCTTCTCCAAAGAGTTCTTGCCAGTGAAGGCTTTCTTGGGGTCGCCACCACATTCTGCTAAACGACGGGAGAGTGCTTCGCGCAGTTCCTTGCTGGCAACAGTGGCTATCTTTGTCTCGTTGAACGAGGAACCGACTTTTTCAATTGTAGTTTCATACCAGCGCCGACGGCCATATATCTTTTCCTTGTGTAGTTGAGCGCGTGGAGTAAGTTGAATCTTTCGATTTTCTCCGTTTGCTGTTTTCTTTGTCTTACTGCGGTTGGTGTGTTGTGTGGCAACCTTTGTCTTTGACTTGATGGAAACCAGAATCTGCTCGAGTTGCCGTTTCGCCTCTTCGCGCATTCCCTCCACAGGCACCTTAAAACGCAAGTGACCATTGTGGCGTTCCATGTCTTTTTGTTCGATGCCGTAGATGTCGCTGGTCTTGTCCGTACGCGCATTCATATTATTGTAGTATTGTACAATCGAATGCTTGGTAAAGGCGATGGTGAGCGCATCCATTGCATGATGGCGATGGTCGTTTCGCTTTGTCCAATCCTTTGGAACAAGCTTTTCCTTGCCGTTGACAATTTTTGTCTCTATGAGCCCGGCAGCGGCATACTTGTCGAAATTGAGTTGTTTCATGATATCGATGAGCCCCCAATCCTCGCGCAGTTGGTCGGTAATTTTACCCGTCGTTGGGGTAACTACACGAACCATCTGTTCCAATATCTCACGAGCCTTGCGGGAAATGTATTGGGTTTCGCCAAGGTCGCGATTGATAAAGCCTCCTTTGATGTCAGCAGCGGTTTTCAATAGGTTGTCGCGTTTAGTTTGGCTTATGCCGTCAGCCGACTTTGCTAAATCTTCAACGCGGGCCTTGTACTCACTAAGAATTTCTTCGCCATACTCGTCGCGGATGAAGTCGAGAGCGGTTTTGTTCCCTTTCTTCAAATTTATTGTTTTCAGTTCCAATGTTTTGTTGGAGAAGGAGTCATCGAAGGCACTTGCCTGTGGAATGATGTGCTCGATATCGAAATCATTGGTAAACAAGCGTTGCTTCTCAATAAAGGTGTTGGAGTATAACGTCTTGAACCCGTTATTTTTCAATTCGAGGTATAATTTATAGCGAATAAGGTCGTTTCGGCTGGGATGCGGAATGTGGAAATCCTCTTGCAATTCCTTGATGAATTTCTCATGTTTCTTTTGTGCTTCGTTGATGTTCTTGGTCTTTTCCTCACGGTCTTTTGCACTCATTTTTAGGTCGCGCGCCAACTCGATGCGAACCTCATCAAGAGGACCATAAGTAGTCACAACCCCATTGACGACGTTAATCATCTGGTTGAGAATCTTCTCCACGACAGGATTGCGGAGGCTGTTGTGAGGAAGGAGTTCAAGGCTCGTTTTCAGTTCCTTGTTTGCAAGTTCCTCCTTGGTGAGAGAGCGAGCGGAATGGCGATAGCCTGCTTTTTCACATGCCTCGCTGTAGCCGAGCCCTTGATGCATGAAGGGTAACAGATTGCGGATAGCCTTGGCAGAGAGGCTGCCGTAGTCAGGTTTGAAGGAGATTTGAGCAATGATCTTGGCGTAGTCGTCGTTGTCGAAGTTGAAGATGTCGCGAATCTTCTGCACCAGTTTCTCATCGCCTGTCTTAGAATTGTCACCCTCGTAGGAATAGAGTAGATGCCAAAGTTGATAATATGGTTGTTGTTCAAAAGCCTTACCCTCCAAGGTGGCATCAAAATGTAGGGGAGCGGTGTTATAACCCAGCGCCTTGAACACATTCTCTACAATGTCGAAGGCTTCGCCTGCCGACATCTTTCCGAAGTCGTATTCACCATGCCCCGACATTTCTATTATCTTCTGGCAAGCTGTGAAGAGAGATGTTTGCGTGGTATCACCATCTAACTCCTTAAAGTTAAGGTCAACACCTTTTGGAGTTTTTCCAAACAAAACCTTGAGGACTTGGGATTTAGTCAGTTTTGCGTGGGTGCATAGTTCGAATGCCAAAGCCTGTTTCTCTTCTAATTCGAGATTGCGATTGTCGAAGAGATTGTCGCTTTTTAAGCGAAGATCGTTTAAGCGTTGCCAAATACGGAAGTCTTGGAACAAGGGGGAAGATATGGGGCAGACCTTTGGACCAATGGTGATAGTTTTTTTCTTTCCGTCAACAATGGTTTCAATTTTCTTCTGTTCTAATTCGCAAATAGCTATCAATCCCTTTTGGCTACGCAGAGGACGTTGGTAGAAAATGGTGATGTTTCCTATGTCATGCTTCAATTCGGGTGTAAGTTCGGGATGGAATTTTGCTTGTGTTGTCCAAATTCGTTCAAATTCATCGAGATAATCCTGACGATAGAAAACCATATTGCGAAGGCTAGCGTTAGGGTTGGCATCTAAGACCGCCATCATATACTGCCCCACGGTCTGATTACGGAAATATAGTTCTTTGCTGCGGTCACTAATTTTTCCTAAATAGCCGCTTGTTCCGTTAATCTGTCCGTTCAATTCTGAAACAACAGCCGAAACAACGTCAATAGGTAATTGTTTGGTAAGTCCTTCAACGCGCCATTGAAGAAGTTGCATTCGAGCTTCATCGCGTTTTAAAGTAGGAGAAAATACCTGATAGCGAGCAATGAAAATCTTGTTGGTATTCGTTTTGCTTTTGCCTTGCAAAATCTTCCAGAAATCATCAGTAAGGATTTCAGGGTAGAAAGGTTTTTGGGTTTCCCATATTTGTTTCAGTTCGGATTGCAGGTCAGACTGATAGTATTCAGGAAGATATTTCTTACCCTGTTTCAAGAGAGTGAGCGAGTATTGACCAGGAGTTACCCCATCGTCGTAAAGTTTCTTGGCAACTTCCATTCCATCAACGAGATTTCCTTCGTCATCTCCTTTAGCCTTACGATTGCTTTTATAGCCTCGCTTCTTATTAATCATAATAAGTACGCGTGCGAATTCTTCAAGCGAAATCTCTTCTTCCGCAGCTTTGGCACGTAGGCGGTATGTCTCAAATGTTGTACGATTGCCATTTTCATAAAGAATGGTGTCGTCAGAAATCAAACCGTGTTCCTTGAGTTTACGAATAAGTTCGCTGCGACGCAGCTTGTAGCGCTGAAGACTACGACGCATTCCACGCTTCAATGTTCGTGCTGCGTTCGTCGTAATAGATTTTCCCTTTTCAAAATTGTCTTGTTCATCTACAGTCAAAGGATTGACTCTTACACCTAACTTTATTATTGATGATTTTTCATTCTCGTTCTCGGCTTCATCAACCAAAGCCCACCCAATGCTGCTAACTCCTAAATCGAGGCCTAATATGCGTTTCATGATATTAATTTTATCCGTTTGTAGGACAAAAATAGGGTAAAAGAGTAAAAAATGCAACAAATCTTTTGATTATTTTAATTATCTTCCTACCTTTGTCATACTAATTTTAAGCAAATCACAATAAGGATTATTCCGTTGTGAAAACATTAGGTTTGACCCTCGTCCTTTAACGGGGGCCTTTTTTGTTGTGAGGATTTTCGGTGTCAAAGTCATTTGTGTCAAAATGGATTTTGGAACATCAAGAAATGCTCACTATAATATATAATATTATAGTGGATTAAAATCTAAGTTGGAAAAACGATTTTGACATTTTGACATTTTGACCTTGACACCATAACACGCCTAAATACTGTATAACCCTGAAAAATGTTGAATTCACGGGAAAGTGTCATCGGTCATTAGTGTCATTAAGAATTTGGGGGTTGGGGGATATGTAATAATAGAATATCTATATAATTAATTATATAGATAATATAGATATGAGGTTTGTGAGGGGTTGTTTTTCTTAATGACACTCGTGACACTCATGACCACATCGTGCGCCGGCAGCTAAAGCTTCCCGTCGCCTCACCCGATGCGATACCGTCGCATCCTCCCACGCGATAGTATCGCGTCGTGCTATGCATTACTATCGTGTGTCCTCATACGAAGCGTCGCGCACCCTCGCCCGTCAAACTGCATACGCTACGAGTTTACTCACTTACAACTTACTCACTTATGACATTTATATGTAGCAGAGTCTCATAATAGAATTTATATATATATAAATTTAAACATACTTATTATTAGTATCAGGAATCCATGTTGAAGAAACCAAATGTACAAAGTGAGTAACTGAGTAACTGAGTAAGTCATCAAACTTTCAAAACATTATTTTTGTATTCTCGTAATTTCTCCGTATCTTAGCGGACGAAAAAACACGAAATGTACATAAATCAAAAGATATAAGGAATAGAAGATAAGGTGAAGAGAGAAAGACCTGAACACGTAGCGGCGGCGCTGTTTGACTTGGACGGCGTCATCTTGGACACCGAGAGCCAGTACACCGAATTCTGGGGTGCAATGGGGCGCGAATTCCGTCCCGATGTGCCTGATTTCTGCAACCGCATCAAGGGGCAGACACTGCGCCAAATCTTCGAGGCTTGGATTCCCGACCCCACAACACAGGAGGAGATTACCCGTCGGCTCGACGAGTTCGAAGCCACGATGCTGTACCCTTATATTAAGGGAACGCGCGAGTTCATAGGAATGCTGCAAACAAAAGGTATAAGGACGGCAATCGTCACCAGTTCGAACGTGCCAAAGATGGAGAGTGTCTATCGGAAGAGGCCCGAGCTGAGGACGCTCTTCGACCGCATACTCACGGCAGAGGACTTCAGCGTAAGCAAGCCTTCGCCACAATGCTACCTGAGAGCCGCCGATGCCCTGAACGTGCCCATCGAGGAATGCATAGTGTTCGAAGACAGCATCAATGGTTTGCGCTCGGGGCGGGCAAGCGGAGCATACGTGGTGGGGCTGGCCACCACAAACCCCAAAGAGGTTGTTGCACCGCTCTGTGACGAGGTGATAGAAGACTTTGAATCACTCGATAAGAAGGAGGCTGTATGAAAGTAGTTGTTGACGATAAGATCCCCTTCATCAGAGGCCAAGTGGAACGGTTGGCCGACGAGGTTGTGTATTTGCCCGGTGCCGCCATCGGTTCTGCCGACATACACGATGCAGATGCCTTGATTGTCCGCACCCGAACCCTCTGCAACCGCCAGTTGCTCGAAGGCAGCCGTGTTCGCTTTATCGTCACCGCAACCATTGGCTATGACCACCTCGATACCGCTTATCTCGACGCGAGGGGCATTCGTTGGACAAATTGCCCGGGCTGCAATGCCACCAGCGTGGGGCAGTACGTTCGCAACAGCCTGCTTGAAGCCGAACAGGCAGGACTCATCCGACTCAGCGAAGCGACGCTGGGCATCGTGGGTCATGGGCACGTTGGCAAAGCTGTCTGCAAAGCCTTGCAGCCTTACGTCAAGCGCATCCTACTCAACGACCCACCGCTTGAGACGGTTGAAAATGGTTACTCTCAACTCCCAGTCCTCCTGCAAGCGTGCGACATCATCACCCTGCATACCCCGCTTACCAGCGATGGTCCCTACCCCACCCATCATCTTGTCGATGAACGGTTCCTGACCCAGCTCGAACGCCGTCCCCTGATTATCAACGCGGCACGTGGCGGAGTGGTTGATGAGCAAGCCCTGTTGCAGGCGATGGACGACGGACAGGTGCGGCAGGCCATCATCGACACCTGGGAGGGTGAGCCCAACATCAACTCCACGCTGCTCCAACGTGCCTTCATCGCCACACCGCACATCGCAGGCTACTCGGCTGACGGAAAGGCCAACGCCACTCGGATGAGTCTGGAAGCCCTGGCCCGGTGGATGGGCAGGAACGACACATTCGACATACAGCCCCCCATAGCTGATGCCGACCGAACGGGGTTATGCTATAGCCCCTTAGCCGACAGTCATCGGTTGAAGGAGCACCCCGAACTATTCGAGAAACAACGCGGCAATTATCCACTAAGACGCGAATAAGTCAGAAGGCAAGACATGGGTATCATGAAAAAGATAGGGTGTTTATTCCTGTTGCTTGGAGCAATGGGGACTGGAGCAAGAGCCCAAATCGGCACCCCTTCTGACCTTGTCATCAACGAAATACAGGTTTGCAACATCGACCAGTTCATCGACCCTTCGTACAATTACGGCGGATGGGTGGAACTCTACAATCCCACGTCCAGCATCATCAACATAAACCAACTGTATGTTAGCAACGACGAGCAGAACCTGAAGCTATGGCAGTTGCCTACGGACATGGGAACCATACAACCCGGGGGATTCGTCACGCTGTGGTTCGACCACTACGACACGGGAAACATATACAGCGACGCGGCCTACAAGCAAATAGGCTTCAAACTGAACTACGAAGGCGACACCCTGTTCCTAAGCGACAGCAAGGGAAAACTGATTGCCTCGCAACCCTACCCCGCTGCCATCCAGCGCACCAGTTATGCACGCATCACCGACGGCGGCGAAACGTGGGGAATCACCGCCACGCCCACACCGGGCAGCAGCAATGTGGGCTGCAACTTTGCCACAGAGCAACTGGAAGCGCCCATCGTGGACCGCGATGCCATGATGTTCACAAGTCAGTTCCACGTGCATGTGAAGATACCTGATGGAGCCACGCTGCGCTATACCACAGATGGCAGCACACCCAGTATGGAAAACGGCTCAACAAGTACCACAGGGCGATTCCTGGTGAAGGACAGCACACAGATTTACCGCTTCCGCCTGTTCCAGGAGGGATTCCTGCCCAGTGCCGTCGTTACACGCACCTATATATATAAGGATAAGGACTATTACCTACCCATCATCTCCGTGGTGACGGACAATCGCAACCTCTTCGACAACACAATCGGCGTCTATACGGTAGGAACAAACGGGATTACGGGCTACGGACTCAGCACGAACAGCAATAAGAACCGCAGTTGGGAACGTCCCGTGAACTTCGAATATCTGGTGCCTGAGAAGAATACCGACGGCGGTTCGTTCCTAATGGCCCTGAACCAAGAGTGTGACTTCGAAGTGTGCGGCGGATGGAGCCGGAACCAGTATGCCCCCAATGCCTCGTTCCGACTGAAGGGCGGCAAATACTATCTGGGACAGAACTTCTTCCCGTACGCAGTTTTCGAGGACAAACCCTACATCAAGAACAAAGTCCTGCAGGTTCGCAACGGCGGAAACAACGGTTACTCGCGCATCTGGGATGCTGCCATCCACCAGATACTGATAGAGAGCGGACTGTATATTGACTGTCAGGCCGTACAGCCAGCTCACGTCTTCATCAACGGGAAATTCCAATTCACATACAACATCCGCGAACCGAGCAACAAGAACCACGGCTACAGCAACTATGGAATTGACACCGATGAAATGGACCAATTCGAGATTACCGCTGGCAAAGGCTATGTGCAAAAAGTCGGCACAAACGAGGCCTTCGTGCAGTGGATGACCCTGGCTCAGAAGCTGGCAAACAATCCCAAGGACACCACGCTCTACGAACAGATATGCGAACTGGTGGACATCGATGAATACTGCAACTACATGGCTGCAGAATGCTACATCGGCAGTTCGGACTGGCTGACAAACAACAACAATGTGAAAGGCTATCGTTCGCAGGACAACGGCAAGTTCCACCTTGTGGTATTGGATGCCGATTCCGGTTTCGGAGTATCAGATATGATGAGCCGATTAGCCAGCCATCTCTACAACAGCAGCTCAAGCTATAGTCTGACGGGGCGGAACTACCTCATCGACATCTTCCTGAACATGCTCAAGTACGAGCCTTTCCGCAAGCGCTTTGTCGATACCTTCTGCCTGATGGACGGCAGCGTATTCACCCAAAAGCGCTGTACCACCATCATCGAAAGCATGCGAAGCCGGATGGAAAAGGCCATGAGCTTCGAACCCAGAAACGACTTGAACAGCTCCGCCAATTCACTGATTAGCCAGATTACGAACAAACGGACGGAAAGGATGAACAATTTCATGGAATACATGAAAGAAAACTTTAAGATGTCCAGTACTATGGGAGCGACCATTTCCGCCAATGTTCCTTCGGCTAAACTGTCTGTGAATAATCTGGAAATACCAACGGGTAGCTTCAGCGGACAGTTCTTCAATCCCGTCATACTAAGGGCAGAACCCCTTGCCGGATACGCTTTCACAGGATGGAAACTGAACGACAACAAGCGAACAAGCATCTTCGGCACCAGCGCCAGTTGGAAATTCTACGACAAAGGGTCGCTGGACGACGAGAACTGGAAAGACGAGGATTACTCAGCCACTGGCTGGCAGACAGGTTTTGCCCCCCTCGGCTATGGTAATGTGGGAATAAATGGCAGCAGCGACTACAACACCATCCTCAACTACGGTTCCGATGCCAACAACAAACGCCCTACCTATTATTTCCGGAGATCATTCTCCATATCCGCTGAGCCTGCGGAGAAGGACTACTATCAACTGCGGTGCTATGTCGACGATGGTTGCGTGGTGTATGTAAACGGGCAGGAGGTGGGCCGCTATCTGATGCCAGAAGGCGCTACTACCTACAATCAGTACTCGACCACCTACGTCGCAGCGACGGCGGCAGTCGTCGACTTCTACATCGACAATGCCCTGATTCATAAAGGCGTCAACACAGTTGCCGTGGAGGTACACAACACCTCGGCTACCTCATCCGATATCTACTGGACGGCAGCACTCTATCGCGGAACGAACAACACCCGCATTGTCTCCACCGACGAGGAACTGAACATAAGCAAACTCAAACTGACAAATCCGACGCTAACTGCCCTCTACACACCGCTGAACGATACGCTGCAGATGGCGAACAAGGCTACTCCTATCAAGGTGAACGAAGTGAGCTGCGCCAACAGCATATTCGTGAACGATTACTTCAAGAAGAACGACTGGATAGAACTCTACAACACCACAGACACCAACCTTGACGCTGCCGGGCTCTATGTCAGCGACAATATCACCAGTCCCTACAAATACCAAATCCCCAGCAATGCGGACTTCAAGACAATAATCCCCGCCCACGGCCATCTGGTTATATGGGCCGATAAACTGGAGCCGTTGAACCAACTACATGCCAACTTCAAATTAGACAATGACGAAGAGCAGACGGTGCTTATCAACTCGTCGGACGAATTTGTAGCCAACAATCAGGCCTTCTTTGAGACACATCCCATGTTGAGCGAATTTACCGACGAACTCACATACACTATTCAGCGAGGCGACCAGAGCGTGGGCCGATACCCCGATGGCGGTAACCGTTTCTACCTAATGTCGCACCCCACTATCGAACGCCCCAACGCACTGCTCTCCGTCGATGAGTTAATCGGTGAGGACGAAATAGAGACCGCTGTCATTCCAATCTATGAAGAAACAGCAAGTTCGGCAACACCAGTGGGTTACTATACCCTCAGCGGAATGTTTGTCGGCAGCCGCAGCGAAAACCTTCGTCCTGGCATCTATATAGTCCGCCTCAACAACGGACAATGCCGGAAAGTCGTTATCAGATGATTAATATCTCAATATCAAACACATCTATAATTGCACACCACATACCCCAATGTGCAAAAATGGCATGTTTTTTAACTAAAAATTTGGTAATTAGGGATAGAAATCGTAACTTTGCACCCGAATTAGAAAGATAACATTATTCACATAATTAATTTATTACCACTATGGCTGATATTGAAGCAAAAGTAAAAGCTATTATCGTTGATAAACTGGGTGTTGATGAGTCTGAAGTTGTAGAAAGCGCAAACTTCACTCAGGATCTGGGTGCAGACTCTCTGGACACCGTTGAGCTCATCATGGAGTTGGAGAAGGCCTTCAACATCACTATTCCCGATGACGCTGCCGAGAAGATTGCAACCGTTGGCGACGCTATCAAGTTTATCGAAGAGGCTCAGGCCTAAACATTAAGAATTGAAGGGGAGTTAAAGGGAAGTTAGAAGATACTTCTTTTTAACTCTCTTTTTTGTTCTCTTAAAACAAGATACATGGAATTAAAAAGAGTAGTAGTTACGGGCATGGGTGCCGTAACACCACTGGGCAACACCGCTGAGGAGACTTGGCAGAACATTGTAGCCGGCGTTAGCGGTGCTGCGCCTATTACCCATTTCGACACCACCAACTTCAAGACCACCTTTGCCTGTGAGGTGAAGGGCTTTGACCCCTCGCAGTTCATCGACCGTAAGGAGGCCCGTAAGATGGACCCCTACTGCCAGTATGCAATGGCTGCTGCCACGATGGCTGTCGAGAACAGCGGCCTCGACCTGGAGCAGACCGACCTGAACCGCGTAGGTGTTGTTCTGGGCGTAGGTATTGGCGGTATGCACACCTTCGAGGAAGAGGAATGGAACTATGAGCGCACCCACGAGACGCTGGGTCCCAAGTACAGCCCCTTCTTCATCCCCAAGATGATTGCCGACATCGCTGCCGGTCAGATAAGCATGAAGTATGGTATGCACGGCCCCAACTACATCACCTCCAGCGCCTGTGCCAGTTCCACTAATGCCATTGCCGATGCCTTCAACCTGATTCGTCTGGGTAAGGCCGAGGTTATGGTAACGGGTGGTAGCGAGGCTGCTATCTATCCTGGCGGTGTGGGTGGTTTCAACGCCATGCACGCGCTCTCTACCCGCAACGATGAGCCCGAAAAGGCCAGCCGCCCCTTCAGCGCCAGCCGCGATGGCTTCATCATGGCCGAAGGTAGCGCTATGCTCATTCTGGAAGAGCTGGAGCACGCCAAAGCACGTGGTGCACACATCTACGCCGAAGTGGCTGGTTGCGGCATGAGTGCCGATGCCCACCACATCACGGCTTCTCATCCCGAAGGACTGGGTGCCAAACTGGTGATGAACAATGCCTTGGAAGATGCCGGCATGAAGCCCGAGGACATCGACTACATCAATGTTCACGGCACGAGCACTCCCGTTGGCGACATCAGCGAGGTGAAAGCCATCAAGGATGTATTCGGTGAACACGCTTATGAGTTGAACATCAGTTCGACGAAGTCTATGACGGGTCATCTGCTGGGTGCTGCAGGTGCCATCGAGGCTATGTTCAGCATTCTCAGCGTCGAGAACGACATCGTTCCCCCCACCATCAACCACGAGGAGGGCGACGAGGATCCCGAAATCGACTACAAGCTGAACTTCACCTTCAACAAGGCCCAGAAGCGCACCGTCCGTGCTGCCCTGAGCAACACCTTCGGTTTTGGCGGTCACAATGCCTGCGCCATCTTCAAGAAGTACGTTGATTAATTCAAATGCCACATAGTAATTGATTATCGAGCTTTGAATTAACTATTATGTATAGAGACCTTTGGATACGACTAAAGCTCCCCTTCCTTCGGGATAGGGAGCTTTATCGTTCCTTGTACAGGATACTGGGATTCTACCCCCACGACATCCGTCCCTACAAAACAGCCATGCGGCACAAGTCGATGGGCATCAAGGAGGAGGGCATGCGCATCAACAATGAGCGTCTGGAGTTTCTGGGCGATGCCATTCTGGGGGCCGTGGTGGGCCATGTCGTCTTCAAGCATTTTCCCAAGAAGCCAGAGGGTTTCCTCACCAACGCCCGCAGCAACATTGTCAAGCGCCAGTCGCTGAACAAGCTGGCTCAGGACACGGGTTTCGACAAGCTCATCATTGCCAACTTCAAGCAGCAGACCCACAACAACTATGTCTCGGGCAATGCGTTCGAGGCGCTGGTAGGAGCCATCTACCTCGACCGGGGCTACGGCCATTGTGTTCGATTCGTGCGGGAGAGGATTCTGCGCCAGATTGTCAACATCGACAAGGCTGCCAGCGAGGTGAACTACAAAAGCAAACTCATCGAATGGGGACAGCGCCACCGCGTTGACATCGAGTTCCAGACCGAGGAAAGCAAGGAAAAGAATGCCAGCCCCGTCTTCAATTGCTGCATCGTCATTGCAGGCACGGAATGCGGCACTGGCAAGGGCTATTCCAAGAAAGAGAGTCAGCAGAACGCTGCCAAGCAAGTGCTGGAACGGTTGCAGAAGGAGCGCGACTTCAAGCTCAGCCTCATCGCACCCAAGGAGCAGCAAATGGAACGCTACGAGGACATCCGACCCGTGAGCGCCGAGGAGAAACAGGCTGCTAAGAGTGCGGAGGAGAATGTGGATATCGACTTCTCCGACATCACAATGCGAGCCAAGTCGCGCGAGGAAATCATTGCCGAGGCTGAGGCCCAAGCTTTCGCCGAATAGACGAAGGCGTATTCATTCATTTCAAAGTCAATATCAGAGTACCCGCTTGGTCTGGCCCGAACGGGTCTTTAGACTCCAACTGCGAGAGGCTTGCCGCAACGTCAGCGACGCGGCAGAGGCTGTGGCGGGGCGAACATCGTGAACGACGAGGCTTGTCAGTCGGCCCTCTTTCCAAGCGAAGTCAAGTTCGTAGCCGCCACGGGCACGCACACCTTTCACACTCCCCTCCCCAGCCCAGGCCTTGGGCAGAGCAGGAAGCAAGAGGACTTCGGCAGAACCATCCTCATGGAGTGTACTCTGCAAGAGCATCTCCACGACGCCCGCCGTGCCACCGAAGTTTCCGTCAATCTGGAACGGCGAATGGGCATCCAGCAGGTTTGGATAGGTGCCGCCACCTGTCCGACGGCCCGGACCGCGATAGTCGTCGGGCGAGACATAGCTGAGCAACACACGATAAATCTGATAGGCCGTCTCAGCCTCGCGCAATCGGGCTTGCAGGTTCACACGCCATCCAGTGCTCCAGCCCGTAGTGCGGTTTCCCTTTATTTCCAGTGTGCGCTTACATGCTGCCGCCAGTTCAGGTGTCTTGTCCACCGTGATATGATGCCCTGGGAACAGGCCAAAGAGGTGCGACTGATGGCGGTGGTGAGGGTCGGTATCCTCCCAGTCATGAAACCACTCCTGCAGATTGCCGCGTTTACCGATACGATAGGGCACGAGACGGTTCAGGGCATCATCTATGCGCCGCACATACTCCTCCGACTCACCCAAGGCAACAGCAGCCTGCCGTGCATCGCCCAAGCACTCGCGAATCATAGCCAAGTCGGCAAAGCCACCATAAACCGTCCGTCCATTATAGCCTTCGGGGGTACGGTATTCGTTCTCCGGCGATGTAGCGGGAGCCGTCAGCAGTTGGCCGTCGTGCTCGACAAGCCAATCGAGGCAGAAGTCTGCCGCACCACGCAAGGTAGGCCATACGCTACGCAGATACTCCTTGTCCATCGTGAAGGCGTAATGCTCCCACAGGTGCGTACTTATCCACGCTCCCCCCATCATCCAGTTCGCCCACATCGGGTCGCCCCCATGCTCGCCCACAGGACAGGTCATGGCCCAGATGTCCGTGTTGTGCCCCAGGCACCAACCATTCTGCACACCGTAATAAGCGCGGGCCGTCTGCTCGCCAGTCACAGGCAGTTTACGGATAAAGCCCAGCAGCGCTTCATGCATCTCAGGCAGACCTGCAATCTCGGCAGGCCAATAGTTTTCCTCGACATTGATGTTGCTGGTGTAGTTGCACGACCAAGGCGGCAACATGCTCTCGTTCCATAAGCCCTGCAGATTGGCAGGCACGCCCTCCGTGCGCGAACAACTAATCAGCAGGTAGCGCCCATAGTTGAAATACAGTTCTTCAAGGTCGGGATTCCGTTCCCCCTTCTCCGTATAGTCACGCAACTGCTGTTCGGTGGTTTTGGCACAGATGGCAGGGGCCGTAGTTCCCAAGTCCAAGGTCACCCTGTCGTAGAGCTGCTGGTAGTCCGCAATGTGTCTGTCCAGCAAGTCATCGAATGTCCGTGCCGAAGCGGCATCGATGCGCTCACGCACCAAGCGCTGGTAATCCTTTCCTTCGCGAACCGGGTCTTTGTCGGCCCCGTTGAAACTGGTTACGTTGGCTATCAGCACCAATATTTCCGTAGCTCCGCTGACAGCAATCTCGTCATCGTTCACTGTACGCAATTGTCCGTCCTTGGGCATCACGCGAACAATGGTGCGGAAGTGAATGCCCCGATTGCTGTCGTAACGGAAGCTGTTCTCGCCTCCGGCATAGCCCGGCTTACTGCTCCAGGCAGCATAGCCGTCCGTCACAAGTTCGCCCACATTGTCGCGCCGTGCCGAGGCCGTGGTCTGGTGTGGCAACCGACAGTGGTAGCGAAAACTCTGCTCGATGGTGTTACCGTCCTGTGCGTTGATACGCACTACGATGACCGAGTCGGGAGCCGATGCAAAATACTCACGCCGGCAGCCTGGAAAAGTCACCGTAGCCAATGCCCGCTTGATGTCCAGCTCGCGGCTGTAGTCGTTGCCGGCATTCGTCGTCTGTCCCGAGCCGAAGGTAAGCGTGCCCAGTGGCTGATAGTTTTGGCTGTAATGTCCTTGTACGGCCCGCTGCAAGCGGTCGGCCTCGCGATAATCCTCGCGGAAAAGCGCCTCGCGGATGGCAGGTATGGTCTTATATGCCTCGGGCGAGAAGACCTCGCGGTCGGGTTCTCCCGTCCACAATGTGATGTCGTTGAGCGAAAGGCGCTCCTCGCCGATGCGACCGTACACCATAGCTCCCTGCGTGCCGTTGCCGATGGGCAGCGCTTCCTCGAAGAAAGTGGCGGGACTCGTGTAATGCAGAAGCGACGACTGACGGTCGCGTTTCACGCTTACAGTTATCGGTTTGCCCTTGTAAACGACCTGTTGCTGTTCGCCCTCGACATCTATGACAAAGGTTCGCTGTGCCATCATGCCTGGGAAACTGCCCATGCGTCGGCCTATGGTCAATGTCCCTCGTGCCTCATCCCAATCCATGGGAATCACGGCAAAGGCGCCCTTCTCGAAATTATAGTTATCGCCCTCGTCCTCATAAAGCTCGAAGTGCGCATCGCGTCCCGGATAGACATGGACGGTGACGGGCGAAGAGATTTGTGCATCGGCCCACTGTGCCACCTCCGTTGTGGGAATGATGCTGCCCGAGCGGACGAAGAGCGGCAGACGGTCCAGCGACACACTCACATCCATCCATTGCCCGCCCTCGAACTGACGCCCCGTCCAATAGTCGGTCCACAACTCCCCCTTGGGCAAATAGACGCGGCGCGTGGAAGCCTCGCTCATCGGATGGGTCACCGGACATACGAGGAAACGCCCGAACAGGTACTCGTCCTTCAAGTCCAGCACAGCGGGGTCTTCGGGAAAGTCGAAGGCCAGCAGCCGACACATGGTATAAGCCTGACGACTCTGTTGGGCCGCCATACTATATATATAAGGAATAAGGGTGTAGCGCAGATTTATCATCCGCAGGATAGCATCGTAACAGGGAGTGCCCGGCTCGCCGAACTGCCAGATTTCGCGTGGCGTATCGCTGCCGTGACTGCGCAGGATGGGCAAGAAGGTCGCCCACTGGAACATGCGGGTGTAGAACTCTCGATATCGCTCATCCTTCACTCCGTCGGGGAAATCGCCCGCATAGAACCAGCGGCGACCATCGTTACGGGTAAAGAAACAGCCCACATCCACCGTCCAATAGGGGTTGCCCGTAGCCATATAGTTCAAGCCCGAAGGAATCTGCTGGCGGAACGAGGCCCACGAGGCATGGGTGTCACCGTTCCACACCAACGTGCCGTAGCGTTGCTGGCCGGCGTAGGTGCTACGTGTCAGGTTCACGACACGTTTGGCACTTGTTGTAGCCCTTTGATTCTCGTAGATGCCCATGGCGTGGTAGAGGGCATACAGATTGCTGCGCTCGGCTCCAAGGGCATCGCTCAGAATGTCTTTGTTCAGTTGCCAACGCCGCTCGTGGTCGTCCCATCCATAGGCCTTTCCGCCAACTGGCTGGGGCATACGGTTCCAGTCACCGTCCAGCGGTTCGCTGCTGTCGCACCACCAGGCATCGAAACCACGCGAGAAGAACTCGTCGTTGGCATATTTCCAGTAATAACGCCGCGCCTCGGGGTTGAAGGCATCATAGATGCTGTGCTCCAACATGTAGCCCCGCTCCCGGAAGTCGCGCTCCTCGGGACAATACTGTGGATTGGGCCAGATGCTCACCATCAACCGGGCATGCATGGCGTGCACCGAGTCGGCCAATGCCTTCGGGTCGGGATAGAAGCGCGAATCCATCTTCATGTAGCCCCAGCCCTCGGGCCAGTAGTTCCAGTCCTGTACAATCATATCGATGGGCACCTGCCTACGGCGGTATTCAGCAAGGGTGCGCAAGATGTCATCGGACGAGGTGTAGCGCTCCTTCGACTGCGTGTAGCCGAAGACGTATCGCGGCATCATGGCTACGTCGCCTGTCAGCCACCGATAGCCACGCACCACGTCATCCATCCTCTCGCCCTTGATGAAGTAGTAGTCAATCTCCTGAGCCGCCTCCATCTGCATCGAGCCAGCATAATCCTGTCCGTCCTTGTGCGTCTCGAACTTCATGGCACAGCCCGCGTCAAACAGCAGTCCGTAGCCACCCGTCGAATTAATGACAGGTATCGTTGCCTTTAGGTTATGTTGCGTCAGGTACAGCGTCTTGCCCAACAGGTTCATATAGTCCTCCATGTGCGAGCCCAGTCCATACAGGGCTTTGTCGGAAGCAAAACGGAAGTTCACACGATAGCGGGTGGTCGTGCCCAACGTATCGCGCCGCACAATGTTCTTCACCGTCACCTTGCCGTTGGCTGTCTCCTCTGTATGAGCAGAGTTGTCGTCATAGACGATATGTTCCTTCACCACAGCCTCAGCCTCGTGTGGGCGAACGGCATTTTCCTGCAAGAGAATGCGCCCCGTCCGAGAGTCGCGAAATGTAACTGCCCCACTCTTCCGGTCCACTTCCACGGTTAATTCGTCTGTCGAATGGATGCTGGTGTGTTCCGTATCGCGACTGGTCTGCTTTACGCGTTGGCTGCGCCACACACAAACGCCCGTTCCGTTATCTTTCAGTTCACCGTTTGCCGACCATCGCACTCTAACAATCGAGGGGGTAACGAAGTCCACCTGTGTTTGTGCCATCAATGATGCAACACACAGCAATGCACCTGCCAGTCCCAACCATCTCTTCTTCATAGCTTATTCTATTTATGTTTATCTGCATTTTTTATTATACAATCGCCATTCCCACACGCCGCGAATGCCTTCACTGATACGCACACGAAGGAAGCGGAAAGAACGGTTGATGGTGTCCACGTGGGGAGAACGCATCTGAACGTCGGCATGACCGCCACAGCGTTTCCACTTATTACCATCTACAGAACCCTCAAGTATATAGGCATGTCCTGCCGCCGGACGTACGAAACAGAGCTCGCTACGCCCAATCGGAACGGGTTTCCCAAGGTCTATCTGGAGCCAGCAGGCCGAATCGCCGTCGGCAGCCATCCAGCGCGATCCGTTGGCACCGTCAATGGCAAAGGCGGCATCGAAGTACTCCGTTCGCTGGCAGCGTTCATCCTTGAAATGACGAATCTTTTGTGGCTGCATCGTGCTCGAAGCCGTGATGCTGCTGGCACTCAACTTTTCATTCTTCATTCTTAATTCTTCATTCCTAACTCCAATAGCCCCCACACCATCCAAGGTAACTTCAACTGGACGGATAGTGCCATCGTCGTTGAACTCCAAGCGATTGACGTAGGTCTGGCGGTTGGTGGAGTTACGGCTAAATTCAAGGAAGGCAAAGTAGTAATCATCACCAACATTGAAGACGCAACCATGTCCAGGGCCGAAGACACCTCGCTCCACGTTGGTGGTCGAGACAAGGTCGTGAGCCGGAGTCTCGTAAGGCCCGAAGGGCGATGTGCGACTCATCTGGTAGTAATACTCATAACGCTCGTCACCACCAATGGTATAAAGGTAATAATAAATGCCTTTGCGCTTGAAGAAAATGGGACCTTCGGAGTATTCCTTGCGGCGTGTTTCGAGTTGACGGATATCGCTGACCGTCATCATGTCGTCGGCGAGGCGTGCTACATAGCGCCGTCCCCAAAAGACATAGGCCTGACCGTCGTCATCCACGAAAACTTCCGCATCTATGCCGCCACGGTCACCATTCTTCAGCAGAGTCGCAGCCTCAGCGTAAGGTTTGGTGAACTCATCCACGCCCTGTGCCAAGCGGAAAGGGCCATCGGGACTATCGGCCACAGCAACATGCATGTAATGGTTGACCGTAGGATAGATATACCATCGTCCGTCCCGGCCCTGCACGGCCTTGCTTGGTGCCCAATATTTCTGTTTGCTGGCAGAGGGAAAGTAAGTACCCTCGAAACTCCAATTCACGAAGTCCTTAGATTTCCACACCACGGGAGGTCCCGAAGTCTCAAGCCCACGTCCATAGCCGTCGGTAGTAGCATAGCAGTAGAAGGTGTCGCCAATCTTCTGGATACTGGCATCTGCAATCATGTCGGGCACCAAAGCGTGACCGAAGGGATTGGCGTGCTGAAACATGTTGTAATGAAAGTAATCAACATCGACGTAGCCTTGCTCGCCTCGTTCATTGAAGCAATAGATGCCAATGCGGTCGCCCCGGTAAAAGCCCCATGAGAGCTGATACTGACCGAGCGGGGTGTAGTGGTTGCCGTCGAGGCTGTAAGAGAACTGGCTCTTACCATCGAGTCCCCATGTGGAGCGGAGATAGAGATAGGACTCGTTGACTGCCTGATACCTTGTGCGTTGGTCATTGTCCGTCCATTCAAGATAATTGGTGCCGCCTTCATTGACGATGCCAAGCGAGGCGCTGCTGGCAGCGAAGTGACAGAGACCGGCATGAAGTCCGTCGGCTGTATGGCTGATGTCAAGCCTCACGATGACCTCGTTGTGAGCAGTACGGAATACGCGTTGCGTCAAGGAATTGCCGGCTTTCAGGAGCCTGCCCGCTTCAAGTGGTTGAAAGGCATAGAGGCGTAGCCAGCCACGACGCTCTGTGAGGCTCCACATATCATCACGCGGCTGGTAGTTCCACTGCCATTGTGGAGCCAACAGAGAGGCATCGAAATCATCGCTGCGCCGGATGGTTAGCTTGTTTTTCTGTTCTGTTGGCATCATTCCCTGCCAAACCATTGTACCCAAGTCTCCCTTGGTTCGGTCGCCCATCATGGGCCAACCATCAATCCACTCTACAGGCAGCAGACTGACGATGCGCCCGCTCCAGTCGCCCGTGCCGTGGTGAGTGAGGAAATACCACTGAGTCTCTCCCCCCGTGGAGGGAGCTTCGATGATGCCCCCCTGATTGGGTTCATTGGCTTCGCAGCAAGGGAGCAGCAACTGACGTTCCTCGCTGAAACTGCCCGTCATCTCCCTATCGCGCTTGGCCATCACGTAACGGCCCACACCATTGCGGTGCTCGCTGAAAATAATGTAATAGTAACCATCGTGATAGAGAAGTTTGCTGGCTTCGCGCCCGTTTCCCTCGTTGACAAGACGGGCACTACTGCGGTCTATGCTGCGTCCATCCTTCGACATGCGGAAGATGTAAGTCTTGTAGCCATCGGCAAAGCACGTACCCACGAACCACGCCTGTCCCTCCTTATCCCAGATGGCCGAGCAATCGTCCCACCCCTGCTCCTGCAAAAGCGGTGTGAGCGGTTCCCACGGTCCTTCCGCCCGTTTTGCCGAGGTCATGAAGAAGCCCTCATCAGGCGTACCGAAATAAAGGTAGAAACGCCCGTTGTGGTGACGCAACGAACCTGCCCAGATGCCCCGTCCGTAGCGGTCCATCTGTCGCCAAGTCATTGCATCGGATATTTGCGAAAGGTCATTGACGGCATTGCCTGCAATCTCCCAGTTCACCAGGTCACGCGAGTGCAGGACGGTCATGCCTGGCGAGAACTGCATGGTCGAGGAAATAGCGTAGTAATCACTGCCTACGCGGATGCAATCGAGGTCGCTGTAGTCGGCAGGAATGACAGGATTCCGATACGTGCCATCCTGCTGCATGCCCCACGACTGCCATTCACCCCATCGCACATTTTCCTGAGCATGGGCATCTCTTACCGTCCAAATCGTCAGTAAGCCCACTACTACTCTGAAGCAGAACATTACCCTTCGCATAATCGTATTGTTTTGTAATTCGCTTAAATCCGCACCATCTCGCACCTGCCGTAGTGCAAATTTACGAATTGTGACGAACATTTTAAACCATTTTGATGGAAAATGTTCCTGCATCTCGATAAAAATGAGTAACTTTAACCCGTCAAATTGTTCTTTAACTATGAAATCATTTCTTCTATGGATTGCCCTGATGGGCACAGCAATGGTAGTGCAGGCACAACGTACAGTGTCTCCCAACGGACGCATCAAAGCCGAAAAGTTCGACAACCACATCACCGTCAGCTACAAGCAAGCAGGCCAGTGGCAGGAAATATATACCGCCGAGTTCGAAGGCATCAACGACGGCAGTACGCGCAACATCAAGGAGGACTACACGATGTTGGCGGGCAAACGTCTGCATTGCGTGAACAAAGGCAAGGAGTCGGTCTATTCACTCCACAGCGGTGGTGTGCTTCGCATCCGCGTGTTCAACGACGGCGTGGCCTTCCAGAAAGTGGGACGCGAGAGCATGAACGACAAGGCCGAGACCCCCGTTGCCATCAATATTCCTTATTTGAACCATTGGATAATGAACTGGAGCGACGGAGCCGAGGGATTCTACCCGAAGAACCGACAGATGAAACAAGGCGACCGGCTATCGTTCCCCGCCCTGTTCGAGTTCTCGGGCAATGTGTTTGCCTTGCTCACCGAAGCCGACATCCATCATGACAATGCAGCCTCTTCATTCTACAGTCTGGATGGCAAAACGCGATTCAACATCGTTGCCGACAAGAACGAACAGACGGCTAAGCAGAGTTCTTGGAAAGTGATGATGATTGGCTCACTGGCCGATGTCGTGGAATCGACGCTGGTAACAGATGTCAGCACAGCCAGCAAACTAACCGACACCAGTTGGATTGAGCCAGGTGTCGTTTCGTGGGTATATTGGGCCTACAACCACGGCTCGAACGACCTGAACATCATCAAGAAATACGTTAACATGGCTGCCACGCTGAAACTCCCCTACGTGCTCATTGATGCCGAATGGGACGAGATGAAGGACGGCAAGACTGTCGAGGACGCCGTGAACTACGCCAAGGGAAAAGGTGTGAAGCCTATGATTTGGTACAACTCCAGCGTAGGATGGATTAACGGAGCCCCAGGTCCCAAGTTCCGCCTGAACAAGTCCGAGGACCGCGAAAAGGAATTCGCCTGGTGCGAGAAGATTGGTGTTGCTGGTGTGAAGATAGACTTCTTCAGTGGCGATGACAATATGAATATGGCATACTGCATCGACCTTTTGGAGAGCGCCGCAAAGCACCATCTGCTGGTAAACTTCCACGGAGCCACTGTCCCCCGTGGCTGGCAGCGCACTTACCCTAACCTGCTCTCCACCGAGGGCGTTTACGGAGCCGAGTGGTACAACAACGTGGGAACCTTCACCGACCGCGCTGCCCGTCACAACGCCACACTGCCCTTCACCCGCAACGTCATCGGCCCCATGGACTATACGCCCTGCGCCTTCAGCGACTCGCAGCACCCCCACATCACCACCCATGCCCACGAACTGGCGCTGACAGTGCTCTTCGAGAGCGGCTTGCAGCATCTGGCCGACCGTCCCGAAAGTTTCCTCGCCCAGCCCAAGGCTGTGCAGGACTTCCTCGGCCATCTGCCCGCCGTGTGGGACGAGACCCGTCTGGTTAGCGGCTATCCGGGCGAGACTGCTGTCATTGCCCGCCGCAGTGGCAAGACTTGGTATGTGGCAGGCATTAACGGCACCGAGCAGGAGCGCGACTTCGACCTCAGCCGACTTCCCTCCATCGTTGGAAAGAAGCGACAGGCCGACTGTTTTCTCGATGCCAATGAAGATCGTGCCTGGCAACTGCAGTCCGATGCAGCCCTGCCCGCCACCGTCCATTGCCGCGCCCGTGGCGGCTTCCTCCTCGTCGTGAAGTAATCAGCCCATTGACCATAATATATGAAGGAAGACACACGTCAACTCGACTGAGTTCACGTGTCAACTCCATCAAGCCCACGCGTCAACTCCGCCGAGTTGACGCATCGTCTCCCGCGACGCGATACTATTCCTCCGCCCTATGCATTATTATCGCGTCGTCCCACACATTACTAACGCATCATCGCATACATTACTATTCCTATAGTCATAAGAATACTATACCTCTGTCCAAGCAGCACTATCTTCCCCAAACACCGTTGCACGCAACTTATGCCAACAGGCAGCTCGCTGGCCTTCCACTCCACGAATTGATGCTGGGGAAGGCAGGGGGAGGGACGATGAAACGAGAGAGGAGGTTTGGGCTTTGCACTAAAATAACACAGAGAAGTTTGGTGAAGACGTGTTTTTTTCGTAGTTTTGTAGCCAATAAAGGCCTTTAGCTATGAAAAAACTGGTAGTACTGACGGGTGCAGGCATGAGCGCCGAGAGCGGCATCAGCACCTTCCGCGACAGCGGCGGACTGTGGGATACCTACAATGTGGAGGATGTGGCAACGCCAGAAGGATGGGCGCGTAACCCTCAATTGGTAACCGAATTCTACAACACCAGACGGCGCGAGCTGCAAAACGTGGAGCCGTGTAAGGGGCACAGGTTGCTGGCACAGTTGGAGCAGGACTACGACGTGGAAATCATTACCCAGAACGTGGATAACCTGCACGAAAGGGCAGGCTCGACAAAGGTCTGCCACCTGCACGGCGAACTGATGAAGGTGTGCAGCAGCAGAGACCCGAATAATCCCCATTTCATCGAGACATTACCACCTGACCATTGCGAGGTTAGGATGGGCGACTTGGCCAAGGACGGCAGTCAGCTACGCCCCTTCATCGTGTGGTTTGGCGAGGCTGTACCCAACATCGAGCGGGCAGCAGAACTGTCGGCAAAGGCTGACATCTACCTCATCATCGGCACCAGCCTCAACGTCTACCCAGCAGCGGGCCTCATCCATTACGTGCCCGAGGGCTGTCCCATCTACCTTATCGACCCCAAGCCCGTGCAGTGGAACTCCATGATGCCCGTCCACCACATCATGAAGGGTGCCAGCGAGGGGATGGAAGAGTTTATTGGAAGGTTAAAGAGTTAAAAGGTTAAAGGGTTCTTGCTACGCAAAGCTACGCAAGCGAGCGAGCTCGAGCGAAAAGGTTAAATAGTTAAAAAGTTAAAATGTTATAATATCATGAGACGTATCGCACTTCTACTCATTACATCTTTCTTCGTGCTTTCCGCTTCGGCACAGACGGCACCGAAGGTTGTCACCGACACCCGCTATGCACGCGGAGCCACAATGGCCTTCGGGCGCATCAAGACGTCGGGCGCCAATGGTGGTTCCTCCATCACCAAACGTGGTTTCTGCATTGCAGAGAACCCCAATCCCACCGTTGACGACAGCGTCAGCACGAAGACCATCACCAACAGCGGAACCATCTACTATTTCGAGAACCTGAAGCCCTCGACAAAGTATTACATGCGTGCCTATGCCACCAACAAGGACAACGTCACGGGCTACGGCGACGTCATCAAGTTCTACACCCTGCCTATGGGTGCCATAACGTATTGGTACAACAACGGGGGAAACTCCGATGAGAACAATCGCATCAACAGCGCCCTGACCCAGGCTTGTGACATCTTCTGCAACCTGACGAGCATACAGAAGCACTTCAGCGTGGGCTACGGCTCGGGCACGCCCACTGCCGACTGTAACTACAGGGACGACCCCTGGATGAACGTAGGTCCCAACCAAAGCTACCAGCGCACGGGTACCATCATGCACGAGATGCAGCACGGCCTGGGTGTCATCAACTACTCCACCCAATGGGCCGGAGACATCCTGCGCTCGGGCAACGGAACGGGACAATGGGTTGGCGACCGGGTGTCGGCATTCCTTGACTTCTGGGACAACACCACTGGCTCGCACCTGAACGGTGACACTCAGCACATGTGGCCCTACGGCGTGAATGGTGCCAACGAGGACGACGGCAGTCTGAAGACATACTATGCCAACGCCATGATTGGTCAGGCACTGGGTGAGGACGGTCTGGAACACCGCTATGCCACCTTTGCCGACCCCTGCTACATCTTCGACCAGGAAGATACCATCAAGTATTACCTGAAGAGCGAGTCGGCAGACCGTGGATACTATGATTCCTACCTGATTCCCACATCCACCGGTGCACTGAAATGGCGCACGATGAGCACCGAGGACGTTGCCAGCAACGACAGCGCAGCCTGGTACGTCACCTTCACCCCCGACAACCAGTACTACCAGTTCCGCAATGCGGCTACAGGTCAGTATCTTACCTATTCCAATGGATTCAAGACCATAAAGCGCGCTTCGCTTACGGCCAACGACAACTTCCACCTGATGAAAGGTCGCGTG
This sequence comes from Bacteroidaceae bacterium, assembly GCA_045220575.1. GTDB lineage: Bacteria > Bacteroidota > Bacteroidia > Bacteroidales > Bacteroidaceae > Physcousia. The sequence continues at coordinate 27,307 of JBGUVX010000030.1, forward strand.
GACGTAGGTTCCAGCAAGGACGCCAAGCGCGGCTACTGGATTATCCACCCCACAGACAGTTGGTCGCCCTCGTGCCTCCAGGCCAACACCAATGGCAGCACGGGAAGCAGCACGTTCGACCGCACCAACTCGGCTACCAACCAACGCTGGCTGATTCTAAGCAAAGAGGAAATGCAGGAATTCCAGAGCTATGCGGTAAAGGAACTTTTAAGCAACTTGGACGCCATGTTAGCAAACGCTGAGAAGATTGTCAGCACCCCCTATACGATAAGAGATACAGATATCGATCCAGCTACCGTAGAGTTAGCCCTTCCCGTCATCATCGGCGACATCAAGGCAAACAAAGACTCCTACACCTCGCCGCAAGAGGTAATGAGCAGCATCAGCTTCTTGGAAACCTCCATTCTGGACTTCCTGAGCGAGGTCAAGGTGACGGACATGAGCCAGCCTTTCGACCTAACATGGATGCTCACGAACCCCAACTTCGACAACGGCACAGACGGATGGAGCCAGACAGGAACAGTCAACTACTCGTGCTGCGAGTTCTTCGAAAAGACCTTCGACATCAACCAGACGACAAAGCAGAAGCTGCCCGACGGTACCTATGAATTGCGTGCCCAGGCCTTCCAGCGCCCAGGTTCGGCATCCGACACCTACACCGACTTCATAACGAATGGCACTGACAAGACGGCTGCACAAATCTATCTGAAGACAGCCACCCAAACGGTGAAGAACATCTGGGCCGATGCACAGAACCGTTCTCTGGGAGGTGCCACGAGTAACAAGAACGGGAAATACGTACCCAACGACATGCAGGCAGCCGGCAAGTGGTTTGCCAAGGGCTGGTACGAAAACAGCGTGATGGCAACCACCACATCGACTGCAACCCTGAAGTTCGGCATCAAGAGCACGAAATCGGACAGTGGCTACTGGACCTGTTTCGACAACTTCCGCCTCTTCTTCTATGGGAACTACACACAGGATGAAGTCACAGGCGTTGAGGGAATTCAGAACTCAGTTCTCAAAACCAAAAATGAGGTGTATGACCTAAGTGGCCGACGCATCGCAAAGCTCACCAAGGGATTGTATATTGTCAACGGCAAGAAGGTCATTATCAAATAACCCTTAATTCTTAACTTTTAATCCTTAATTAACCCTTATCGCTCTACATGGCCAACGAAATAAAAATACGCTGCAAGAATACGGGAAAGACTTTTCCCATGCCTTTGGGCTGCTCCGTCAACGACGTCTATCTGCAGTCGGGTATAACCATGAATTATGGTCCCGTCTGCGCCAGCATCAACAACAAAGTGCAAGGACTGAACTATCGTTTCTATAACAGTAAGGATGTTGAATTGCTGGACCTGACCACCACTGATGGAATGCGCACCTATGTCCATTCCTTGTTTTTCGTTCTGGCCAAAGCCGTCGAAGACATCTATCCCGACGGACGACTCATCATCGGCGCACCTGTGTGCAAAGGATACTACTGCGAGCTGTTTCTCGACCGCCCGCTCGAAGAAGCCGACGTAAAGCGCATCCGCCAGCGTATGCAGGAAATCATTGATGCCGACATGCAAATCCACCGCATTCAGTGCACCATCGAAGAGGGCATCCAGATGTTCCGTCAGCATGGTTTGGAGAGCAAGGCCCAACTGCTGGAAAGCCAAGGAAACCTGTATGTCCACTACTATCAGTTGGGCGACAGCATCGACTTCTTCTACAGCAGCCTGTTGACCAGTACAGGACAAATCCACCTGTTCGACCTGATTCCGCTGGACGGTGGCATGCTGATAAGGGTTCCTTCGCGAAAGAATCCCTCCGAACTGGAGCCCCTGATACCACAAGAGAAGCAATTGGGTGTTTTCCGCGAGTACCATCGTTGGCAGCACATCATGGGAGTACGCAATGCCGGTGAGGTAAATGCTGCCATTCGTGCAGGACGCGCTGCGGAAATCATCAACGTAGCCGAGGCCTTGCAAGAGCGCAAGATGCACAAAATGACCGATGAAATCGTGGAACGTGGAGCCAAACTGGTACTTGTGGCAGGACCAAGCAGCAGCGGTAAGACCACGACCAGCAAACGACTGGCCATACAGATGATGGCCTGCGGTCTGCATCCCCACACTCTGTCCACCGACAACTACTTCGTGAATCGTGTGGACAGTCCAAAGGACGAAAATGGAGAATACGACTTTGAGCACATCGATGCTGTGGACACCGAGTTCTTCTGCCAGCAGATGAATCAACTGCTCAACGGCGAAGAGGTGGAACTGCCACGTTACGACTTCGTAAGCGGCGAACGGAAATTCGACGGAAAGAAACTGAAGATAGGTCCCGAAGACGTCATCATTCTTGAAGGTAACCATGCCCTGAATCCCATCCTGTCGCAGCAGATTCCCGATGAAAAGAAGTATCGCATCTACGTCTCCACGCTGACCACCATTGCCCTCGACGACCACAACTTCGTGCCCACCGAAGACATTCGTGTGCTGCGCAGACTGATTCGCGACTACCGCTACCGTGGCTATACAGCCCTCGACACCCTGCGCCGCTACCCTTCTGTGACCCGAGGTGAGGAAAAGTGGATTTATCCCTTCCAGGAAACTGCCGATGCCACCTTCAACTCAGCACTGCTCTATGAGCTGAACGTCATACGCGAGCAGGTGATGCCCATTCTGGAACAGGTGGACGAGCGCGAACCGGAATACAGCGAGGCCAGCCGCCTGCGCAAGTTCCTGCGCTACTTCACTCCCGTACCCGCCCGTCAGGTTCCGCCCACATCGCTCATCCGCGAGTTCGCCGGCGGCAGCTCGTTCAAATATTAATCTATATTGTGTAGGGCATCAAGTAATATGGGAAACAGCGAAATAGAACAACATCTGGAAAGCCACGGCGTGAAAATCACGGCCATGCGACTGCTTGTCTTCAAGGAGTTGGAACATGCCCGCCGTCCTCTTTCGTTGCGCGAACTGGAAGACCGCATGCTCACAGCCGAACGCAGCACCATCTTCCGCACCCTCACCCTCCTGCTCGACCACCATCTGGTGCACGCCATAGAGGACGGTAGTGGTTCGCTGCGTTATGAAGCCTGCGACAGCGAAGATCATGACATGCACGACGACCAGCACATCCATTTCTATTGCGAACGCTGTCACCGTACCTTCTGCTTTAGGGAAAAGAAAATCCCTCAGGTCGTATTGCCCGAGGGATTTCACATGAATGCCATCAATTTCATGGTAAAGGGCCTCTGCCCCAACTGTTCCGCCAATTATTCATAGACCGTGGGGTCGGGGATGCCGGCAGCAGCCAGTGCTTCCTTGCGTTCCATGCAGGTGCCACACTTGCCGCAGTGCTTGTCGCCACCCTTGTAACAACTCCATGTCTCGCTATAGTCAATGCCCAAACGCTTGCCGTGGACGGCAATCTCACCTTTCGTAAGGTTTGTATAGGGAGCATCGATGCAAATGCCATCGTATGTGCCAGCCTGTGTGGCCTGACTCATGGCCTCAACGAAGGCAGGACGGCAGTCGGGATAGATGGCATGGTCGCCAGCATGGTTGGCAATCATCAGGCGCTTCAGTCCCCTACTCTCGGCCAGTCCGCAGGCAATGGCTAACATAATGCCGTTGCGGAAAGGTACTACCGTCGAACGCATATTCTCGTCGTCGTAGTTTCCCTCTGGAATAGCTTCTGCACCACTGAGCAACGAAGACTGGAAATAGCGTTGCATGAAATCCATCTTTATGACAATATGTTCGATACCCAAACGCTTGCAATGCATCTGAGCCAAAGGAATCTCCTTGGGGCCATGATTAGCTCCGTAATCGAATGTTACAGCCAAAGCTATCTCATCGGCATACTCGTAAAGCATTGTTGTCGAGTCCATTCCGCCCGAAACTACAATTAATGCATTTTTTTTCATATTATACTATCGTTTTAGACCTTATAATTGATATATATCAAGAAAACGGTATATTTTTACATAAAATTATAAGATACCCTTGCTATTTTGTAAAAAATCCGTACCTTTGCATCAGTGTTTTTCATGGTATTAGATTTAAGGTTAATGAAAGATTGGTTGTCGTGAGACAACCTTCTTTTTTTATACCCTTTTTCATTGGGCTTATGGGTCCCATAGGACCAATAGGACTTATAGGACTCATAAGTTAGTCAAAGTTAAATTCCAGTTGTTTTGTACCCAGAAGGTTGAACGTCATACGATGATATGGCGTAGTGCCATACTGGCGAATGGCCTCGCGATGTACTGGTGCCGGGTATCCTTTATTTTTATCCCAATGGTATTGCGGATATTCCTTATGTATCTTCAACATGAAATCGTCACGGTAAGTCTTGGCCAAGATGCTGGCAGCAGCAATGTTCATGTACGTGGCATCACCCTTCACGACAGTGGTGTGGGGAATGTCCTCATAGGGTGAAAAGCGATTACCGTCGATGAGCAGATGCTGGGGACGCACCTTCAGTTGAGCCACAGCGCGATGCATGGCCAAGATGCTGGCTCGCAGAATATTGATTTTATCAATCTCCTCATTCGTCACCACACCCACTGCCCAAGCCACCGCTTCGCGTTCTATTACATCACGTAGTTGGTAGCGTTGCTTCTCAGAGAGCTGCTTGGAGTCGTTGAGAGCCGAAAGACCCTCTCCCATAATGGGGAGGGAGGCGTTGCTGAATGGCAGGATAACGGCGGCAGCAAAGACAGGTCCGGCAAGGCATCCACGGCCAGCCTCGTCACAGCCTGCTTCTATCAATTCTGGATGTAAATATTGTTTAAGCATCTTTATCTCCCTCCCTTGGGGAGGGCCGGGGTAGGCTTTAGAACATTTGTTGAATTCGCTGGATGCCTGCCACCAAGGCATCTACTTCTTCACGGGTATTGTAGAGGGCAAAAGAGGCGCGACAAGTGCCTTCGATGCCCAAGCGGTGCATTAGGGGTTCGGCACAATGATGGCCTGTACGGACTGCAATGCCCAAGCGGTCAAGCAAGGTTCCCATGTCGAGGTGATGGATGTCCCCCACCAAGAAACTAATGACCGCATCGTGCTGGTTGATGTCCTTGGGACCGAATATCCTCATGCCAGGAATCTCCATCATACGCTGCATGGCGTAGGCTGTGAGGTCCTTTTCATGTGCTTCGATGGCGTCGAAGCCTATCGAACTGACGTAATCGAGAGCACGGGCGAGACCCGTGGTTGCCACATAGTCCGGCGTGCCAGCCTCGAATTTATAGGGAAGTTGATTAAAGGTAGTGTGCTCGAACGACACGGTTTTAATCATCTCGCCACCACCCATGTAAGGCGGAATGCGGTCGAGCCATTCTTCCTTGCCATAGAGTACACCAATGCCCGTAGGACCATAAATCTTATGACCACTGAAAGCAAAGAAGTCACAGTCGAGGTCCTGAACATCGACCTTGAAATGGGGAGTGCTCTGTGCTCCGTCAACTAAAACAGGCACACCATGGGCGTGGGCAATGCGGATAATCTCCTTCACAGGATTTATGGTGCCCAGCACATTGCTGACGTGGGTGATGCTGACAATTTTTGTTCGCTCGCTGAAATAAGTCTCGATGGAATCGAGACATACAGTCCCCTCATCGGTGATAGGTAGAACGCGAATCTTGATGCCCTGCCGTTGCTGAAGCAACTGCCAAGAGACGATGTTGGAATGGTGCTCCATCTCAGTAATGAGCACCTCGTCACCCTCCTTCATGCAAGCCTGTCCGAAGCACGATGCTACAAGGTTTATGCTCTCCGTGGTACCACGTGTGAAGACGATTTCACTGGTGCTACGGGCATTCAGGAAGCAGCGCACCGTCTCACGAGCCTGTTCGTGTAAGTCGGTAGCCTGCTGCGAGAGGAAATGTACGCCACGATGGACGTTGGCGTTGACGTTATAGTATTCCTCCGTCATTGCTTCAACCACCTGGCGTGGTTTCTGCGTTGTAGCAGCATTGTCGAGATAGACGAGTGGGTACTTGTCGTATATTTTACGAGACAGGATGGGGAAATCAATACGAACAGCAGACCCACCCCCCTGCCCCTCCCTTGTATGGAGGGGAGTAGTTAGCTCTGCTGATGGTTGTTTCTGTGTCATTATTCTTATCTTGTGGACGCGAAGCCTCGCGTCCCTACATATTTACTATTACTATATGCTCCCCTCCATACAAGGGAGGGGCAGGGGGTGGGTCCCCTTATTTGCAAAGCTTACAGCCTTCACACTTGGAAAGTTCCCCACGAAAGCGCTTCTCCACAAGATAGTGCAGACGGTCACGCAAGGGTTCCATCTTTATGCTGTCGAGTACTTCGCCAGCAAAAGCGAACTTCAGGAGCATTCGGGCTTCGTCAAGGGGAATACCGCGTTGACGCATATAGAACAAGGCCTGTTCATTAAGCTGTCCCACGGTACTTCCGTGTGAACACTTCACATCGTCGGCATAAATCTCAAGCATCGGCTGGGTGTACATGCGAGCCGTGTCGGTAGCCACCAGATTGGCATTGGTCTCCTGTGACGTAGTTTTCTGGGCACCTTCACGAACGAGGACACGACCTGCGAAAGCCCCTACAGCTTCGCCGTCGAGTACATACTTATACAGTTCCGTACTTTGACAGTTCGGTACACGATGGTCGATGAGGGTGTTGTTGTCGACATGTTGCTGTTTATCAGCAATCACACAGCCGAACATCCGCGTTTCGGCATACTCACCACTAAGGGTAACATCAGTGCGATTACGGGTCTGTCCATTGTGGAGGGTCAGACTATCGATGGTTGTGGCACTGTTGCGCTGCTGATCAACGTACATGTTGGAGAAACGGTGGCTCTTGACATGTGTCTCCTCCAGTTCGTAAAGCTCCACGTGAGCATTCTCGCCGACATAGACCTCGCTGACCTGCGTCGCCAAGAACTGATGGTCGTCGATGGCATGGTCGCAGAACAGTAGCTTAACCTCTGCTCCCTCCTCCGCTACAATAAGCACACGACGGTTCACCATCAAGTCTACATCAGCCCGCAGAATGTTGATAATCTGTATAGGACGCTCCACGATGGTATTCTTGGGGACATAGATAAAAAGGCCATCCTGACAAAACATAGTGTTTAAGGCATTCAGACCATCCTTGCTGCTGCGTGCCAATCGACCATAGTGTCCGTCAACCAACTCTGGGTGCTGTATTGCAGCCTCTGCCAAAGACATTACCAGTACACCTTCGGGCAGCGAGGCATGTGGCAACGCCTTATCATAGAAACGATCGTTGACTACAAAATATAGCGAAGTACTCAGATTAGGTACGTCGCAACGAAATACCTCATAAGGGTTAACGGGAATGTCTATGTGTTGCAGGTTCAGACCGTAATCAGGAGCAAAAGCCTCAGCCACATTGGTATATTTGTATCGCTCCAACTTCTGCGTAGGAAAACCAAGACGACAAAAGTCCTCATAGGCTTGCTCACGCGGTTCGTTAAGCAGTCCTGCCGAATGCTCACAAATCATCTGGCGGCACTGCTCATAAAGTTCCACATACTGAAGGCCTACCCCCAGCCCCTCCCTTGTATGGAGGGGAGTAGTTGCACTTTCTGTTTGTGTACTCTTTATATTATTCATTACTTATAACCTTTAATTATGTATTCTCCCCGCCCTACAAGGGAGGGGCAAGAGGAGGGTCTGCTACTTGATAAATTGGTCGAAGCCTTCGTTCTCAATCATCGTGGCCACTTCCGGACCACCCGTATGAACAATCTGCCCATTGATGAGCACATGGATGATATCGGGTTGCAGATAGTCGAGCAAACGCTGGTAATGGGTAATGACAAGCGCCGATGTTTCGGGCTTACGGAGTTTATTGAAACCCTCGGCCACTATGCGCAAGGCATCTACGTCAAGACCGGAGTCCGTCTCGTCCAGAATAGCAAACGTAGGCTCCAGCATGGCCATCTGAAAGATTTCGTTCCGTTTTTTCTCACCCCCCGAAAAGCCTTCATTCACACTACGGTTGGCCAGTTTGTTGTCGAGTTCCACTATCTTGCGACGCTCACGCATCAATTTCAGGAACTCTGTAGCTGGTATAGGTTCCAGCCCCTGAGCCTTACGCTTGGCATTCAAGGCGGCACGCATGAAGTTGTTCATCGAGACACCAGGTATCTCCACTGGCTGTTGGAACGACAAGAAGATACCAGCATGTGCACGTTCTTCGGGAGCCATCGCCAGAAGGTCCTGTCCGTTGAACATGATACTTCCTTGTGTCACTTCGTATGCAGGATGTCCTACGATGATGTTGGAGAGCGTCGACTTACCTGCTCCATTCTGTCCCATCAAGGCATGTACCTCACCATCCTTGACGGTCAGGTTTATACCTTTCAATATCTCTTTGCCGTTAATGCTGGCATGTAAATTCTCAATCTTTAACATTTTTGAGGTTTTGAGGTTATAAGGTTATCCGACAGCTCCTTCGAGGGAGACACCCAGAAGTTTCTGGGCTTCGGCAGCAAACTCCATTGGCAATTTGTTCAGAACGTCTTTAGCATAGCCATTGACGATGAGTCCCACGGCATCCTCGAGGGGTATGCCTCGCTGATTGCAATAGAACAGTTGGTCTTCAGAAATCTTGCTGGTCGTAGCCTCGTGTTCCACCACAGCAGTGGGATTCTGCACGTCCATATACGGGAATGTATGTGCCCCACATTTATCGCCCAGTAACAGCGAGTCACACGACGAGTAATTGCGAGCTCCATCAGCATTCTTCCCTACTCGCACCAAACCACGATAAGCGTTCTGACTGCGTCCGGCACTGATACCCTTACTTATTATAGTACTTTTGGTATTCTTGCCCAAATGTATCATCTTCGTACCTGTATCTGCCTGCTGGAAATTGTTGGTCAAAGCCACGCTATAAAACTCGGCTTGGCTGCCGTCGCCTGAGAGCACACAACTGGGGTATTTCCAGGTAATGGCACTACCTGTTTCCACTTGTGTCCACGACAAGCGACTGTTCCGACCACGCAGATGGCCACGTTTCGTAACCAGATTCAGCACACCGCCCTTTCCGTCTTTGTCTCCCGGATACCAGTTCTGCACAGTAGAATACTTTACTTCAGCATTCTCCAGAACCACAATTTCTACGATAGCAGCATGCAGTTGGTTCTCATCGCGCATGGGTGCTGTACAGCCTTCAAGATACGAAACATAACTGTCGTCATCAGCTACAATGAGGGTACGTTCGAATTGTCCCGTGCCACGGGCATTGATGCGGAAATAGGTGCTAAGTTCCATGGGGCATCGTACACCCTTGGGGATATAGACGAACGAGCCATCGGAGAAAACTGCGCTGTTAAGTGCTGCAAAGAAGTTATCGCGATAGGGAACGACCGAACCCAGATACTGACGGACAAGGTCGGGATGTTCTCGCACAGCTTCGCTGATTGAACAGAAGATGATGCCTTTCTCTTTCAGCCGTTCGCGGAAGGTGGTTTTTACAGAAACGGAGTCCATAACAGCATCCACAGCCATACCGCTTAGTGATAGACGCTCTTCCAAGGGGATGCCCAACTTGTCAAACGTCTTCATCAACTCAGGATCAATCTTCCCCCCTCCTTGGGAGGGGTCGGGGGAGGCTGGAGCGGCATAATAAGAGATGTTCTGATAGTCTATCTTAGGCATATCGAGGTGTCCCCATGTAGGTTCCTCTAAAGTTTGCCAATAATGGAATGCCTTCAGCCTAAACTCCAGCAACCATTCCGGTTCACCCTTTTTCTCGGATATCAGGCGCACCACGGCCTCCGACAGACCTTTTTCTATGATGTCGGTCTTGACGTCCGTCGTAAAGCCGTACTCATACTTCTTGTCGGCTATCTCCTGAATGAGTGTCTGTTCGTTATTCTTCTCCATGTGCGTCCTCATTATTGATGGCCGGGAACAGATAGTCGGGAACCACCTGCAAAACATTCATGACGGGACTCTTCTCCACCTTATGCTTGACTTCGCGGACATAGTCGATAGCGAGCATAATGCAACCCAGAAAGAATGCATACTTCAGGAAGCCAGCTGCAGCCCCCAGTAGTTTGTTTGTCGTACCCACAATCTTCATCTGGTCAAATATTTTTGTTACCAGCCAAGCCAAAACACCTAATATCAAGGGTATGCCTATCCAGATAAGCAAAAAACCTATCACTCCAACATCCGACTGCTTATAATAATGATAAGCAACGTAGAAACCCAAGAAGATTCCCGTAAAGGAAACCACCTCTTTTATAAGGCCGTTCTTCCATCCTCTCCATGCGCCGAAAAGCAGGATTGCCAGACAAAGAAACTCAATCATTCACTTCTTGGATTAGGGATAAAAAGATTTGGGATTAGGGATTGTTTGTTCGTACACATTTATATAAATGTATCAAACGCTAATCTCTAATCCCTAATCCAACTACAACTTTGCCTTAATCTCTATTTCTTGGAAGGTCTCAAGGATATCGCCCTCACGCAAGTCATTATAGTTGACCAGCGAAATACCGCACTCGAAGTTGGTTGTCACCTCTTTCACATCGTCCTTGAAACGCTTCAAGGCATTGATTTCACCAGTGTGAACAACGATACCGTCGCGAATGACACGTGCCTTGTTCGTACGACTTACCTTGCCCTCGATAACGTACGCTCCTGCCACGGTGCCTACCTTAGAGATGTGGTAAACCTGACGAACCTCAACCTGAGCGGTAACTTCCTCCTTGATTTCGGGTGAAAGCATACCCTCCATGGCATCACGAACTTCTTCAATAGCATCGTAGATGACACTGTAAGTGCGGATATCCACACCCTCCTGCTCTGCCAATTTCCGGGCAGCAGCTGAGGGACGAACCTGGAAGGCAACAATGATGGCATCGGAGGCAGCAGCCAGATTTACGTCGTTTTCGCTGATCTGACCCACACTCTTCTGGATGACATTGACTTGAATCTTCTCCGTTGAGAGTTTCAGCAATGAGTCGGAAAGGGCCTCGATAGAACCATCCACGTCACCCTTGACAATAATATTCAGTTCCTTGAAGTTGCCCAAAGCAATACGACGACCGATTTCGTTCAGGTCAACACGCTTCATCGTGCGAAGTCCCTGTTCACGAGCCAGTTGTTCACGTTTGTTGGCAATCTCGCGAGCCTCCTGATCGCTATCCATCACGTGGAAGGCATCACCAGCCGTCGGGGCGCCATTCAAACCAAGTATGGTGGCTGCCTGTGAAGGACCTATCTCCTTGACACGCTGGCCACGCTCATTGAACATGGCCTTTACACGACCATAGCTCGTACCCGCAAGCATGATGTCGCCCACGCGAAGTGTTCCATTGCTACAGAGCACTGTGGCTACATAGCCACGACCCTTATCAAGTGAAGATTCGATAACAGTACCAGTTCCCTTGCGGTTGGGGTTGGCCTTCAAATCGAGCATCTCAGCCTCCAACAGTACTTTCTCCAGAAGTTCCTTCACACCGATTCCCTTCTTGGCACTGATATCCTGACTCTGATACTTACCACCCCAGTCCTCAACGAGGAAGTTCATATTAGCCAAATGCTCCTTTATCTTCTCCGGATTGGCAGCGGGTTTATCAATCTTATTGATGGCAAATACAATGGGGACATTGGCAGCCATGGCGTGGTTGATGGCCTCCTTGGTCTGCGGCATAATGTCGTCATCAGCTGCCACAATGATGATAGCAATATCGGTAACCTGAGCACCACGAGCACGCATAGCCGTGAAAGCTTCATGACCTGGAGTGTCGAGGAATGTCACATGACGACCATCCTCAAGTGTCACGTTATAGGCACCGATATGCTGCGTGATGCCACCTGCCTCACCAGCAATAACATTGGTCTGACGAATGTAGTCGAGCAACGATGTCTTACCATGATCGACATGACCCATCACCGTTACGATGGGAGCACGAGGCTTCAGGTCTTCTTCGCTGTCCTCTTCCTCCACAACAGCCTCACTTACCTCGGCACTGACATACTCTGTGGTGTATCCGTACTCTTCGGCAATGAGGTTGATAGTCTCGGCATCCATTCGCTGGTTTATGCTGACCATGATACCAATACTCATACAAGTACCAATAATCTGAGTGACGGGCACATTCATCATGGTTGCCAACTCATTAGCCGTAACGAATTCCGTCAGTTTAAGAACCTTGCTGTCAGCTGCCTGCTGTTCCAGCTCCTCCTCCATGCCCTGACGAATAGCATCACGCTTCTCACGACGATACTTGGCACCCTTACCCAGTTTGTTGTCTTTGCTGGTCAGACGAGCCAATGTTTCACGAACCTGCTTGGCAACTTCCTCTTCGCTTACTTCAGGCTGAAGCACAGTCTGCTTGGGCTGGTTCTTCTTTTTCTTCTTACCACCACCCTGCTGCTGTTGCTGGTTGTTTTGCTGTTTGTTGCGATTTTGGTTGTTCGCATTATTCTGCGACTGCTGTTGGTTGGCCACAGCATTGACATCAACACGCTGCTGTCCGATACGGGCACGTTTTTTGCGGTCGCCTTGCTTCTCCTCGCGTTCCTTACGCTTCTCTTCCTTCGACTTCTTCTTCGGACGAGTACTTTGGTTCATGGCTGAAAGGTCAACATGACCCAAAACGGTAAGTCCAGGCGCTGCCACGTTATCCTTCTTCAAGCGAAAGACGCCATCCTCGGAGACATCACCAATGGGAGCCTTCTCCTTCTTCTTGGGAGCAGGATTCTCCGCCTCCTGTTTTGCAGGTTCCTCTGCGACAGGAGCTTCAACTACGGGTTCCTCTTTCTCCACTGGCTTTTCTTCCACAACAACAGGTTCTTCGACCTTTGGTTCTGGAACCACTGGTTTAACCTCTTTTTCAACAGGCTTCTCTTCAACCTTTGGCTGAGGAGTTGGTTTGGGCTTGTCCAGTTCTATTTTGCCCACGACCTTCGGACCACTGACCTTCTCCACCGTTGTCTCCACCAAAACTTCCTCACGACGGCGTTCCTTGGCCTGTTCCTTATTGGACTGACGCTGTTGAATGAGTTCTGTTGCCTCTTTGCGCAGACCCTTGTCGGGACTAAACTCATCGAGCAACATATTGTATTGCTCGTCAGTAATGCGGCTGTTCGGGTTTGCCTCTACATCGGAGAAACCCTTTTTCTGCAGGAACTCAACAGCGGTTTGCAGACCCACATTACATTCTTTGGTTGCTTTATTTAGTCTTATACTCATATCTTTCAAATTAAATTAAAAATTAAAAATGATGCTCTCACTTTTATCTTTTAATTTTTATCTATCCCTGCTCTTCGTCCTCGAACTCGGCAGCAAGGATGCGCAAGGTCTCGTCCACGGTCTCTTCCTCGAGGTCGGCTTCCTTGATAATCATGTCTCTGGGAGCATTCAACACCTGCTGTGCCGTAGTCAGACCTATCTTCTTCAGTTCCTCGATAACCCATGGTTCGATTTCGTCGCTGAACTCGTCCAATACGACATCGTCTTCTTCCTCTTCGCTCAATTCACGGAATACATCTATGGTATATCCTGTCAACATCGAGGCCAACTTAATGTTAGCACCGCCCTTACCAATGGCCAGACTCACCTGATCGGGATTCAGGAACACCTCTGCCTTGCGGTTCTCTTCGTCCATTTCAACACGGTTGACATTTGCAGGACTCAAGGCACGCATAATGAACAGCTGTGTGTTGGAGGTGTAATTCAGCACATCAATATTCTCGCCACGCAGTTCACGCACAATGCCATGAACGCGGCTACCTTTCACACCTACACAAGCTCCTACGGGGTCGATACGTTCGTCATAACTCTCCACTGCCACTTTGGCACGCTCGCCAGGGATGCGAGCTACACGGTGGATAGTTATCAATCCATCGTTGATTTCAGGTACTTCGGCCTCCATCAGACGCTTCAAGAAATCGGAGCACGTACGACTGAGGATAATCTTGGGATTACCGTTAGCGTTATCAACACGCAGGATGCAGGCACGAACGGTCTCACCCTTACGGAAGAAGTCTCCGGGAATCTGTTCCTGCTTGGGCAGCAGCAGTTCGTTGCCCTCGTCATCAAGCAACAACAACTCGCGCTTCCACACCTGATATACCTCACCGCTGACAATCTCACCTACACGATCCTTGTACTGATTGTACAGCGTGTCATGCTCCAGTTCCAGGATGCGGCTGGCCAATGTCTGACGCAGGGTCAGAATGCTACGGCGGCCAAATGAACTGAAGTCAACCTGCTGGCTCACTTCCTCACCTACCTCATAGTCATCCTCAATCTGACGGGCATCACTCAGGCTGATTTCACGCTGAGGGTCAGTTACCTGTCCATCCTCCACCACCGTGCGGTTGTGGTAGATTTCAAAGTCACCCTTATCGGGGTTCACAATCACGTCGTAGTTGTCATCCGAACCGTATGTTTTGGCGATGACACTGCGGAAACACTCTTCGAGCACGCTTACCAGAGTAGCGCGGTCGATGTTTTTCATTTCCTTAAATTCTGCGAAGGACTCAATCAGGTTAACGCCCTCCGATGTTTTTTTTGTTGTTGCCATACTATATTTATTATTTATTCATTTTCCATTTACTATCTCTCCCCTTCAGGAGAGGCAGAAGGGGGCTTACTTCACCTTAATCAGGTACTTAGTGAACGCCACCTCGTCGAATGTAAAGTGCATGCCGACAAGTTCCTTGCGAGGACGCTTGGCACCCTCTGGCTTTACCTTGGTCTCCACCTCTACGGTAAATCCGTCATCAGTAACTTCAACGAGTGTCCCCTGATACTTATGTCCGTCCTTGGTCTGTGTCTCCACAGGTTTGCCCACATGGATTTCGTATTGACGGTGAACGCGGAAGGGCTGACCCAGTCCGGCACTTCCCACTTCCAATTCGTAATCCTCGGCATCACGGTCAAGGCGCGACTCGATGAAACGGCTCAATTCGGCACAATCCTCAATCCAGACGCCCTCGGCATGGTCGATGGTTACAACGATACAGTCATCGGCTGAAATGCTTACGTCTACCAGAAAGTAATCCTTGTCGGACAACCACTCGTTTACTACACTCTCTACAAGATTCTTGTCAATCATTTGCATTAGTTTTATTAACGAGAAGTGAGGAACTCCATCGGGCTCCTCACTTTCAACGCTGCAAATTTAGTGCAATTCGAGCGAATAAGCAAATTTTCATTTGAGTTTTTCCGAGATGTAGGCTAATTTCGCCCATTTTGATGGTCACAGGCACGAATAAGTGAGCAAGCTGCCTATACTTTACGGCATTGCCCAGTAAAGAAAGAGGCCCACCATCAGCATGACCATGATAGCCAGTGAGGCAATTCCCATCAGGAAGCCTCGATTGGCTGTACGTATATTCCTTCTTCGTCTCATTCTACTACCTATTTAACTCCCAATATACGATTATACTCCTCATTATCATTCAGCAGTTCTACTGCCTTTTCATAGACCTTGTCACTACGGAGCAGATGTTCGGCACGTCCGCGCTGATAATAATAGCAGCAAACGATTTCGTCCTCCAGGTAAGGACGGATGTCGTCGCGCAATTTCAGCAACTCGGCTTTCAAGTCTGTCTTCAAGTGTCCCTCCAGTTGGTCGATTTCTTCTTTGACGTCTTCGTAGCATCCCTCCAGTTTTGCCGACTCACGCAAGAGCTTCAGCACATCATCTGTACGTCGGTGAGTCTCGAATCCGCTCTTTGCCATCCAGTCAGCAAAAGCCTCATATTCTTCGTCAGACATCGTATATTCTCCGGCTTTGGCAATCGTAGCATTCTTCTGGCTATATAATGCTGCATAAGTCACCATTTCATCGCTTTGCACCACATCATAGACCAACGAAGCCAGGCTGTCAGGACGTGCCTCCACATCGGGCTTGATGCCACCGCCGTCTCTCACCTCTCGTCCGCCACGGGTATGGAAAATGTTTGTCAGTGAGTCAGGCACCGTCCCTACTCGTCCGTCCTCGGTCAGATGGCGATAGTCGTAAGCCTGAATACAGCGCCCACTGGGAATATAGTAGCGCGATATGGTTATCTTCAAGTTCCCACGGTCGCTTACCTCATGAATGGCCTGTACCAAACCTTTGCCGTATGTGCGCGAACCCATCACTACGGCACGGTCCATATCCTGTAGCGAGCCGCTCAGGATTTCAGCTGCCGATGCAGTACTACCGTTGACTAATACCACGATAGGCGTCTCCTTGTCCAATGGGTCCACGGTAGTGTAATAGTCACGGTTCGACGAAGGCATCTTTCCCTTCGTGTACACCACCTTCTCTCCCTTGCCGACAAAGAGGTTGACCATGCTCACGGCTTCATCAATCGCTCCACCAGGATTGTCCCGCAAGTCCAGAACCAGACGTTTCATACCCTTCTCCTTCATGTCAATCAGGGCATGGCGCATTTCCAAAGTGGCTCCCGAAGTGAAGTTCGACAGGTAAATATACCCCGTTCCATCGGCAGAAACCCCGTAATAAGGAATCGTAGGCAATTGTATGGTTTCCCGTTTCAATTGGAACGTCAAAGGTTTCTCCACATTCGGGCGCTTCACTTGCACCTCCAACTGGGTTCCTCCCTCGCCTCGCAGCATATTACTCACCTCGTCTGTCATCTTCTTCAACACGTCCACTCCGTCGATGCTAAGAATGACATCGCCCGCCCGGATTCCGGCACGCTGACTGGGTGTACCTTCGTAAGGTTCGATGAACATTGCTCGCTGTTCTTTCCGATTGTAGCGAATGATACTGCCCACTCCAGCATATTTGCCCGTAGCCATCTGGCGTAGTTCGTCGTTGTCCTCGGGATAATACTGCGTGAAGGGGTCAACATGACTCAGCATCGACTTAATGGCCCACCCGATTGTAGTATCGGCAGAAAGCGTATCTACATAATAGATGTCCAGTTGACGATAAATGTCATCGAAGAGTTCCAAATGCCGTGCAATGGCAGCATTGTGACTCTCCTTTGGCTGAGCAAAGAACGTGAGAGAATGAGAAAATGAGAGAATGAGAAAAGCGAAAACAAAGCGTCTCATCATTTATTACCTATTTATTATATTTATCATTCAGTATCTCATCAGCTTGGCGGCGAATCTCCTGCCACTGGGCTTCAGGCAAACGTGTACCCACCACCTGAATAATGTTGCCAGCCAACAGCGCTCCCATCTCAAGACAACGCTCCAGCGTAGCACCTTGGGTGTAGGCATACAGGAAACCTCCAGCAAAGAAGTCACCAGCCGCAGTTGTATCCACTACGGGCAAGCTGCTACCAGGAACCCGCACCTGCTGTCCATTGCCCATAGCCATTGCCCCATGCTTTCCAAGTTTTACAACAGCCACCTCTGCAATAGAAGCGATGTCCTGCAAAGCGTCCTCTGGCGACATACCTTCGGTAAAGGCTGCGCTCTCCTCCTCATTGGCAAAGACAACATCAATATATTTTGCCACCAAGTCGCGAAGCATCGAACGGTTCTCATTCACAACATTATAGCTGGCTAAGTCGATGCTCGTCTTCAGACCCACATCCTTAGCCGTACGGCAAATGGTCTCTATGAGTTGGCAATCCTGCACCAGATAGCCCTCAATGTGGAGCAACTGATAGCCTTGGAAGAGTTCGGGAGTAATGTCTGCCGCCTTCAGCTTTCCCGCCACGCCCAGATAGGTGGCAAAGGTGCGTTCGGCATCTGGCGTGATGAACGTATTAGCCACACCACTATGGCCCTCAGTCACAAAAAGACGGGCTTCAATGCCCCGCTCTATGCAATTATCACGGAAGAATTGTCCTACCTCGTCGCTACCAACGCAGCCTATGAACCCTGGCGTTGCACCCATGTTGGCCAATGCAAGCATGGCGTTACCTGCACTGCCACCCGTGGCTCTTGTTGGCTGAAAGTCCGCAATAAGCTTGGTCAACTCACACTGTTGGCTGTCGTCGATAAGGGTCATCCCCCCCTTGGGCAGTCCCAACTGAGCCAGTACTTGCTCATCGTCGAGGCGTACTAACACGTCCACCAAAGCGTTTCCAATACCTATAATTCTCTCCATAATGCAATTTTTTTGCAAAGATAATGATTTTTTTTTACTTTTAATTTTTCACTTTAAATTTTTTGTTGTACCTTTGCACTCGCATTAGCAAAGAACCTGCTTCAGTAGCTCAGTTGGTTAGAGCACCTGACTGTTAATCAGGGGGTCGTTGGTTCAAGCCCATCCTGAAGCGCAAAAGCCGAGATTTATTCTCGGCTTCTTTGTGCTTATATGGGTTAAACCAACGACCAAGGTCGTGGTTCTTGCTCCACTTCATTACGCAAGCGCTTTGCGATTACTTGCTCCACTTCATTACGCAAGCGCTTTGCGATTACAAGCGCCATCCTGAAGCGCAAATCCCAGTCGAAAGGCTGGGATTTTTGTTATACAATGGGCTTTCACGGGTCAGCGGATATTCCGGGTCTGCGGAGGCAGCAACTACCTTGCATTTAACTATCATAACATAAATCCCCATTACAGATTACAATTACAGTTAGGGTAAAGGCGTTTTGGAACTTGTCACTTACAATCTTTAATCTATAATATTTATTATATATTATATATATAATAACTGTCTGTATTCATTTTTCCTAAAACCTATCTGTAATCTGTAATTGTAATGGATTGTGTACTTATGCCCATAGGTTCGTGAACTTGTGGGCGTAGGTTCGTGAACTTATTGTCGTAGGTTCGTAAACCTTCCCTTTCTACGTGCACAAAACATACAGAGAGCCGCGGCGGAATGCCACGGCTCTCTGGTTTTATGGGTAGGAACCCTAGGAAATCCCAGGGTCACCTAGTTCTTACTTACGAATAACCTTTTTGCCATTGATGATGAGGACACCCTTAGCATTGCGGCTTACGCGGCGACCGTTCATGTCGAATACAACGTCAGCTTCGTCGGCACGGATGCCTTCGATGCCAGTGGCAACGCTGAAAGTAATCGTGTAAGTAGCCTTGTTGTTGGGGAAGTTCTCAGCATCCTTGTCAGTAACCGTAATTACGATTTCGGTCTGGCCAACTTCGGTCGGGTAGGTGATAGCTACCGTTACGGAATCACCGGCGGCAGCAACGACTACGAGTTCCTTCTCAGCATCGTAGCAGCCCTCGATAGTAGCAGCGCCATCGGTGAAGATAACGGCTTCGCCACCGTAGGTCACGCTAGCAAGCTCAACACTTGCGGGCTGTGGAACGGGAGCCTCGTACTTCACGATTGACCACTGAGAGTTGGCAGCAGTCTTAGACTGGTTGGCTACGATAGCCTTGTCAACACCCTTGCCCACTGTACCGAGGTAAGAAGAGCCGGAAGTGCTGCGCAGGTTCTTGATCGTGTAGTAAACTACCTCTTCCTCAACAGAAGAAGGAGTAACAGCGATGAAGAGAGTGTCACCATCGATTGCAGTCAGATCCTTCGTGCTACCGCTTACAAGGCCGATGTAGCTGTCAGCGGTCTTCAGGAAGTAACCTTCCTCAGTCTCTACGAGCTCGAAGCCCATAGCTTCCTCGGCAGTGCGAACACCACCCTCGGCATTAACGGACATGTAAGTACCGCTGGACTTCTGGAGCACGGCGTACTGAGCACCAACCTCGGGCTTGTTAACCTCGACGGCTGCATAGGTCTCAATAGCTGCATCGAGAAGTGCCTTTGCTGTGATGAGGTCATCAATAGTAGAAGCCTCGTTCTCGGCTACCTGCTTCTGAGCATCGTAAACAAGCTTATAAGCGTCATAGGCTTCCTGTGGCTTCTGGAACAGGCCAGCACCAGCAAGAACGGGATTAGGCTCGTTAGCTGCCAGAGCATCACGCAGAGGCAGGAGGTATGCACCCTTCTGCAGGAGCGTCAGAGCTGTGGCGGGATCGAAGTCGGCAGCCTCAACCATGTAGTACTGGTTACCGGCATCGGCAGTCATCCAAGTGTTGATGACATATCCGTAAGGATCGTTACCATTGGTATTCAGGCCATTATCCGTACCACCGATAGTGAAGTAGTACAGGAAGTAAGGAGCATTCTCCGCATTCATCTTGATGGCATCCTCGACACCGTTCGTGGGAACGTCTGCCAGAGCACCATTGTTGGTCACGAACTTCTGGTCGGCAACGCTGTACAGGTAGTAGCTACCGTTGTCAGTCTCGTCGTCGGACTCATCGTAGTAAAGGATAGCGAACTGAGCTGCCTCAGCATCCTCCAGCGAGCTGTGGCCAGTAGAAGCCAGATAGCCGTCCTTAGTGAGGAGGGCGCCGCGGTCGCAGGCGATGGTGTAGGTCTTATTGTTGCTCAGCTCATCCATGCTGAAGATCAAGCCAGGCTTGTAGGTGCGGGTCACCTTGATGGTGCAGTTCTCCGTACCGATAGTGCCCTCAGCAGCATAGTTGTAGACACCTACAGAGGTGAAAGCGGTAGGTATTGCAACCTCGCTGTTAACCTTCTGGGTAACTTCAACGGTCTGAACGGGCTCTTCGCCTTCTACATCATACAATGCGTAGGTAACCTTCACGGTGTTCACCTTCAGGAGTTCGAAGTCATAGCTCTTCTCCCAGCTGTACTCAGCGAGAGGACCTTCGTGAACAGCCCAGTAGGTGTTACCGATCCAAGACCAACCGCTGGTCTCACCATTGTAGCTAGCGTTGGTGGCACGTACGGCGTACTTGCCTTCTGCATTCAGGAAGAATACCTGAGCTTCCCAGTCGGAACGACTGCTGGTAGAAGTGTTCAGGCTACCAAGTGTCAGAGAAGCTTCGTCCGTATTCTTAGGATTGCTGAAGCGAGTGTTGTTCTGAGAGGTCAGCAGGAAGCCATATCCATACTGTGCACCTGCAACCTTCTTGAATCCGAAGATACCAGCACCACTTTCGTCGGCGGTCAGCTTACCGTCAGCGGTCAGGTAGTATGTAACCTCATCAACCTGAGTGGTGATGCTGTAGTTAGCACCGTCCTCGATATTGTAGAGGGCAGCAGCATACTCTATCAGAGAAGCATCGTCGAGCAACTCATACTTAGCGTTCTGGAAGCTGAGCCAGCTGATGTTGTTCTCAGCAGCAACGATGAACTTAACAACGAGCTTACCTTCATCGTCAACCACGCCGCTTGCAGCGTACTTAGCAAGGTTGAACTGGCCGTTGGTAGCACCTTCGGTCACGTCAACAGCCTCGCCTTCGTTAACCTGCAGGGTGATGCCGGTAGCGTCAGCAGCTGCTACATCATTCTTAGCGCGTACACGTACCCATACGTTAACCAGAGCGGTCTTGCCGGGTTCGAGACCCTCGAAGGTAGCGGTCATGGTCTTCTCAGCCAGAGAATTGCCATCGTTGGTCCAGTACTCGAAGAACGGAACCTTGAACTCAGTGCCGTCATTGTTACCTTCAGTGCTCCATGTGTTCACGTGGAGGGCATCCCATGCTTCGGGATCAACATCCCATACGCTGCAGAGCAGGTCGTCAACTGCATTGGCGGCGTGCCACTGGGTAATAGCATAAGGATCCTGGAGAGCGTTAGCCTCGGTCATCGTCAGCGTGCCCTCATCCAGCTTCTGCTTCGGTTCGTCGTAATATGTAGCCTTAGCCCCTGCGGTGTAGAAGTTGGTAGCGTCTACGAACTTCTTCATCTGCTCGAGCTTCGGAGCGGCAACAACGTAAATCTGAGCCTCGGCGATAACTGCCTCGATAGCAGAGATGGCAGCTACGTACTCGTCAGCCGTTGCATAGGTACCGTCATTGTCGTCAACAACCTTAGACAGCTTGGAAGCAAGAGTAGTAGACAGAGTAGCGGGATCAATAGCCTTTGCATTGGCAACCGTAGTAGCCAGCAGCTCGGCAGCGTCAACCTTAGCTGTCACACCCTTGATCTGTACAACATGCCAGTTGGTCATGGGCTTATCCTTGAACATACCAATCTTAATGGTACCATCGGTAACAACCACATTGTCAAGAGAAGCAGTGGCAATACCAGTGCTGTTGAACTCTGTGGCGATATGAGCGGGGATGTACTGCTTAACCTGACCGGCAGGAGTCTCAGCATACAGGTAAACGGCGGTCTCGTCGCCTTCTACCAGCTCAGAATCGAAGCCACGGCCAGAGGTGAATGCTGCAGCACCGTACAGTTCGATATTATAGGTACCGTTAGCCAGACCTGTCAGAGTGCGAGTGAATACATCGCCAGTATTTGCGCAAGTACCTTCGTACTTCTCGCAAGCTGCTGTCTCACGGCCGTCGTTGGTAGTAACAGCGGGAGCTGCCCAGCCTACATAGCCAGTAGCGCCGCTCCAACCCTGATAGTCAACGGGGAACTGAGCTGTGAGGTCGGTCTCGATGTAAATCTTGGGACTCTCACCAGCAACCTTGAAGGTAGCAGATACAGTTACATCGGCAGCGGGCATCTCGAAGCTCTTCTTCGTCAGCTCAATTCTCTCTTCACCGTATGTCAGGGCCAGAACGTCGAGTTCATAGCCCTCGGCGGGAGTGATGGTCAGGTGAATGGTCTCACCAGCCTTAGCCTCTTCGAAGTCAGCGGAAACGCTACCGTTCTCAGCCTCAAGGCAAGTGATGGCATAAACGGGAGTAGCAGGAGTGATACGGAAGGTAGAACCGTTGTCGGTCTTACCAGCAGCACTGTTCCAGAACTGCAGAGGACCAGAGGAACCACCGTTCTGGTTAACCCACATGTTCTCCACGCCTTCGCCCTCGAGAGGACGCATTACGAAGCCGTCGCTGTTGGCGAAGATTTCCCACTTGAAGGCACCGTCGCGCATTACGACGTTGCCACCGTCATTCGTCAGGGTCTTGCCCTCGCCGGCGGCGCGGTTCAGGATAGTGATACCGTTGTAGGCGTCACCCTGGAAGGCCCACTTGCTGGCGTTGGCGTCGAGGTCCTTGTCAGCCTTTGGATAGTAAGGCTCGGTCTCGTCCATTGCAACCCAGTAGTCGCCGCGGATGGTCATGTTGTACCACTTGGCACCTGCGAAGCTGCTGGCAATCTCGAACGGGAAGTTCGGGGTAGCGGTGAACTCAACGGTAGTCTCAGGCTCGGTGATGGTTACGTCAACCTCGTTATAGGTGGTGAAGCCCTTCTTGTAGTCGTCGGGCAGCGACGTAATCTGCTGACCGGGAGCTGCGGGAGCAGGCTCGGAAGTGAACAGCACGTTGCCCTCAGCGTCCTTAACCACGTAGGTCACGTAGTAGCTGGGATGGAAGAAGTCTTCCAGAGCCTGCAGAGCCTCGGTAGCGTCGAAGTCGGCAGCCTCAATCATGTAGTACTGGTCACCATCATCAGGAGTGGTCCAAGAGTTAATGACACAACCATTGAGTTCTCCGGTTCCGTTCGTGTTAAGACCGTACGTTGTCTCATCGTTAATCTTAAACGTGTACAGGAAGAAGGGATCAGTCTGGGCAGTCATTACGATGGCGTCGTACACACCGTGGGTAGGCATGCTGGCCAAAGAACCATTATTGAGCACGAACTTCTTGTCGGCTACGCTGTAGAGGTAGAGGTTGTCCTCATAGCTCAAAATAGCGAAGTTGGCAGGTGCAGCATCGTGCAGCGAAGCGTGCGAAGTAGAGGCAATCGCGTCACCACTCGTGAGGAGGGCACCACGCTTACATCTGATGGCATAAGCCTTGGCGTTGCTCAGGTCCGTCAGAGCATGAACAACTCCAACGGTAGGAGTGCGCGTTACATTAACCGTACAATCAACATCTCCGATGACGCCAATTGCTTCATAAGTATAGTATGCATTGGGAGTCCAGCCACCATTGAAGCTGATACCTGTGATGGAGGTAGGAATACTTACGGGGCTGTTGGCCTCCTGCATAACAACTACGGGATCGCCAACTGGCGTCGTGCCGTCGGCCTCGTAGAGCTGGTAGGTCACGTTGATAGAGGTTGCAGCCTCGAAGTCCCACTGGTAAACCTGGTCGTAGGTGTACTGCGGAATAACTGCAGCATCCTCTACCTTCCATGTGAAGAACACGCGACCGCAATCTTCCCAACTGCTCTCGCCGTATGCTGTGTTGCAGGCGCGGATAGCGTACTTACCGCCCTCGAGGAACAGTACCTGAGCCTCCCACGTACTGCGGTTGTTGGTAGAGGTACTGAAGCTTGATACGTTCAGAACGGCCTGGTTGTTGCTCATTGGGGCGTTCGTGAAGTGCTTGCCACCATTGATGTAGTAGCCGAACTGCTTGTAGCCGTTACCCTCAACCTTCGAAACGGAGAAGATGCAGCCCTCGGCGCGAACGCTTGTCAGCTTACCTTCAGCGGTGATGTAGTACTTGGTACCGTTAACGTCAGTAGAGATGAAGAAGGTTCCACCCTCGCCAATGGCAGCCAGAGCTGTCTCGTAGGGATCAGCGGGAAGTTCTTCAACCTCAGCAAGAGCCAAATGGCTAACATACAGAATAGGAGTGTTGGCTGAGCCAATGTTGTTGGTGCCTGTGCCATAACCCAGACTAATGGTTACGTCGGCAGCAGCCTCCAGACTGAAGGCAATTGTGTGGGTTGTCCATGCACTGTTGCCATTCATCCATTCAACGCTCTGATCGGTGTAAACCGTCTCGCCGACAGTTACCGTAAAGCGGTTCTCGTAGTTTGCCTTAGTAGTAGAGGCATTCACGTTCTGTACATCGAAGGACAATTCATAGTTGCCGGCAGGCAAGTTGATTGTCTGAGTGTAGGAAGCAAAGTTTGTGTCCCAACGGCACTCGAAACCGAAGCAGTACTCCGTTGCCAAGTGGCTTTCGTCCACTGTTGCGGGATTAGGAGTATCGCCATACACTGAGTAAGTGCCAATCAGACCATTACCCAATGCATTGAATTGGCCAGAAGCTACAGTCGTCCATCCCTCGGTAGAAGAGAAGTCGGCGTTCTGAATAGGTGATGTGGACTCAGATCCCCCAGATCCAGGTTCAGATCCCTCAACTTCAGCACTGGCGTTCCATACTACGAAACGCTTATTTGCTGAGAGCGTGAGCGTTGTTTCTTCTGTTACATCGCTCAGTGGAATCTTTAACATGTAATCGCCCAAGTTTGTCCCATCGCTTAATGTGAAGGGAGAATTGTTGGAGATACCATCATTTGGAGTCAGCCCAACTTCTAATGGTCCTTCAGATAGTCCACTGATTTCCACGGTCAAGTCTGTAACGCCCTTCCATGCAGCAGCATAGAAGGTCAGCTTCGTCGTGTTTGCGGGAACAGTGATTGTCATGTCTCCACCTTTGGAAGATGTGCCAACCTTTACACCGTTCATTTCATTTACGGTACAAGTTGTCGCATTTGTGCCAGGTGACAACGTAACATCAACAGCCCACATGCTACCGATGGCGAACATCAGTAGCGACACGAGAGAAAGTAAGAACTTTTTCATGATGTTTGTGTTTTGGTTAGTTAATAAAGTTAATTAAATAAGATTGGTTTGTTGTTATTTGTTAAGTTGTTTTCGTCGATTTTACACACTAATCGCTACAAATATAGAGATTCTTTTTGTAACAAACAAGAAAAGGAATGTAAAAATGCAAGTTTCGCGAAAAAAGCAGCTATATAATATAGAGGAACGCGCATGCGCACGCGCGAGGGGAAGGATAGCGTCGCTACAAACGAAGGATTACTAATCCTACGGACGAAGGAATAGTATCGCGTCAGGGGAAGGAATAGTATCGCGTCGGCAGAGGGGACAGTATCGCGTCGGCGGAGGGATAGTGTCGCGTAGGCAGAAGGGTTGCGTCGCTCCAGAGGAAGGGTTGTATCGCTAATTCGGGAGCGATATATTTTGTAATGCGGAAGAATATTTGTATCTTTGGACGCGAATTTGAAGAACCCTAAACAAGATATGAAAGGAATAGACCTTGTCAACGACCGAAACAGCGTGCCGTTTTCCTTCGAAGTGCTGCCACCCTTGAAAGGTAACGGCACAGAGGGGCTGTTCCGCACCATCGACCGCCTGCGCGAATTCCAGCCGCGATACATCAACATCACGGCCCACCGCAGCGAGTACATCTACCACGAGGTGGAGGGCGGACTGATGCAGCGCCAGCGCATACGCCGCCGACCGGGCAGCATTGCCGTAGCCGCCGCCATTCAGCGGCACTACAACATTCCCGTGGTGCCCCACCTGGTATGTAGCGGCAACACACGCGAGGACTTGGAATACACCCTCATCGACCTGCAGTTCCTCGAAATCAGCGACCTGCTGGTGCTGAGAGGCGACAAGGCTCGCGACGAACGAATGTTCGAACCCACAGGCGACGGCCCGGCCCATGCCACAGAACTAATCGAGCAAATCAATCGCT
This sequence comes from Bacteroidaceae bacterium, assembly GCA_045220575.1. Taxonomy (GTDB): domain Bacteria; phylum Bacteroidota; class Bacteroidia; order Bacteroidales; family Bacteroidaceae; genus Physcousia. The sequence continues at coordinate 53,623 of JBGUVX010000030.1, forward strand.
TCAATGCAGGCGAATTCTTCGATGGAACCGCCATAAAACACCCAGGGCCCAAGTTCCACTTCGGCGTAGCCTGCTACCCCGAAAAGCACGAGGAGGCGCCTAATCTGGAGGCAGACATGGAGGTGCTGAAGCAGAAAGCAGCCATGGGGGCAGAATATGCCGTCACACAGCTGTTCTTCGACAACAGGCGATACTTCGACTTCGTAGCCAAGGCACGCAAGCTGGGCATCACCATCCCCATCGTGCCAGGCATCAAGCCCCTGTGCCGCCTCGACCAACTGAGCCTGATACCAAAGACCTTCCACTGCGACCTGCCCGAAGCCCTCTTCCACGAGGCGCAGAAGTGCCGCAGCGACGAGGAGGTGCGCCAGGTGGGCATCGAATGGGCTGTGGCTCAATGTAAGGAACTGCTCGAACACGGAGCGCCCAACCTGCACTTCTACACCGTGAGCGCCGTAGAGAGCATACGCGAGATTGCAAGCCGCATCTACTAAGAAGCTGAGAAAGAAATGATAGGACAGGAAGAGACACTGAGGCAACTGACAGACATGGTGGACCAAGGACGACTGCCCCATGCCCTGATGCTCTGCGGCCCGGAAGGCAGCGGCAAACTGGCTATTGCCCTGCATCTGGCACGCTACCTGCTGTGCGAGCACCCCACAGAGGGACAGCCCTGCGGCTACTGCCACTCCTGCCACATGACCGAGGGCTGGCAGCACCCCGACCTGCACTTCTCCTTCCCCCTGATAAAGACGAAATCCACCGATGCTCCCGTATCGGACGACAGAATGGCGGAATGGCGCGAACAAATCAGCCGAACACCCTACTTCACCGCCAACGACTGGCTGGCCGACCTGAAAGGCGAAAACCAACAGTTGCAATTCTACGTAGGTGAGAGCGACGCCCTGCAGCACAAACTGTCGCTGAAAGCCAGTCAGGGCAGCTACCGCGTAGTCGTCATCTGGCTACCCGAAAAGATGCCCGCCCCAACGGCTAACAAACTGCTGAAACTCATCGAGGAACCGCCAAAAAAGACCCATTTCATCCTGATAAGTCAGGAACCCGACCAGGTGTTGGGAACCATCGTGAGCCGCACCCAGCGCATCGTAGTGCCTGCCCTCAGCGAAGCCCAGATAGCCGAAGCCCTGACCCGCGAATACGGCATAGAGCCCAACAAGGCCCAAGACCTGGCACACATCGCCCAAGGCAACTACACACAAGCCGTGAAACTGACTGAGGAAGACAACGAGCGAAAGGAATATTTCGACCTATTCATCGAGCTAATGCGCCTCTGCTACATGCGCAAGGCCAAGGAGATGAGGCAGTGGTCGGAACAGGTGGCAACCCTGGGACGCGAACGCCAAAAGCACATGCTCGACTACTGCCAGCGACTGGTGCGCGAGAACTTCATCTACAACTTCCAGAACCAAAAGCTCAACTACATGACGGAGGAAGAGCGCAACTTCGCCAACAACTTCGCACGATTCATCAACGAACGCAACGTCATTCCCATCATGGACGAACTAACGGCCTGCCAAAACGATATCGAACAAAACGTAAATGCCAAAATGGTCTTCTTCGACCTGGCCCTGAAAATTACCATATTACTGAAACAATGAGATATATTTGTGGAAACAACGACCGAGGACTGACGGCACGAGGCTGCGGACACGACCAATGCCAACTCAACGTCCACGACTATCTGGCCGACCTGCCCGACAACCAAGACGCATCCGACCTGGTAGAGGTGCAGTTCAAGAACACCAGAAAAGGATATTACCGAAACGACAACCACCTGACGATACAGAAGGGAGACATCGTAGCCGTAGAGGCCTCACCCGGACACGACATCGGCATAGTGACTATGACGGGCCGACTGGTAGCCCTGCAGATGAAGAAAGCCTACATGAAACCCGGCGAGGAAATCAAGCGCATCTACCGCATAGCTCGTCCGGTCGATATGGAAAAGTACGAGGAAGCCAAGGCACGCGAGCACAGCACCATGATACGCAGCCGACAGGCCGCCAAGGATCTGGGGCTGGAAATGAAGATAGGTGATGTGGAATACCAAGGCGACGGCAACAAGGCCATCTTCTACTACATAGCCGAAGGGCGTGTGGACTTCCGCGAGCTCATCAAGGTGCTGGCAGAACTGTTCCACGTGCGCATCGAGATGAAACAAATCGGCGTACGTCAGGAGGCCGGTCGCATCGGAGGATTCGGCCCATGTGGGCGCGAACTCTGCTGCGCAACGTGGATTCGCTCCTTCCAGAGCGTGGGAACCTCTGCTGCACGTTTCCAAGACGTCAGCCTCAACCCCCAGAAGCTGGCAGGACAATGTGCCAAGCTGAAATGCTGCATGAACTACGAGGTGGACCAGTACATCGAAGCAGGACGCCGACTGCCCAGCCGCGAAATCACGCTGGAGACGATGGACGGCGAATTCTACTTCTTCAAGGCCGACATACTCTCGAACATGGTTACCTACAGCAGCGACAAACGCATGGCTGCCAACCTGACGACCATCCCTGCCAGAAGGGCTTTGGACATCATCGAGATGAACCGCCAAGGCGAGAAGCCCGAAAGCCTGGAGGAAGGCGGTAAGAAGTTGCCCGTACGCCCCGTTGACTTGGCTGCTCAGGACGACTTGCATCGCTTCGACAAAAAGAAAAAGAAGAAAAGACACAGAGACAGAGGCGAGAGGCGAGAAGGTAAAGGCGAAACAAGAAACGAGACGGGTGAGAAATAAGGTTTTGTTGCTGACGATGGCGGTGGTGGCTGCTGCCTGTATCCGGAACACCGTGCTACATCACTACGAACCCATCGATGAAAACGGATGGAATCGTACGGACACCCTGCAATATGAGTTGCCCTCCATACCCAAGACCGGCGACTACCAGATAAGTATCGGACTGCGCTACGACGAGCAATATCCCTATCAGGGTCTCTGGATTGTAGCCGAGACATCCCTGAACAACCCAATTGCACACCGTCGCGATACCCTGTTCTTTCAAACAGCCAATGAGGACGGGCAATTCATTGGGAAAGGCGTGACCTTGCTACAAGCCGATACGCTGCTTACAACCCTGCACCTGCAAGAAGGGCAAAACGGACGAATCCGCCTGCGACACATCATGCAGCGTGAGCTCCTGCCAGGCATCAAGGACGTGGGAATAAAGGTTTGTACGGAGGATTAATTGTGGATGAAACGGTTGCGGGCAGCATCCATACGCAGGAAGATAAAGAGAAGCAGGGTGAATCCCCACAACGACGAACCGCCATAGCTGAAGAACGGCAGCGGAATGCCAATGACAGGTGTCAGTCCCAGCACCATGCCCACGTTAATGAAGACATGGAACAGGAAAATACTCATCACACAATACCCGTAGATGCGCCCCGAAGCATAAGGTTGTCGCTCGGCTAACTGTATCAGGCGCAGGATTAAAGCCAAGAACAACAGCAGCACAACGGCACACCCCAGGAACCCTTCCTCCTCGCCGACAGTACAGAAGATGAAGTCCGTTTCCTGCTCAGGCACATATTTCAGCTTTGTCTGCGTTCCATTGAGGAAACCCTTTCCGCGCAAGCCACCCGAACCAATGGCAATCTTGGCCTGAATGACGTTATAGCCCACACCACGCGGGTCGTCCTCTGTGCCAAGGAGCACACGGATGCGTGTCTGCTGGTGAGGCTGCAAGACATGATTCAGCGCGAAATCTGCCGAATAATGAAGCGCCAACGAACCAATGGCAAACAAGGCAATGTAAGTATACCGGGCGCTGTGATGCTTTATGGCTAAGGAAAAGAGGTAGATTATCATGCCAATACAAATGGCAAGCTGCACCCAAGTGATATCGAAAGGAATCACGAACTTGCTGAACAGCAAAGCCGACGTGGTGAGTCCTAAACCATAACCCAATACCTGCAGTACGGGCGTCCAGCGGCTGGTGTACACTCGCATCAAGCCTGCTGTAAAAAGCAACGTAAGCAGGAGCACCAAGAACTGTCCCAAACTGATGACATGAAGGTGCCACAACGGGTCTTCGCTGAAGCGCACTCCCACTACAAAGTAAACGACTGCCGAGGCTCCGGCAAAGAGTACTGAACCTGGCATTCCCTCGCGGTAAAGCATAAGGAAGAACGCCGTATAGACCAAGGCACTTCCAGTCTCTTTCTGCATAATAATGAGCGCCATCGGCAGCAGAAACAGGAAGCAGGCTATCAGAAAGTTCCACCATTTCGACAAATTAAAGTCGTTTCGCCCCATGTATTTGGCTACACACAGAGCAGTAGCAAACTTGGCAAACTCCGCCGGCTGCAGGCTGAACTTACCTATCTTTATCCACGACATAGAGCCCTTGATGTCATGTGCAAGGAAAGGCGTAGCCAATAGCAGGAGCATGAAAGCCCCATACAGGACGTAGGAAAAGACATCATAGAACCGCTCATCGATGCTTAGCAACAAAACTGCCAATAGGAATGAGGTGCCTATCCACATAATCTGCATGCCACTACGCGTGCTCAAGTCGAAGAAGTTACCTGCCTGTCCGAAATCATATGTCGCACCGCACACACTCATCCACCCTAGTCCCAGCAAGGCCATGTATATAACAATGGTAAGCCAGTCCAGAGAAGCCAGTATGCTGCGTTGTTTATCGTTCGCCTGTGCCATAGTTTATCGTTCGATTGGCAAAAGCCTCAGCTTTCGCCTCACTTGCCTCGGATAGTTTCCCATTGATATATTTCTCCATAATCAAGGCACCGAAAGGTACACCGAAAGTTGCCCCCCAGCCGCCGTTCTCGACATAAACCGCTACGGCAATCTTCGGGTTGTCCTTCGGGGCAAACCCCATGAAGACGGAATGGTCGTGACCTCGGTTCTGGGCTGTTCCCGTCTTTCCGCATACCTCATACCACTCGTTGTTGGCTGCACGGCACGTACCGCCCAAGACTGCTTGCCGCATACCTGCCACTACAGTCTCATAGTTCTGGCGCGAAACCTTGGTGTAGTGACGAGTTTTGTAAATAGTATCGATGTCTTCGCCCTGTACCTCCTTCACCACATGGGGGGTGATGTAATATCCGCGATTGGCTATGGAAGCTCCCAAGTTGGCAATCTGTAAGGGGGTAAGCGTCACTTCGCCTTGCCCAATGGAAATGGAGATTATGCTCAAGGCATTCCATGATTTGCCCAAACGCCTGTCATAATATTCTGCATTAGGTATCATTCCACGCTTCTCACCCGGCAGGTCGATACCCAAGGGATAGCCGAACCCCATGCTTACCATATAATCCTTCCAGGTCGTCATAGCCTCCTGTACTGAAGAATACTTCTTACGATTACCCAGCATGTAGTAGAGCCCCCAGCAGAAATAGCCGTTGCACGAGGTTGCTATGGTGGGGATAAGCGGGATGGGAGAAGCATGACCATGGCATCCGACTTTCAACCCGGCAAAACGGAAACCACCGCTGCACGGATAGGAAGTCTGGGGGGTAATGATGCCTTCCTCAAGGAATGTCAGGGCCTGACTGGTCTTGAAAGTGGAACCTGGAGGGTAGGTTCCCATGATAGCACGGTTAAGCAAGGGCTTCATGGGGTCATTGGTTAGGATACGATTATTGCGTCCGCGCTGTCGTCCGACCATGATACGCGGGTCGTAACTGGGGGACGAAACCATGCAAAGCACCTCACCAGTCGAAGGTTCAATCGCCACAATGCTGCCTAATTTTCCCTGCATCAGCCGTTCACCCAATTGCTGTAGTTCAAGGTCGATGCTAAGCGTCAGATTCTTGCCAGGGATAGGGGCACGATCAAACTTTCCGTTTTGGTAATTGCCTTTGATACGACCACGTGCATCGCGGAGCAGAATCTCCACACCTTTCTCGCCACGCAACTGTTTCTCATAACTGCGCTCCACGCCCAATTTCCCGATGTAGTCACCACTCTGATAGTAATCATCGGCCTCGATATCAGCTGGCCCTACCTCGCCCACGTCTCCAAGGATATGGGCAGCATTGGGATAGGCGTACTGTCGGATGTTACGTTTCTGCACATAGAAACCTGGGAAACGGAACAACTTCTCTTGGAAAGTCGAGAACTCCTCAGCCGAGAGCTGGTTCATGAAGATTTGCTGGGTATAGCTACTATAACCGGGATTGCGACTGCGGTCTTTGATTTCCTCCATTCGCTGGTCGAAGATTTCACGGGTAATACCGAGGCTCTCGCATAAGTCGAGGGTATCGACATCCTGCATCTCCGACATCACCACCATGATATCGTAGGCGGGCTGGTTATACACCAATAACTTTCCTGTACGATCACGCATGGCCCCACGGGCTGGAAACTGAATGCGCTTGAGAAAGGCGTTAGAATCGGCATTTCGCTTGAAGTCATCACTCATGAGCTGAAGCGTAAAAAGCCTCACCAGATAGATTAAGACAATGCCAGCAGCAATAAACCCCAGCACGTACTTGCGATTGTCGTACATGTGGTCATTTTCCATGGCGCAATGTCTCTAAAACGAGCATGATGATGTAAGTGAGTAACAAACTCGACCCATACGAAATCAAGAGATCACTGAGGTGAAAGAAGGAGAAGCTCTCCAACAGGTAGAAAGCGGTGCAGTGAACTACTGCGAGGACGAACAGGTAACGGATGTGATTCCATCGTCCCATGGACTTATAGGAGGGCACCATATCCTCAAGGCAATCCTTAGGTGCCGAAGCTTGTAACAAAGGCCATTGCACAAAGGCTGTCAGGGTTAGGGCTCCTGCGGCCTCTCCAGGCGTATTTGTGAAAGCATCGAGAATCACGCCCAAAAAGAAGGCCCAAATCATGTTTCCGATACGATTGCTGTTTAAGGGGAAGTAAACCAAAAACATCACATACAGCATGGGAGTAGCATAGCCCATGATGTGTATGCGATTACACACCATTACCTGTATGACCACCAAGGTCAACATCTGCAACAACCGTTTCAGAAAAACAAGTATCATAGGTCGGAGGAGGTAGAAGGAGTGGACAAACCGGGGGAATTTGTCCAGTCAATAACACAAACATCACGCAAGCGGGCAAAGTCTGTGCTGAGTCCTATCTCCAGTTTATAGGATAAACCGTCTTCGGAATTTAGCACGCGCTTTACACGTCCGACAAAGATACCTGCAGGAAAAACACTACTATACCCACTTGTCTCCACAATCTCGCCCTTTTGCACCTTAGCGTGGCGAGGAATATCGTCAATGAATGCACGCAACGGATTTCCACCTTCCCACTTTAGATATCCAAAGTATTCCGTTCGCTTTAGGCGACAACTGACACTGCTATTCGAGTTGAGCACAGGCAGCACGATGGCATAATGAGGACCCGTCTGGCAGACAATGCCCACAATGCCGGTACCGCAAACCACACCCATCTCTGCTCGTACACCATCAGCCGTCCCGCGGTTGATGGTAAGATAGTTGTCCCTGTCGCGAATGCTGTTATTGACCACCTGTGCCGGGATGCGGTGTATACCAGCCAGACGTGCTGCCAGTTCGCGTTCGGTTTGGCTGGAATCATGCTCAAGGGCTTGTAAACGATGACGCAAGACATCAACCTCATTCTGCAATTCGATGTTTACCTCTGTAAGCTGGCTATTGACATCCCGCAGTTGCGAATAGGCAATCACTCGATTCTGTCGCTCCAACATCCATCCTACGACACCATTAGCCTGAGTGAACCATATACTTCCCTGATAGGCATTAAAACGAAGTAGGAGCACCAGGCTCGTCATCTCCAGTAGGAAAAAGACAATCCAGTGCCCCCACGTTCTTATTCTTTCTAACAGGGTGTCCACTTACTTCGACATCAGGAAGGAAAACTCGTGAATGTTCTTAAGAGCTATACCTGTACCCTTAGCCACACTGTGCAAAGGATCCTCAGCAATATGGAAGGGGATGTTGATTTTATCTGTGAGACGCTTGTCCAAACCACGCAGTTGTGCACCACCACCGGTAAGCCAAATGCCGTTGTGTACAATGTCGGCATACAATTCAGGGGGGGTAGCCTCAAGGGCGTTCAGTACGGCAGCCTCAATCTTGGCGATAGTCTTCTCCAGACAGTGAGCTATCTCTTGGTAGCAAACGGGAACTTCCATGGGCAGAGCCGTGATTCGGTTTGGTCCGTACACCACATAGTCTTCAGGGGCATTCTCGCCCAAATCTGCCAATGCTGCACCCACGTGAATTTTGATGCGTTCTGCCATACGCTCCGATACGCGGAGGTTATGCTGACGACTCATATAGTCCTGAATGTCGGCAGTAAGGTCGTCACCAGCCACACGCTGACTCATGTTCACCACAATACCACCCAGCGAGATGACTGCAATCTCGGTACTACCACCACCTATGTCAACCACCATATTTCCCTGGGGGGCAAGTACATCAAGCCCGATACCAATGGCAGCCGCCATGGGCTCGTATATAAGGTAAACCTCACGGCCACCAGCATGTTCAGCACTATCACGTACGGCACGCAGTTCCACCTCGGTAGAACCACTGGGCACACCGATGACCATCTTCAGCGAAGGGCTGAAAAGGCTGTGTCCCGTATGTACCATGTTTATCAAGCCGCGAATCATTTTTTCGCAGGCATCGAAGTCGGCAATCACACCATTGCGCAGAGGGCGAACGGTACGAATGTCGGAGTTCGTCTTTTCATGCATTTCCTTGGCCCGCTCTCCGACGGCAATCATGCGATCAGTACGCCGGTCCAAAGCCACAACACTGGGCTGGTCTACCGTTATCTTCCCATTGGAGATGATAATGGTATTGGCCGTTCCCAAGTCCATGGCTATTTCTTTACTCAATGAAAACCATTTCATGGATTCTATCTTCTTAACCTCTTAACTACTATATTGTCTGATTATTTTTCGAACCAACCGTGGATTGCAGTATCATAATGACTGCTGACAGCAAAAGCCTGCGTGGCAAACCAACGGCGCTGCTCTAAAGTGGTCTGTGCTCCCTGCTCAGCCAGGATTTCGGCCAAACGACCATACTGGGCCTTCGAAGGAACGATTACCACGTCTTGGAAGTTCTTGGCTGCGGCACGGATGAGGGAAATACCACCAATGTCTATCTTCTCAATGATATCAGCTTCCGAAGCCCCACTCTTCACGGTATCCTCAAAGGGGTATAAATCCACGATAACGAGGTCGATTTCGGGAATCTCGTATTTCCCCATTTCCTGCAAATCTTCAGCCAGAGCACGACGCCCCAAGATACCACCGAACACCTTTGGATGCAATGTCTTTACACGGCCACCCAGAATACTGGGATATCCCGTCACATCCTCCACTTTCTGGCAAGGGATGCCTAAACTCTCAATAAAAGCCTGAGTACCGCCCGTGCTCAATAACTCTACTCCCTGAGCATGCAACGAGCGTAGGATTTCATCCAAACCATCCTTGTGGTAAACACTTACTAAGGCTTTGCCTATTTTCTTATTTTCCATAGAAAAATTCTTTATATAATACACGCGTGTGAAATCGGGCACAAAGATACGATTAAGCGAGCGAAAAAGCAAATTTATTTGTGATTTTCCGAACGGGAGTATCATAGAACGTAATTCTAAGTACGAAGTTTTTCTGTATATGTATGAAAAATATTGGCGAAATATTTGGTTATATACACTACTTTGTATTAACTTCGCCCCCGAAATCAAACAACACAATTATATGGATGCCAAAGAATCATTAAAAACCATACTTGACGCACTACACGAACTGAAGAAACAAAACATTGACAGGCAGTGCCTTATTGATTTCGTTAGAGGCAATGAAAGCAAAGCCATAACGGACAAAGGGCTTGATGCGTTAGAGCAATTCGGGAGTGGCGATAAACGCGAGGATGCTCATTACAGTATTGTCATCGATCAGGCCATTGACGAAAAATTGATGAAATCCACAAACGAAGGTATAACCATCACGGCTAAGGGAGAGCGCTACCGTAAAAATCCCACTCCTTTCCTGCTGAAGGAAGAAAATGACGAAGAGCCAGGGGAGAATGACAATGCCTTGCTTGACAGTCTGGTAGAAAGTGCCCTTAGCGACAAAGACGAGGAAGAGGACGATACACCCATTGCTATGCCCTCCTCCACAGCACGCTCCCAGCAGATGATCCACCTGATTCAGGCTATCGACCGAAAAATTCCCCTTGACGACTATGCCGAGCAGATGCAACTGGGCTTTGACGAAGTGTTAGACAGCTTAGACCACCTTGTTGAGCGCGGTACGAAATTCGACATCACCTACTTTGTCGATGAAGTCATGGAGAAAGAGTGCCAGGAAGAGTTGCTCGATTATTTTGACGAAGTAGGAGGCAACTTGGAAAAGGCTTTTGATGAGTTTTACGGCGTTTACCGCCCTGAGGAAATCCGCCTTGTGCGCCTCATTTGGAAACCTTAGTCAGGAAGTCGCGCGTAATGCCGAACGAACGGTCGGCCATCGCACCCCAGAAATCATCATATTGTTGTTGATGCCCTTCAGCTCCTGGTGTGTCACTGATGACACGGAAGGATATGAAGGGTATATTTTGCAAGTAGCACACTTGTGCTATGGCAGCCGACTCCATGTCAACAGCCATACCATCAGGGAATTGACTTTTGATAACATTGAGCGTTTCGCGACGCGTGATAAACTGATCGCCCGTAAGGATTAAACCTGCATGAATCGAGGCATTACCCTCCACGGCCAAAGCAGTCTCTAATAACCGACTGTTTCCTTCAAAACGCGCTGGCAAGCCCTGAATCTGTCCCAAAGAACAGCCCAGGCCCTCACCACAGTCCACATCATGATAGGCCACATACTGGCTTACCACTACGTCCATCACAGACAACCGCTCATCGATGCCTCCTGCACAACCCGTCGACACTACGCACTCAGGTCGATAGTGCTCTATCATGAGCGTTACTCCCATGGCTGCATTCACCTTGCCAATACCGCACTGCTGCAGTACTACCTCGTTTTCGCCTATCTTACCGATGGTAAACTCCAGTCCGCTGGCACTTTCCTTGCGAGGTTCTTCCATCAGTTTCTCTAACTGTCGGAACTCTACCGACATCGCTACGATTACACCTATCTTCATATATATTATCTTCAATGCATGCAAAGATACGGATTTTCAAAGATTATTCCTTGCAATTCTGCATATTTTTCTGTAGTTTTGTAGCACAAAACTTCTAAAGAGGAACGATGCACATCGTGATTGCAGGGAATATTGGCAGCGGAAAGACTACGCTCACGAATCTGCTGGCTAAACACTACGACTGGGAGCCACGCTTCGAGGCGGTAGCCCATAATCCCTATCTCGAAGACTACTACGGCGATATCCAGCGGTGGGCGTTCAACCTTGAAGTTTACTTCCTAAAAGAGCGTTTCAAAGATTGTCTCAGCATAGACCAAAGCACGAAGACCATCATTCAGGATCGCAGCATCTACGAGGGCGTGCATGTTTTCGCTGCCAACAACCGTAAGATGGGGCAACTCAGCGACCGCGATTATGAGACCTACATGGAACTCTTCGAGCAAATGCTTACCCAGTTGCGCATCCCTGACCTGATGATTTACCTTCGTGCCGACATCGCACATCTGGTGGAGAACATACAGAAACGTGGACGCGATTACGAACAGACCATACAAATCGAGTACCTGCAAGGACTGAACGAACTGTACGAAGACTTTATCTTCAATAAATATCCTGGCCGCGTACTTACTGTCGATGTCAATGCCCTCGACTATTTGCACCGCCCTCAAGACCTGAAGTACATCATCGATCAAATTGACAGGCTCCTCTTTGGACTATTCCCCCTCAATAACTCATAACCATTAACCTTTACCTATTAATAATGCATATCGCAATTGCCGGAAACATTGGCTGTGGTAAGACCACGCTGACCAAGATGCTTGCCAAACGCTATGGCTGGACGCCCCAGTTCGAACCTGTCGACAACAACCCTTACCTCGAGGACTACTATGCCGACATGGCACGTTGGTCGTTCAATCTACAAATATACTTCCTTAACAAACGATTCCGCGATGTGGTGGAGATATCGAAATCAAAGGAGTATATCATTCAAGATCGTACTATCTTTGAGGATGCCTGCATATTTGCGCCCAACCTACACAACAAGGGGCTGATGAGTGACCGAGACTTCGCCAACTATAGCGAACTATTCAACTTGATGATGTCGCTCGTAAAACTACCCGACCTGATGATTTACATTCGCTCCAGCATCTCGAACCTGGTCTACCAAATACAGAAACGAGGTCGCGCCTATGAACAGTCGATACAAATCGACTACCTGCAAGGTCTGAATGAGTTGTACGAAGAATGGATTAGCAACTACAAAGGTCCATTACTCATTGTTGACGGCGATACCTGTAAGTTCGGTGACGACCCAAAAGCCTTCCAAACCATCACCGACGGCATAGATGCCAACCTCTACGGTCTCTTCCCCATCGGCACAGAATAAACGGGATTAAACGAGAAAGTGTAAGAAGCATCATACTAAACCCCCAAAAAGAAAGACATGAAAAAGTACATTTGGTGTTTGCTCGCCCTGATGATGGTGGCAACAGTATGCGTTAGCCTGACGGCCTGCGGCGATGACGAAGAAGACGGCGACGGTCTCATTGGTTGGTGGTGGAGCAACCCCCCAGGCTATGACACAGCTAACGCCATACACTTCGTAAACAGCTCGAAGGTGGAAGTCTACTTCCTCGTCAATGAGAGGACCAGCGACTACCCCAAGGCATTCAGCAAGAAGAGCGGATGGTACTACAACAAGCCTTGGACGTACACCTACTCCAAGTCAGGCTCCACCATCCAGTTCCCGAACGGTCGAATACTCACCTACTCTGGCGGACAGCTCTCCGAGAACGGCGACTACTACAGCAAGATGAAGTAGTCCACGCGCCCTGAAGCTAAAACGCTTAACGGTCCTTATACATGTCTTCGTAGTACTTCTCGTACTCGCCTGATGTAATGCGGTCCATCCACTCCTGATTGTCCAGATACCAGCGGACGGTACGCTCGATGCCTTCTTCAAACTGGAGCGAGGGCTCCCAACCGAGTTCACGCTGCAACTTGCGCGAGTCGATGGCATAGCGCAGGTCGTGACCAGCACGGTCGGTGACGTAGGTAATAAGATCCATGTCGGCACCTTCGGGACGACCCAGCAGCCGGTCCACCGTCTTTATCACCACCTTGATGATGTCGATGTTCTTCCATTCGTTGAAACCGCCAATATTGTACGTCTCGGCCACCTTGCCCTGATGGAAGATGAGATCGATGGCACGGGCGTGATCCTCCACGTAGAGCCAGTCACGCACGTTCTCGCCTTTACCATAGACGGGAAGCGGTTTGCGGTGACGGATATTATTAATGAACAGGGGTATCAGTTTTTCGGGGAACTGGTAAGGACCGTAGTTGTTACTGCAGTTTGTAACGATGGTGGGCATCCCGTAGGTATCGTGGAACGCCCGCACGAAGTGGTCGCTCGATGCCTTGGAAGCAGAATACGGCGAATGGGGCATGTACTTCAAGTCCTCCGTAAAGAACTTCTCGCCGTATGCTGGATGCGAGTCGGCAGAGGCTTTAGTGGTGAAGGGGGCAGGAATACCCTCAGGGTGCGTCATCTCTAAGGCACCGTACACCTCATCGGTAGAGATGTGATAGAAACGCTTGCCTTCGTACTTCTCGGGCAGGCTTTCCCAATACAGCTTGGCAGCCTGCAACAGACTCAACGTGCCCATTACGTTGGTACGGGCAAAGGTGAAGGGATCTTTGATTGAGCGGTCCACGTGGCTTTCAGCGGCCAAGTGGATGATACCGTCCACCTGCTCGTCCTGCAACAGTTTGTAGAATGCGTCGAAGTCGCAGATGTCCATCTTCACAAACTTGTAGTTGGGCGCCTGCTCCACATCCTTTAGGTTTTCCAGATTACCAGCATAGGTCAACTTGTCCAAGCAGATAATCTTATACTCGGGATACTTGTTCACAAACAGTCTAACTACATGACTCCCAATAAATCCGGCACCACCGGTAATCACAATATTCTTCATATCTTCTTGATGTTTTTAATGCACTTTTTGAGAGAATCTGTCCAATAGGGCACAGAGATTCCAAATGTTTCTTTTATTTTTGTCTTATCCAGTACACTATATGCTGGACGACGGACAGGACTGGGAAATTCGTCGCTATGGCAAGGCTGGATATCACACTGAGTGTGACCTGCCATTTCGGCAATCATCTTTGTAAAATCATACCACGAGCACACACCCTCGTTGCTAAAATGATAAATACCCGAGGACATTGTCTCGCCCTTTGTCTTCAGTTCTTTTTCTTTAGCCAATATTACGGCAATAGCTTTGGCAAGGTCGAGGGCATAAGTCGGGGTGCCCACTTGATCAAAGACGACCTTCAACTGTGGCTTCGTTGCTGTCAACTGCAACATTGTCTTTACGAAGTTCTTGCCATATTCGCTGTATAACCATGCTGTGCGCAAGATGATGTAGCGACAACCAGACTGGATAATGGCCTGCTCTCCCTCCAGCTTCGTCTGTCCATAGACACCTGTCGGAGTACCCTGTTGTTCCTCGCGGCAGGGCGTATTGTAAGGGTCACCACCAAAGACGTAGTCGGTACTGATGTGTATCAGACAGCCCCCACGACGATGCATGGCTTCTGCTAATATCTGGGGAGCTTCAGCGTTCAAACGACGGCAAAGCTCAATATCGCTTTCTGCCTTATCTACATTGGTATATGCGGCACAATTTACGATGAAATCGATGTTTTCTTCATCCACAATACGATTCACAGCCTCGCAATCCGTCATATCGAGAATAGTTGTCTCCAAACCCTCAGCCTCCACCACATCAGTAAAGATGTAGCGATCCGAAGAGCCTTGGCTAACAATCCTCATCTCTCTTCCCAATTGTCCGTTAGCACCAGTTACCAGTATATTCATTTATTCTATATAATTAGTCTTCCATGTTGCCAAAGCGACGAACATCATCGATGACCTTCAGAAGATACTGTCCGTACTGGTTTTTCAGCATAGGCTTCGCCAGCTCGTGCATCTTTTCCTCACTAATCCATCCCTTGCGATAGGCAATGCCCTCTAGACAGGCTACCTTCAGTCCCTGTCGTTTCTCCAACACCTCAATGTAGGTTGAAGCCTCAGAAAGCGACTCATGGGTGCCTGTATCCAACCAAGCGAACCCACGTCCCAAGGTCAGTACCTTCAGCTCGCCATCTGCCAAAAAGCGCTGATTCACCGTAGTAATTTCCAGTTCGCCGCGTGCTGAGGGTTTAATGCTGGCTGCCACGTCCACCACCTTGTTCGGGTAGAAGTAGAGACCCACTACGGCGTGATTAGATTTCGGGTGTTCAGGCTTCTCCTCGATGCTTAGGCAGTTGCCTTCGCGGTCAAACTCTGCCACACCATATCTTTCAGGGTCGTTTACCCAATATCCAAAGACTGTGGCCTTCCCTTCTTGCTCAGCCGTCACCACCGCTTGATGCAGAAGTTTCGAGAATCCCACTCCGTGAAAGATATTGTCGCCCAACACCAAACAAGCAGCATCCTTACCAATAAAATCACGTCCTATGATGAAAGCCTGCGCCAGACCGTCAGGACTAGGTTGCTCAGCATATTCAAAACGAACGCCATAATCGCTTCCGTCACCCAGCAAGCGACGGAAACCCGGCAAGTCATAGGGAGTGGAAATAATCAGTATCTCACGTATTCCAGCCGTCATCAGCACACTGATGGGATAATAAATCATAGGTTTGTCGTAGATGGGCAGCATCTGTTTCGATACTCCCTTCGTGATGGGATAGAGGCGTGTTCCACTACCTCCTGCCAGTACAATTCCTTTCACGGTATGTTGTCTTTTTTGTTACTTACGTTTGCAAATATAAGCTTTTTTATAGAAATATAACGAAGACATAGGGCAAAAAAGTACGTCTTTGTGCGAATTTTTCAATTCTCAATTTTCAATTCTCAATTATTTATACTACCTTTGCAGCCGATATCGAGAAACAACATCTTGGAGAGATGCCAGAGTGGTCGAATGGACCGCACTCGAAATGCGGCGTACGGGCGACTGTACCCTGGGTTCGAATCCCAGTCTCTCCGCAAGCAGAGTGTTGAAAGAAGGGGACGCCTGCTGAGGTGTCCTCTTTGTTTGTTCTATGGTAAGCGTATCCACTTTGACGCCTTGCGTGGCGAAGAGGAGCAAGAGCCTATCGATGTAGGGACTAGTCCCTTCGGACGGAGCGATAGTATCGCATGGCAAGAAGGAATAGTAATCCTTCGAGGGAAGGGATAGTAATCCTTCACCGCAGACATAGTGTCCCTTCGCCTTATGACACGTGTGTCTCAGTCCGAAGGAACACTATATCTCTCACCATTTCACACGTGCTTAGGCTGCGGTAGATTAGTAACTCACGACGCGCCCGCCCTTGATGCGCAGACCGCGAGTTGCAAGGCTTGCGGGTCTTCCGCTGAGGTCGTACTCGCGACGTCCCGCAAGATTATAGGCATCGTTCTGCGAATTCGGTTCCCAAACCTCAAGAGGGGAAACCTTCGTAGCATTATCGGTCCCATTATAAATATAGACCGATGAAGCGGCAAATTTCAGCGTCAGCGGCGTGTCTATATCAATCGGCTCGCCCGTGGTCAGCCCGTTGAGGGTGCTCTGTTTAAAGGCATTGGTCAGAGTGATGCTGGTATGGATGTAGTCTGGTATATCCAACGCTTCACGCAATGTGATGGTGAATGTCTTTGCCGAGGCCGATGGGTTACGGAGGGCAAAGGTGGCCTTCTCGCCGTTCCAGGCTGCCCAACCATAGACATTGGCCTGACTGCCGTCCCAAGGATTGCCGCCTACCCAGTGCACATCCGGCAGCACATCCTCCTGTTCCTTTTGCCACTTGATGCACTCGGCCAAGTCGCCCCAGAGTTTGCCGCCGTTGATACTGTTCATTAGAGCAAAGTCAGCATAGACCTCCACCATGCCACTGCCACAAGCAAAGGCACATCGCATCTCACGCACAATATCGTTGTAGTTCCGACTCATGTTAGCCACCCCACCGCCATATTTAGAAAGGATGAACCCGTGGGTCATCAGTGTGTTGATGGGGCATAACGGTGAGTTCTGCACAAAGTTTTGATAGACAAGACGGTCGCGATAGGTTATCCATTGCTCACGCGAGTTTCCCTGATTACCAGCGGTGCCCCAGTCGTTCTCCTGACGCCATACGGCATCCGAAACCTGGAACCAAAATGGAGATGCCCAAGTACCCACAGTTGTATTGAGGAACACATCGGGCTTCACTTCACGCAACTTCTGTTCAATGGCGATAATGCCCTCGGCATTCTCCTCACCTGTGGCTCCAGCGTCTGGACCTACAGAACTGAACTGAGCACTAATACCATCGAACTTGAAGAAGTTGAAGTGGTACGTATTCAGCATGTAGCTTGTACGATTGAGGAACACATTGTAATAATCGGGGTTAGAGAGTTGCATACCACCCTTTCCGCTCCAATATGAACGACGGTAGTTTCCACTCTGTCCGTAACCTCCAACGGGGCCGAGCCAGGCACCAATATGCGAATCCATACTCCACGCCTTGTCGCTCAGGTTCTGGAAGCCATCGGGGAAGTTGGGATTGAACTCCCACGTACCATAGATATCCCAACCATCGTCCCAGACAAAGGAGCCGATGCCCACGCCATAATTATCAAACAGGTTACTCTTCCACTGGTCGAGCACCTCCATGCATTGCGACTCATTGAAGTTGCCTGTGTAGTTCTGGTCATTATTACGGTCTATATTCAACTCGAACCAAGAGTTGTACATCGGGAAGGGACGCCAAGGCACGGCACGTTCGCGCTCACTGTAACAAAGGAAGGAACGCCGCGCCTGTCCGGGAGCAATAAGTCCCACAACGGCTCCCACCTTCCAAGTATTCCCCTTGGCCAACGTCGTCTGTCTGCTCCATTCACCACGGATTTCCGTCTCAGTGGGTGCTGCCAGATGGTAGAAGAAATCCTTAGTATATGTTAGGTTGATGTTGCCCGACGAGGTATTATCCGAACCATCGGGAGCCAACACCACAAAGTATCGTAACGTATAGTCGCCCGCTGCCGGAACTGTGAAAGAGTAGTTGTTGTCGGTCTTTGCCGTGCCCGAGAAGCCACGATGATAGTCCGAACTGACTACGTTGCCATCACCATCTACCAGATCCACACCAGCTATGGTCAGACCATGAGAACCAGAGGTGTACATAAACTGGGCATTGAATGTCCCCTCACCATGTGAAAAGCCAACGCCCTTTTGCATTACCTTGATTCTATCGGAGGTATATCCCAATTCGATGATGCGTGAAGGCACAGATGAAGGGGTGCTCCACGACGAAGTATTCCACGCATCGGTGCGTGTTCCGCCTACAGCCAACAATGGCTCAGTCACCTCGACAGGTGCCGTTGGCAACACGTTTGCCTCGATATTGCCATCGTAGAGCAGTTCAGGTGCCAGCACATCACAGCTCCACGTAATGGTGCCGTTACTATTGAACGAGTTTTGTTTGTCCGTCACCGTATCACGGAAATAGCGTACCAGATAGTAACCGGCGGCAGGAATATTGAGCGTGTACACATTCTTAGACTTCGCACCTCCCGTGTAACCTTTGTGGTAGTCGCTTGCCACCACGTTGCCCGTAGCAGGATCTATAATGTCAACACCAGCAATGTCCAGTCGGTGGCTACCGCTGGTGTATTGGAAGGTAACCTTCTGCGAACCAGTTCCAAGAATCGCCAGATAGCCTTGTACGCCGCAGATACCGCTGGCTGGCAAACCTAGGTCAAGAATGCCCTGCGGCGTATCGGAACCTGGCAACCACGAGAATGTCGAACTTGTCCAGCCACCGTATGCAAAAGGCTCAGTACTCAAAGCCCCAACGATACTATTCTTGCCCATAGGAGTCTCCAAGCCTGCAAATATCCGGTCGCTGGCTATGACAGCACCGCGTGTGTTCCCCACTACAGCTGGAGCCCGCTCGCTCGTGCTGTTATCCACCGTATAATGCATGGGAATGACGGCATTCATCGCAACATCCTTCACGGCAGTCAACTCCAATTCCGTTCGAAGATAGTGAGAACCGTCGCGCAATACAGCACGCCATGTCAACTGAAGATTCCCGTTAGTGAAGGTTGCCTCTATAGCCTTCCCTGGCAATTTCAGCGAGGCCTTGGCAGCATCGTTGTCGGGAGTCAAATCAACAAGGTTTACTCCCTCCAAGGTCATTTGTGAGGACAACACCTCCGTACCGTTTCCCAGACGGATGCTGAACAAGTCATCACTAGGCTTCAGCCCCATTGCCTCACATCCACCGAAGGTCAGACGATTACCAGCATAAGTAAACGTAGCCGAAAGCAAATCGTTGCCCAGCGTGTAGGTACCATCTGTTACGGTTGACACAGCCTTTCCCGCTTGCTGTTCCTGTGGGAAAATCACTTTCTGCGCACTTGCCACCGCAGTCAACAGAAAGGTAAAACATAGTAACGAAAGCTTCTTCATGGTATCTAAGGTTTTAAGTTTTAATCTTTTCAGGAAGTTTCTTGGGTCAGGGATTGCCAATCTTCTCAAGGGATGGTTTGATGTCACGGTTGTAATCGTTACCCATGGCAGCCACGCGACCTCGTGAATCTACGAGTATCATGTAGGGAAGGTTACGGATGCCGTATTTCGAGACCAGCGGGCTAGACCATCCGCGAAAATCACAATAGGTCTTCCATCGCACCGTATCCTCAATGGATTCATAGTCCCTATAAGTACGAGAATCGATATCGAGACTATAGGTGAGGGCATGCAGACTGTCTGGATATTGCTGCAGAGCCTGTCGGATGTGATAGTTGACGTTGGAAGAACCATGTTTCCAGTTAGCCCAAAAACCAATGAGAAACCACTGTCCACGCGGTCTTTTCACGATGGTGGACTTGGGGAGAGGCTTTCCTATGGTCAGAGGGCTTCGCGTTGACTTTGGTTTGACGGTGATGACGGAATCGGCACCCTCGACACGTTCTTTACCCAAACTTAGCGCATCGCCCTTGATGCGAACATCACTACCCTCTCCTGCCATGAAACTGAGGGTGGAGAAATTGGGATAGAGGATGACCCATGTGTAGGGCTCAGGACTGGCCTCAACGGCTGTCTCATAGCGGAACTTCCCCTTAACAACATGTAATGTGTCAATGGTTGACAGCCCACCATCGGGGCTATAGATAAGCAAATCTGCTTGGGGCAGGTTCTCGTAAGTGCCACTAATGCGCAATCTTCCTTTTTGCGGCCCGCAGGATGCAAATAAAACAAGAAGAAAAAAAGAGGCCCACCTCAGCCCCCTCCCCAAAAAGGAGGGAAGAGAGGTAGGTCTATGTGTTTTAATTGTCATCTCGCTCGTTAACGTCCCGCTCTAAAAGGAGGGGAAATGGGAGGGTCTTTACTTCACCAGAGAGGCAATAGTGCTGGCGAACTGAGCGAACTCGAGGTCGTCCTTGGCACGAGCCTTCAGAGAGGCATCGAGATTGATGGCCTGACGCAGGTTATCTACTACACCAGCGGTGTCACCAGTACGGGCAGCGAGGATAGCCTTGAGATAGGCAGTGGTGGCATCGGCCTTCTTAATCTTCGAAAGGGTCTGACGTGCTGCAGCATAGTCTTTGGACAGGAGCTGTGCCAAAGCTGCTGTGTTGGTGGTAGCTCCTTCGAGGTTCTGGACAGCCTGAGCATAATTGCCCTTGGCCAGATTGTAGCAACCGAGCACTTCGTTGTAGCTGTCGGCACCAAAGCCTTGTGCCAGATATGACTCTGCCTGAGCCAAATTGCCTTTGCGCAGTTCCATCAGCGCCAAGTTAGTATTGACCTCAGGAGCACGTGAGTTCAACTTCTTAGCCTTAGCCAGATAGTCTGCAGCAGCGGCATAGTCTCCCTGAGCGTATGCCACCTGGGCTTGGTTGTTTAAAGCACGGTAGTCGTTGGGGAAAAGGCGCTGGATGGTCTGGTTCCAGTCCTTCTGCTCGGCAGGAGTCTCCACGAGCATGGTGGCACCATAGACAAGTTCCTCAAGGCTGAGTTTCGAAACATCCTGCTTATACTGATTCAGGATTTCCTCGTCGCTACGTCCGATAATTTCATAATTTACAATAAGACGTGCGCGGCGCAACTCGGGCATGATTCCGTCCTTGATATCGGTATAGATGGCGCTCATGTTACGGATTTGCTGTTCGCGTTCCTCGGGGTCTTTGTACATCGAAAGAACACTGAGGATAATCTGCTTGTCCTGCAAATTGCTGGCACCGACCAGTTCCTGGAAGCCGTCCCAGTCCTCAGCCGTATAGCGAGTGTTGATGTCGGCATCCATCTTGATTTTCTTCAGTTCCTGCTTCAGATACTCTGCACTGACGTTCTGACGGCGCTCGGCCAACTGTTCGTTGAAGGAATAACGACCGTCAGGCGAAGCGTAGGCACTAACCTCAATGGCATCGAGAGCACGTCCCTCGGCATCGTCATTGATTTCCTTCAGTACAGCCACCAAATCCTTGATGCTTACGCTCTGAAGTTCACTGGTGCGCAGGTTACTTTGGGCAATGAGGAACTTGATGTTAGCCTCCTGCTTTTGTTCAATGACACGCTGAAACTGGTCGGGAGCCACAGATGCGTTAGTTCCATCAAGACAACGTGAAAGCAGGTCCTCGGTGGCTAAGATTCCGTAGCCAATCTTGACCTCGGGCATCTGCTTGATTTTTTTCTTCAACTTGGCCTCAAACGTCATGTACAGGTCGCTGCGGAGCATTTCGGGGGTGTAGCGGAAATTAGCCTTCATGTTATAGCTGCCACCCAGCTTGTAATTGACGTCAGTGCCGTTTCCCTCTATTTTCTCGCCTTGATAAGTTACACTCTGGGCGCTGGTCTCGCCGCCAGAATAACGCAGTACGGGGGTTGCCGTAATCTGTGCTTTCTTCTTCATGAACTTCTCAGGGAAGGTCACAGTGATTTGTGCTGGAACCTCGCTACCGGTCTCCACCAGAGGAGTGGGGGTAACTTTGAAGTTGTCGGAAGTGAGTTTACCCAACTTGCTGCAACCCGTAAGCATGAGTGCGGCTGCAGTCGTCAAAAGGATGGATTTTTTCATCATTGTTGTATGTAAAATATTATTATAGTTTACCATAATGCCTTGCAAAGGTAAGCATTTCTTACGAAACACAAAAACAAGTTCTCTTAAACTATGTGAAAAACAGGGGGGAGAAGCTATTGTGTATAGACCAAAGTGGCAAGACTAGCAGGATCAAACGTCTCACGTGCAATGTCCCATAACTGCTGCGAAGTGAGACCTTCGATTTGCTGGCAGAACTGTTCCAATGTCTGCGTCTGCCCCAGATGAAGCATGCGCCGTCCCATTCCGATGGCTACGTTCTCCCCATTTTCCCACGAGAGGGCTGCCTGCCCTTGCAACTGTCGTTTGGCAGCGGCAAGCTGACTTTCGGACAGCGGCCTGTCCAACAACCGATTTAATTCGACGGCAACTAACCGACGACAACGCTCAATATCAGCATGGTCACAACCCAAATAGGCCGTCCAAACACTGGTATCGGTATATCCCGTCAGACTGCTTTCTACGGTGTAAACCAGTCCGCGACGCTCACGCAAGGCCATATTCAAACGCGAGTTCATGCCTGGTCCGCCTAAGATGTTGTTCAACAAATAAAGTCCCACATAACGTGTATCGCCCATGGGGTAGGTTCGGCAGCCCACGACAACATGAGCCTGATGGGTATCTTTCTTTAAGGAGTAATTGAAATTAGTGAATTGGGAATCGGGTGCTTGGCGGATATTGAAGGACTCGTCGCCAGTTTCCGACTTACACAAACGGACAGCCATGCGTTCGACTTCACGCAGCGTGACATTGCCATAGACGAACAACACCATGCGAGCAGGATGATAGAGACGACGAACGAAACGCTGGAGGTTGGACGTCTGATACTGGCGCAGACTATCGGCATCGCCCAAAATATTGTAACCAAGAGGGTGACCCTGAAAGAGGAGACCTTCGAAATCGTCATAGATAAGTTCGGCTGGTGAATCGTTGTAACTCTCGATTTCATCGGAAACCACCTCCACTTCGCGGTCTATCTCATGCTGCGGATAAGTGCTTGAGAGAGTTATGTCGAACAGGAGGTCGAGAGCACGTGACAAATGCTGGCGCAATGTACTGCAATAATAGACAGTATGTTCCTTTCCTGTGTAAGCATTCAGGTCACCGCCTACTGCTTCCATGCGGTTGATAATGTGCCATGCTCGGCGGCGATGAGTCCCCTTGAAGGACATGTGTTCTATGAAATGAGCCATTCCTGGTTCATCTGGCTGTTGGTCGCGGGTTCCGGCATTCACGGCCAGGCCGCAATATACAACCTGTCCTGGTCGTTGATCGCAGACAATACGTAAACCATTGTCGAGGGTTGTGGTTTCAATCATAGGTAAAAAATCGTTTCAGGGCCCATGTTAAACAATAAATCTACAATACTCAGGTCGGGCATAAAACCGTGATGGTCCGCGAAGAGTTGATAATAAGGTGCCTCTCGCCTCGGGGAAGAAACAGGAAGGAAGTCTCCTATCTCCTGGCATATAAGGTCTTGAAGGGCTTGGTTATAATCGACCAGAAATTCCCACTTCTTTTCGTAAAAAGGGGCGAAGTCATCGGCATAAAATTCAAAGAATGGAGTACGGCGGTAACTGCTCACAAGAGCATTCCAATGCAAATGACGCCAATTGCCGTGGTCGCTGATGCGGATGTCGCGCATGGGAGTGTGGTAAGGCACGAACTTCACCACGGGAATGGTGAGCGACAGGGGACCATTTGGCGATGCGATGTAGCAACGATTGCGAAGTGTTTGTTTACGATAGGCTTCGTCGAGATTGATTGTCACCAACGACCCCTGCGCCAATTGGGCGTAGTACGAAACAGGAGCGAGGTAGTAACTGGGAAGAATCATGGTTTATAGAAAAACCTAAGGGCTCCTTTGACAACCTACAATGACTTAGTTCATATTCTTTACCCAACGGAAGAGACGCTTCCATCGAATACCCCCGTCAAAGATGCTGTAGTCGGGACTCTTGGAGAACCAAATCATGATGGGCTTACCCACGATATGGTCCTCTGGTACAAAGCCCCAATAGCGCGAATCCGCCGAACAATGGCGATTGTCACCCTGCATCCAGTAGTAGTCCATCTTGAAGGTATACGAGGTGGCTTTCTCCCCATTGATAAGAATATCGCCTTGGTCTGTAACCTCCAGTTTGTTGCCTTCATATTCCTTGATGCAACGCTCATAGATGGGCAGGTTTTCGAGGTTCAGCGTGATAGAGGCTCCCTTTGCTGGAATCCAAATGGGACCATAGTTGTCCACCGTCCAATGTTTGTTACCGTTCAGGGGGTATAGATTTGTGTCATCGGTCTCCGATATCAACTCAATCTTACCAACCAAATCGGTACGCTGGCGCATGGCCTCGACCATCTTGGCAGTAAGCGGACACACACCACCGTTGTAGAGATTCCGATAGTCTTCGAACGAAAGGCCTATCTCACGGATGAAGTCCTCGGGGAGGGAACCCTGAAGGAGTTCTACCTGATAGATGTACTGCACGTTATCTGGCTCCTTGTTCGCCTTGCCGTCGAGATACACGATGCGGTCCTTGATTTCCAACGTCTGTCCGGGCAGGCCTACGCAACGCTTTACGTAATTCTCCCTACGGTCAACAGGACGGCTGACTACATCACCGAACTGCTGACGATCTGCTGCCACATAGTCGGCACCCAGTTGACGGAACTGCTCAAAAAAGCGACGCTGAGTAAGCACATCCAAGCTGTCAAGTTCCACACTACCGAAATTCTGTTCATAGATTTGTCGCCCATAACCATAGCAGATGCCATAGTAGTCTCTGTTTTGCTGGTGCAGGGCAACGGTATCGCCTGCAGGATAGTTGAAGACTACGATGTCGTTCAGTTGAACGGGTTTGGGTGAGATGCGCTTATACTCCCACTGCGGCCACTCAATATAGCTCTGCACCTCGCCAAAGGGCAAGGTGTGTTGGCACAAGGGCATGGAGAGCGGCGTCATCGGGGCACGAGCACCATAAGCCGTTTTGGACACATAAAGATAATCGCCCACCAGAAGACTTTTCTCCAAACTACTCGATGGAATGGTGTAGTTCTGGAAAAAATAGATATTGACAAAATAGACAGCCACAAGGGCAAAAACGATAGCGTCAACCCAACTCATGATAGTTCGGGAAACGGGATTCTCCAGTTCCTTCCACCAACCCCATTTCACCTTACGGGTAACGTAGGCATCGAAAACAAAAGGCACGGTCAGGTAACCCCACCAAGAAGCACGTATCCAGACAAGGAAGACGATGAGGGCAATACTGAAGCCAATACCTTGGGCCCAATCCTTCCAAGTAACTTTCTTTTCTTCTTTCTTTTTCATAAAGAGCTATATAAACTAATTCAAGTTTTTGGAGTTATAAAATGAAGTTAAATAGGGAGTTATGCGCTTCGCGCAGGAAGTTAAGCCAGCAAGCTGGCTGGACGACAGTCCTCTTTTGGTGTTGTCCTTTTTAACTCCCATGAGCGTAGCGAATTAACTTCCACTTTAAATTCCATTTTAACTACCGAAAGTATAATTAACTAGAAGTTAAACAAATCATCCATAGTGAGCAGGCCGCTGTGCTGAGCCGTATATTCGGCAGCGAGCACGGCACCAAGGGCAAAGCCCCGTCGACTGTGGGCATCATGGGTTATCGTAATGCGGTCGGCTTCGCTATCCCAAGTAATGCTATGGATGCCAGGCACCTCGTCGCGACGGATGCTATCGATGCGCAATTCGTCTGCTGGAACATCCGTGGTTCCTTCGACAGTGCCATCTGGCTGGGTGAGTTGTCCAAACTGCCAGCCGGACAAACGGTCAACTTCGGCCACCAGTTCCTCGCCCAAAGTAATGGCAGTTCCACTGGGATGGTCGAGTTTATGGATATGATGCACCTCCTCCAACGTAGGACGATATGTGTCGAACTGGTTCATGATGCGTGCCAGGTAGCGGTTGACGGCACGGAATATCGTAACTCCCAGACTGAAGTTCGAACTCCAGAACAGAGTCTGCCCCTCTTCGGCACAGAGGCGCTGCACCTCCTCGCCATGCTGGGGAATCCAGCCTGTGCTGCCACTAACCACCTTTACGTTATGACGGAAAGCCTTCAGGTAATTGTCATAGGCCACATGGGGAGCCGTGAATTCGATAGCCACATCAGCACTTTTGAACTGGGGCGAATCGAAGTCTTGCTGGTTGTCAATATCAATGACACACACAATCTCATGACCACGGCTCAGGGCGATTTCTTCTATCATACGACCCATCTTGCCGTATCCAATCAAAGCAATTTTCATATCTTTAGCATAAAATTTTGTGCAAAGATAGGTAATTCGGAGCAAAAAGCGTACTTTTGTTAGGTATTTTTAAGAATTAAACCGTGGAGAAACTACTTCATTACGTCTGGAAACATAAACTTCTGCCACTGAAAGCACTACTCACAACGGATGGGCAGGAACTGGAAATCATTGACCCAGGGCTGAAGAACACAAACGCAGGCCCCGACTTTTTCAATGCCAAAGTGCGCATCGGCAACACACTGTGGGCAGGAAATGTAGAGATACACCTAAAGTCGAGCGACTGGTACCGCCACGGACACGATACGGACGCTGCCTACGACAACGTGGTGCTCCACGTGGCTTCGGTGATTGACAGCGATGTTACAACGGCTTCGGGCAAACAACTGCCTCAACTGCAACTGGACATTCCCGCCGACCTGCATCTGCGCTATGAACTGCTGCAGCAAACTGAGGACTATCCACCCTGCTATCGCATCATCCCACACATCAATACGTTCAAGGTACATTCTTGGATGGATACCCTCGTGGTGGAAAGGTTGGAGGAAAGGGCACGGCAGGTGGAACTGAGGCTCCGCAACACCCAAGGCAATTGGGAATGGGCGCTGTTCGTGACCCTGGCCCGCAACTTCGGCTTCGGACTCAACGGTGATGCCTTTGAGACATGGGCGCAACGCATTCCGCTGGACAAGACAGGGAAACACCGCGATGAACTGTTTCAAATAGAGGCAATCTTCCTGGGTATGGCAGGACTTTTAGAGACGAGTAGCCTGGCTCAGCATGCACAGCCCGACGACTACTTTCTGCAGTTGCAACACGAATTCTCATACCAAAGGCATTTATTCGGATTGGGAGCCATCATGCCCTACCAGCAATGGAAATATCTGAGACTGAGGCCACAAAACTTCCCCCACATCCGACTGGCCGAACTGGCATGGATGTACCACAAGGGTAACGTGAACCTGTCGAACCTGAAAGACGCCTTAATGAAGGAGAACAGCCTGGATGAGCTTCGGAAAATCATTGTGACAGAAACATCGCCCTACTGGCACGAACACCTAATGTTCGGCTGTCCCATCCCGAAACGTGCATTGCACCTGAGCCGTGGGTCGCAAAATCTGATTGTCATCAACACCGTTGTCCCCATACTTTACACCTATGCCATAACCCACAACGACGGGGAACTGCGCGAACGGGTTTTAGACCTGTTGCGCGACTTGCCGGCAGAACAAAACTATATCCTGCGCCAGTGGGAGGCCTGCGGACTGAAGGTGGACACGGCTGCCGACAGTCAGGCACTAATACAGCTGAAAAAGAAATACTGCGACCGGCACGATTGCCTGCGATGCAGTTTCGGTTACGAATATTTAAGCTCTAAACTATGACACACGAAATCAAGATGAAGGTGCGCGACTACGAATGCGACTTGCAGGGTATTGTAAACAATGCCAACTACCAACATTATACCGAGCATGCCCGTCATGAGATGCTACTGGAGTTGGGCGCCTCATTTGCCGACCTGCACCAAAAAGGCATTGACGCCGTGGTGGCACGCATCACATTGGCTTATAAAACCCCATTGAGGAGCAGGGATGAATTTGCCGTGCGTACACGAGTGGAAAAGGAAGGTGTGCGCTACGTCTTCCATCAAGACATTGTGAGATTGCCCGACGAGAAACTGGCCTGCCGCGCCAAGGTGGACATCGTGGCGGTTGTGAATGGCGAACTGGTTGCCAATTGTCCCGAAATAGACAACCTGTTTTTAACCCCTCAGTCCATTTAGCCCATATAGAATAATCATGAACAACGAACAAGAGATTCTTTACAGCATGGCGCTGACGCGTGTGCTACCCTATCAGTCACAAGTACAGCAAACGCTGCTCGATACGGCGGGGTCAGCTACGACCTTGTTCGAGGTCCATACCGACCTGAAACAACTTATCCCCGAGGCTTCGGACCGTTTAGTTGCCGCCGTCGCACAAATGAGCAAACATGTGAAACGCGCCGAAGAGGAAATGGAATTTGCCCGCAAAAGTCGAATCCGAATCCTTCTCCGTGACGATATGGACTACCCTGCCCGACTGCGCGAATGTCCCGATGCACCCATCCTGCTGTTTTATCGGGGGAATGCCGACCTGAACAGCCGTCATATCCTGAGCGTGGTAGGCACGCGAAAAGCGACGGAATACGGCAGGGACTTCTGCATACATTTCATGCGTGACCTTGCCACGCTGTGTCCCGATGCGCTGGTCGTCAGCGGACTGGCCTACGGCATTGATATCTGCGCCCATCGCCAAGCACTTACCAACCAATTGCCGACCGTCGGGGTGCTGGCCCACGGATTAGACCAAATCTACCCCCGCATGCACCGGCAGACGGCTATAGAAATGCTGACGCAGGGCGGACTGCTGACGGAGTTCATGAGCGGAAGCACAGCCGAAAAGTTGAATTTCGTAAGCCGCAACCGCATCGTGGCAGGCAGCGCCGATGCCACAATAGTAGTGGAGAGTGCCGAAAAAGGCGGCAGCCTCATCACTGCCGAACTGAGCATAGACTACGGGCGCGATGTTTTTGCCGTTCCAGGTCGCATCGGCGATGCGGTGTCTGCGGGTTGCAATCGACTGATTCATGACAGCCGCGCCTCCCTCCTGCAATCGGCAGAAGACTTTGTCGAGGCGATGGGCTGGGTTACGAAAAAAACCGAAAAAGCCCCAATTCAACGGGAATTATTCCCTGAGCTGACCGATGATGAGAAACTCGTTTATCAGGCGCTGAAAGGCTCGGAAGGGAAACACTTGAACACGCTGACCGTAGAAACCAACTTTCCCATAGGTCGATTGAGCAGCCTGCTTTTCGACTTGGAAATGCGCGGTATCGTCCGACTGATGGGCGGCGGTGCTTACCGACTATTGTAAAATCTACTTTATGAACTTCACCTTCGAGGCATCGCGGGGCTTGGCATTGGGCTGCTCGTCGGGATAGCCGATGGAGATGACGTAAAGCAGTTTATAGCCTTCAGGGATGTCGAGGCTGTCGCGGAAGGCTTTGGCACGCTCGTCTGTGGTGAGGAAACGGATGGGGCCTGTCTGGATGCAGGTGCCGAGACCCAAGGATTGCGCTGCCAACATCATGTTCTGCCCCATGAGACCTGCGTCAAGGTCAAACCTGCCTTCTGCCGGAGCACAGACACAGATAAGGTTAGGAGCATTGCGGGTTTGTCCCTTCACATCTGCCATCAGTTTCTGGTCCTCGATGATTCTTACTGCCCAGTTCTGTCGGTTCATCGCACTCGGAGCATTGATGCCAGCCAGTGCTACGGCCTCCAGTTTCTCATGCTCCACAGGCTTGTCGAGGTATTTGCGGATGGAGCGACGCCCCATGATATTGCTGAGCACGGGATTCTTGCTTAGGCAAGCGTCCCAAGGGGCCGAGCGGACCTCCAGCTGCATGTCTGCCTCGATGTCGCTCATCTTATCCGTCGGTTCGTAGCGTTTCATCACCTGTCCGTCGCGACTGACGAGGAACTTGGTGAAGTTCCACTTGATGTCAGCCTTCTTGTCGTAGTCCGCATCTTGCTTGCGAAGCATCCCGTCCATCATCTTGCCCCGTTGGTCGTTCGTGTCGAAACCGCCGAAGCCCTTCTGTGCCTTCAAGAAAGTGTAGAGCGGGTGCTCGTTGGCTCCGTTCACCTCTATCTTGTCGAACTGCGGGAACTGGATATCGAAGTTTGCCGTGCAGAACTGGTGAATCTCCTGAATGGTACCGGGAGCCTGCTGGCCAAACTGGTTGCAGGGGAAGTCAAGAATCTCGAATCCGTCCTTGGCATATTTCTCATACAGAGCCTCCAGTTCCTTGTACTGTGGTGTGAATCCGCATCGCGTTGCCGTGTTCACAATCAGCAGCACCTTACCCTTGTACTCGGCGAGCGACACGTCCTTGCCGGCATCGTCCTTCACCGTGAAATCATACACACTATTCTGTGCCGAAAGGGTCATTACGCCCATCATTGCCACGAGGCAGAACATTAGTTTTCTCATATTTTTATAGTTTTAGTAGGTTTGCGTGAGCGTTTTCCACATTTACCGATACTGCTCCACGAAGTCGCGCACCAAGCGGAATACGGGTTCGTAGCTGTCGAAACGGACAGTCTTGTAGGTATCGAAGATGGTGTGGTAGTATTGGAAGGCATCGCCCTTCTCGTTCTCAAGGAAGATGCAGGGCACGTGGCGTGTGGCAAAGGGATAGTGGTCGCTGTTGGCTGCCAAGTCGCCACGATGCAGGGCCTCGAAGTGGTGCTTCTCCGCATTGATTCTCTCGAAGAGCTTGTAGCCGCGCATACCCTCGTCGCTGACCTCGCAATATTGCACGGGGTTGTTGTCGCCAATCATATCGATATTGAACAGATACTTGATTTGCGAGAGCGGCACAATGGGATGCTCGGCGTACCACGTAGAGCCGCGCAAGTTGGCATCCTCGCCGGAGAAAGCGATGAAGTACATATCGTAGGGCGGACGATGCTGGGCGTAGTAGGCAGCGAGGGTGACGACGGCAGCAGTGCCCGAGGCATTGTCGTTGGCACCGGCATAGAAGACCTTCTTGCCCAGATTGCCCAGATGGTCGTAGTGGGCGGTGAAGACGTAGCAACTGTCGTGCCGCTCGCCAGCAACCTTAGCAATGACGTTGAAACATTCGTAGCCTTTCATGAACTTATTATCGACGTCTGCCTTCACGCGCTGCACACCCTCGATGGCTTCAGGCGTCACCCAGATGATGGGCTTGTCCACCACCCTCTCGCCGTATGCCTTGAAAAATTTAATGGGAGATTCCCATGTATAGATAAGTCCCGCATTGTTGCACTCACCCAACTTTTGCAGACGAGAAAAATCTTTGCGATGCTTGTAGGTGAACCAGAAATCGCAAGCCACGAGGCAGTTGGCGTATTCGGGCTTGGCAAGGTCGGCAAACATGTGGTCGGCATTGTAGTTCAGCGTATCGACGTGATAGACAGGGAACTCGCCCTTCACGCCAGGCGAATACTCTCGCATGGAGAAATCCACGCCAGCACGCAGTTTCTTGCCGTCAGTCCACAGCTGCATCTTGCCGCAGAAGGTGTTGATGTCCAGTTTGAAGGGCTGCAGCGTCACTTCGTCCACGCCAGCCTTCTCGAACTCCCGCTGCAAGAATCGTCCTGCCTTGTTGGCACCGTCCTTGGCATAGCCGCGCCCCTGATACTTGGCGCTGCTCAGCTCCTTTATCACTCGTTTGTAATGTGTCAGATCCTGCGCCCCAACCATCGTGGTCGCAAGCACCATCAGAATCATTGTAACTGTCTTTTTCATATTATATCACTTGGAAATGTCTGAGGGCGTTCAGTATGCCGTCGTCATCTACAGAGGTAGTGATGTAGTCGGCCTGCGCCTTCAGCGTGTCAATGGCGTTACCCATAGCGATGCCTATGCCTGCCTGCCGAATCATGGAGCTGTCGTTGCCTCCGTCGCCAAAGGCAATGGTGTGGCTGGGGTCGAATCCCTCATGCCTGGCCATCGCCAGAATGCCCTTGCCCTTGTCGGCACCGTTGACCGTGATATCCGTGAACTCTGGATGCCAGCGGCCCGACACGCAGTGCGGCATGCGCGACAGCAGTTCCGTCTCGTATGATGCCGGGAAGAAAGGTGTCAGTTGCAGGATGTCCTGTTGCAGCACCTCCTCCAAGGGCGAGGCCTGGCTGAGTTCCTTGACGGCAAGCATCCGTCGGAAGATGCGGTCGACATCGCCCGTCGGGTCGAGCACCGCCACGCCCTTTCGGCCTACCACAATCAGGCTGTAGCCCTTCTCCCGTGAGTCCTCCACGCAAGTCATCACATCCTCCTTGGGAATGGGTTGGCTGTAAACAAGCTCGTCGCCCACGAAACACAATGCGCCGTTGGTGGTGATGTAACCATCAATGAGCTGTTCGATGGCACCAAGGTTTGTGATGATAACCGGCGGACGGCCTGTGGCAATATACACCCGCGAGCCGTTCTTCTTGGCCTGCGTCAGCGCATCGACAGTAGATGCCGGAATCTCGTGAGTCTTGAAACTCACCAGCGTCCCGTCAATGTCAAAGAATAATGCGTATGTGTTTGTAGCAGTTTTCATTAAGCGTCTTATGTCCCTCGCAGTTGTTTTATTTGTGAATTATCGTTGCGAAGATACGAAAAAAATCCCAAAGCATGGTGAAAATGCCTTGGGATTTATAAGATTTATTAAGCAAGCTCTGCTTTATGCTTACCTAATCACGCAATCTGTAAGTCTTTGAAGAATGTGCCATAAGAAAATAAAACGACCCGCCGATTTAAGCATTGTGAAGAGGCTTGGCGGGTTCTGGTTCGCGTCAATGCAGGTTTCGCCAAGGGCGCAATAATATCCTTTCTGTTTCCATCAGTTTCTCCTTAAATAAATACCCTCATGTCTTGTTATTCGCTTACGCGCATAATGCTATCGCTCAGCATAATTCAAGCGTGCTTGATTCTGCTTTCGCTTAATCGCATTATACGGAATGTACAGCGGTCGCTCCCCCTGAGAATCGTATTTTCAATCCGAACATCGAACTGGCTGTCTGGTTCAAGTTGCGATAAAATATATAGAATGCTCTGTCGCGAGCACTCACACTGCTGCGGATTGTTTCTCAACCCACATTTAACTTTAGGGCACGTACATTCCAAATAACTCAGTTCATAAACCTTTCCTGGCTCAATGACCCTACCCGTATAGGACTTGCTGTTGTACCCTTCTGTATAGATCCTGTCAAAATCACCATTATATTTGGCATATATTTGCTTATGTATCTGGAGAACATGATCTTTTACACATTCGATGGGTTCTTCTCTATAGCGCATAGCCTCTAAATTTTCCTTCGCCTCGGCACAGTTTTCCCAGATAACGCCAACTTTCTTGCAAGTGTTCTTGTCGGGGCACTCGCCACAAGTCTCATAGCCCTTGGCTGTTACACATTGACGCACCTCGCACAGGTGGCTGCAGAAGTAGAACTTAATGCCTTCCACGCGGCAACCTGTGCAATTAATGGTCTCAGGCGTGATCTGGTCGGTGTGATTCATCTCGCACCATTTCTTCGCAACCTCAACGCGCATCTTGTCGTCATTCTTCATCGTGGCAATGCGAGCCTCACAGGTCTCGCAGTTGATGCCACAGCAAGCTATCATCTTACACATATAATTTGGACTATTTTTTCACAAAACATTAAAGCTGCGTGTAAAAGTACAAAAAGTCATCGAATATTTGCTACCTTTGAACCCAATTATTAACAAAATTGATATATGATTATGAATAGGCTCGAGCCTACTCGGCAATAATTACAGATTACCTCGGAAGAAGTAAAACATCGGGAAGAGAGAATCTAAAGCCCGTCTCTCCTGTTCACATGACAGTCTTCCTCGTCTTTCTGTCTTTTGATTTGATAATGACAAGGCCTTTGCGAGATTTTGTTGTCGTCATACCATTTATCAGGTAATACTGATTAGGTGCGTCAGATTCAAAAGCTATCTTTCCTACGCTGTCTATGATGACATCCTTAGCTTGCACCTTGTTGTTCAGCACAAAAGCCCATTGCTTTTGGGTGTTATTGCCAATAATCACTCCGTCTTGCCCATTTTCCAGATTGATAGTGAAAGGACGCTCTGTCAGTGTCATCTGACCATCTGCATTGAACGTGGCGTATTTACTTGCACCAATATTATAAAGGTAGTCACTGCCATCCTTTTTCATAATCTGCCAGCAGTTGTTGAGAGCGTTCTCGTCAACATTGTAGTATGCATCCGTCATTGCCGTTCTGTCGTTTGCGGCATCATACACCATGTAGCCAAATGTGTTTCTGTCCATCATGGTATAAGCCTGCATCTCCGATAAGTTGCCAGTATTGGTAACCGTTTCGCGAATGTTGATAAATCGCCAGAAATCTCCGTGATAGACCGCTTCCATCCATTCGTCCTTTGGAATATACAGCATGGCGTGGTTGTAGGTAGCTTGCGAGAATGAATTGTCAAGTATCTGAGTATATGCATTCTCTACGAACACATTCTGAAGCATACACCCCTCGAAAGCCTGTTTGCCGATGGACGTTACGCTCGCAGGTATTGAGACGGAGTTCAAACGCTCGCACATGAAGAATGAAAGTTCTCCGATGCCGGTAACGTCAAAAGTCTTTCCGTCCACAGTCAACGTAGAAGGTATGTCTATTTGACCAGAGAAATCACTGATATCATCTAAGGTGACGCCTGTAACATCTGCTGTCTGGGGCTTTACCCAAAGCTGATAATGAATGCCGTTCTGCGTAAAGGTCTGGCTCATCAAGGTTAGAGACCCCGTTACAGTAACATCATGTTTGGGCATTCTTTCTGGTATCTTGCTCCATCCGGAGAATGTATATCCATCCTTTTCAGGAGCAGGTTCTGGGGTAATGTATTCTCCTTCTTCCAGCGTATATGATTTATACAATACGTCATTAAGATAATAGGTAAGGTTGTGTTTGGGAATGTTGAGTTCTATAATTTCCTTGAAGTTTTTCCAAGGATCGCTTCTATAGTATTCATCGAATGCCGATCCAGCAACATATAGTTTGGCATTTTCGAGGAGAGTAGCATCAAAGGCATCACTCTTAGTGGTGGGTACCCTTCTTGGATAACTGGTAACGGAGGTCACTTTCGTACATCCGTAAAATACCAATCTGTCAATAGAGGTTACATCCTCACCAATGATAATGGAAGTGATATTGGAACACTCTTGGAATGCCCCCAAGCCAATACTGCGAACATGATTACCAATTGTTACCGAAGTGAGGTTCATGCAACACCGGAACGCATTACTACCTATATATGTGACGTCGTCAGGAATGACCAAATCAGTTATCTCTTCACCATTAACAATCAATTTCTTAGCATAATACAATGGATTGGCGGTATAATTGTTAAAAGTAATCATGGCCCATGAAGAAAGGTCAGGTATATCAACGTAAGCCAAAGACGGACATGAACCAAAAGCGCCTTGGCCTACTCTCTTGAGTAGCTGAGGCATCTTGACGTAAGAAAGATGCTCGCAATTCGCAAAAGCCCAGTCTTCGATGGTTTCCACCGTGTTGGGAAAAGTGATAGAATCTAACCCATAACAACTATTGAAAGCAGAATTGCCAATGCTTGTGATGCCTTCAGGGAGTTTCACATGCTTCAAATTCTGACATGCGCCGAACGCATCTGTAGGAATAACCGTTACGTGTTCTGGTATTTCTATAGAAGTCAGAGAGTTACAATACATGAAAGCAGCCACTCCTATTGAGGTGATGCTCTTAGGGAAAGTAACAGACGTGATATTCTTTTGAAAGAAGGCTCTATCACCTATGCCTGTCACCGTGTATTCGTTTCCCTCATAGACAATCGTCTCTTTTATGACAATGTCACCACTATAAGGATGAGTAGCGTTACTGGTTACTTCCGTTAAGCCGGTCTTCAGATTGATATAATACGCGATGTCGTCAACCTCAACAGTAACTGCATGAATCATTAACGACCATAAAAAAGCAATTGCCAGAAAGTAGAATCTTCTCATGGTTATATACATTAATTACTTGGAATGCTATGCAAATTAAACTATAATTGTTGGTATTTGCAAATTATTTCGTCTCTTTGAATAATGTGCCATAAGAAAATATTACACCCACTCAAAGTTATCCTTTCCGGCACCAATCTCGAAGTGATACTTGGCGATGCCCAAGTCCATCTGGGTATAGCCAATCAGCGAAAAGCCTTTCTTGGCATGTACCTGATGACGGCCATCACTCATGCCGACATATTCGAATGAAAACTTCTGCTGGTTCACGGCAGTAGGAGCAAGCAGGGCCGCTTCAACACCCTTGCGGAACCACGTGGGAGTGGCATCACTTGCATTCTTGGACGAGTCAGTCGTCCTTACGACCGAGCGACTCACTTGATCGACAGACTTTATCCTATGCCCCGTTCCCTGAGTCTGGCCGTAGCCCAAGGCGATATAGCAGGCTATCTTCTCGCCCTCGTCAAGCACATACGTGCCTGGCACCTTAGAGTAGCTGAGTCCCACCCAGCAGGTGTTCAAGCCCAGCGTCTGAGCCAGCAGCACCAATTGCTCTCCGTAGTAGCCCGCGCGCTCGTCAAGGTCATCAGTCTTCTTCCCGGCCATGACAATGTAGTTGCTGACATTGCGGAACCTTCCGTATTTTGCCAACGTCCCCAAGAATGCCTTCGGCTCGTTTAGGATGAGTTGTATGTGCAACTGGCTCTCACGGTTCAGAGTCGCGATTTTCTCTTCTAACACCTTGACAACATCCTCTGCCAAAGGTTGGTCTTTATATGCCCTTACACTGTGGCGGGCTTCGATAGCTTCCTGTAGTGTCATATTAAAGTTTGGACATAAAGCGTTCTTTATCCACGATAAATCTCAGGTGTGTGCCCGCGCCGAGCAGTACGTCGCCACAATAAGCAGCCACCTTGAACTCGATTCTCTTCCCATCTACTTTGGTGACCTCTGCTGTAGCACAGACTCTGTCGCCAATCTTCGAGGGCTTCAAGTGCGTCGATTCGATATGGCCGCCAACAGTTGTACAACCTTCAGGCAGGACATCGGCAACCGCCAGCATTGCAGCGTTCTCCATCAGGGCCAGCATGGCTGGTGTGGCAAGGACTGGCAAATCGCCAGAACCCATCCGAATAGCGGTAACGGAATCCGATACCGTCAACTCACTTGTATGTTTCAATCCGACTTCAAGCTTGCAGTTTTCACATGGGTACTTCATACGAATTGATTTTATCATTGATGTAGCTCTTGACTCTCGATTACAAAAGGGGTTGTTCCAATGTATCAATCTCATCATCGGTGGTTGCCCAACTGGTGACGAAGCGACAGGCAGTGTGGCGGTCATCCACAGGACACCAGACCTCGAAACCAATGTTCTGGCGCAGGCGCTGCAGGTCATCGTTGGGAATGATGTAGAACTGCTGGTTCGTGGGCGAGTTGATGAATGGCTGGTAACCCATGCGCTCCACGAAAAGGCTGCGCAGGCGCATGGCCAGCGCCACGGCCTTATTGCCAATGGTCATATACAATGGTTCGCCATCGACTTTCGTGAACAGCGCCTCGAACTGCACACCCACTACCCTGCTCTTCGCCAGTAGCGCCCCGTGGCGTTTGATGCGGCTGAGCATGTGGCTGGGAGCATTGCCATGAGGAAACACCACCGCCTCACCGCACAGCGCACCGCATTTAGTTCCACCGATATAGAAGATGTCCGCCAGTTGTGCCAGCAGCGGCAGC
Organism: Bacteroidaceae bacterium; assembly: GCA_045220575.1. Classification (GTDB taxonomy): domain Bacteria; phylum Bacteroidota; class Bacteroidia; order Bacteroidales; family Bacteroidaceae; genus Physcousia. Next base: position 91,501 of record JBGUVX010000030.1, read on the forward strand.
GTCACGTCCTCGCTCGCCGCCAGTCCGTAGGCCAGACGCGCACCATCCACGTAGAGCAGCAAACCATACTCTTTGCAAGTTTCATGCAACGCCCTCAGTTCATCGAGCGTGTAAAGAGTTCCCAACTCAGTGGGGAACGTGATATAGACCATCCCAGGCCGCACCATGTGTTCGGCGGTTTCATCGGCAAAATAAGCCTTGAGCCAGGCCTGCAAGTCCCCGATTGTGAGCTTACCATCATGAGCCGGCAACGCGATGACCTTATGCCCTGTGAACTCTACGGCTCCCGCCTCGTGTACGTTGATATGCGCCGTTTCTGCACACAGCACGCCCTCGTAAGGCTGCAGCACACAGTCAATAATCGTGGCGTTGGTCTGCGTACCGCCAGCGAGGAACCAGATTTGGGCATCTGGAGCCTTGCAAGCTTCGCGAATCAGTGTGCGAGCCTGCTCGCTGAAGCGGTCATCACCATAGCTCTGTGTCCGCTCTGCATTCGTCTCCATGAAATGCCGCAGCACCGCCTCGTGCGCGCCATTGTTGTAATCACTTTCCAAATGTATCATAGTAGTTAAAATGTATCATAGTAGTTAACAGAATAACAAGGTGTAGAAGGCGGAGCCGACGAGGCAAGGTATCAGGCCGATGAGCATGCCCCACAGGGACTGGACGAAGTGGTAGCGTTTCTGGTGGTAGGCTTCGTCCATGTAATCGTCCAGTTCATCGGTATAATATTATTAGTTGCCTACATCAGTTTCAGGTAGCGGCATCCGTGTGCGGGAATCATCCATGTGCGTTCGTTCGACGACAGGTTCTTCTGGCGCCACAGGTCGCGAACGGTTGAAAATTCTTGCTCTGGCAAGCGTCCCTGCGGGCCGAGCGGAAAATTCAAAATTGAAAATTGAGAATTGTCCAACGTGTAAGTTACGTCGTTGTCGCCGACGTTGAAGATGCCGACGGCCTGACCGCCGTCTGCCAAGGGACGGGCCCAAATCTCAATGTTGTCGTCCTTGAACACGCGGTCGGCCTGCTTGCCGAGGATGTCCTGGTCGATGGCATTCACCTCGTTGTTGCTGAGGAGGCTCAGCGTGAAGTCGTCCATCTGGGCGATGTCGCAGCCGATGAGCATGTTGGAGGCGACGAGTGTCCACAGCGTGATGTGGGTGTATTGCTCGTCAGGTGTCAGGCGTGTCTCGCGCAGACCGTTGGTGTTTTCGCCCAGTCCGTAGCCCACCTTGCCAACGACCAGCATGTCGGGGTCGTTCCAATGTCCGATGGAGGAATACTGCGATTTGCCCAACTGCTGACGGAAGCCGACGTCGTAGATGGAGTGCCAGGTGTCGTTGATGTCCTGTGCCGTGCGCCAACTGTTGCCGTCGCAATACAGACCCCAGAGATAGACCTGCGTGCCTCCCAACGGGCCGAGACTGTAGAAGATGTCGCGAGGCTGCTGTCGCAGGAACTTCTCCATCAGCAGATAGGGACGTAGGCAACTGGCAAAGCCCCAGTCATTCTCTTGTACTCGCACATTCTCGTAGCTGCACCAGTCGTATTTCAGGTAATCCACGCCCCAGCGGTTCCAGACCTCGGCATCCTGCTTCTCGTAGCCAAGGCTGCCCAGATAGCCGCCACAGGTGGTTGCACCGGGGGCGCTGTAGATGCCGAACTTCAGGCCACGTTCGTGGAGCCAGTCGACGAGTCCTTTCATCGAGGGGAACTTCTCGTTGGCGTCGAGCGTGCCGTCGGCGTTGCGCTCAGGGGCTTCCCATCCGTCGTCGATGTTGATGTAGCTGTAGCCATAGTCGACCAAGCCCTTGTCGATGAGCGCCTGAGCAGAGGCTATCACTTTCTCCTGCGTTACGGTCAGTCCCCAGCAGTTCCACGAGTTCCAGCCCATGGGTGGCGTCTGGCCAATCATGTCTCTGCCCACCTTCAGCGTGAACTCCTGCGAGGCCTTTCCCTTGGCGTTCTCGGCAATTACGGTGAAGGTCAGAGTGCCTGGCTTGTCAATCTTTCCGGTGAGCACGCCGTTTTCTGTGAGCTGAAGGCCTTCGGGAAGGTCGCTGCAGGTGAACTTCATGGGTTTCTCGCCCGAAACGGGGAAGCGATAGATGACGGGAGAGCCTGGGCGCACGCCCCACACGGGAGCTCCGTTGAAGCGAGGCGTGGCAGGAGCCGCTGGCGTCAGTACGTATTTCAGTTGCCGGCTTTCGCTCAGCACCTTTCCCGTCTTCGCATCGGTGTAGGTTACCGTCAGTTGGCACATCCTGTCCATGGTGTAGGGCACGGTCACGCGCACGGGCTTGTTTCGCTTGAGGGAAATCTTCTTCGTCAGGGACTTCACCTTGGCGCCCGTCTCGCGGTCAGTAATCGTCACGTCCAGCGTTCCGTTGGTAGCGTTCAGATAGGCATTGTTGATTTCTATGTCGTAGTGGTACTGCCCAATGTTCGTATCCGTGAGGCTCATGGAGAGGCCGTCGGCAGCCTTGGGGCAGGAAATCGTCAAGGGATTGTTGTACAAACCGCCAGAACCACCGCGATTATAGACGCGAACGGCTATCACGTTATCTGCATCCAGACGAACACCGTCCCCCCTGACATCCACCACATAGTTGCGAACCGCATTGCTCGCAGGGAAATAGCCCGCCGCATTGGTAGGCATACGGCCCGTGGAGCCAATCAGTTTGCCGTTCATGTAGCATTCGTCCACATCATCGGCCTTGGGCATGTGCAGGATGAGGGCATTCTGCTGGTCGGCGCCCTCAAACAGGCTCTTGGGAATCGTCACGTGAATGCGATACCAGCCGTAGGCATTGGTGTTCTGCGGGAATCCCTGCTTGTCCCATTGCTTCGTGATGTCAATCTCGCTCCACGAGGCATCGTCCATTTCGGGCTTTGCCCAACTCATGTCGTCGCCCAGATGCAAACGACCCCGATTCACGCTCACGTCCTGAGCACCTGCGCCTGCTGCCACGACAGCCATCAGCACCAATACAATATACTTTTTCATAAGGTAAGTAACATTTGGCATTACGCGTTGACAAAAGTACAAAAAAATGATGATGCCGCCATAGTTTTTCTACATGCTTTCCTTGTAATTCTACGAAGATTCTCACACTCGGCAGAGTTCAAGTAAACTTGACTCTGCTCTCACTAAATCGAATCTTTCAATATCTTCGCTATATCCTCTTTTGTCAGGTTCAGGTAGCCGGCGGGATAGACGACGGTGGTTTCGGTGATGCCGGGAATCATGTCGGCTGTGGCACCGAGTTCGCTGATGGTGAGTGGCAGACCAATCTCCAGCATCCACTCCTTCAGGGCTGCAAGTCCAGCTTCGGCCAGTTCGCGCTCGGTCTTACCTTCTGTGGGGATGTCCCAGACGTTGTGCGCAAAGCGGGCAAACTTGGGCAAGCCATTTTCCATCGCTCTGCGATAGTACGCCATCGAGACGGAAGCCAGTGCATAGCCGTGAGGGGCGTGTGTCCAGGCTCCCACGCTGTGACCAATCATGTGTACCATCCAGTCCTCCTTCTTACCCAGTCCGATGAGGGTGTTCAGTGCCCAGGTGGCCGTCCACATGATGTTCGAGCGGGCTTCGTAGTCCTGCGGATTCTTCACGGCAATGCGGCTGCTGGTAATTACCGAGCGCATCAGACCCTCAGAGAGATAGTCGCTGGTGTTGTCGTCGAAGTCGGAGAAGTACTGCTCCATGATGTGGTTCATGATGTCGTAGATGCCCGCCTTCATCTGGTCGAGGGGCACGGTCATCGTGAACTTCGGATTCAGGATAGAGAACTTCGGCATCAGGCGGCTGTCGAACACGTGGCCCACCTTGAACGTATGCTCTGCATCGGTAATCACCGTGCCGGCATTCATCTCGGAGCCAGTACCAGCCATCGTCAGTACGCAGCCTACGGGCAACAGTCGCTGGTCGGCTGCGGGATTCTCTTGCTTCAACCAGAACTTCTTCCAGTAGTCGCCCTCGTAATACACCGATGCAGCCACTGCCTTCGAGTAGTCGCATACGCTACCACCGCCAAGAGCAAGAATCAGGTCAACATTGTTCTCGCGGGCAATTTTTACGCCCTCGTTCAGTTTCTCCAATGTGGGATTCGTCATCACGCCAGGGTTCTCCACGATGGTCTTACCAGCCTCCTTCAAGATGGCCACCACCTGGTCGTAGATACCGTTGCGCTTCACACTGCCGCTGCCGTAGTTTAGCAGCACCACGGGGCCGTAGCCCTTCAGTTCGTCCTTGAGGAAGTCCAAGGACTCATCACCAAAATACAACTTGGTGGGATTGTAATAAGAAAAGTTTCCTAACATAATCTTCCTATAATTTGTTTACGAGTGCTACCACCTTCTGCTTGGTTTCGTCGGTCTTCTGCTCGTCGAGCTTGGCAGTGACGATGCCCATGTTCTCGACCTGCCAGTAGTTGCAGATGTCGCGGAACTCGGCAGTGGCTCCGTCATAGACACCAGGAGAGTAGGAAGACACGAGCAGTGCCATCTTCTTGACGTTGGCGGGTTTGTTGACGCTGTACATCCGCTGGATGGGAGCCTGAATCTGGGCGCAGAGTGTGAAGTAGTAGATGGGCGCAGCCAGCACCAGCACCTCGGCCTCGTTCATCAGCGGATACAGTTCCTGCATGTCATCCTTCTGAATGCAGGCGCCATTACCCTTATTGTGACAGTACTCGCAAGCCAAGCAGCCTGCAATCTTCTTGCGTGCCACGCTGACCAGCGTCACCTCATGACCTGCTGCCTCGGCAGCCTTCTTAAACTCCTCCGCCATCCAAGCGGTGTTACCATTGGCTCTCGGAGAACCCTGTAAAATAAGAATCTTACTCATAATTAATCATTTAGTTAGTAATTAATGCTCTGCAAATATAGACAAAAAATCCCAAGTCGACATCATTTCGGCTTGGGATTTATAGTTTGTTAGGAATTCACCCCATTACCACATCGAGCACCATCATCAGAACGAAACCGACGGCAAAGCCGATGGTGCTGAGGTTGGAGTGCTGACCGCTGGAGGCTTCAGGTATCAGTTCTTCGACCACAACATAGAACATAGCTCCTGCGGCAAAGGCGAGCATGTAGGGAAGGACTGGCAACAGCAACGAAGCAAGCAGAAGAACGGCAACGGCTCCAATGGGTTCGACGGCTCCGCTGAGGGAACCCAAAAGGAACGAGCGCCAACGGCTGTTGCCTGCTGCTCGCATCGGCATGGAGATGATGGCTCCCTCTGGGACATTCTGAATGGCGATACCCAATGATACAGCGACGGCACTGGCAAGAGAAATGTTCGTTGCTCCGCTATCGGCTCCTGCAAACACCACGCCCACAGCCATTCCTTCAGGAAGGTTGTGGATGGTGACAGCGAGGGCAAGCATAGCCGTCTTTGACAGATGCGAGCGCATTCCTTCTGGCTTGTCTGTTCCGATATGCAAGTGCGGTGTCAGTTCGTCAACGAGCAACAGGAAGCCCATACCCAGCAAAAAGCCAATGGCAGCGGACATCACGCTCCATTTGCCGCTATCCGCTTCCATCTGCATTGCAGGAATCAGCAGCGACCACACCGAAGCTGCCACCATCACGCCAGATGCAAAGCCGAGCAACGACTTTTGCAGTCGAGCCGACATTTCGCCTCGCATGAAGAACACAAAGGCAGAGCCGAGCATGGTGCCCAGCAACGGTATCAGCAGTCCTATGATGAGTGTCATGCAGGATTGAACTTAGACTTCGGTTGCTTGCAACGAGGACAACGCCAGTCGTCGGGCAGGTCTTCGAAAGCTACGCCGTCGTGCTCTGCGGGGTCATAGACGTAGCCGCAGATGGAACAGACATACTTGCCAGAAGCTTCCTGCTTGGAGAAATCGACTTCGGCAAGAATGGTCGGCACAGGATTGTTGAGGTCCATCACGCGCTTAGCCTCCAGGCTCTCATAGCCTTGCGGTGTATGGGTGCCGCAATAGACGGTGGGGTGGTTGCGAACGAACTCACGCACGCGGTTCAGGGTCTCACGGGCTGCAGGTTGGTCGTCAAAAACGATAGACAACTTGTCCTCGTAAAGAGCCTCATCAACGTAGGTGATGTCGCCGTGAATCATGTAGAACAGACCGTCCATCTCCACTATGATGATGCTGTTACCCTTGGTATGTCCCTTGGCCTTGATGAAGTAGATGCCGTCGGCTATCTTCTGGCTTTCGGGGAAATTGTAGTAGGCGCCGTCGGTATAGCTGACGGGGACAATGTTCGTCAGCCCCTGCAACTCTGCGGCATCCATCTCTTCCTCGTTCACATAGATCTTCGCATTGGGGAAACTCTTCAGCTCACCAGTATGGTCAGCGTGCTTGTGTGTAACCAGTATCTTTGTCACTTGCTCAGGCTTGTAGCCGAGGGCCTTGAAGGCATCCATGTAGCTGCTGATGTCCTTGCCGGTGAAGATGAGCGAATCTTCGTTTGGAACTTCCTCTGGAAAGCCTGCGGGCAGACCGGTATCTACCAGAATTACCTCGCTACCCGTATCGATCAGATAGTTCTGCAGACTGCCGCGATAGCGCACGTTCTTGTCAAACTTGTCTGGTCCTTCCTCGCCTCCGAAAACGAAGGGCTGGGTGTAGAATCCGTCTTTGCGGAATTTTACTGCTTTGATTTCCATAATGTATGTTTTAGATGGTAATTATTCGGCAAATATAGGAAAAAAAACCCAAAGCTGGTTTATTATGCCTTGGGATTTATAGTTTATTACGGAATCTGTTTTCTCAATTCCACCAGCCGGTCCATGCTTACCAATTCCACCTGCTTGCATGAGCCGCAATCGGTACAGCCGATGCATTGTTGTACCCTGACACATTCCAAACAGCGGTGGACGTTGAAGCGTGGAACCATCAGTTCGCCTTCTTCGAGCAGGTGGCCGTCAAACGGACTATACAGCTTGTAGTTGGGTTTGCTGAAGAAGTGGCTCAGCCCAGAGCGATAAGCTTGTTTGCCTTGTAGTTCCTGTGAATCGATGTGATACATCTTTCCGTCCTTTACGAAATGGCTCCCAAGGGCATCAACGGTAAAGTTGACGCGGTACTTCTGGCAGTCGTCGCTCACGCGCTTAATCCATTCGTAGTGGCAGGGACGGTCACCGCCGAAGCCTTCGCCGCCAAGGTTGACGTTCTCTATCTGACCGCTGGCGAGGGCTGGCGTGATGTCTGTCTCGCCCAGGAACGGAGCGAGGTTGATGCCC
>JBGUVX010000031.1:0-116652 GCA_045220575.1 Bacteroidaceae bacterium
AGCGGAGAGAGAGGGATTCGAACCCCCGGTGCCTCTCAGCACGCCGGTTTTCAAGACCGGTGTAATCGACCACTCTACCATCTCTCCAGACTCTCTTGCGAGAGGCTTTTCCTCTGAAAAGCGGTGCAAAGGTACATCAAATAACGTAAACTACCAAATTATTAGACAAAAAACTTGTCAAAGGGAGTCACATAGGCTTTTCGAAGTAGATGTCCTGCGAACCGATTCATAGCGTGGGAAGGAGTTCCTCTATGACGTGGGGGAAGTGCTGCATCTCCAGTATGTGCTCCTTTTCGGCAATGTCGTCAACGGTGTCGGTGGGGGAGAGAGCTACGCGGAACTGGGCAATGATGTCGCCAGAATCGCAAATTGGAGTGACGTAGTGCACGGTCATACCGGTTTCTGTATCGCCGTCGGCCTTGACAGCCTCGTGAACATGGTGCCCCCACATACCTTTGCCACCATGAAGGGGAAGCAAGGATGGATGGATGTTAATGATGCGTCGTGGGTAGGCCTCGATGATGAAATCGGGAATGAGGGGCAGGAAACCTGCCAGAACCACCAAGTCTGTGCCATATTGGGCAAGCAGGGGCAGCATGAAGGCGGAGTCGGCGAGCTGAGCCTTGTCTATGACGACTGTGGGGACTCCCAGCCGTTGGGCTTTATCGAGGGCTCCTGCATTGGGCTTGTTGCTGATGACGACGCTGACTTCAGCCAGCGTGCCGCCGTTGAAGTACCGTATCAGGTTTTCGCAGTTCGTGCCGCTGCCAGAGACGAAAACAGCCAGTTTTTTCTTTTCCATGTTGAGGATAATGTTTGATTTGCAACTACAAAAGTAGGCTTTTTCGTCGATTTATTTTGTGTAATTGATGAATTATTTTGTGTAATCCATGCTTTTCATTATCTTTGTGACATCTATTCAATAAAATTTATGTCTTACTTAGTCCTTTTCAAGCTTCTGGGCTCGTTGGCTTTGCTGATGTTCGGTATGAAAGCCATGAGCGAGGCGCTGCAGAAGATGGCGGGTCCTCAGTTGCGACACGTCTTGGGCGCTATGACCACCAACCGCGTTACGGGTATGCTTACCGGAACCTTGGTTACGGCTTCGGTTCAGTCTTCCACAGCTACTACGGTGATGACCGTCTCGTTTGTTAACGCGGGATTGCTGACACTGGCACAGGCCATCTCCATCATCATGGGAGCTAATATCGGAACTACGCTGACGGCGTGGATTATGTCGGCAGGTATGTCGTTCGACATCACCAGTGCCGTGTATCCGGCCTTCTTCCTGGGTATTATATTGATATACCAGAAGAAGTACCGCTATATTGGCGACTTCCTCTTCGGCCTTTCGTTCCTGCTGCTTGGACTGGGCACGCTGCGTGCTACGGGTGTGGAGATGCACTTGGGTGAGAATCAGGCATTGCTCGACTTCTTTGCCTCCTTCGACCCCGATTCTTTCCTGACCACGATAATCTTCCTGTTGCTTGGTGGCGTTATGACCTTCTGCGTGCAGTCATCGGCTGCCGTGATGGCTATCACCATGATTCTCTGCTCCAGCGGTGCGCTGCCTATCTATCAGGGCATAGCGCTGGTGATGGGTGAGAACATCGGTACTACGGTCACATCTAACCTGGCAGCTCTTTCGGCTAATACTCAGGCACGTCGTGCAGCCTTTGCTCACATGTTCTTCAACGTGTTCGGCGTCATCTGGATTCTGCTCGTGTTCCGTTTCTTTGTGGATATGGTATGCGGATGGGTAGGCTACGACACAGAGATGACGAAGGAAACCGCAGGAGCCGCTGCCTTCCTGGCAAACTCGGCAAAGCTGACCTTTGTGCTTGCGGCGTTCCATACGTCGTTCAATGTTGTCAACACCTTCATCTTGATATGGTTTATCCCACAAATCGAGAAGTTCGTATGCTGGGTTATCAAACCCAAGGCCGTTGACGAAGAGGAGGACTTCAAGTTGCACTTCATTACTGCTGGCTTCATGAAGACGCCGGAATTGTCGGTGCTGGAGGCTCAGAAGGAGATACAAGCCTTCTCGGAACGTATGCAGCGCATGTTCGGCATGGTGCAGGAACTTTTGGATATGTCATCATCGAACAACCGCGACAAGACCAGCGAGGCTGACTTCACCAAACTATTCACGCGTATCGAGAAGTACGAAAGCATTTCCGACAGCATGGAACTGGAGATAGCCCAGTATCTGGAAAGCGTGTCAGATGCTCATTTGTCCGACGACACGAAGGCCAAGATACGTGCCATGTTGCGTGAGGTATCGGAACTGGAGTCGATAGGTGACTCGTGCTTCAATATGGCTCGCACCATCAATCGCAAGTATGCGACCAAAGAGGATCACTTCATTGAGAGTCAATACAACCATCTTTATCAGATGATGAGCCTGACGGATCAGGCCCTGACGCAGATGAACCAACTGATGGGTGGTCGTAAGGAGGCGTATAATATCAACCGTACGAAGAACATCGAGAACGAAATCAACAATTACCGTAACCAGTTGAAGTCGCAGAACATCAGCGACATCAACAACCACGAGTACACTTACGCCGTGGGCACCATCTATATGGACCTCATCAACGAGTGTGAGAAGTTGGGCGACTACGTAGTGAATGTCGTTGAGGCTCGCATGGGTCTGCGTCAGCGTTTGGCGTAAGCGAACAAAAGAAAGAACGATTACAGCGTGAAATAATGAGAAAGCCCCAAGGCGTTTGTGCTTTGGGGCTTTCTTTATCTCGTCGTCCGTTATCCTTGGGCTTTATTGGAGCTTTGGCTTCAGTTCATCGGGACTATCGTTGGTGAACATGTTTACCTTGGGAGCCTCGCGAGTGAAGAAAGCATCGATTTCATCGGGCGATAGGGAGAGTGTGGGCTTGAAGTCTGCACTCTTCATGTATTGCAGGATGGCGCTACGCATCTGGCGGGCAACCAATCGGCGGTCGAGGTCCTTTGTGATGTCCATTGTCGTCATGAGCAGGCGGCCTTTGCCAACATTGGCTTCGACAATCATGCCAAGTTTGCGTGAGAGATGCCACGTGTCGATGGGCTGGACGGGTGACTGATAGTCCTTGGGCAGCAGGCCGAGGTTCATCACCTGGGCACGGTTCAGCAGTTCCCACCAGTTGAGGTTGCCCCACGTATCGCTGGGGAAGTTGCGGAAGATGGGATGGGTGGTGTCGATGTAGGCGCCTGTTGTGTGGGGCGGACGCATCTTGAACCAACTGGTGTTCCAGAATACCGGCAGATAGCTTTGGCTGACATCATTGCCGTATGTCACCTTGCCGGCAGCGGTGAGCAGAACCGTTCCGCCTTTTGCCAGTACGGCACGTGCCTCGCTGTCTAATGTTTGGGCAACGTGGATGCCGTCTGTCGTGGGCATTTCTATCTGGTCGGGATAGACCCAAAACTCCCAGCTATTGCGGACGTTCTTGGCGATGGCAACGCTCAGTGTGAGCTTTGTGGGTTGCTGGAACTCCGCAAGGGGCATGGTGACGATTCCCAAGGGAATGTTTTTGCCCAAGGGAATGTCGCGCCGCAGCAATGCGCCGCTGTTCCAGACTTTTCCCGTTGCGTCGCTGATGGTGTAGAATGGCTCCACGTCAACGAGCTTTCCGTAGTAGGCGTTGTATATCTCGACGGGCACATTCAGGGTGTCGGCTGAGCTGTAGACGAAACGTGGGAAGCGAGCCAAGGGCACGACGGGGGAGCAGAATTGGCTCCACTCTTTGGCTGTGCAATAGCCTTTCTCTTTCCAGAAGACGTTGAGCACTCCTTCGAGGGCTGTGCCCTGTCCGCTGTAGTCGTTGAGTGCCAGCAGTTGGAAGCCTGTATAGTCCTTGGTGCGCAGATTGCGCTCAATCTCGTATTTGTAGCATAGTGTCTGCAGTTTTCCGCTGGCCATGAGGAACTTCTCGCCCATGCCTTCCATCCCGTTGTCGCGCAGCAGGTCGGCAAAGATTTCAAAGTTGCGAGCCTTGTAAACGCCTGTGTAGAGGCGGGTCTCCTTGAGGTCGGGGAAGGCGCACCATTGTCCCTGTTCGTGGGCGATGATAGGGGAGTTGTTGTCCGAATCGCCCTTGTAGTTGCGGGGGCGCAGGATGTCGTTAAGGTAGTTGTCGTCGCTGGAGGGAGCGTGACGGCTCCAGTCGAGCCCGCGTCCGCCGCCCTTCACGTGGTACTGGCTTTCTGTGTCCCATGCCCAGCCGCCTCCCACGCTGGCGCCGCAGTACACCCGTCGCGGGTCTTCGCGTTTCCAGTGGTTGACCCATTTGTTGGTGTATGGTACCCAGTTTCCTGCAGGCTCATTGCCGCTGGCCATCATGACGAAGGAGGGGTGGTTGCCGTAGGTGTCGAGGATGCGTCGCGTTTCGTCCATCAGGTATTTGTCTATTGCCATTCCTGCGCCCAGCTTCACCCCGTGGTTGGGCCAGGTGGGGCCTTCGGGCTGCAGGTAGAATCCCACGCGGTCGGCAGCGGCAAAGGCTGCTTCGGGTGGGCAGTAGGAGTGGAAACGCATGTGGTTGAGGCCGTAAGCCTTACAGGTCTCGAATATCTTCAGCCAGCTCTCTTCGTCGGTAGGTGGGTAGCCTGTCAGGGGGAAGCAGCAGTTCTCTACTGTGCCGCGCAGCCAGATTGGCCTGTCGTTGATATAGAACTGGCGTCCGCGAATGCTGATGTCACGCATTCCAAAGTCCGTTTCGTAGGCATCGTCGTCAGCCGTTACGACAAGGTGGTAGAGGTTGGGATGGAATTCGTCCCACGTCTCCATCCTGTTGTTCATATTCACGGTAAAGGACATGCGGTTGCCTTCGTAGAGCACTTTCTCCTCGACGAGGGGGACGTCGCTGTTGTAGGACTGTATGGATATGCCGATAACGGGCGTGGGGTCCGTGAACCGCAGGTGACTGGACAGTTCCAGGTCGATTTCCACCTCGCGGCGAGCTACGTTGGGATACACCCTTACGTGGTCTATCCATATATTACGGGGGGAGCGACGTAGTTCCATTCGTCCCGCAATTCCGTTCCAGTCGCCTTGTGTCTGGTCGGTGACGCTGTGCGAGTCTTGGCCTACGCCCACGCCTTCTATGCCGTTATAGACGCGGATGGCTATCTGATTGCGCTGTCCGGGCTGTATGAACTGGCTGATGTCGAACTCATGTGGGATGCTGAGGCTGTTTTGGTGTCCTGCTGGTTCGCCGTTGACGTAGACGGTGGTCTCGATATGTGGGCGTTCGAGGTAGAGGACGACTCGCTGCCCGCCCCACGACTGGGGGACGTAGATTGAGCGCCGATACCAGGCGGCTCCCACGTAGTGCCTTTCTGGAGTGAGGAAGAAGGGGAACTTCATGTTGCCCTCTACACGGTATTTCTCCATGTAGGGGTTGAAGTAGTATGACGAGTCGTAGATGGAGCTGACCCATTGTGTGTGGGTGCTGACTGCGTCGCCCTTGCCGTATTCGGGCATGGAGCCGGGCAGGATGATGTAGTCCGTGAGGTCGCGGTTATACCACTGCTGGCTGATGCCAACGTCCTCGCGATCTGTCTGGAACTGCCAACTGCCTGCGAGGTCGATGATGTGTTGGGCGTGAAGGGTGAAGAGTGTGGAATTAAGAATTAGAAGGGCGGTTGTCAGTAATATTCGTCTTGTGCTCATGTCTTATCTTTTTATTTAAGGCTAATCCTCAATCCTACATCTTTATTCCTTATTATTCCTTTTTGTCCAGCACTTCGTATTTGGAGTTGTTTGACTTGAATTCCGGCACGATTTCCTTCATCTTCTTGACAGTCGCCATATCGTCGCACTCTTCGGCAATCTTGACGAGCTCGTCAATGTCCCGACATACTTCGGCATAGTCGTATTCGCGCACGGCTGCGATTCTTATCTTTTCGTGGAACGAGGGCTTTGTGTTCTCCTGGTCGTTCAGCACTTCCTCGTAGAGCTTTTCGCCTGCACGAAGGCCTGTGAACTCCACTTTCACGTTCTTTGCGCCGCTGAGTCGAATCATGCGGTTCGCCAGGTCGGCAATGCGGACGGGTTTGCCCATGTCGAAGACGAAGATTTCGCCGCCCTTGCCTTTCGTTCCTGCCTCAAGCACGAGGTTGCAGGCTTCGGGGATGAGCATGAAGTAGCGGATGATGTTGGGGTCGGTCACCGTCACGGGGCCGCCTTGCTTGATTTGTTCGCGGAAGAGGGGTATGACGCTGCCGTTGGAGCCGAGGACGTTGCCGAAGCGAGTGGTCACGAACTGGGTCACGGCTTCGTCTTTCTTCAGTCTCTTCTGCTCGCGGTCGAGGCTCTGTACGTAGATTTCGCAGATGCGCTTCGAACAGCCCATGACATTGGTGGGGTTCACGGCCTTGTCGGTAGAAACCATCACGAACTTCTTGGCGTGGTACTTCACGCTAAGGTCGGCTACGACGCGTGTTCCGTAGATGTTGTTGAGGACGGCTTCGCTGGGGTTGTTCTCCATCATGGGAACGTGCTTGTAGGCTGCCGCGTGGAATACGTAGTCGGGACGGAATGCCTCGAAGATTTTGGTCATTCGGCTCTTGTTGCTGATACTGGTGACCACCGTCTCACAGGGTACGTCGCCGAACTGCTTTGCCATCATCAGTCGGATGTCGTGCTCGGGTGTCTCGGCCTGGTCTATCAGCATGAGGGCTTGGGGCTTGAATGAGGCTACCTGGCGCACGATTTCGCTTCCGATGCTTCCTGCCGAGCCGGTGATGAGGATGCGCTTGCCCGTCAGTTCGCGCCCCACGCTTTCCATGTCCACTATAATCTCGTCGCGAGGCAGCAAGTCCTCTACGCTCACCTCCTTCAGCGCCATTTGGCCGGGATCCAGTTGAGGTGTTGAACCGTCCGTGGTTTCGCGCAGTTGCTCCTCGACCATGTAAATCTTTATGTCGTTGGCAATCAAGATGTCCTGGATTTCCTCGTCGTCGCGGAACTCGCGCTTGCGGATGGGGGAGACGAGCACTGCATCGATGCCCTCATCCTTGAGCACTTTCTCCAGACCCTCGCGGCTGTTGTACACGCGGACGCCCATCAAACGGTGGTGGGCATATTGCTTGTCGGGTGCGATGAATCCTCGCAAGACGAACCTCACCGGACGCTGGCTGCGGATGCTCTTGGCAAGGGCAACGCCGCCGTCGTGTACGCCGTAGATGAAGACCGGCTTAGCCCAGTCCTTCGTGCTCACCACGTCGTACAGAATCTTGACAATCACGCGCATACCCCACATGAGGACTGTCGCAATGAAGAAGATGTAGACAAGGTGGCGAGTGGTCAGGTGCTCGAAGTATTCAGACGGCCATCGGTAAACCCAATAGTGCAGCCCGAGACATACGATGAGGGCACAGATGTTGGCGTAGCCCACATGCTGCAGGTCGACGAACGACGAGTAGCGTATAATGCCCGAATACGTGCTGAACACTCTGAAGAACACCACGCTTATAAAGATGTAAATGAGCATGATGTTGGTGAGGGGCACGGCGTGGGCAATGGTTGCCGATGCCCTGTAGTTGAGCCAATAGACAAGGATTGCCGAAAAATATAAGATGAAGCAGTCCAGAAAGAGGATAATCCAGTATGGGAGAGCCTTGCGCTTGAAATACCAGCTAAAGATACTATAGGCTTGTTTCATGTTGTTGTATTTTGCTTTGTGCGTCCTTGCGCGCGTAATTATACAATGTAATTCAATGTGCAAAGTTACGCAAAACTTCCCACATCGCCAAATCTTTCATTTACAAACTTGAAGCATGAATTTTACCCCCCCCTCCTATTGTTGCAAACGATGCTTCCCAAACTTCCGCCATCGGCGATGAACGGACAGCCACCGCCGATGAACGTACATCCATCGCCGATGAACGCACAGCCATCGCCGATGGCGGAAGAATAGGACGTGTCCCTGAAGAAAATGGAACATATTTTTGTCGATTTACCAACGTAATGTCCGAAAAAATGCCTAACTTTGCATGCTAATAAGCGAAGCTTTGCTTCAGCGCAGAAAACAAGTCAACAGGATGACAGGAAAACAGGGACAAGGCACCGTTCAGGTGCAGACACAGACGCAGCAACTGACGCCCCAGCAGGTATTGTTGGTGCGCCTGACCGAACTGCCCCTGAACGACCTGCGCGAGCGAATCGACAAGGAGCTGGAGGACAACCCCTGGCTGCAGGGCGAGAATGTGGAAGGCACGGAGGGGGCTGCTGACGCCGACTTCGAGAAGGACGGCGACGACACTTCCTATGACGGCAATCCGTCAGAAACGGATGCTCCCGAACCTGCTGCACCTTCGGATTCCTCAGTCCTCTTCGACGATGAGGACGACCGTCAGTTTCGTGACCAGAGCGGCGACGAGGAACGACAGCGCGAACTGGGCGACACCTCGGAGTCGTTCTACGATTACCTGGTGGGACAGTTGGGCGAGTACGACCTGACAGACCACGAACGCGAGGTGATGAAGTACCTCATAGGCAGTCTGGCCGACGACGGCCTGTTGCGCGTGTCGCTGCTGCAGATAGCCGATGAAATGGATATTTATCAGAACATCGTTACCAGTCCGAAGGAACTGGAGCGGCTGCTCACCACCGTCCTGCAACAGATGGATCCCGCTGGCGTGGGTGCCCGCAACCTGCAGGAGTGCCTTACCCTGCAAGCCAAGCGGAACTACAAGGGGCAAGCTCGCGAGGAGATGCTGCTTCTCTTCCAAAGATACTGGGACGACTTCAGTCACTTGCGCTGGAAGCGCATTCAGCAGGCCTTGAAACTCGACGACCTTGCGCTCGAACGCCTTCGCCAGCGCATACAGCACCTCAACCCGCGACCAGGCGGCAGCCTTGGGGGAGACCATAGCGACAATCACGCCGTAACGCCTGATTTCATCGTTGAAACCGACGAAAACGGACAGATACACCTTACCCTGAACGAGGGTGACCTGCCTCGGCTGACGGTAAGTCCCGATGCCGAGCAGGAGCTGAAGATGCCCGTCGTCACGAAGAACGACAGGGAGGCTATGAGGTATCTGCGGATGCAGGTGGGAAACGCACAAATGTTCATCGACGCCATAGCGCAGCGGCGCGACACGATGATACGAACCATGCGAGCCATCATCCGCCTGCAACGCCCCTTCTTCCTCGAAGGCGACGAGACACTCTTGCGTCCCATGAAGCTGGAGGACGTGGCAGAGCTGACGGGACAGGACATCTCCACCGTCAGTCGCGTCTCGAACAGTAAGTACGTGCAGACCAGTCACGGCATCTACCCCCTGCGGTGGTTCTTCACTTCGGCTGCCAAGCAGAACGGCGACGAGGTGACTGTCCGCAAGATACTGCAGACGTTGCGCGAGGTGGTGGATGCCGAAGACAAGCACCACCCGTTGAGCGACGAGCGGCTGATGACCATATTGAGGGAGCGCGGCTATGACGTCGCCCGCCGCACAATAGCGAAATACCGCACCCAACTGGGCATTCCGGAAAGCAGACTAAGAAGAGAATGAACGTAAAGGAGAAAGTAAAGGCAGGCGTCAAGGAAAGGGCAACCATCCTGGTGGCGGCACGATTGCTGAGCAACGTGTTCCGTCCCACCTACTATCCCCTCATGGGATTCGTCATCCTGCTCCTCTTTACCTATCTGTCGCAGTTGCCCATGGGCTACAAGGCGGGGTTGCTCCTCATCGTCTATCTCTTCACCGTGCTCATTCCGGCTGTTGGCGTCTATATCTATCGGATGACGCGCCGACTCACCCGTCAGGACCTGCAGACGCGCCGCAACCGTCTCGTGCCCTACATATTGCACGTGCTGTCCTATGGTATGCTCTATCACTTCCTGGTTTCCATCCAGGTGCCCCTCTTCGTCCGCACCATCGTGGCGATTTCCCTGATGGTACAGGTCGCCTGCATTCTCATCACGCTTTTCTGGAACATCAGCATGCACTCGGCAGGCGCCGGAGCCATCATCGGCACGCTCGTAATCTATGCCTCCCTCTTCCACTTCAACCCCGTCTGGTGGCTCTGTGCAGCCATCATGGTCAGCGGATTGGTGAACAGCAGCCGCATGCTTCTGCGCCAGCACACTCTGTGGCAAGTGCTTGGGGGCACGCTCGTGGGCATCGTCTGCGGACTAATGGGCATATTCGTCGAAGCAATTCTATAAAACACTAACCTATATGCAAGAGAACAACAAACCACTCGTCAGCATTATCATGGGCAGTACCAGCGACCTGCCCGTTATGGAGAAAGCTGCAAAGATACTCGATGAAATGGGTGTTTTCTTCGAGATGAACGCATTGTCGGCCCATCGCACACCTGCCGAAGTCGAGCAGTTCGCCCGCGAGGCCGAAGGTCGTGGCGTGCGCGTCATCATAGCAGGAGCCGGAATGGCAGCAGCCCTGCCAGGAGTCATTGCCGCTAACACCCCGCTGCCCGTCATCGGAGTGCCCATCAAGGGTATGCTCGACGGACTCGACGCCCTGCTCAGCATCGTGCAGATGCCTCCTGGCATACCTGTGGCAACGGTGGGCGTGAACGGCGCACAGAACGCAGGTCTGCTGGCTATCGAGATGCTCGCCTTGGGCGACGAGGCACTTGCCGTCAAGCTGAAGGCCTACAAGGAAAGCCTCAAGGAGAAGATTGTGAAGGCCAACGCCGAGCTCGCCGAAGTAAAGTTCACCCACAAAGTATAACCTATCAGCCCCATAGGCCCATAGATCCCATAAGCCCTGTAGTAATGATTAGAAGAAAAACCCACGAAGTACGAGTCGGAAACATAGGTATCGGCGGCGACAACCCTGTAAGGGTGCAGTCGATGTGTACCACCTCCACGATGGACACCGAAGGCTGTGTCCGTCAGATTCTGGCTATTGCGAAGGCTGGCGGCGAGCTTGTCCGCCTGACCACCCAAGGTGTGCGCGAGGCAGAGAATCTGAAGGAGATTCGTCGTCGCGTGCGTGAAGCCGACTGTGACGTGCCTTTGGTAGCCGACGTGCATTTCAACCCTCGCGTTGCCGAGGTGGCAGCCCTGTATTGCGAGAAAGTGCGCATCAATCCAGGCAACTACGTCGATGCTGCCCGTCAGTTCAAACATCTGGAATACACCGACGAGGAGTATCAGGCCGAACTGAAGCGCATCGAGGACCGTCTCGTCCCATTCCTTAATATATGTAGGGAGCACCATACGGCAGTCAGGATAGGTGTCAATCACGGCAGCCTCTCGGACCGCATCATGTCGCGATACGGCGACACGCCAGAGGGCATCGTTGAATCGTGTATGGAGTTCCTGCGCATCTGCATGAAGCACGAGTTCCTCGACGTCGTGGTCAGCATCAAGGCCTCGAACACCGTGGTGATGGTGGAGAGCGTGCGACTGCTGGTGAAGGCGATGGACAAGGAAGGAATGACCTTCCCCCTGCACCTCGGAGTGACGGAGGCAGGCGAGGGCGAGGACGGTCGCATCAAGTCGGCAGTGGGCATTGGTGCCTTGCTCGTCGACGGCATTGGCGACACCATCCGCGTTTCCCTCAGCGAGGCGCCGGAGAATGAAATCCCTGTTGCCTACACCCTGTTGCAAGCCGCCCGCCTGCGCTTCACGAAGACGGAGTACATCAGTTGTCCCGGCTGCGGACGGACGTTGTTCGACCTGCAGGGTACCATCGCTCGCGTGAAGGCGGCGACAAGTCACCTTACGGGCCTGAAGATAGCCGTCATGGGCTGTATCGTCAACGGCCCTGGTGAGATGGCAGATGCCGACTACGGCTATGTGGGCGCTGCTCGTGGCAAGGTCTCCCTGTACAAGGGCAAGCAATGTATCGAGATGAACATCCCAGAGGCCGAAGCCGTTGACCGACTCCTCGAAATTATTAATCGCGACTTATAGGCCCCATTCGCCCCATAAGTCTCATAAGACCCATATCAGATATGAATAATCAACCCTTACTTATCTACAACACTCTTTCCCGTCAGAAGGAGTTGTTCCGTCCCCTCCACGAAGGCCGCGTGGGAATGTACGTTTGCGGTCCCACCGTCTATGGCGATGCTCATCTGGGGCACGCCCGTCCTGCCATCACCTTCGACCTCCTGTTCCGCTACCTCCAGCACTTGGGCTACAAGGTGCGCTACGTTCGTAACATCACGGACGTGGGTCATCTGGAGCACGATGCCGACGAAGGCGAGGACAAGATTGCCAAGAAGGCACGCCTGGAAGAACTGGAGCCAATGGAGGTGGCACAGTATTACACCAACCGTTTCCATGAGGCAATGACGGCCCTGAATTGCTTGCCGCCAAGCATCGAGCCTCATGCCACAGGCCACATCATCGAGCAGCAGCAACTGGTGCAGCAGATTCTCGACAACGGATACGCATACGAGTCGAACGGGTCGGTTTACTTCGATGTGGAGAAGTACGACAAAGACCACAAGTACGGCATCCTGTCGGGTCGCTCGCTGGAAAACATCAAGGATGCCAGTCGCGAGCTGGCGGGTGTGGGCGAGAAACGTAATCAGGCCGACTTCGCCTTGTGGAAGTCAGCCCAACCTGAACATATCATGCGCTGGCCTTCGCCTTGGAGCGACGGCTTCCCCGGCTGGCACTGCGAGTGCACGGCTATGGGCAGAAAGTACCTGGGCGAGCATTTCGACATCCACGGCGGCGGACTGGACCTCGTCTTCCCTCACCACGAGTGCGAGATAGCACAGGCAGTTGCCAGTCAGGGCGACCAGATGGTTCACTACTGGATGCACAACAACATGATAACCATCGACGGAAAGAAGATGGGAAAGTCATACAACAACTTCATCACCCTGCCACAATTCTTTGCCGGCGACCATCCGTTGTTGTCGCAGCCTTATTCGCCCATGACCATTCGCTTCTTCATTCTGCAGGCACACTACCGTTCGACGGTGGACTTCTCGAACGATGCTCTGCAGGCTGCCGAGAAGGGCCTTGCCCGTCTGATGGACGGCTGGAAACTGCTGCAACGTCTGCAGGAAGGACAGAAGACGAAGGGCAGCCCGCAAGTGGAAGCCAAATATGTCGACGAACTCAGACAGCAATGCTACGACGCGATGAACGACGACCTGAACTCACCACAGGTCATCAGCGCCCTCTTCGACGCTTGCCGTGTCATCAACACCGTCAATGACAAGAAAGCCTCGATTACTGCCGAGGTGGCACAGGCAATGGCAGAGGTGTTCCGCACCTTCCTGTTCGACATTCTGGGACTGACAGAGAACGCTGGCACAAGCAACAAAGCCCGCGAAGAGGCCTTCGGGCACGTTGTGGACATGCTGCTGGAGCAGCGTAGTCAGGCAAAAGCCGAAAAGAACTGGGCACTAAGTGACAAGATTCGCGACGATCTCGCGGCTCTTGGTTTCGAGGTGAAAGATACGAAGGACGGCTATTCGTGGTCGCTCAACGTCTGACGCTTTAACCACTTTTCGTAGTTACGCTTCCAGCGTTTGTGGGTCCATAGCCACAACTCAGGTTGCTCGCGTATCTGGTCTTCCAGCATGCGGGCATAGAGGTTGATGGTGGCAAATTCCTCCGTTGAATCGGCTGGAACCTGCATAGGTAGGACTTCGGCACGGTAGTAGCCGCGACGCGGACGTGAAACCTTGATGTAGTAAGGCACGGCATCCACTTGTTTGCCGATGCGCTCGCTGCCTACGAAGAAGGCGGTCTTGTGGTTCAGGAAGTCAATCCAGTGGTGCAGCGACTGTTGCTTGGGTTCTTGGTCGGCAATGAATCCGATGGTCAGATGTTCGCCATCGCGCTTTGCCGTGAGAATGCGGCGGAGCGTTTCCTTCATGGGAATACATTGACCGCCGAACTTCTCCCTTTGCTGTAGGAAATGACTGTCCATCTTCTTGTTGTGCAGGGGATGGTATATCTGTGCGCCTTTCCACGGCTCATGAAACCATAGGGGGAACGAGGCCATCCACTCCCAGTTTCCGTAGTGACCGAGATAGGCAAAGCAGAATTGCTTGCCCTCTCGCAGCAGGGTTTCCTGCATCTCGTCGATACCCACGAACTCAACTCGGCGTTTCATCTCCTCCAGCGACATGGTCTCAAGCTTCAGCGTTTCTACGACATAGTCGCAGAAGAAATGATAGAAGCGGCGTGCTATCAGCCTGCGTTCTGCTTCAGACTTTTCTGGGAAACAACTGGCTAATTGCTCCTTTACCAGTCTGCGGCGATAGCGAATCACGTAAAAGACAAGGGGGAACAGCAGCCAATCGGACAGAAAGTAGTGGATGCTGAGTGGGAGGTATGACAAAAGTCGAAGTATGGTGAAAAGTAGGGTGTACAACGTCGTAGGGAGGTTAGGGTTTTTTGATGAGGGAGTAACTGGCGTGCAGGATGGAAAGGGCTTTGCTGAGCCGTGTCTCGTCGACAGGTTCGCCTACAGGAACAGGCTTTTGTGCACTTAGGTCGTATAATACTTCGCCCTGTTCGTCTTTATAGAATATGCCAGTAGGATAGTTGCAATAGACAAAGGGCTTGTAGTCGGGGCTCAGCACGTTTCGGCTCCAGGGGTACTCGTCGTGCGAACGTCCCATCTGTGCCAGCAGAGTGGCTGCAATGTCGCTTTGGTTCATGAGCGTATGCATCCTGCGAGGCTCTTTCACGGCGCCACCAAGCCAAAGCATGGGACTATGGAAGAATTCCGCATTGTCGTAGGTCTGTTCGTAGAGGAACCCGTGGTCAGGAATGATGATGACGAGAAGCTTATCCCATACGGGCAATGTCCGTAGGCTGTCGATGAGGTCGCCCACGCACTGGTCGGTATAGGCGAAGGCATTCAGCTTCTCATCCTCCAGCCGGTGGTAGGGAACATCCCAAGGCTCGTGGCTTGAGATGGTTTGCCAAACCAGCATCCATTGTGCTGCAGGGTCTATCTCGGCAATGGTGTGGTACATCTTCATGGCTGACGTACTGTCGTGGGCTCCCCAGCTCGAATTCAGCTCTTCCCTCTTGAAATACTGTTCGTCCATCAGGCATTCAAAGCCCATATCGGCAAGGTAAGCCTCTTTGCCCATATTGGTCATGGGGCCAGCGTACATGTAGCCAGTCTGGTAGCCTGCTTGCCTGAAGCTAAAGGAAAGGGATGATAGCTGACTGTGCATCCAAGCCTCTTTCATGGGACTAATGGTGGGATAGCTTATCCAGCCAGAGTAGGCGCTAACCGTACCTCGGTCGGTGCGGAACGAATTGCTGTAGTATTGGTCCCAGAAGATGCCATCGGGAATCAGTCGGCTGAAGTTTGGTGCGACGTCAGGTATGCCGCCAAGCTCCTTGATGAACTTGCCGCCAAAGCTCTCCATCTGTATAAACAGGACATTGGGCCGTTGGGTAAGAAGCAGGGTGTCGGAGATTTCATCACTGGTCTGGTAGGCTGCTACGACTTCATCCGTATCGCTCTCCACTTCATAGTTACGCGTGTCGAGGAAGGAAACGGCGAAGCGATAGACGGGATTCGTGGCGGCATGGCTCATGAACAGGGGGCCGCGATGGTAGCATTGCTTGACGCCAACAGGGACTGCGGCCAGGACAATGACAAGTATCAGACCCTTTATGTCTCTCTCCTGATGTTTCGAGGGAATCATTCGGATGGCAGGCAGTGAGACGAGCAGCACGAAGGTCAGTATGATAAGTGCGCGAACTGCCAGATATCCGATGCTTACGCTGTTGGTGGCGCCTTCGGGTGAGGCTGCATAACTGAGGTGTACGGCGCAGAACTTAAACTCCCAGAACTCGTACATGGCCATGTCGGCTACGATTATTGCAGCTACGGCGATGCCCAGTAATATGAAGTAGGGAACCAACAGCCATCGCAGCCCTTTCTTCATGAATGTGACAGCCAAGGCAGGTACTACTGTCATCAAGGCAGCTGTACGGAGGTCGAGGAGGAATCCGTAGCCAAGGATGCCAAAGACGTCGCCAACTGTTATGGGCTGTATGTGGTGATTGTAGCACAAGAAAGCCATTTTGCCGATAGCAAAGACCACTATCAGCCAAAGCAAAAGCTTTAAGATGTATTTGTTGCCGTTGTTCATAATCCCTTGTTTTTCCCAGATTATAGCTATAGTTGTTGCATGTCGTGTAGCCGCTTATAGTAGCCGTCTTTGGCTATCAGCTCCTCGTGTGTGCCTCGCTCCACGATTTGTCCCTCGTGCAGGACGCAAATCTCGTCGGCGTGCTTGATGGTCGACAGGCGGTGGGCGATGGCGATGGTTGTGCGCGTTGACATCAATCGTTCCAGCGCATCCTGCACCAGTCGTTCGCTTTCGGTGTCAAGGGCACTCGTTGCCTCGTCGAGGATGAGGATGGGCGGATTCTTCAGTATGGCGCGTGCTATCGAGATGCGTTGGCGCTGACCGCCTGACAGCCGGCATCCACGGTCGCCAACCATGGTGTCGTAACCATCCTCCATCTCCATGATGAAGTCGTGGGCGTTGGCAATTCGTGCTGCCTGTTCTATCTCCTCCTGCGTGGCACCGTCCTTGCCGAAGGCTATGTTGTTGCGGATGGTGTCGTTGAAGAGGATGGCTTCCTGATTGACATTTCCGATGAGCGAGCGCAGGGAGTGTATGCTCAGGGTGCGAATGTCCTGTCCGTCGATTGTGATGCGGCCTGCGCTTACGTCGTGGTAGCGGGGGATGAGGTCTACCAGCGTGCTCTTGCCTGAACCGGACTGTCCTACCAAGGCTACCGTCTGCCCCTTCTTTATGGTCAGGTTTATGTTGTGCAGGATTTCGCGGCTCTCGTTGTAGCTGAACGAGACATCGGAGAGCACGATGTCTTGCTTCAATCCTTCGATGGATTGGGCGTTTTCTATCTCGCGGATGTTGTTCTCTGCCGAGAGTATCTTGTTGATGCGCTCCATCGAGGCCAAACCTTTCTGTATGGCGTAGCCGGCTTTCGAGAGGTCTTTGATGGGCTGCAGGGTGGTGTAGAGTATGATGAGATAGTAGATGAACGTGCTGGCATCGATGGAACTGCTTCCGTTGAAGATTAGCCATCCGCCGAACCACAGTACAAGCACAATCATCACGGTTCCGAGGAACTCGCTGACGGGGTGTGCTGCGCTCTGTCGTATGGCGACACGGCTCGAAATGTCGCGATATTCATTGGTGACGCGCTGGAAGCGGTCAATCATCTTGTCTTCTGCAATGAAGGCCTTGATGATGCGCAGTCCGCCCAAGGTCTCCTCTATCTGGCTGACGCTGTCCGACAGTTTCCCTTGCATCAGCAGCGAGCGTGATTTCAGTTTCTTTCCGATGCGTCCGATGCCGAATCCCAGCAAGGGCACTACCAGCAGGGTGAAGAGTGTCAGTTCCCAGCTGATGTAGGTGAGGGTGCCGATGTAGATGATGATGAAGATGGGGTTCTTCACCACCATGTCGAGGGAGGAGGTGATGGAAGAGTCAACCTCGTTGACGTCGGCTGTGATGCGGGTCATGATGTCGCCCTTGCGTTCCTCGCTGAAGAAGGAGAGCGGGAGCCGTACGATTTTGCGATAGACATCGTTGCGGATGTCGCGTATGATGCCTGTGCGCAGGGGAGCCAGCATGGCCGAGCCGCCGAAGTATGTGGCTGTCTTTAGCAGGGTGAGGAACGAGAGCACGATTCCCAGGCAGAGTAGGGTGGTGGCAGGCCCGTAGGTCTCGATGAGTTGCTGGCTGTAGTAGTAGCCGTTGTTCTTGGCTACGGACAGGGTGTTGCTCATGCCTCCTGTTCCCCATGCGATGAAATCGTAGTGCTGGGTGTCGACCTTGAACAGGATTTGGAGAATGGGCAGGATGACGGTGAAGGAGAAGACGTTGAAGAACGCAGCCAGAATGTTCATTCCCAGCGTGCCTGCGATGTAGCCTTTGTAGCGGGCAAAGTACTTGCCCATCACGTTGAAGAAGCTTTTCATTTCCGTCCAAAGTCTGCGGGGATTTCGCCCCAGTTATCTGTATCCCACTTCTCGATGGGCACGTTGACAGGATTCTGTCGCAGCCATGCCTCGGCTCTTGCCACGAGGTTCAGGGCCTCCTCTGTCTCTGGTGTGCGTGCCAGCGTGGTCTTGGCCTTTCGGTTGCGCACCCAGGTCTGTGCCGTCTTGCTGTCGCTGTAGATGGGCATCTGGATGCCTTTCTGCTTCATCAGTGCCAGGCCGTGGACTATCGCCAGGAACTCGCCGATGTTGTTCGTGCCCAGTATCGGGCCGAAGTGGAACACCTGTTTTCCAGAGGGCAGGTGTACGCCGCGATACTCCATCGGTCCGGGGTTTCCCGAACAGGCGGCATCTACGCAGAGGGCCTGTTTCGTCTCCATATTACATTCTTTCGGGTACTTCGATGCCGAGCAGTCCGAGTCCGTTGCGTATGACCTTGCTGACGGCTTCGGAGAGGGCGAGTCGCACAATCTGCTTTGCCTTGTCCTCTTCCTTGAGTACGCTGAAGTCGTGGTAGAACTGATTGTATTCCTTGACCAGCTCGTAGCAGTAGTTGGCGATGCAGGATGGGTTGTAGTCGTTGCCTGCCTGGCGCACCACGGTTGCGAAGTCGTTGAGGTGCTGGATGAGGCTTATCTCCTTGTCGCTCAGCTCTGCTGTCGTGGGCAGTTCGGCAGGTACTTCGATGCCTTGTGCCTTGGCCTTTCTGAGGATGCTTCGTATGCGTGCATAGGTGTACTGGATGAAGGGGCCTGTGTTGCCGTTGAAGTCGATGGATTCTTCAGGGTTGAAGAGCATGTTCTTGCGTGCGTCCACCTTCAGGATGAAGTACTTCAGGGCGCCCATGCCCACGATGCGGGCAATCTCCTGCGCCTCTTCCTCTGTGATGTCCTCCAGTTTGTTCACCTTGTCGGCGCTCATCTGCCGGGCGTCGCTAATCATGGTGGCAATCAGGTCGTCGGCATCCACCACGGTGCCCTCGCGGCTCTTCATCTTTCCGTTGGGCAGTTCCACCATGCCGTAGCTGAAGTGTACGAGGTCCTTGCCCCACTTGAAGCCCAGTTTGTCGAGCAGTATGCTCAGCACTTGGAAGTGGTAGTTCTGCTCGTTGCCCACGACGTATATCATCTTGTCGATGGGGAAGTCCTGGAAGCGGAGCTTGGCCGTGCCGATGTCCTGCGTCATGTACACCGATGTGCCGTCGGAGCGGAGCAGCAGCTTCTCGTCGAGGCCCTCTTTGGTCAGGTCGGCCCATACGCTGCCGTCCTCGCGGCGATAGAAGAAGCCTTTCTGCAGGCCTTCCTCCACCTTCTCCTTGCCTTCCAGATAGGTGTCGCTTTCGTAGTATATCTTGTCGAACGATACGCCCAGGGCTTTGTATGTCTCGTCAAATCCGGCATAGACCCATTCGTTCATCTTGCGCCACAGGGCCCGTACTTCGGGGTCTCCCTGTTCCCACTTCACCAGCATCTCGTGGGCTTCCTTGATGAGGGGTGCTTCCTGCTTGGCCTTTTCCTCGGCCTGCTCAGCGGGTAAACCGCTGGCCACGAGCTGGGCGGTCAGTTCCTTCACCTCCTCGCGGTAGTGCTTGTCGAAGGCCACGTAGTAGTCGCCAATCAGGTGGTCGCCTTTCTTTCCGCTGGTCTCTGGTGTCTCGCCATTGCCCCAGCGCAACCATGCCAGCATCGACTTGCAGATGTGTATGCCGCGGTCGTTCACGATGTTCGTCTTGACAACCTTGTTGCCGTTGGCCTGCATGACGTTGGCCAGCGCCCATCCCAGCAGGTTGTTGCGCACGTGTCCCAGATGCAGCGGCTTGTTGGTGTTGGGGCTCGAATACTCAATCATCACCAGCGGACTGTCCGTCGTGACGGGCGTGAAGCCGAATTGCTCCTTGGTGCATATCTCCTGCAGCAGTTGTATCCATTGGGCCGAAGAGATGACAATGTTCAGGAAGCCCTTCACCACGTTGAACTTCTCGATTACGTTGGGGATGCTCTTCAGCAGGAACTCTCCTATCTCCTGAGCTGTATCTTCGGGGCGCTTGCGGCTCATCTTCAGATAGGGGAAGACTACGAGTGTCACATTTCCCTCAAATTCGGAACGGGTCTCTTGCAACTGCACGCTTTCCGGAGCCACTTCCTGACCATACAGGGCCTTGATTCCAGCCACTACGGCCTGTGTTATTTGATTTGCAATTTCCATATCTATACTTCTATATTTTTTATTTTCGCGTGCAAAGATACAAAAGAATTAAGAATTAAGAGTTAAGAAATAAGAATTATTACAATAAATAGGTCAAAAACTGACATGTGCCAGGAGCTTGAGGGGGGGAGGGATGCTTGGCGTGAGGCGACAGTATCGCAGGGCGGCAGGCGATACTATCGCGTCGCTACAGACGACGTGATGCCCTTTATAGTGTGTCAGTAAGTTAAAGACCGTGGGAATGCTTCGGCTGCCGGTGTGCGCACTATTCCATAGCCTTCCGCATTCATACATAATATTACAAACCGCATGCCAAAACACAAAGTGTTTTGAATGTCATGTTTTCTGCCATTTTGCATCTTCTCCCTTGCCATTTTGGCAACAACGCAGGTACACAGGTACGCAGGTACACTGGTTCATTTAGAATCATGAGTAGTAGTTAAGGAGGGTACTTAGAAAGTAATGTCTATCTATATTATATATTATAATATATTATAATATATAATATAATATAAATAATAATAATTTGTCACTCCATTATCCCCTCTACTCACAATGTCCTATACCAAAACACAAATGAACCTGCGTACCAGCGTACCTGTGTACCAGCGTGCAAAGTCAAAAAAGGGGTGCGTCGTGCGACACACCCCCTGTACCTTTTTGGTTAGCAGAGATTTACTTTACAGCGTCTGCCAGTTCCTTACCAGCCTTAACCTTAACTACCTTCTTGGCAGGGATGGTGATAACCTGCTTGGTAGCGGGGTTGATGCCCTTGCGAGCGTCGCGCTTCTCAACAGCCAGTGTGATGATGCCAGGAATCTGTACCTTGTCACCAGCCTTCAGGGCAGCTACGGTTGCATCAATAGCAGCGTCCAGAGCCTTCTTGGCGTCAACTTTGCTCAGGCCAGCGCCCTCAGCAATCTTTGCAATCAAATCAGTCTTGTTCATAGTTTTCTTGGTTAATTAAGTTAATAAAAGTTGGATATAATCTCATTTTTCGTCTCAAATTTAAGTAAAGTTCAAATACTTACAAAGAATTTTGCACGAAAAATCGCCAAATTTGCAAAAAAAAGCATCATTCGGGCCGTTTTTGCCTATTTTATGAGGAAAAATGAGTATTTTTGCAGCCTTAAAACACGATTATCAACGACAAAGATGCTGAATATGCGCGAACAGATGCCTCCAGTTACCAAAAATCTCCTTATTATAAATATTTTGATGTTTGCCGCCGCTTATGTATTGAAGAGCTACGGCATCGATTTGAACTCCCTCCTGGGCTTGCATTTCTTCAAGGCCAGCGACTTCCGTGTCCATCAGATTATAACCTACCTGTTCATGCACGGAAGTTTCGAGCACCTTTTCTTCAACATGTTTGCCCTGTGGATGTTTGGTCGCATCATAGAGCAGGTGATGGGGCAGAAGCGCTTCCTTACCTATTACATGGTGTGCGGAATAGGCGCGGGCCTGATGCAGGAGCTGGTGCAGTACATCCACTATCTTGCCATTGCTCCGGAACTCGTCGGCGTACCTGCCGAAAGAGTGGCCAATGCTATGAATATATGGAACACCGTAGGCGCGTCTGGTGCCATCTACGGCATCCTGCTGGCATTTGGAATGACATTCCCTGAAGAGCGAATGTTCATCATTCCCATACCATTCCCCATCAAGGCCAAGTACTTCGTCGTGGGATATGCCATCATCGAACTGCTCTCAGCCATGCTCCGCAGCAACGATGGGGTGGCTCACATGGCGCATCTGGGCGGCATGCTCTTCGGACTGATGCTGTTGCTCCATTGGCGCCATCCCGGTGGTCTGAAGAAATGGTGGAGCAAGAAGCGTTCTGCATGGAGCAGACCCAAGATGAGAGTGAATCGCGGAAGTGGCAAATTTGCCGATGAAATGGACTATAATGAGCGAAAGAAAGCCCAGCAGGATGAGATAAATCGCATTCTGGAGAAGGTAAAATCGCATGGTTATGGCAGCCTGACGGAGGAGGAAAAGCGTAAACTTTTCGACGCAAGTGGCCGATAGAGACTGAATGGAAAAGAAAAAATCTTCGTTCGGAGTCAAGCAGGTCCTTGTGAATCTGCTGTTGGGAGCCAACCTCGTAACCTTAGTCCTGTTGTGGGCGTGTTGCGCTACGACGTGGATTGACCCTTCGCTGCATCCGCGCATCTCGGTCATAGGGCTTGTATTTCCCATCATTTTGGTGCTCAACTTGCTGTTCCTGCCACTTTGGCTGCTGTTCAAGCCCCGTATGGCCCTCGTGCCGCTATTGGGCACATTCTTGTGCGTTGACTACATCCTGGACTACTATCCCGTGAATCTGAGCGGGAAATCGAAAGAGGCTCCCACGCTGACGGTCATGACCTGGAACTGCCACAACATGAGCTTCTACCTCCCCGATTCCGTCCATTTTGCCACTGACTACATCCTTGAAATGGGTGCCGACATTATCTGCATGCAGGAATACGGTTTCGGCAACGAGAGCAATAAGAGTTTTCATGAGGAATTGACCAGCCGCGGCTACCAACTATGCCACGAGAGCGGTGTCACCGTAATGTCGCGCTTTCCAGTTCTCAACAGCTTTCCGATTACGGTCAACACCCTCTTGAAGGCCAGGGCTATGCAGACCGATTTGCAACTGCCTGACGAGGACACGCTCTCTGTCATCTGCGTCCATCTCGAAAGCAACAAGCTGTCGCCCGACGACAAGGATGAGTACAACGCTGCCATCCGCAGCTATGAGCATGAAAAGGTGAAGAGCGAGGCTCGCTACCTGACGGGTAAGCTTTCCGAAGCGGCGCGGATGCGGGCTGGACAGGTGAATCTCTTGGCTCAACGTATAGACAGCATTGCCGAGCACCATCCCGTATTGCTGTGCGGCGACTTCAACGACACACCGATTTCCTACAGCTACCAGCACATGGCCCGTCGGCTCAAGAGCGCCTATCGCAGTCGTGGGCAGGGAGTGGGCTTGACCTTCAACGAAAAGAATTTTCCCGTTCGCATAGACCACATCTTCTATAGTCCTGAGTGGGAGTGTACAGAGGTGCTGGTGGACCATACAATATGGGCTTCGGACCATTATCCAGTCATCGCCCGCCTGAAAAAACGGGAAAAATAAGCCTTTTCGAAGAAATAAAACGCGATTATTGATTCGTATTTCATATTTTTTCCTTACCTTTGTGCGCTATTTGCGCGTATGCGCACGTATGAGTGTATAAATAATGTAAAATAACTTATAAATTTAAACAATGCAAAACAAAGGATTTATTAAACTGATTTTCGTTCTGCTTAGTTTGATTTGCCTCTTCTACATGAGCTTCAGCTGGGTTGCAGCCTACCATGAGAAGAAGGCAGAGAAGATTGCCGTCGAGAAAGGCGAGCAGGCAGGACAGGACTATCTTGATTCAGTGCAGAACAAGAAAGTCTATGTGAATGTGTGGACCCTGAAGCAGTGTCGCGAAATGGGACTGGGCCTTGGCCTTGACCTGAAGGGTGGTATGAACGTGATTCTTGAGGTTAGCGTAGCTGACGTGGTGAAGGCCCTCAGCGACCACAAGGAAGCCACCAATGCCAACTTTGCCCAGGCTGTTGAGACGGCACAGAAGGCCGTTGCCAAGGGTCAGGGTGATTTCATAACCCACTTCATCAACGAATACAAGCAACTGGCTCCCGAAAGCCCCCTGTCAGAGCTGTTCGCAACTCAGCAGTTGCGCGACAAGGTGAGCACCAAGAGCACCGACCGCGAGGTTGAGAAGGTGCTGCGCGAGGAGGTGAAGGCTGCCATCAGCAACTCATACAATGTGCTCCGTACGCGTATCGACCGCTTTGGTGTCGTTCAGCCCAACATCCAGGCCCTTGAGGGTCAGGAAGGCCGCATCATGGTGGAAATGCCTGGTGTGAAGGAGCCCGAGCGCGTCCGCAAGCTCCTGCAGGGTAGCGCCAACCTGGAGTTCTGGGAGACCTACAATGCCGAGGAGGTTTATCAGACGCTTTACGACCTCGACAGCCGTCTGGCCGCTGCCAATGTTGGTGGTGAGGAGAAGGCTGATACCATTGCCGTAGCTGAAGAGACAGCCGAGGAAACAGCCGAGGTTGCTGCCGAAGCCGACACCACCAAGGCCGAGGCCAAGGTAGATATGTCTGCTGCCCTCAAGGGCGAAAAGGCTGCAACTCCCAAGACTACCACCGTTGACCGTGAGCAGGCCTTGAAGGAACACCCCCTGTTGGCTCGCCTTCAGGTATCGCCCTCGATGGGTTGTGTTGTGGGTATTGCCCATAAGCGCGACCTCGACGCCATTTCTGCTCTCTTTGAGACTCCAGAGGCCAAGGCAACACTGCCCGGCGACCTCCGTCTGAAGTGGGGCGTTAAGGGCATCAACGACGAGGATGGTTCCGATTACTACTATCTCTATGCCATCCGAGTAACAGAGCGTGACGGACGTGCACCTCTGGAAGGTGATGTCATCACGGATGCCAGCGACGCATTCGACCAGTTGGGTCGTCCTTGTGTAAACATGAAGATGAACATCGACGGCGCTCGCCGCTGGGCTCAGCTGACCAAGCTGAACGTCAACCGTTGCATCGCCATCGTCCTCGACGATAACGTGTACAGCGCCCCCAACGTAAAGGGCGAGATTACTGGTGGTAGCTCTGAGATTTCGGGTAGCTTTACAGCAGAAGAGACCAAGGACTTGGCCAACGTGCTGCAGTCTGGTAAGATGCCTGCTCCTGCCCACATCGTCAGCGAGGAAATCGTAGGTCCCACACTGGGTGCCGAGTCTATCCGCATGGGTGTCTACAGCGCTATTCTGGCCTTCATCATCCTGATGTTCTACATGATTGCCATGTATGGCTTCAAGCCTGGTATGGTGGCCAACTGCGCCCTGTTGCTCAACCTCTTCTTCACCGTCGGCATCCTGACCTCGTTCCAGGCAGCCCTCACCATGAGCGGTATCGCCGGTATGGTACTGACCTTGGGTATGGCTGTGGATGCTAACGTGCTCATCTACGAGCGCACCAAGGAAGAGATGAAGGCTGGCAAGCGCATACGCGAGGCTCTCGATGCTGGTTACAGCAACGCCTTCAGCGCCATCTTCGACTCTAATCTGACGAGTATCATCACGGGTATCATCCTCTACTACTTCGGTACAGGTCCTATCCGTGGCTTCGCCACTACGCTGATTATCGGTATTCTTGCCAGCTTCTTCACAGCCGTATTCCTCACTCGTGTTTTCTACAGCTGGAAGATGGAGAACGACAAGTGGCAGAACCTGACCTTCAAGACCGCTATCGGCAACCGTCTCTCTTTCAAGGATCCCAGCTACAAGTTCATGCAGAACTACAAGAAGAGCTTCATTATCTTCGGCGTTGTTGTTCTGGCTTGCATCGCTGCCGTTCTGGGTCGTGGATTCAGTAAGAGTATCGACTTCACGGGTGGTCGCAACTTTGTGGTTACCTTCGACAAGCAGGTACAGCCCGAAGAGGTGCGTGGCTTGCTCGCCGATGCATTCCCTGAGAGCAACACCAGCGCCATCGCCATTGGTACTGACGGTCAGACCATCCGTATCTCTACCAACTATCGTATCGACGAGGACGGTGTAGAAGTCGACAGCGAACTGGAAGAGACGCTGTTCCACACCCTGCAGAACGCAGGCATGCTGGCCAGCGACCTCGAACTTGAGACCTTCATCAACCGCGACGTGCGCGAGGGTGGTTCCATCATCTCCAGCCAGAAGGTAGGACCCTCTGTGGCTGAGGACATCACCAAGGGTGCCATGTGGGCAGTATGCTACGCTTTCGTGGCTATCTTCCTCTACATCCTGCTCCGCTTCCGCAATGTGGCCTTCTCTGTTGGTGCCATTGTTGCCCTGTTAGTCGACATCATTGTCATCTTCGGCGTATATGCCGCAATGTGGGGCTTCGTACCCTTCTCCCTGGAAATCGACCAAACCTTCATCGGTGCCATCCTGACGGCTGTGGGTTACTCCATCAACGACAAGGTGGTTGTCTTCGACCGTATCCGCGAGAACCTCGGCCTGTTCCCCAAGCGCGACCGTCAGCTCCTGTTCAACCAGTCCCTGAACTCTACGTTGAACCGTACCATCAATACCTCTGTCAGCACCTTCATCGTACTGGCTGTCATCTTCGGTATCGGTCTGGGATTCAAGGGCGCTGGTAGCATCATCAGCTTCTCCTTCGCCATGATTCTGGGTGTCGTATGCGGAACGCTCACATCTATGTTCATTGCCGCTCCCGTAGCCTACAAGATTATGGGTCGCAAGGTAGTCGAAGGTGTTGAGACCGAAAAGTAAGACAGTGCTACACAAATAGTACAAAGCGATAAGGGGACGTTCCATGTGGGATGTCCCCTATTCTTTGCCCTTACATATAATAAAATAGTATGCGCACACGTGTTACGCGCGCGTAGTTGACATGTGAACTAAGCGAAGTTTATACGTTTACTGGGCGGATAAGTTAAAATATATGTCAGAAGGCGAAATACGGAGCATAATGATTAAACCAAATGGGAATAGCTGCGTCATAAAATACGTGAATATACAACAAGTCCTATAGATAATAATAGAATAAAAGATGAAGAAGGTATTGGTAAGCCTGATGCTGATGGTGAGCTCAGCGGTCATGATGGCGCAGAAGGCTACGGTAAAAGGTATAATAATGGATGGTGGGCTCGATGAGCCCCTTCCCGGAGCAGCCGTGGTGCTGCTTAGCCAGAAGGATAGCACACAGATAACGGGTGTAGTGAGCGATGTGCAAGGAAGGGTGAACATGCCAGTATCGAAGTATGGCACATACCTGCTCCGCATATCGTTTATGGGCTACATCACGCAGTATCGCACCATCACGCTCAGCAAGTCCCAGAAGGAGTACGATTTGGGCACTGTGACCTTGCAGGAAGATGCCAAGCTGATGAAGGAGGCGCAAGTAACTGCCCAATTGGCTCAGGTGGAGATGAAGGAGGACACCTTTGTCTACAACGCTGGCGCATTCCGTGTGCCTGAAGGCTCGAACCTTGAGGAACTCATCCGCAAACTCCCTGGTGCAGAGATTGATGACGATGGAACGGTCAAAATCAACGGTAAAACCGTCAATAAAATCATGGTTGGAGGAAAGGAGTTTTTCGCCAACGACACTAAGATGGCACTGAAGAACATCCCCACGAAGATGGTCGAGAAAGTGAAGTCCTACGACAAGAAGAGCGACTACAGCCGTATTACGGGTATCGATGACGGCGAGGAAGAGACCGTGCTGGACCTGACAGTCAAGAAAGGCATGAAGGAAGGATGGCTCATCAACCTCGACCTTGGCTATGGTTCCCATGACCGCTATACTGCCAAAGCCAATGTCAGCCGCTTCACTGACCACATGCAGTTCACCCTTCTTGGCTCGCGCAACAACATCAACGACAACTCCTTCCCTGGCGGAGGAGGCCGCGGATGGGGCGGCGGTGGCGGACAGGGTATCACCACCAGCGATATGTATGGTATCAACGTCGCTTGGGACAATAACAAGAAAGAATCTGAAGCCGGTTATCTCGAAGTCGGTGGTAACGTGCGTTATAGCCATCGCAAGAACGACGTACAGACCCGCTCGAACAGCGAGACCTTCCTGAGCAGCACAACCAGCACCTTCTCGAACTCCAAAAACAAAAGCATCACCACCAACCAGAACGTCAATGCCGACTTCCGCTTTGAGTGGATGATAGACTCCATGACCAACCTCACCTTCCGCCCTCGCTTTGGGTACTCTTGGAACGACGGACGCAGCAGCGGCCTCAGTGCAACCTTCAATGAAAACCCATACGACTACTTCAGCAATCCCTTGGTGGAGTATAATGCAGCTGAGAACGTGACTATTCGCAATAAGATAACAGTCAACGACAACGACCGCTCCAGCATGAACGATGGCGAGAACATCAACACCAGCGGCGACTTGCAACTGAACCGCCGTCTTGGAAAGGCTGGTCGAAACACCACGCTGAACATCGGAGGAAACTACACCAATCAGGACAACACATCCTTCAGCCGTTCATTCATCAACTACTACCAGCAGCCCGATGCCACTGACCCGAGTGGACACAAAACCAGATTCACTAACCAGTACAATCTGCGTCCCTCCACCAGCTACAACACACAGGGACGATTCTCCTACACAGAACCCATCACAAAGGAACTCAACCTGCAGGCAAGCTACCAGTTCCAGTACAGATACTCCGACAGCGACCGCTCTATGTACTCCATAGACTCTCTGCTGACAAAGCCTGAATATGCTGGCTACTATACAGCCGAACAACTGTACTTGGGATACATCCCGGGCTTGGACACCCTGAACTACTTGAAAAACATTGAAGAGTCACAGTATGCCACCTATAAGGAGTACAACCACGATGCCAGCATCATGGCACGCTACAACCACAAGTTCAACAACGAAAAGAACATTCAGCTCAATGCCGGCATCAACTTCCAGCCCCAGACCACACAAATGGACTACATAAAGAACAAGCTTGATACCACTGTAGTACGCCACACCTTCAATTGGGCGCCACGTGTCGATGTTCGCTTTAAAATATCCAACACCAGCCAACTTCGTTTTCGCTACAACGCATGGATGTCACAGCCCTCTATGACCAACCTCTTGGAGGTGGTGGACTCCAGCGACCCGTTGAACATCTCTACGGGTAATGCCGGACTGCGCTCGTCGTGGAGCAACCGCTTCTTTGTCTTCTATAATGGCTACAACGTCGACAAACAACGCGGATGGGCTATGAATGTGAACTACAACAACACTCGTAACAGCATATCCACCGCTACTATCTACGATACCAATACTGGTGTCCGCTATACCCGCCCCATGAACATCAATGGTAATTGGAACACTGGCACCTGGATTATGTTTAACACTGCACTTGACAAGGGTAAGCATATCAACCTTAATAACAACATCAACCTCAACTATGCCAACAACGTAGGATATTTGAGCAGTAACTCTGATGGCTCTACTTGGAGTGATATATATAAGGATGCTGCCAAGACCATCGTCGATATGGACAAGGTGTTCAAAAATGTTAATCTCCAGAAAGCCACAACTAAGAACACGAACCTTGGCGATAATCTCCGCATCAACTACCGTAACGACTTTAAAGAGTCTGGAACCTACGAGATAGGACTCAACAGCGGTTTCAATTTCCAGCACGCCCGTAATAAGATGCAGACCAACGCTAATATTGACAGTTGGACGTTCAACTATGGTGGCTACTTTAATATCACCTTCCCTTGGCAGATGTCATTGGCAACAGACATTCAACAGCAAAGTCGGCGCGGATATTCGGATGAGTCGATGAACACGGACGAACTCATTTGGAATGCTCAGTTAAGCCAGAATCTGAAGAAATGGCTCAAGGGACACGAGCTGACCATCAGCGTCCAGTGGTATGACATACTGCGGAATCGTGAGAATATCAGCCGTGCCATCAGCGCAACTATGCGCAGCGATACGTGGACGAATGCCATCAATTCTTACGTGATGGTACACATCATCTATAGCCTGAATCTGCTGGGTAATAAGGATGCCCGTGGCGCTATGGGACCTGGTGGCTTTGGAGGTCCTGGTGGTTTCCCTGGCGGAGGTGGTCGCGGAGGCCGCGGCGGAGGTGGCTTCCGTCCTTTCTAAGAGGCTATGGGCCCTATAAGCCTATAAGCCCTATAAGACCCATGAGTCCCATAAGACCTATAATGCCTATTAACTACTGAAAAAACGAGAAATTAACACTACCGTATGCACGGTGTTCAACAAAACGGGGATGGCTTTGGAAGTCGTCCCTTTTTCCGTGTTCCAACACGAATAACCCATCAGGCAAGAGCAGGTCACGCCCCAATATCAAATCTGGTATGTCTGGGATATTTGGTAGCGTATAGGGTGGGTCGGCAAAGATAAGATTAAACTGTTCGCGTGAAGAGGCTATGAACTTGAACACATCACCTCGTACAAGGAAGGCGTTCTCGTCGCCCAATCGATAAAGAAACTCCTCGATAACGCGATAGTGGAACGGGTCCTTCTCTATGGATACCACGCGGCTACAGCCTCGCGAGAGGAGTTCCAAGGTAATACTGCCTGTCCCAGCAAATAGGTCAAGGGCTGTGGCTCCTTCAAAGTCAAGATAGCCACGCAACACATTGAACAGATTCTCCTTGGCAAAGTCGGTTGTTGGACGTGCTTTGAACGAGCGGGGAAT
This sequence comes from Bacteroidaceae bacterium, assembly GCA_045220575.1. GTDB lineage: Bacteria > Bacteroidota > Bacteroidia > Bacteroidales > Bacteroidaceae > Physcousia. The sequence continues at coordinate 30,425 of JBGUVX010000031.1, forward strand.
CTCAAAATGCCGACCCTTGTATTTGCCAGTGATTATTCGCATACAATATGGTGTATATACTTTTTAAGAAGAGTCACAAATGCCCTGTTATTGTACAATAGAATACAGGTGTCATCCTTCTGGTTGAAACCAAGTTGCTTCCATGTGTAAAGCAAATAATAAAGTTGGTTGTCGATGCTATTGACTTCAAAGGAATTGGCATACTGGAGCTTTCCATTCTCGTAGGAGAAGATAAAGAGCTGACGGTCGTTACAATGAGCATAGAGCCGTTTGTCAGCACCCTGATGGCGTCTGTCTTTAGCCCACATCTTGTTCATTAGCTGCCCAAAATAACTATGAATAGAGGCATGGGGGTAATGACGAAGAATGGTTTTCTCGATAATGGAATCTAAAGCAAAGACTTCAATAACTTCTAACGCCGGCAACATTTCGTAGTGCATATTCATACCTTGCAGGCTGTCCTGTCCGAAGGTGAGCTTATACAGGGCCTGTGCTTCCTCGCTGCGAAACTCGTCCAAGGGAATACGCGTAGAAGGGTAGTCGGCATAGATGTTTACCTCGTCATAGTCGGGACGTAACAAAGCATTCGTCTTGAAGGCTTCTTCCAAGACTGCGTCCAGTGATTCGCCTTGCCGAACCTTTACGTCCTTTTGACTATGCGGAGTTGAAAAAGAAAATCCATCCGAATAAATCCGGATGGATAATTCTTGTTCTGTTATTTTTTTATTCCCAGTTTCCAGCATTGTTGTTCCATTGTGTACCAGAGGCCACACCAATCTTTAAGCCAGGATAGTTACCCATGCCTTCGGCAACTTCTCTTTGGTTAGCTGCTTCGCGGCTCCACAACTTGCTGTCGCCTGACAAGTACACTTCATACTCAACTCCACATTCCATGACGGGAATCAATTGTTCTGCTCTGTTTTTGCCAATAGTAGCAATCAATTCAAACTGCTTCTTCACACCGTCTTTTGCATCAGAATGGGGTACATAGCAAAGCTCATCGGGATTGAACTGGCTATTCTTTTCTTTATAATACTTGATGCGCTCAGGATTGTTGTAGTAGAGAGAATCAATCAATGAAACCCATGTGGTGTCGCGACGGAAGTCTTGCAAACCATTGGCTGCTATTTCGGCGGCATTGCCACGTGCAACGATGGCAGCAGCCTTTGACTCAGTCAGTCCCTTCTCCATCTGCTCCTCAGTAAGCACGCCCTGCTTAATCACAGTGGGTAGTTTTGCAACCTTTACCCAGGCAATCAGAGTATCCCAATTATCACAGAAATATTCGTGTTGCTCCTTGTAGGCATTCTGTGCATCTCTAATCTCAATTAAACGTGCTTTTACATCGTTCTCACGTTCAACAATTTCTCTGTTGAAGTCTTGCTGGTCAGCAATACTACGCCAGCAAATGAATAGCATTGCCAGAGCGCAGATGCCTAAAACTACATTAATTAGCTTTTTCATGATGTTATTTAGAATATTATTTGTAATTTCGTCATGCAAAAATAAAATAAAATAATTGAATAACCCACATTTTGAGCTACTTTTTATTAAAAGATGTCAATAAAAGATGAATTAAGTGCCTTTATCCTCGGAAAATTCCCTCATAAAGCCACAAACGAGCAGTTGGTAGTTGTTGAAAAGTGGAGTAGTTTCCTCCTTTCAACCAAGCGCGATGAGGTGTTTCTGCTTCAAGGTTATGCTGGAACGGGTAAAACCTCCTTGGTAGGTGCTTTGGTGCAGGCTTTGGTTGCATTGAAGCGACACGTCGTCTTACTCGCTCCGACAGGTCGTGCAGCCAAGGTCTTTGCATTGCATGCCGACCATGTTGCCTATACGATTCATAAGAAGATTTATCGTCAGAAAACCTTTTCGGTGGAGATGCTTAACTTTCAGCCCAATATCAATAATCATAAGCATACACTATTCATCGTAGATGAGGCTTCAATGATTAGCAATGATAGCATATCGGGCAAGATGTTTGGCACTGGACGCCTGCTTGATGACTTAATTCATTATGTATATGCAGGCGAGGGGTGCAGGCTGATGTTGGTGGGTGATTCTGCACAATTGCCTCCAGTAGGAGAGGAACTGAGTCCGGCATTGAATGAAAATGCATTAGCTGGTTATGGACTTGATGTATATGAGGCTCGTTTGACTCAGGTTGTACGCCAAATCGAAGATTCTGGTATCCTATGGAATGCTACATTGCTCAGAAGACTGATTTCTTCCGATGAAATGGCAGTTTTCCCTCGGCTACGTATTCAAGGATTCCCTGATGTCAGAGTGGTGTCTGGAGAAGACTTGATAGAGTTGCTTGAGGATAGCTATAGCCAATGCGGTACGGACCAGACCATCGTTGTGACACGAAGTAACCGTAGGGCGAATCTTTTTAATAATGGAATTCGAGGACGTATCCTTATGTATGAGGACGAACTGACGTCTGGCGACCAACTTATAGTCGTTAAGAACAATTATTTTTGGTTAGGAGAAGAGGAGGATACAGAGAAAGTGACAGACTTCATTGCTAATGGTGATGTGGCTGTAGTGCAAAGGTATCGTAACGAGCGTTCTCTCTATGGTTTCCGTTTTGTTGATGCTACGTTGAGCTTCCCTGACTTTGAAGACATGGAACTTGATGTTACAATAATACTGGATACGTTACAAAGCGAGGCTCCAGCTTTGACCCAAGAACAGCAAACGGCATTGTTTAACTCCGTCTGTGCAGACTATCCTGAGCTAACGAATCGACGTGACTTGATGAAAAAAATAAAGGAGGACATCTATTTCAATGCCCTCCAAGTCAAGTATTCCTATGCTGTAACCTGCCATAAGGCACAGGGCGGACAATGGCAAAGGGTGTTCATAGATCAAGGCTATGTGACCGCAGATATGTTGTCGTCAGACTACTTCCGTTGGCTTTATACAGCTATTACCCGTGCTACGGAGACGGTCTACCTTATTAATTGGCCTTCCCAGCAGATAGAGACTTAGGAGTTATTTGGGTTCACAGGTGTAAACGAATTTGTCAACATCGATGTAGCCACCAGCCTTTTTTGTTGCATAGTTGAAGATGGCAAACTTGCTTCCCATGAAGAAACGACGCCAGTCGAATTGCATTTGGTAATTCTCTGTACCGATTTGTTCCCATGTCTCTCCATCCATGCTATAGAAGAAGTTTGCAACGTCGTGATGACCTGGCTGAAAATCTGCATTGATTCGTAGCCAGATTTGCTTGGCTTTAGGATATAGTTGGGTAAGTCCTACACTTTCTATAATCTTTTCCTCGACATTGGTTACGGCCTTCTCACGTTCTGTAAGGGTCACTTCCTGTTCACTCATTTCCAAGATTACATTTTTACCTATTCGCTTTATTGTGAGTACGCCTGCGTCGCTATTAAAAGCACTAAAGCCTGCACAGTCGCCGTCTTTCATTTTAGAATAGTCAATGCAAACCCTTCCACTACAAGTAGGACCTTCCATGCGTTGGGTAAGTGTATTGGGAGCCAAATAGAGATTGGATACTACGCGGTTGGTCTTCAGACGCAGAAAACCAGGACGTTCGCTTAACGACCATGCATCGTCTATGGGATTATGGTTCCACTGCCAGTGTAATCCCAGTTTTTCATCGGAAAACTCGTCACTGCAAACAATAGAGGTCTTGGGTTGTCCACTCTTGTAGGAACGCACTGCTGTGGGCACTTTTCCATTTTCGTCACCAAGCATGGGCCAGCCGTCAATCCAACGTACGGGTGACAGCGTCAACACTCGGCCTACGCCTCCACGGTCCTGGAACATGATACCGTACCAGTCGCCTTCCTCAGTGTCAACGATAGTTCCTTGAGCTAAATATGAGAAACCGCCAAAGTCACTCTCCAGTACAACGTGTTTCTCCCATTTCGCATTCAAATCTTTCGTGCGGTAGCATACCTCACGCCGATGGCGACCAGGGGCATAGACGTGACTAATGAGCAAAGCATAATAGGTACCATTATGTTTGATGACACGGGTGCCTTCGAGCAGTCCACGTTCGTCAGCCTCACGCTCAAAATAGTGACGATTACTACCTTCAACAACGCCCTTCAGGTCGCGTGTCAACTGGCACATCTCACCCGTTCCATAGAATACGTAAGGTGTGCCATCGTCATCGAAGAAAAGTGTTGCATCATGAAAGTGACGCAGGCGAGAGTGTATGCTCCATGGTCCTTCGGCCTTTGGTGCTGTAAAGATGTAGGTGTCGCCCATAGCGCCCCCCTCGTTAGGAGCCAAAAGAGCCCAAAACTTACCATCGTGATACTTTAACGATGTTGCCCATTGCCCACGACCGTAGACTGTCCCCTCCTGTAAATCGTATTTGGGAGAGTCAGTCAGACGATTGAAGATGTAGCCTACAGTTTCCCAGTTTTTCAGGTCTTTCGAGGCCATGATAGGGCCACCTGGCATCAGATGCATTGTGGTAGATACCATATAAAATGTATCGTTAACACGAATGACATCGGGGTCGGGTACATCAGCCCATAACATTGGATTCTGGATGTAATCGTTTACCTGGCTTCTTGCATCACGAGGATAAAAAGAAAACAGCATGAAGAAAAGAAGCGTCTGCAGAAATTTTTTTGTTATCATGATAGTAATAATTAAAGATTTGGTCCGATGTATGAGGATTGTAATCCGCCCCAGTCTATGTTGACACGTTGTATCATCTGCCCCTCGTCAATAGTATGGAATGTGATGGTATGTTCGGCTTTCTTTTTGTTAATGATAAAGGATAAAGTGCAACTTGCGCCATTACGTAGAACCTGATTCTTCCATGATCGGCTATATTCTGCGAATTTGTTTTCAAATACCTGCATCGGAGCTTCATCTACACTAATGCCCAGGCGGTTGCTCTTTCCAGCATAAAGTGGCCAAACAGGTATGGTATAGAGTATAACGCTGATAGAGTCTCTATTAATTTCAGGCAACGAATAAGTAATGTCGCCTCCATTCATTTGTACTACTTTCCAATCATATCCAAGCCCCTCGACAATCTGTATATTGTCATCTTTACTTTGGAAGTTGTTGAGGTTTACAACATGGCAATTGCTTAATTTATCTTTCTCTTTGGATGGTGAAAGGGATAGGCTTTTTGCTTCTATTCCTTCTGTATAGATTGTCTCAGGTCTCTTATGATATAGTGCACAGATGCCGGGGGGGACAGTCATCATTCCATCCCACTTGCCGTTAAGAAGTTTGTTGTATCGTCGATTCAATGCATTTATGCTGTCAATGGCAAGTTCCATTTGCAGAGCAGCCCAGTTAGCTTCAGCCATTCTCCCTTCGCTTGCCAACTCTTGATTGAGTTGAGCCATAAGAAATTTCCGATTCATCTGATAGGCAGCTTGCACGGGAAACTGGATTAGTTCATACCATGCTGGAGAACCATCGCTTAGTTGTTCAACTTGGTTACTAATACGCTGGTAATCGAGTAGTCGTTGTTGTGCCTCGTTGTAATGTTTAAACGAAAACTCTGTGGGTCTTAACTTCATGAATGCCTTATCGTCCCATTCTCGTTCCCATCCCATGTATTCAGGCTTGCGACTCCAAGCTAAACGATAGTAGGTGTCGAGAATCTCTTGATAAACCTTAATATTGGCTTGATGAAAGATTTGGTCAAGGATTTTGGCCTGATGCTTGTTGATATTTTCTGACGAAAAAGCACTAATATTCCAGGCAATATCCATAAAGGTCTGAATCCCTAATTCCATAGGTTTAATGTCGCCGACATTGAGTAACCAATAGCGATCAGCACCATTGTCGTAGGCCTTCTTCAGTTCCTCGTACATCAGCATGGGTGCAGTAGTGTTAATCCAAAGATAATCGTGAGGAGCGCCTAAATAGGATATGTGATAATACACTCCAGCACGTCCACTTCGCTTTTGTTCATCAGGATTGGAAACACGCTTCATATAACCATAGTTATCGTCTACCCATACAAGTGTAATGTCATCAGGAACACGAAGCCCGTTCTCATAGATGTCCATGGTCTCTTTATAGGGAACGAAAATCTGTGGTATATCCTGTGGTTCTTTTCCAATATGTGCTTTCAAGAGTTGACGCTGGTCGTCAATAACTTTTGTTATCAGCGGCACGCGTTCCTCCATAGGAAGGTTGCCACGCAGTCCTGCATCGTGTACACCCCTCATGGCTGTGGTGTAAATGTTCTCGTATTGTGAGGCCTCACTAAGTCTGTCGTCCCACTTCTTGATAATCGTCTTGCTGTTGGTCTTGTAGTTCCAGTCTCCATCGCGTTGCAAATCCCATTCGCTCTTTGCTGCATTATTAAGCAGGAGAGGTTCACAATGGGAGGTAGTAATGATGATTCCAAAGGAGTCGCATACGACTTTGCTTTCAGGATGTGAATAGAAAGCACCTGTGCAAGAATGCATTGCGGGAGCCAACATATTGGCCTTCAAACGAAGTAGTAGTTCGCAGACGCGAGCATAAGTCTTGGGACCAATATCGCCTAACTCTTTCTCGAAATTCTTGCTCGACCATGGTTTCAGTCCCCAATCCTCGTCGTTGATGAATATGCCTCGGTATTTAACGGAGGGAGACGTTTGCACCAATCTTCCCTTATTATAGTATAGTTCTTTTTGTTGCTTTACGGGAATATCTGCCCACCAGTACCATGGGGAAACCCCAATATGTTGGCTTACTTCGTAGATACCATATATTGAACCACGTTTGTCGCTGCCGGCAATGATAAGATTATTATCTACGACATCGATAATATATGATTCCCATTGGCCAACTACCTTATTTACATCAATCTTCTTCTTTTTAATCAGTTGGTCAATAATTTTACTTTTCCCAATTGTCCCGACAATAATAACACCCTGTTGCTTTTTGCCCAAAGAATGAGTTATTTCAGCAGATGTACCAGTAACTTTACGTATATCATCAGATAAATCCGAAGCAGCCCGTGCAACACTCCTCCAGTCTGTTTCATCCACAATAATAGATGCAACTTTACCATCTTTGGCTATGCAGAAAGTTTTGTTCTGTGCATTAGCCCAGCCCGATAAGAATACCAGTCCGATAATAATTAGTATTTTATTCATTTTAAATAGCTTTACCATTTCATGATTTTCTTACCATCGATAATTCTAATAGAATTTGTATGTCCTTTGCCTTTAATCATACGTCCTTGCAAATCGTAAACCTTTTTGGAGGCTGAATGCCTCTCTGCTTGCAAGTTGTGGATGGCTGTTGGCTCCTCGCTAAAGCACCAATTGTCAAATTCCATCGCTGAATTGGAGCCAGAGAAGGTAAAGAATAAATCCCGAATGCCTGTGATTTTAGTTGATAAGTCCATATAAATCTCTATCCATTCTCCATTGGTTGGTTCAATGGTCATACGCCCTTTAATTGCACTGGTTTTGCTGCCGATGCGGATTTGCATGGTACATTTCTTATCGACGCGTACTTTGGCTTTAAAAGACTGCGCACCTTGTGTACCAAAGTCCACATTGCGAACTTTGATGAAATCACCTTGCCCGATATTCGTTACGTAACATTGTTTATAATCACCCACACAGAGTACACCTTGGCATTGATTAATGGTCTCAGCTTCCTGTAACACATAGGGGTTTAGTGTTTGAAGTGGCTCTACTCCTTGGCTCGTGAAACTGATGAAGGGGATGCTACCATCATCGTTGGGTGTAAACTCTTCCACACACGTGGACCGCTTGTAACCTCCGCCATTTGGTAATTTCCCGTTATGATAAAACATGTAATGGTGACCCTTGTATTCCACACTGCCGCCATGGATGGTGAAACTGCCTTCGGCTTGTCCCATCACCTTGCCCTGATAGGACCAAGGACCAGTAATTTTTTCGGACGTTGAATAGGCCCAAAATTCTGGTACTCCGCCAGCAGCATATTCCAGGTAATATTTGTCGCCTCTTTTGTATATCCACGAAGCCTCCTCGAAGTTCGTCTTTGGATTATTATTATCGTCGTACCCTTTATAGGGTCCAAATGCATTCTCGTCCTTCACATTCACTGATACCTCACCGCCTGTGATAGAGGTCATGTTCCTTGCCAGTTTGGCATACCACAGGTTGTTATTGCCGTAGAACAGATAGGCCTGTCCGTTATCGTCAATTATCACCGTAGGGTCTATCTTAAACCATCCTTTCACCAATGGTTTCTTAATAGGATCCTTATAAGGACCTGCAGGGCTATTGGCTACAGCCACCCCAATGCCAGGCAATGCCTCTCCCTTGATTGTAGCGGTTACGTACCAATACCATTTACCATTGCGCTCGATACATTGGCTGGCCCAACAATCATTATCTTGTTTTGCCCATGATGAGAAAGTGGCAGAGGTTAGTGGTGTGCCTCGATATGTCCAGTTTACCATGTCTACAGTACTGTATAGCAACCAGTCCTTCATAGTAAAGTAGCCGTTTTCGGTTACGTCTTCGTCATGGTCTACAAAAAGATAGAGTGTATCATTATGCACATATGGTGCAGGATCTGGTGTATATCTATCACAGATGATGGGGTTTTGTGCCCAAATGGTGCTGCATGAAAAACTGAGACTTAACAATAGAGTATATTTCAATGCCTTTCTCATGATAATTATGGATTTTGTTTATTTTGCAATGCGAAGAACTGGAGCAATCTGATTGCAGGGCTTGGGCAATTGTACTTCCAGACCGTTTATTGTCTGCCGAGCCTTAAGTTTTCCATAACCCAATAAATAAACTGAGGATATTGTTTTGCGGAAGTCGGGATTGCCTTTGGCCAAAGACTTGACAACGAGTTTGCCGTCTTTAGGCCACCCCATAGCTGTAACATAGAGATACTTGTCTGTTTGATTGAAACGGATATCGCGATGGTCCATGCCGTTATATTGGCCTTCATTGAATCCCTGTGCATTGATGTCAATCTTCTTCTCAGCTACGGGACCTTCTCCGAATTTAATCCAAGGACGTGTGCCAAAGATGCTCTCGCCGTTTGGTGTCATCCAAGCTTCAAGCTCGTCGAGGAACTTTGCTGCCTTGTCATCGTATGTACCATCGGCACGTAAGGGAATATTGAGTAGCAGATTCCCATTCTTCGAAACGATGTCAACCAATTGTTTTACTAAATTGGTGGCTGTACGGTAACCACGTTGATAAGTTCCGGTGTTGTAGTGCCAGTCTCCAATGCAATTACAAGTTTGCCAGGGTTGTTCAATCATTTGATTAGGCGCTCCACGTTCTACGTCCCAAGTTAAGGCTTTCTTCTGTTCGTCGTTTAGAATTTTGCCGAAAACTACGCCACGTGGGTTCTTGTTGTAGAGATGGGTGGCTATGCGCAATCCACAGTCGCTCAGGGGATAGAAAGGAAGTACTGTAACATCAAAGTAGATTAGGTCGGGATTATAACGGTTGATTGCATCAAGGGTACGGTCGTAGAAGTTCCTGACAAATTCTTTGGATGGAGGACAAGCACCATTGTCCCACCCCCATTGGCGGTGGATAGCACCATTGTCCCACGAACCTTTACTCATTGGGTGGTTCTGTTGATAAAGCATTTGTGGGTCGAGCCCTTCCCACCATTTTCCCTTGCCATCCTCTTTAGTCAGATTGCCATCGTACCACACACCTGCTTTCTCACCCTCTAAGTCGTAGCGTTGTGAGGGTTCGTACCATGTCCATGCATGGTCGGCGTGGAAGGATATACCCAAAGGCAGTCCATGTTTTTTTGCAGCTTTAGCCCAACCATCGAGGATGTCTTTGTGCGGACCTATATTCTGGGAATTCCAAGGTTGATATTTGGAATCCCATAGGTCGTAATTGTCATGATGGTTTCCCAGTACGAAGAAATACTGTGCCCCACAGCGCTTGTAGCGTTCTACCAATTTATCAGGATCCCACTTCTCAGCCTTGAATAGGGGCAGGATGTCTTTGAAGCCAAACTCCGAAGGATGCCCGTAGTGCTCACGGTGGTAATTGTACTTATAATTTCCTTCCATGTACATTTCACGAGCCATCCAGTCGCCACTCCCTTCTACGCACTGAGGTCCCCAATGTGCCCATATTCCGAATTTTGCATTGCGGAACCATTCAGGCGTTTGGTGGGTTTGTAGCGATTCCCATGTAGGTTGGTACTGTCCCGTTTGCATCTGCTCATGCTCTTCTGATACGGGTATTCGATAACTGTTTTGTGCAGTAGCTGCTGTAAGTCCAAACAATAAAGCTACAAATGATAGATTTCTTTTCATCTTGATAATTATTTTCATTCTTTTAATACAGATTCATTCAATGTGTCTCATTATTTGGAGGCAATATGATATTGGCGGCCTGCTTCTGTTTGTAAATCATATTCATAGACTTTCTGCAGACTTTGTAAATTGAATGATTTTAATTCTGTTGAGTGTATGGGCGTTTTTATGTTAGCTGGAGATAATAGAACATTGGGACAGCGGCCTATGGCTGGCTGCAATCCTTCTCCTACTAAGGACACGTAAGAACGTAAACGCAATATGCCACCGATAGTAGAATGTATTACAGCGGATTGAAACTTTCCTTCGTTCCATACCTCATCAACAATGAAACCGCCGCGGGCTCGCAGACCCTTTACTTCACCACTTTCCCAAGCATCAGGAAGTGCAGGTAATAGATGTACTGCGCCATCGTGACTTTGCAGTAACATCTCACAGATGCCTGCTGAAACTCCAAAATTACCATCTATTTGGAAGGGCGGATGAGCATCAAACAGGTTTGGATAAGTGCGTCCGTCAGGATACTGCCGAGTCTTAGAGTCATCAGGTAGCAGGCGTAGCATGTTCTTTATAATCTGGAAGGCATGGTTCCCATCGAGCAAACGTGCCCAAAAATTAGTTTTCCAGCCTAAACTCCATCCAGTAGCCATATCGCCACGTTGCTTCAGAGTATTAGCTGCAGCTGAGAAGAGGTCGGGATGGGTGTAGGGTGATATTTGGTTGGAAGGATACAAACCATATAGGTGAGAAATGTGGCGGTGTTCGTCCTTTGGGTCATCGGCATCTGCCAACCATTCCTGTAACTGACCGTGGCGACCAATTTGCATGGGAGGCAAATTGGCAATTTGGAACTTTAGATTAGCAGCAAAGGTACTATCTATTCCTAATGTTTCTGCTGCCATAAGAGCTTGCGATAGAACGTCGAAGGCAATCTGATTGTCCATTGTAGAGCCAGCACAAACATTGGTTCCCTTGCCACGAGGTCCATGTTCAGGCGAAACGGTAGGAACTGTCATTAGCCAACCTGCAGCCTGCTTCAGTTCACCTGCAGCAGGATAAACTTGCATATAATCGAGTAGGAATTCGGCGGCTCCTTTTATCACAGGGTAATATCGAGCCAGAAATATCTTATCGCCAGTGAAGAGATAATGTTGCCAGATATGCGTTGTTAACCAAGCGCCACCAGTGGGGAACATACCCCAAGGCGTGCCATCTACAGGGCCGGCAATACGCCAAAGGTCTGTGTTGTGGTGAGCCATCCAGCCTTTACAACCATACATGTCTTTGGCAGTCTTGGCACCAGTCTCACTCAGTTCGCGTGTCATTTCAAACAATGGTTGCTGAGTTTCAGCGAGATTGCCCACCAGCGCAGGCCAATAGTTCATTTCTGCATTGATGTTGATGGTGTATTTCGAGTCCCAAGGGGCATTCATCTTATCGTTCCATACACCCTGTAGATTTGCAGGTTGACCACCTGGCTGCGATGAAGAAATCAGTAGGTAGCGACCATACTGCATCATCAGCGACACCAAGTCGAGATCGGATGGATCTTTTTCGAAGGCTGCTAAACGCTGGTCGGTAGGCAGCATAGCATTTTTGTTAAGAATGTTTTTCCCGTTTTTCTTCGTTAAATCCAGCGAAACACGATTATACTGTTCTTGATAGTGTTTCAAGTGGTCTGCCAGCAACTGCTTGTACGTTTTCTTTTTTACTTCGTCTAATGTCTGGTTATTCTTCTTCTGAGCATTACCGCTAACGTCTTTATAATTCACGAAATTAGTGGCTGCTACGATATAAAGGGTGGCAATAGTGGCATCATTTACGCTGAAGCCTTCGTCTTTTATCTCGACATCACCGTCGGCTTCAATCAGCACTTTACATTCTGCCTTTAATCCAGCCTTAATACCTTCCTGCTCCACTCCATCGATGGTGGCTGAAAGAATATTCACTTGCTTGTTGCCATCTTTTGCTATGGCAGGAATCACTTTCGACTGTAATTGACTTGTAAAATCGAGGTCGAATTTCAGCTTACCTTTCTTACCAGCCTTCTGTTGTATGATGATGACATTGTCTGCTTGTGAGGCAAAGACAGTGCGTTCGAACTTCACTCCCTCATACTTATAAGTGGTCGTGGTAATAGCGTTGCCTAAATTAAGTTCACGACGGTATTCGCTCACGTTTTTATGTCCCATATTCAGTCGCAAACTACCTAATGGTAGAAATCGCATGCCATGAGGCCCCTTGAAAAAGTGACGATCGATAAGTTTTGAGGCTTGGTATTCCTTACCTTCGAATATTAATCGTCGTACCTCTGGAAGCACTTCCCATGACTCCTGACTATTGTTGTTATGTGGCTGTCCGCTCCAGAATGTCTCTTCATTCAATTGGATTTCTTCAGTCTCAGTGCCTCCATATACCATTGCTCCTAAGTGAGAATTGCCGATGGGAAGTGCTTCAAGCCAAATTTTGGCAGGTTCATCATACCACAGGCATTCGGTCTTGTTTTGAGCCTTTAGCGTTGGAAGTATTGATAGCAGTATGATGATTAATAAGATTACTTTCTTCATATTTGTGTATGATGGTCTTATGTGGTGGAATTACTTTATCATTATCTTACGCGTCTTACCGTCGGCTGTCCGTACGATGTTGAGGCCTCGTTGCAGGCTCGAGCGCTTGATGCCAGACAGGCCGTAGATAGCCGTTTCCTCTTGTGTCGCAGTATCAACCAGTTTGATGACTCCGTCTGTCATCTCCTTATTGATACGGCATTCCAGAAGCAGATACTCTTCGAGGCCGCTGGCGTTAGTCTCGTTCTTAAACCGGATATAGTACTTCCCCTCTTCTGTAATGGTAAAGGATAGTTTGTAGGTCTTTGCTGTGGACAGGTTCGCAGAAAGGTTGCCGTCAGCATTTGGAGCCGCTGTGTATGCTGCGGATTTAGCAATCACCTTGTTTGTCGAAGCATTTACAATGTTGGCTCTGAACTTGGGCTGTCCTTTCCATGCGGCAGTGGCATAGGTAAGTTTGTACTCTCCTGCTTCCAACGTGAGTGGATAATCAGTCTGACTTCCGTATTCGGCATTTCCTTCACGCCAATAGAGTGCTTTTCCCTGATAACCAGTGAAGCCGGACATGATACGGGAGCCATCCGAGTAGGTGTTGGGATATTCGTGCACAGTATTGTTTTCTTGTGTCACTCGCCAGCCCTCTGGAATCGCTCCACTGAGTGCCGTACTGAAATCAAGCTTATAGACACAGCTCATGTCTTCGAATACGGGTTGCAGGGTAACATTGTCATCAGGCATAACGAAAGTAACTTCGTTCTGGTCATTTATTTCTATGGTTTTCGCCATGGTGTAATATACAGAGTTGATTACACGCAAAGCCTTCAGCCTATAACCTTCAATGGGTTCGATGGCCAGCGTCACGGTGTCCCCTTCGGCAGCTTCGCTCACATTGGGCGTTACGGTGCCATATTCCGACTGTCGCACGCTGACGAGGAACTTCTCGGCAGGCGTGTCGGCAGGCATATAAATAACTTGGTCGATAGTCATTCCTGTGCCCCCTGTGTTGGTGATGATAAGGGTGTTCGAACCTGCTTTCAGATTGGCTGAAGCCTTCAGCTTACGCCAGTTATTCTTAGCTACTTTTTCGCAAGTTAGCGTTTGCGATGTTCCGTTCACTGTCACCTTCACTTTGCCAGCTTTCGACGAATTGCAGTAGCGGATGTAGATGTCATAAGCACCTGCCTCGGCCAGGTTCAGTTCGTGACGCAGTGCGGCGGTAGTATTGGTTCCCATTTCCACGTATCCCATACCGGCAAACTCGGAGTAGTCTGGTGCAAACCAGCCGCTGTGGGTCAGCGCAACATTTGCCACGCTCTTGTAGTCCATATTCTCTGCCTCGATAACAATGGGACCGATAAATGGTTCAGGCTGCTGAGGTATGGGCAGGTTGACTGGTTCTGGAATCAAAGTGTCATCATTCATGTTGCTGCGGTCGGCATCACCTGTACAATTTACGGTAAGGTTTAGGGGACCCATGTGTTTCAGTTTGATGAAATAAGTCTTCTCCTCGGCATTGTAAGTGGTATCGGCAATGGTTGCCGACTGTCCTGTGGCACCTGTTGAGTGCTTGGTCAGTTTGCAGGTGGGTTTTGTGGTAACTCCTGTCAGGATGATGGTATCGGTCTGTACTGTGGTCGAGTCGCTGCGATAGTTGTTCAGATAGAAGTCGATATGGTCTGCGTATTCTCGAATGACTCCGCCTGTCAGCTTTCCGTAGCTCAGTTTCAACGTGTCGCAGGTGTTGTATTGTAGAGGAATGTCAGCGTGGGCATACTTTTTCCCGTTGAGATAGGTGTATGGCGTGTATGTTACCAACTGGTTCAGGTTTCGGTTTACGTACATATCACCCTTCGAGACTTCTGGGTATTGTTTGTTGAAATCTGCTGTTTTCTTGGCGATGGTACCCCAGCGCGAGGTGTAGGCAGATTTCTTTACTACTACGGGAATCTGTTTGGCAACATCATCGTACTGGGAAATGATGATGGGAATGGTGCCGTAGCGTCCTGTGCTCTTCAGATACCAGAAGTTGTCCATCCACTGCCCGTTGTTGCGATTGAAAGGGTCGGTCTGCTTGTAGACACCATCGTAGAGGTTTCCCCAGGCGGCATACTTGTCCTCATCACTCTTGCCTGAAGCGCTGGTAGCAATATCGTTCTGTACGGCAATCTTGATGTTCCCTACCACCTCCTCGCGAGTAGGAATATACATGTTGCCTGTGATAATTTGGCGGAACATGTCAATCCAGACACCCTTGAAGTTGGGGTACATGCCCCAGTTCCGGCGGGTGTATCCTTCAACAGTAGTATTCGACAGGTTCTGGAAGTCTTCTGTCCATATAAGTTCCGGACCATCCCAGACAGCACCACCATTCACGCAAGTCTGTTCCATCACGGTACCAATGCCAGCCGCACCCGGGTAGGTTTTTCCATGCTTCTCTCCTAAGATAGCATCAAGTGCACCGTTGTAACCGCAATTATCATAACGCACACCGTAGTTCTTGGCCAGACCCGATACGAAGGGGCCGAAAGTGACGCTCTCGTTGTTGTAGAAGCATGAAGATGTGGTGTACTTGTAAAGCCACAGAATGGCTTCAGGGTATTCCTTGCAAACCTTTAGGAGTTCGCTGTTGCGTTTCATCATGCCCATAGGGTTGAGGGGGTGCGACCACACGTTTCCGCAGAACGAGATGGTGAGCACGCCTCCGTATTTGTGGTGCATAGGAACCAGCTTGGCAAACAAGGCAATACGGCTGGTCTGAGTGCTGCTGCTCTCGTCACCTGATTCGTCGAAACCCCAGAACTGTTCAGCATAGTTCCAGCCGAGGAAGTTGGGGTAGGCCTTGAAGAAGTATTCGAAAGTTTCTAAGTCGTCGTCTTGAATATGGGTGTGACCACCGCTGGCAGGCTGGCAGGTAAACCACATGCCGTTCTGCTGGCAGACAGATGCCCACGACTTGTATGTGCGGACGGCACAGCGTGGCATTCGGTACATGTTCGCCTCCTTGTCGTATTGGCATGAGAGGCTGAGGTTCATGCAGACGTAGGGCTTGATGTCATCAGGGATGAGGTCGATGATTTTCTGTGGGTCTGCCGAGTTCCATACATCAATGTGAACCATCCACATCGGGTGTTGTGAGTCGATGGGACGACGTTCTTGGGCATTTGCATTGAGGGTGAACAGCAAACAGGCTGCTGCCATCAGAAGGCTGAGTTGAAGACGTTTCATAATGATTCTTATTTTGTGATTTCTATTTCAAATGGTGTCGCGGGCAGGCGGCTGTCCTTGGCGCGGCAGTCGGCCTCAATGGGGTTGTTCTTCCAGGCATAGCGCAATCGGTTTCCTTTTCCGCGTATCGTCACTTGGTTGCCCTTTGCCATACATTCGACATTATGGAAGATGCCAGTTTCGTCAGCCAGTTCGAATCCTTGGGTGGCTGTGACGGGTTGGTCGAATGTCACGACTATGGAATTGTCACCAGCGGCCTGTGCCGAAAGGGGTTGTGGCGAGAGCAGGACGCGCTTGCCAAACACCAGTTTGTCGAAGGCCAGTCCCACACGTTCTGCCAATTCACTCTTGCGTAGGGGGTGAATATCGTTGGCCTCTCCCAAGTCGATGGCAACAGCCAGTTCAGCCCGTGGGTCGGCAAGGGTGGCAAGTCGCTGGCTTTCGCGCAATCGAGCCCATCCGCTCTCCTGAGGTGCTGTGCTGGGTGTCATGAAATTAGCCAGTTGCACAACCACGAAAGGCATTTGGGGTTGTTCGAATTGCTTACGCCAGTCGTGCATCAGACTATTCAATTCGGCTTCATAAATGACAGGCCTCCCTGTGTTCGATTCACCTTGATACCACACTGCTCCGGCTACGGCGTATGGTGTCAGAGGCTGTAACATACCATTGTAGGCCGCTGCTGCCATGTTTTGGAAACTGGTGGGCATCGAGGGCTGGTTGGGCATCTTGGCACCTTCGCGTACCAGCCATTCCGCGTCGAGGGGAAGAGTAGTACCATCAGCCCAGCGAATCAGATAGGGCTTGCCTTGGACGAACTGTGGAGCCATTCCATGATTCACGAACCGAATGGTAATCACGTTATCGCCTTCACGTAACAAGCCCTGTGGAATCGTGTATCGGCGTGGAGGGTACTGGTATCCAGTGCTCCCCACCTGTTGCCCGTTGACGTATGAGAAATCGGCATCTACGAGGGTTCCTAACAGCAACATGGCTTCCTGCCCTGCACGGGCGGCGTCGATGTGAATGTGTTGTCGCATCCAGAAAGAGCCATTGAAGGGGGCGCGAACGGGCAATTGGTTCTGTTGTGCCCTCTGCCATTTGCTATCGTCGAGTTCGCGTGCAGTCCAGTTACCGCTGATGCCTGGGTCTGTCTCGTTGAGTAGCGCGTTCCATCGGTTAGAGGCTTGGCGGTTGGCTTCGAGGGCAGCTTGTCGCAGTTTCTCATTGGTGAAATATTTTGCTTCCAAGGCCATTCCGCTGTCGAATCGTTCAACGCTGTCACGTGGAATCCACGATTCAATCGGGGTTCCTCCCCAGCTGCACTGGATTATGCCTTGTACAACGCCCGTCTTGGCCTCCATCTGCTTGCCCAAGAAGTATCCCAAAGCCGAGAACTTCCAGGCATTTTGCTTCGAGAGAGTCTTCCACCCACTGGAGCGCACATCGTTGCGAGGACCTTCCAACACGGCTTCGTTCTCTACTTTGAATAGACGAACGCGGTTTGTCGAGTCTCGGTCTATTTCTCTTGGGTACTGTGGATAGACACGTTCAATGTTCGTGTCGATATTCGACTGACCGCTGCAGAGCCACACGTCGCCCACCCAAATATCGCTGACAACAATGCATTCCTCCTCGCACTCCACTTCCATAGTGAGAGGTCCTTGTGGACGCATAGCAGGCAACTTGAGCATCCACTTTCCTGTCTGGTCGGCAACGGCTTTGTACTGCAGTTTCTTGCCTTTTGCAGGCTGAAGGCTGAGAGTGATGTTTTGTCCTGCTACGGCCCATCCCCAGACGGGAACCTCCGTTCCTCGCTGCACGACCATTCCGTCGCTGAACAGTTTGGGCAATCGCAAGGCAGCTTGTGCCGAAAAACTAAAAGAAAATGCAACCAGCAAGGTCGCTATGATTCGATAAAGGTAAGTTAAGGCGTTTTTCATCATTAAATCTTTGAAAATCTTTATATTTCGCTTACAAAGTAAACAAAAAAAACGCAAATCGCTTTCTATTCTTGTCTCAAAAAATTGGCTTTGAGGTATCATCTCAGAAAAAAAATACCAGAAAAGTGCGATTTCTGCCATATTCATCGTATATTTGTGTCGAAATACAAACGTGTGTGCATACAACATCTAATTAAAAATAATATGGAAACAAGGTATCTATTTCCCAGCGACTACATGGCCGACCCGTCTGTTCATCAGTTTGGCGACCGATTGTACATTTACCCCTCTCACGATCGCGAGTCTGGTGAGGCTTTCGACGACGACGGCGGGCACTTCCAGATGCGCGACTATCATGTGCTTTCCCTCTCAGGCAACCCAATGGAGGCACCCGTTACCGACCATGGTGTGATTCTTGATGTCGACCAAGTGCCTTGGGCCGAAAAACAGATGTGGGACAGCGATGTGGTGGAGAAGGACGGAAAGTACTATCTTATCTTCTCCGCAAAGGACTACAATGGTGTGTTCCATTTGGGCGTGGCTATTGCCGAACGTCCAGAAGGTCCCTTCATTCCCCAAGAACACCCCATTCGTGGCTCGTTCAGCATCGACCCTTGCGTCTTCAAGGACGACGATGGTGAAATCTACTGCTACTTTGGTGGCTTGTGGGGTGGACAGTTGCAATGGTATCAGTCGCCTGCGAAACTCACCAAGGAGGGTATCGACTTGGGGCCTGCCGCCGACAAGAAGACGCAGCTTTATTGCCCCGCTGATGTGCCAGCCCTGCCTTCGTATGTGGTGCGTATGAGCGACGATGTCCTGCAGTTTGCTGAGGCTCCTCGTTCGGTTGTCGTTCTCGATGCCGACGGACAGCCGCTCAAGGCAGGTGACCCCCATCGATTCTTCGAGGCATCATGGATGCACAAGGCTAATGGTCGCTACTATTTCTCTTATTCCACAGGCGACAGCCACTTGCTCTGTATGGCTGTGGGCGATAATCCATACGGACCTTTCCGTTTCCAGTGCGAACTGCTTCAGCCCGTTGTGGGTTGGACCACTCACCACTGCATTGTCCGTTACGAGGGTCGCTGGTGGCTCTTCCATCACGACTGCGTGCCCTCCAACGACATTACTCACCTGCGTAGCCTGAAGGTAATGCCGCTCCCTGATTCCCTCTTTCAATAATAATAGAAAATGAAAAAAGCCGCGATGAATTCGCGGCTTTTTCATTTAACGTGGGGTAGGGGATTAGTACATTGCTACGATTGCCTCGTACAGTTCCTGCTTGCCGCTGGTCTGCTTGGGCTCGCCTACCTTCTTGCCATATTCGTAAGCCTCTTCGAGGGTCATCTTGCCCTCTTCGAACTTCTTGCCTTCACCCTTGTCGAAGCTGGCGTAGCGCTCGGCAACCATCTTCTTGTAGGGGCTCTTCTCCAGCAGTTCGGCTGCGCTGAGCAGGGCCTTGGCCATAGCGTCCATACCGCTGATGTGGGCGATGAAGATGTCTTCCAGGTCGGTGCTGTTGCGACGAGTCTTGGCGTCGAAGTTCGTGCCACCAGTGCCCAGACCACCGTTGCGGATAATCTGCATCATGGCCTGTACGAGTTCGAAGTGGTCGATGGGGAACTGGTCGGTATCCCAGCCGTTCTGATAGTCACCACGGTTAGCGTCGATGCTGCCCAACATACCGGCGTCAACGGCGCAAGCCAGCTCGTGCTCGAAGGTGTGACCAGCCAGCGTAGCGTGGTTAACCTCGATGTTCACCTTGAAGTCCTTGTCCAGACCGTGAGCCTTCAGGAAACCTACAACAGTCTCTGTGTCAACATCGTACTGGTGCTTCGAAGGCTCCATGGGTTTGGGCTCGATGAGGAAGGTGCCCTTGAAGCCCTTGGCACGAGCATAGTCGCGAGCCATAGTCAGCATGGTAGCCATGTGCTCCTTCTCGCGCTTCATATCGGTGTTCAGCAGGCTCATGTAGCCCTCGCGACCGCCCCAGAATACATAGTTCTCGCCGCCCAGCTCGATGGTAGCGTCGATAGCGTTCTTAATCTGCACGATGGCACGAGCTACAACGTCGAAGTCGGGGTTCGTGCTGGCGCCGTTCATGTAACGGGCATTGCCGAACACGTTGGCTGTGCCCCACAGCAGCTTGATGCCTGTCTCGGCCTGCTTCTGCTTCAGGTAGGCAACCACTTCCTTCAGGTTCTTCTCGTACTCCTCGACTGTAGCAGCCTCGGTGCAGAGGTCAACATCGTGGAAACAGTAGTAGGGAATGCCCATCTTCTGCATGAACTCGAAGCCAGCGTCAACCTTCTGCTTGGCGATGGTAACGAGGTCACTGCCTTCGTTCCAGGGGAACTTCTTTGTGCCGCCACCGAACTGGTCGCCGCCCTCAGCGCACAAGGTGTGCCACCAAGCCATAGCGAAACGCAGCCAGTCCTTCATTGTTTTGCCCATCACTACGCGCTCGGGCTCATAGTAGTGGAAAGCCATGGGGTTCTTGCTCTCTGCTCCCTCGAAGGGAATCTTACCGATGTTTGCGAAATACTCTTTCATAATTGTTTTGATTTATAAGTTTGACAAATGTTTCTTCCAGTTTTCGTATGCCTTGCGATATGCCTCAGTATCCTTGGGGTTGATGGTTTCGACGATGCGCAGGGTGCTCATAGCCTCCTCTACATCGCGATAGATGCCTGCTCCGATACCAGCGCCGCGAGCTGCTCCTGCAGCACCGTCTGTGTCGCACAGTTCGATGGTAGCGCCCGTGGTATCGGCAATGGCCTGACGGAACAGGGGACTCAGGAACAGGTTGGCCTGTCCTGCGCGAATCTTGCGGATGTCCATTCCCATGCCCTGCATCACCTCCATACCGTATGCGAAGGCGAAGGCGATACCTTCCTGCTCGGCACGCAGCAGATGAGCCTGCGTGTGGGTGTTGAAGTTCAGGCCGTGCACGCTGCAGCCGGGAGCCTGATTGCCCAGCATACGCTCGCTGCCGTTACCAAAGGGCAGCACGCACAGACCATCGGCTCCGATGGGCGTCTTCATAGCCACCTCGTTCATCTCGGCATAGGATAGAGCGGAGGCCACATTGCGGTGCATCCAGCTGTTCAGGCAGCCCGTACCGTTGATGCAGAGCAGCACGCCCAGACGCGGGTTCTCGGCTGAGTGGTTGACGTGGGCAAAGGTATTGACGCGGCTCTGGGGGTCATAGTTGATTTTGTCCAGAATGCCGTAAACCACGCCGCTGGTACCTGCCGTTGCGGCGATTTCGCCAGGGTTCATCACACCCAGCGACAGGGCGTTGTTGGGCTGGTCGCCGCCGCGATAGGTGACGGGCGTACCTGCCTTCAGTCCCAGTTCCTGTGCCACTTCGCTGCGCAGTTCGCCCTGATGCCCGAAGGTGGGCACCAAGTCGCAGGGCGTAGTGGGGTCAATGCCGTAGTACTCGATAAGGCGGTTGGCAATGCTGTTCTCCTTGAAGTCCCACAGCATACCCTCCGACAGACCGCTCATGGTGGTCTGCATCTCACCAGTCAGTCGCATGGCGATGTAGTCGCCAGGCAGCATGAATCGATATACCTTATTAAAGAGGTCGGGCTGGTTCTCCCTGACCCAAGCCAGTTTCGAGGCCGTGAAGTTGCCGGGTGAGTTCAGCAGGTGGCTGAGGCAGTATTCGCTGCCCAGTTCCTTCATGGCACGGTCGCCGTAGGGCACGGCGCGACTGTCGCACCAGATGATGGCGGGGCGCAGGGGCTTGCCGGCCTTGTCAACGGTCACCAGTCCGTGCATCTGATAACTGATGCCGATGGCTTCCACGTCCTCGGGCTTGGCTCCCGTCTGCTTCATTACTTCGGCAGAGGCCTGCTTCAGGTTCTGCCACCACATCTCAGGGTCTTGTTCAGCCCAACCCACCTCTGGGGCGGCTATGGGCATCTCACTCTTCGGATAGAAAGCCGATGCGGCAATCCGTCCCGTTTGTGTTTCCACCAAGGCAGCCTTCACGCTACTGCTGCCAATGTCATATCCAAGTAAATACATTGCGTTGTTTTTGCATTTGTTTGTCGCAAAGATACGAATTATTTTTTGTTTTAATTTTTATTTTTTAATTTAATGTGTACCTTTGTGACAAATCTATCCATAAATGAGACATTATTATCAATCATAAAACCAAAAACCATGATGAATTTATTACAAGCAGCACCTGTGGACAGTGCCGTAGTAGAGAAAACCGTAGAGGTTACCAAAGAAGCCGTATCGGGTTTGGCCCGTGGAGATGTAAGTTACCTGACCCAGTTCCTGCAGCAGGCCCTGACCTTCTGCATCGATGCTGGAAAAACCATTCTGGTGGCTCTCATCATCTACATTGTGGGCCGTTTCATCGTTTCTATTCTTAATAAGGTATTGAGCAACGCCCTCGACCGTCGTAACCTCGACCCCAGCATCAAGACGTTCCTGAAGTCGTTTGTCAACATCCTGCTGACCGTACTGCTCATCATTGCCGTAGTCAGTGCGCTGGGTGTCAACACCACCTCGTTTGCAGCCCTGCTGGCCTCCTTCGGTGTGGCAGCCGGTATGGCACTGAGTGGCAACCTGTCGAACTTTGCAGGCGGACTCATCATCCTCTTGCTGAAACCCTTCCGCGTGGGCGATTTCATCGAGGCACAGGGTTTTTCGGGCACGGTAAGTGAAATCCTCATCTTCAACACCGTTTTGAAGACTCCCGACAACAAGGTCATCTTCCTGCCCAACGGTGCCCTTTCCAGCGGTTCCATCACCAACTATAGCCGCGAAGGCCAGCGCCGTGTCGACTTTACCGTCAGCGTGGAATACGGACAGGACGTTGACGAGGCCAAGAAAGCCCTGCTTGAGATTTTCGCCAAGGACAGTCGCATCCTCACCGACCCAGCCCCGTTCGTAGCCCTGTCGTCAATGGCTGCAAGCAGTGTGGACCTTACGGCTCGCGTATGGGTTGAGGCCGCCAACTACTGGCCTGTTTTTTTCGAGACGCAGGAAACCATCTATGCCGAGTTCAACAAGCGCGGCATCGGCTTCCCCTTCCCGCAGCTCACCATCCACAACGCATAATCCTAACACATTCCTCCTACCTCTTACGAAAAGCCCCGACATTTCCGTGTCAGGGCTTTTCTCATTATTTGTAATAGAGAGGGATGCTAAGATACAAAGAAAATACGAGAAAAACGATAACTGATACAAATATTTTCGCACAGTGTATCATTGTACCATTGTATCATTGTATCATACGGGACTTTACAGTACAATAGGTGCTGTTCATTTAGCTATATTATATATTATTATATATTATAATATATAATAATATATAATATAATATTAATTATAATAATATGATATTATATTCTCTGTTACGTACTCACTTCTCGCTTTGGTACAATGGTACAATGATACAACGGTACAACGGTACAACATGCAATCCACTATTATTCATTGTCTATTACGAGTAAATATTACTAAGATACTGCTATTGTCAGAGTGGCGGGCGGATTGTCAGAATGGCAGAGAAAGTGACAATTCAAAATACTCTGTATTTTGGCATGCTGTTTGTAATATTATGTATGAATTCGGAAGGCTATGGAAAAGTGCGCACTCCGACAGCCGATGTATTCCCACGTTCTTTGACTTACTGACACATCATATAGGACATCACGTCGCCTGTCGCGACGCGATACTATCGCATCCCGTCACGCGACACTATCGCCTCTCCCAAACCCTCTCCCAAGGAAAGGGCTTTACCTTTAGCCTCTCCTACATTCTCCAAAAACAAAAAGTCACCTATAACCTATTACCTTAAATGCAAGAACGGCACCCAGAAGGATGCCGCTTCTTGCTTTTTGCAATAAGAATGAGAGCGGGATTAGTCTTCGTGGAGCTCGACCTGTTTGGCAGGTTCTCTGATGACGAAGGAGAGGAGCCAGCCGGTGAGGATGCTCACTACCATGCCGATGAGGCCGAAGAGCATGAACGACGGACGGATGTCGTCGGGCGTGAAGAACTGGAGGTAGATGACCACAATCTCGCCAATGATGAAGCCCCAGAGGGCGGACATTCCGTTGATGCGCTTCAGGAAGCGTCCCATGAAGAACAGGCCGCCAAGTCCGCTGGTCAAGAGACCGAGGATGGTGTTGAAGTAGTCGAGCAGCGACAGGATGTTCCAGGTAGCCATGAGCAGGGCGAGTCCCATGCCTATGACACCGCTTATCACGCAGGCCCATCGAGCCACGCGCAGCATCTGCTGGTCGTCGGTCTTGGGACGGAAGCGTTTCCAGAAGTCGATGGAGAAGGCTGTGGAAACGGAGTTGATGTTAGCCGAGATGGTGGACATTGTGGCTGCGAAGATGGCTGCAATCAGCAATCCGGCAATGCCTTGCGGCAACTGGCTCATCATGAAGAAGGGGAAGATGGCGTCGCCCTTGGCCATGGTGAAGTCGAGCTCTGCGGGGTGGGTCTTGAAGAAGGTGTAGAGACCCGTTCCGATGATGTAGAACACCACGCTGATGAACACGCTCATGAGACCGTTCATCCAGATGCCCTGCTTGGCTGCGTTCATGTCCTTCGTGGTGAGGTAGCGCTGGATGACCGTCTGGTCGGAGGTGTAGGAAATCAGGTTGTTGGCAATGCCGCCACCCAAGATGGCAACCCAGACGGTGACGCGGCGGTAGTCCCAACTCCATTCGAAGAGGCGCAGCTTGTCGTTGTCCACAGCCAACTGCCAGGCTCCGGAGAAGCCCCCTTCGGTGCCGTTCCACAGCCATATTGCGGCGAAGAAGGCACCTCCCACCAAGATGATTCCCTGAATGACATCGCCCCAGATAACGGCCTCGACACCACCCATCGTACAATATATAATGGTAATGACAGCCATGAGGACAATGCAAAGGTAGATGTCGATGCCCGTAACAGCCGTCAGCGCCAGCGAAGGCAGGTAGAGGACGAGTGCCATACGAGCCACCATGAAGACGATGAACAGCGTGGAGGCCATCAGACGGGTGAAGGCGTTGAAGCGCAGTTCCAGATACTCGTAGGCCGAAGTGATGTTCAGCTTGCGGAAGTAGGGCAGGTAGTATCTGATGACAGGCCAACTGACGATGAGTATGCAGACGAGCATGGGGTAGTAGGTCCAGTTCGTGGCATAGGCCTTGGCAGGAATCGTCATGTAGGTGATGGCAGAGAGCATGGTGGCGTAGATGCTGATACCTGCTGCCCACCAAGGCACGCGGCCTCCACCACGGAAGAAGTCGTCGCTGCCGCCCTCGCGACGCATGAAGTACACGCCAAGGCCGAGCATGGAGAAGAGGTAGATGACCAGCACTATCCAGTTGAGCCAACCAAAATTGACGGAATGGGTGAATCTGACCTTCATCGCCTCAGAGGCACGCACGCCGGGCTTGCTCTCACCGTCGACAAGCACATAGGAATTGCTCAAGGGGATGAGGCTGGCTCCAGCACGTGCCAGCAGCGAGTTGCCGGGAATGGCGTACCATGAGTCGGTGATGGTGTGATAGACCAGTACGTCGCCGTTGAACTGGTACCAAGGGGCAGGGTGCGAGAGGTAGTCCTTGCCAAAATCAGGATTCTCTGCTGCGAACAGCGAGTCCTTGCCTGCCTTGACGGCCTTCTCGAAGATGTCCTTGTTGACACCGCCAAAGAACAAGACGTGGCTGTAGCCCGATGTCGTAGCCGTCATACCCACGGTAGCCTGATTGCCCTTGTGGGCGCTCCAAAGCATGGTGTTCAGGTTCAGTTCCAGCACGTCCTCGGCAATGAGGCCCGTAGCAGGGTCGAAGCCTCCGAAGACGTAGAGCGAAACGTCGAGGCCGTTGGTCTGCACCACAGCCGTGGGTTGCAGGCGGGGCTGTCCGGGCAGGGTGGCAATATCCTCCCATTCTCCCGTCAGCTCAGCATTCAATCGGAACACCGACATCTGCGGTTCCCCATCGGTCTGACCACCTACGACGTATATGGCCTTGCCGTCTGTAGCAGCAGCACCGTTGTCAATGCCCACGGGAAGCGCAGACTGCGGCTTTACGGCCTTGTCCGTCAGCAAATAGACGTTGTCGAAGCTCTTGGTTCCGTCAGTACCGCCGATGCATAGGATGCCGTTGTCCAAGTTGACGCTTGCGCCGTATGCAACAGGGCTGGGCAGAGAGAATGTGCGTGTGAACCAGCCCTCCTTGTCGAGATACCACACGGTGTCGTAGTATTTCTTTACGGCATCTGCGGCTTCTGCTGTCTCAGGGAAGTTGCAGCCTCCGGCAATGGTTATCTTGCCGTCTGTCCGACCGCTGAAAGCTGCGGCCACGCCCTGACCGCCCACGACATTATGGGAGGGAAGAGCCTCGATTTCGAGCTTCTCCTGTGCTGCAATACCTAAAGGGAGGCAGAGCAGCAGGAAGAGAAACATGAAACCCCTACCCCAAGCCCTCCCCGTGGGGAGGGTGTATGATGTTTTGATAAAATTCATCCCATTTTCTTTTTTGATTATTTACTAAGGTAATTACGCCTCCCCTCGATTCCCTCCCCTCGGGGAGGGAGGACGGGAGGGGGCTCTTAAAAGAGGTTGCAGTGGTTCCAGAAGTCTATCTCGTCGAGTTCTGCCTTCAGGCGCTTTTCCTCCTCATCGGTGATGTTCTGGAAAGGCGTGCGGTTGGGGCCGAGGTCGAGACCCATGAGCTTCATGATGCGCTTGCCGCCTACGATGTTGCCGCGGAAATGAACAATGACGTTGATGACTGCCTGAGCATAGTTCTGCAATTCACGAGCCTTTTCGAGGTCGCCCTGCTTCCAGGCTTCGATGATGCCCACCAGACAGCGTCCGTTGTAGTTCGTGGTGCCGCCGATGCCACCTTGTGCGCCGCCCATAGCCAAAGAGGGGAGTATGGTCTCGTCCTGACCGTGCAGCATATCGAACTTGCCATTGCCATAGAGACGGCACTGGTTGTATTCGTAGATGCTCTCGAAGGTGTACTTGATGCCTGCAAAGTTGGGCACACGTCCGTCAACGGCCTTCAGCAGTTCTACCATTGGCAGGAAAGCGCCGTTGAAAGCGGGGATGTGATAGTAGTAGAAGGGCAGGTCGGGAGCGCCACAGGCAATCTCCTCGATGTATTTTGCCAGTTCTTCGATACGGCCAATCTTGGGGAATGGAGGAGCCATAGCGCCGATGCCCCAGGCACCAATCTTCTGTGCGTGTTCGGCCAGTCGGCGACTCTCGCGAACGCAGCAACTGCCCACGTGTACGATTACCTTGAAGTCCTTGGGAGCGGCAGCAATCCACGCCTCGGCTATCTGCATGCGCTCTTCGCTGGTCAGCATGTAGCCTTCGCCGCTCGAACCATTGATGAATACTCCCTTCAGTCCGTTCTTTGCCAGCATCTGGGCATAGGCGGGGATGGGTTCCAGATTAATGTCGCCATTCTGCTTGAATGGGGTAAACGGGGCGTCGATGAGGCCCACTACTTTCTCAAACTGTTTCATGGTGGTTATATTTTATGGTTAAAGTATGTACTTGCCAGATGTTGACATAGGAATAGCAACCAGAACATGCTGAAGAAGCACACTCCGGTTACGGCATTTTTTATGCCCAGTGGTGCGAAGGGCAAGGTGAGCAGTGCGAAAATGTTGCACAGCGCCAGCACGTAATGGCGGCGAGTGATGTATTTAAGGGTCTTGCGACCTTCCTTGCGGGAAATGAGATAGGCCGTGAGACCAATCGACAGGATGAATACCTTTGTTTCCCAAAGCGTCTTCAACGCAATGCTGGCGACTGAGGTCAGCACGGTCAGGTCGGTGGAAAAGTTCAAGCTGTCGTTGCGTCGCTGCCAGATGCTCAGCCCCGTACCTATGATGACACCAATCACCATAGGCCAGCAGGCCTGACGGAAGAACCGTTCGCGCCGCTGGAAGGCCAGCCACACGAAGGTGCAGCACAGGGGGATGGTGATACCGTTGTGGGTGTAGCTACAGAAAATGCCCATCAACAGCATCAGGAAGTACCATTTGTGGAACTCTTTCTGGCTTACTCGCGTGTATTGAGTAATGAAGAAAGGTACGATGCATTGTGACGATAGTTCGTTGAGGGAACTCAGGTCGCGCTCGAAGAAAACCTCTTCGCCCGGACAGAAGAATACGATGAAAACTGCCGTAACGAGAATGCCTATGATGGTCTGGTCTGTTCGGGCTAAATGGGAGGACAGATATACGAGAAGCGTGAACAGCAGGGCTGTGCTGATGTTGATAATCCAAGGGTCCCATATGTAGCCGCCGATTGGACGGAAAGCTGCCAGTCCGCCCCATACTCCGAAGAATATGATGCAGTAGCCAATTGCTTGTATGGCTGGGAGGTTGTTTCTCATAGTCCTACAAAGATACAAACTATTTTCAATCAAGAGAAATATTATGAACTTTTTTATGATGTCTGATGAATTGGCACGCACTTTGTAGTCCGCTTTGATGAAAAAAAACAAGAAAATCGTTAAATAACTAAATCATTAAATCAAAGTCATGAACATTAAACCATTGGCAGACCGCGTGCTCATTGAGCCCGCACCTGCAGAGACAAAGACAGTAGGTGGCATCATCATCCCCGATACCGCCAAGGAGAAACCCTTGAAGGGCGAAATCGTAGCCGTTGGTCAGGGCACCAAGGACGAGGAAATGGTGCTGAAGGTCGGCGACCAGGTTCTATATGGCAAGTATGCCGGCACGGAACTGGAGCTGGAAGGCAAGAAGTACCTCATCATGCGTCAGAGCGACGTAGTTGCAATCCTCGGCTAAAGCCCCCTCCTGCTCCCCCTAAGGGGGAGGGTAAATTACCAAATTGTAAATAAATTGTAAATAGTAAATTGTTAAATTGTAAATAAAGCTATGGCAAAAGATATTAAATTCAACCTTGAGGCCCGCGACCTGATGAAGCAGGGTGTGGACCAGTTGGCAAATGCCGTTAAGGTAACTCTCGGCCCTAAGGGTCGTAATGTGATTATTGAGAAAAAGTTCGGCGCTCCTCAGATTACGAAGGACGGTGTGACTGTCGCTAAGGAGATTGAACTGGCCGACGCATTCCAGAACGCTGGTGCACAGCTCGTTAAGAGCGTTGCCTCCAAGACGGGCGACGATGCTGGCGACGGTACGACCACCGCTACCGTACTGGCTCAGGCCATCGTTCGCGAGGGTTTGCGCAACGTGGCTGCAGGTGCCAACCCCATGGACCTGAAGCGCGGTATCGACAAGGCTGTTGCTGCCGTTGTCGGTGAAATCAAGGAGATGTCGGAGCAGGTAGGCAGCGACTATCAGAAGATAGAGCAGGTGGCTACCGTCAGCGCCAACAACGACCCCGAAATCGGTAAGCTGCTGGCAGATGCCATGGGTAAGGTCTCGAAGGACGGCGTCATCACCATCGAGGAGGCCAAGGGTCGCGACACCACCATCGGCGTTGTCGAGGGTATGCAGTTCGACCGCGGTTACCTCTCTCCCTACTTCGTAACGGATACCGAGAAGATGGAGTGCGTGATGGAGAACCCCTACATCCTCATCTACGACAAGAAAATCAGCAACCTGAAGGACTTCCTGCCCATTCTGGAACCCGCTGTACAGACTGGTCGTCCCCTGCTGGTGATTGCCGAGGACGTAGAGAGTGAGGCTCTGACCACACTCGTTGTCAACCGTCTGCGCACGCAGTTGAAGATTTGTGCTGTCAAGGCTCCTGGCTTCGGCGACCGCCGCAAGGCTATGTTGCAGGACATTGCCACTTTGACGGGTGGCCTGGTAATCAGCGAGGACACTGGTCTGAAACTGGAGCAGGCAACCATCGAGATGCTGGGTTCTTCTGACAAAGTGACCATCTCGAAGGACAACACTACCATCGTCAACGGACACGGCCAGAGCGAGCTCATCAAGGATCGTATCAATCAGATTAAGAATGAGATAGCCAACACAACCAGCGACTACGACAAGGAGAAGCTGCAGGAGCGTCTTGCCAAATTGGCAGGTGGCGTGGCAGTCCTCTACGTAGGTGCTCCCAGCGAGGTAGAGATGAAGGAGAAGAAAGACCGCGTTGACGATGCTCTGTGCGCTACCCGTGCTGCCATCGAAGAGGGTATCATCCCTGGCGGTGGTGTAGCCTACATCCGTGCCCAGAAGATTCTCGACGGGCTGAAGGCCGAGAATGCCGACGAGCTCACTGGTATTCAGATTATCCGTCGCGCTATTGAGGAGCCTCTGCGCCAGATTGTCGAGAACGCAGGTCTGGAAGGCAGCGTCGTTGTCAACGAGGTTCGCAACGGTAAGGGCGACTACGGTTACAATGCCCGTGCCGACAAGTACGAGAACCTGAAGGCAAGTGGTATCATCGACCCTGCCAAGGTGGCACGTGTGGCACTTGAGAACGCTGCCAGCATTGCCGGTATGTTCCTCACCACCGAGTGCGTCATCTGCGACGCCAAGGAGGACAAGCCCGAAATGCCGATGGGCAACCCCGGTATGGGTGGCATGGGCGGCATGATGTAGCCAATTCATAGTTGTAAAATAAGTGAAGTCCTGATGGTCGTCGTGACTGTCGGGACTTTTTTTGTTGCCCATAATTTTGCGAGTGTCTTTCCTTTTCAGTATCTTTGTCACGTAGAAGTCAAAAAAAGAACGAATATGGAAGTCATACAGAGTTTTACAATCGACCACACACATCTGAAGCCCGGAATCTATGTCTCTCGCGTGGATAAAGGGTTCACGACGTTCGACCTGCGTATCACCGAGCCCAACAAAGAGCCTGCGGTGGCTCCTGCTGCCATTCACAGCATAGAGCACCTGATGGCTACGTGGTTCCGCAATTCAGCGGTGAAGGACGATGTGGTGTATGTTGGGCCGATGGGGTGTCTCACGGGAATGTACATTATCATGACGGGCAGCTATTCGGTAGAGGATATGCGTCGGCTCACCATCGAGTGCCTGGAGTGGATGCTCGCGCAAACGGAAGTTCCTGCCACGACGCCTGAGACCTGTGGCAACTGCCTGCTCCACGACCTGCCGATGTGCCATTGGGAGTGCCGCCGCTACTTGGACCGTCTGAAGAATGATTTCCACTCCGAATACACCAAGCTGCAGGTAACGCTCGACGATGGGCGTGTTTTTGCCGATGCTTAGGCCGAATTAAATGAAAAAAGTGTATATTTGCAAGTTAATTGTCTTATCGACGTCAAAATAATGCTATATGGAACTTCGGAAATTAGGAAAAACCGGACTGCTTGTATCGCCCTTGAGCTTTGGCGCATCGTCGCTGGGCGGTGTGTTTCATGACATCGACGAAGGGCGTGCTATCGATACTGTGGCTGTTGCCCTCGACGGGGGCATGAACCTTATTGATGTGTCGCCCTATTACGGTCACTACAAGGCCGAGACGGTACTGGGCAAGGCCTTGCGCCAGTTGTCACGCGACCGTTACATCCTGTCCACCAAGGTGGGTCGCTACGGCAAGGATGGCGTGAACACTTGGGACTACTCGGGTAAGCGGGCACAGGAGAGCGTCTATGAAAGCATGGACCGCTTGGGTGTGGAGCACATCGACCTGATTCACGTCCACGACATTGAGTTTCAGGCCTCGCTGCCAGGTGGCCTGCAGAAGGTGGCCGAAGAGACGCTGCCCGCCTTGGTGGAACTGAAGGAAAAGGGCGTTGTGAGCCATGTGGGCATTACGGACTTGCAGTTGGACAACCTGCGCTGGGTTATTGACCATACGCCTGAAGGTATGGTCGAGACCGTGCTGAACTTCTGCCATTATTGCCTGTGCGACGATGCGCTGGCCGATTACCTCGACTACTTCGAGCAGCACGGCATTGGTCTCATCAACGCTTCGCCGCTCAGCATGGGACTGCTTTCTAGCAGGGGAGCGCCAGCTTGGCACCCAGCTCCTAAACCGTTGGCAGAGGCTTGCCGACGAGCTACGGAGTACTGTTCGCAGAAGGGTTATCCCATAGAGAAACTGGCTATGCAGTTTGCTGTCAGCAATCCTCGCGTGCCCACCACGCTGTTCTCGTCTGCCAACCCCGACAATGTGCGTCGCAATCTGGAGTATGTGGCCGAGCCCATCGACTGGCAGTTGGTGAAGGAAGTTCAGGACATCATTGGTCCGGCAATGCGATTAACTTGGTGCAACACATGAAAATCATAGATGCTCATAGCCACCTCTGGCTTTGCCAGAACACCGTGGTGGATGGTTCCCCTATCCGCACGCAGGAGCCGAACGGCAGCCGTTCGGAGTTCTTCGGTGAGGAGCGCCAGATGCTGCCGCCCTTCATGATTGACGGACGGAACACAGCCGAGGTCTTCCTCTCGAATATGGACTACGCCCAAGTGGGGGCCGCCGTTGTGGTGCAGGAAGTCATCGATGGCAACCAGAATGCCTACCTCGCCGAGGTGCAGGCCCGCTACCCAGAGCGCTTCTTCTGCATGGGAATGGCTTGGACGCTGGACGAGGCAAAGGCGGTTCAGAAGGCTGGTCTGCGCGGCATTGCCTTTCCCGGACACCGCATAAAAGAGCCTTTGCACACGTTTTTGCCTGTCTTCAAGTTCATGGAGGAACAGGGCTTGGTGCTTTCGATGTGCTTGGGCGAAGACCCTCGGCAGATAGCGGAAATGGCAGAGGTGATACAGGAATGCCCGCGGCTGAAGGTTGCCATCGGGCACTTTGGAATGGTCACGACACCGGCTTTCGAGAGTCAGGTGAAGCTGGCCCTCGAAGGTCCTAACGTGATGGTGGAGAGCGGGGGCATCACGTGGCTCTACAACTCGGAGTTCTATCCCTTCCCCTCTGCCGTGCGCAGCATTCGACAGGCAGCCGACTGGGTGGGAATGGAGCGCCTGATGTGGGGTTCGGACTATCCGCGCACCATCACCGCCATCACCTACCGCATGAGCTACGACTTCGTTGTGAAGTCCTCCGAACTGACAGACGAGGAGAAACGGCAGTTCCTGGGCGAGAATGCGTGCCGCTTCTACGGGTTCGAGCATCTGCCAGACCTACCTTATATAAAGAATATGAGTGAATAACCATAAAAAACGACTAATACTATGAAAACTTATCCCAAAATCGGCATTCGCCCGACTATCGACGGTCGCCAAGGTGGCGTGCGTGAAAGCCTCGAAGAGAAGACAATGGCACTGGCAAAGGCCGTGGCCGAGTTGATAACCAAGAACCTGCGCAACGGTGACGGTTCGCCTGTGGAGTGCGTCATTGCCGACGGCACCATCGGTCGTGTGGCTGAGAGTGCCGCCTGTGCCGAGAAGTTCGAACGCGAGGGCGTGGGCTCCACCATCACCGTCACTTCGTGTTGGTGCTACGGCTCCGAGACGATGGACATGAATCCCAACTATCCCAAGGCCGTTTGGGGCTTCAATGGCACAGAGCGTCCGGGTGCTGTGTATCTGGCAGCCGTGCTGGCGGCTCATGCCCAGAAGGGTCTGCCCGCCTTTGGCATCTACGGGCACGATGTTCAGGACATCAACGACAACACTATCCCTGCCGATGTGGCGGAGAAGATTCTGCGCTTTGCCCGTGCCGCTCAGGCAGTCGCCACGATGAGGGGCAAAAGCTACCTTTCGCTGGGCAACACTTGCATGGGAATTGCCGGTTCCATCGTCGATTCTGATTTTTTGCAGCACTATCTCGGAATGCGCACGGAATATGTTTCGCTCATCGAAATCCTGCGTCGCGTCGATTTCAATATCTTCGACCCCGAGGAGTTTCAGAAGGCGATGGCTTGGGTGGAGAAGTACTGCAAGCCGCAGGAGGGTCACGACTACAACGAGGACCGTCCGCTGTTCCCCGGTACGCCCATGACCACCTTCAACGGCAAGGGCAAGGGCAAGAACCGCGAGGAGAAAGACCAGGACTGGGAGTTTACCGTGAAGACGATGATGATTATCCGCGACCTGATGCACGGCAACCCGAAGCTGCTGGAGATGGGTTACAAGGAGGAGGCGCTTGGGCACAATGCCCTCTTCGGCGGCGTGCAGGGCCAGCGCCAGTGGACCGACTACAGGCCCAATTTCGACTTCCCCGAATCCATGCTCTGCACCTCGTTCGACTGGAACGGAGTGCGTGAGGCCGATGTCTTGGCCACCGAGAACGATTTCCTCAACGGCCTGTCGATGCTCTTCGGACACCTGCTCACCAATCGCGGCGTGATGTTCTCCGACATCCGCACCTACTGGAGTCCAGAGGCCGTGAAGCGCGTCACCGGCACAGTGCTGAGCGGTCCCGCTGCTCAGGGCTTCATCCATCTCATTAACAGCGGCGCTACTACGCTCGATGCCACTGGCGCAATGACTGATGCCGACGGCCAGCCCACGATGAAGGAGCCTTGGAACATTACCAATGAGGATGCCGAAGCCTGCCTCAAGGCCACCTCGTGGATGCCTGCCGACCGCGACTATTTCCGTGGCGGTGGCTACTCGTCGCACTTCGTCACCAAGGGCGGAATGCCCATGACCATGATGCGCGTGAACATGGTGGCAGGCCTTGGCCCTGTGCTGCAACTGGCTGAGGGCTGGACGGTGGAACTCGACCCGAAGACCCACGACATCCTCGACCGTCGCACCGACCCGACTTGGCCCACCACGTGGTTCGTGCCTCGCCTCGATGCGTCGAAGGACTGCTTCAAGGACGTTTATAGCGTCATGAACTGCTGGGGTGCCAACCACGGCGCCATTGCCTACGGGCACATCGGAGCCGACCTCATCACGCTCTGCAGCATCCTTCGCATTCCCGTTTGCATGCACAATGTCGCCGACAGCGACATCTTCCGTCCTGCCGCCTGGAACGCCTTCGGCATGGACAAGGAGGGTGCCGACTACCGTGCCTGCCAGAACTTCGGACCACTCTACAAATAAGACAAGACCCTCCCCCGTCCCCTCCCTTGTAGGGCGGGGAGTGGTCACCTTTAGCATACTGAAACTTATTCCTTTTATCTATAATGGAAACCTCTCGACAAACACAATCTACTCCCCTCCCTAAGGAGGGGCAGGGGGGAGGGTCCCCCTTAGTTCCGAGGAAATACCTCTTCACCTTCATCCTGATTACTACGCTCTTTGCGCTGTGGGGCTTCGCCAACGACATCACGAACCCGATGGTGGCGGCCTTCCAGACGCTGATGGAGATTACGGCAGCCAAGGCCTCGATGGTGCAGTTCGCCTTCTACGGCGGCTATGCCACAATGGCCATTCCTGCGGCTTTGTTCATTCGCAAGTATTCGTACAAGGTGGGCGTGCTCATCGGCCTCGGACTCTATGCCACAGGCGCCTTCCTGTTCATCCCGGCAGCGCAGTTCCAGGAGTTCACGTTCTTCTGCGTGTCGCTCTACATCCTCACCTTCGGACTGGCATTCCTCGAAACCAGCGCCAACCCCTTCATCCTCTCTCTGGGCGACAAGAGCAATTCCACGCGCCGCCTGAATCTGGCGCAGGCCTTCAACCCTGTGGGCTCGCTCAGCGGAATGGCCGTGGCCTCGTTCATCGTGCTGCCCAACCTCATCTCCGACAAGCGCGACGCTGCCGGCCAGATTATCTATCACGGCCTGAGCGAGGCGGAGAAGGCCGACATCCGACTGCACGACCTCGCCGTCATTCGCGACCCCTACGTTGCCATCGGCTTGGTGGTACTCGTGATGTTTGCCGTCATTGCGCTCACCAAGATGCCCTCGCTGAAGGGTGAGAACGATGCCAAAACCAGCGCCAGCACCACGCTCTCCCGCCTCTGGCACAACAAGATTTATCGCAACGGCGTGCTGGCGCAGGTGCTCTACGTTGCCGCGCAGATTATGGTGTGGACCTTCATCATCCAGTATGCCGACCACCTGGGCATCGACAAGGCAACGGCGCAGCGCTGGAACATTCTGGCAATGTCGCTGTCGCTGACAGGACGCTTCGCCGGCACCTACGTCATGAAGTGGGTCAACCAGCGTCGCCTGCTGGCCATCTTCGGCGTGGGAGCCTCGCTGTGCACGCTCGGCGCCATCTGCATCGAGGGCCAGTGGGGACTGTATAGCCTCGTCTGCATCAGCCTCTTCATGTCCATCATGTTCCCCAGCATCTATGGCATTGCCCTTGAGAACGTCCGCTCCGAGGACACCTCCCTTGGTGCCGCCTTCCTCGTGATGGCCATCGTGGGCGGCGCTCTGATGCCCCCTCTGCAGGGCCATCTCATCGACCAGAAGGTCATCTTCGGCTGGCCAGCCGTCAACGTCTCGTTCATCCTGCCGCTGGTGTGCTTCATCTGCATCACCATCTACGGCTACACAACCTTTAAAAAGACCCTCCCCCTTACCCCTCCCTTGTAGTGAGGGGAGTGTCACCTTTACTATTTGAACAAGTTGAACTCAAAATCTTTATTATGTTAAAGTCCTCATCTTCTCATCCCCATCAGGGGGGTGGGTCTGGTTTCCCCCAGAAGCAATACGGGCAGCCCGTCAAGCGCTACGTCCAGACGATGGACCTGAAGGACGACCCTGCCCTGATAGCAGAGTATCGCCGCCGCCACAGCGAGGAAGAGTCGTGGAAGGAAATCCGCGACGGCATCCGTCAGGTGGGCATCCTTGAAATGGAAATCTACATCCTCGGCACGCGCCTTGTGATGATAGTCGAAACGCCACTCGACTTCGACTGGGACACGGCGATGGCCCGCCTCGCCACGCTGCCCCGCCAGCAGGAGTGGGAAGACTACATGGCCATGTTCCAGCAGTGTGCCGAAGGCGCCACCAGCGACGAGAAGTGGCAGATGATGGACCGCATGTTCTACCTCTACGAATAAAGCCCTATGAAAAAGATGAATCCTATGCTGCTTGCCCTTGCGGCAATGTGCAGCCTCCTCTTCGCCTGTAAGACAACAGACACCCTCTTCAACGGAAAAGACCTCACTGGCTGGGAACCCTTTGGCGACGGCAAATGGAGCGTGGACAAGGAAGGCAACCTGGTAATCGAGAACGGCGACAACAAGCAGTACGGCTATCTCTGCACCCGCAAGGATTACAAGGACTTCGACCTCACCCTCGAATTCAAGCAGGCCAGCAATGGCAACAGCGGGCTCTTCTTCCACTCCTTCATCGAGGGCTACAACACCGTCCACGGATGGCAATGCGAGGTGGCTCCCAAAGGCAGCGACACAGGCGGCATCTACGAGTCCTACGGTCGCGGCTGGCTTCAGCAGATTCCTGACGAGAAGGAGGACGTCCTGAAGGAAGGCGAATGGAACACGTTGCGGCTGCGCGTAGAGGGCAATCATGTCCAGACCTGGCTCAACGGCGTGCCCATGGCAGACTTGGAGGACGAAACCATCGGCAAGGCCACAGGACGCATCATGCTGCAAATCCACGACGGCAACGACATCAAAGTCCTCTGGCGCAACTTCCGCCTCATCCGCCTGTAGCCGTCCCACGAACCGATTCCGCCGTTGCCATTGCATCTCGTTGTATGGCAAGTGTTGTGCAAACCGAGAGCAGAGAATGGCCAGTTCTATGCCGAGGTGCCGCCAACACTCGCGGAGGTTTTTTTAAAACCTATGCAAAGTTAGTGATTCTTGCTTTAGTTAACAAATTTCCCGCCATCTTGCAATATTTCTGCAATAATTTGCATTTTGCAATTTGCAATAAGAAAAACACAGATTCGCAGCCTATTATATTATAATTATAACAATCTAGTTATTATATATTATATAGGGGGATATATTGCGGAAATCCTTATTGCAAATGCAAATTGCAAAACAAATGTTGCCCGTTCTTTCTAATTGACTGATAATAAAGCTCTTGTGTTTTGTGTAAAAAGGGAATGCAGCCCTCTATGATTGTATTAGAACCGATGAAAAATGTGCTGTAAATAGAAAAAAGAGGGGCAAAGTCACTTCGGACACCCCCTCTCGTGGAATTATTTCCGCAATGAAAAAAGCCGTTTTTTTAACACTTCTGCCCTCCGAATTATTGCGGAAATATTGCAGACCTCCCATTCCTTTGCTCTCTCCCCGAATTTGTCGTAACTTTGTCCTTGCAAACGAGAAGCAACGTCGAGCGTTGGCGCCACCTCGGCATAGAACTGGCCATTCTTTGCTCTCGGTTTGCACAACACTGCACGGCAGTTCAAAGGTCAAATGTCGCGACTTGACACGCGAACTGCAGGCAGGACACGAGAGAAAAAGAAGCATGTTTCTTGCTTTTGTGCTCGCTTAATCGTATCTTTGACTTCGTCTAAAATACTCCGTCTCGGCATAAAAAATAAACGAGTTTTATTTTGTTCTGCTCTCGACTTTTCGTATCTTTGCCTTGTCGTTAACCAGATTTACAGGAATTTCAATCACAAAAACCTAAATAATACCTTATGAAAGAACAAAGATTTTGCCCCCATTGCGGGGCGGAAGTGCAGTTCGAGGGACAGGAATGTTGTTGGGAATGTGGCAAGCCGTTTGATGAAAATCCTGTCGAAAAGCCTGCTGAGAAAATTGTTGAGAAACCCGCAGAGAAGCCTGCTGAAAAACCCGCTGAGAAGCCTGCAGAGAGTGTGAAAACTGTTGAGGAGCCTGCAAAGGCCGCGCCTGCACCTGTTACTTCGCAGGTGGCTTCAAAACCTGCGGGAAACAATAAGGTGCTGATTGGCGTGCTGCTGGGCCTTGTCGTGGCGCTAACCATTGGATTAGTGTTTGCGCTGGGTGGGAAAGATGATGATGAGGGCTACAATACAGCGGTGACTGTCGAGTATGATGAGGACGAGCATATCGAGGAGGATGAGTTCCAGCCAGACGATGAATATTACTCTGACGACGAGGCTGATCAGGATATACTTTTTAAGACACAATATGATTTCGCTTGTGAGCGTTTAGTCACTGAAGAAGACCTTGTTGGATTGGACAAAGATGATTTGCGAATTATGCGCAACTGGATATTTGCACGTCATGGTTACATCTTCAAAAGTCAGGACTTGAAGGAATATTTTGAAATGCTTCCTTGGTATAATCCGCGTTATACCGATGTCAGTTCTATGTTGAGCAATATAGAGAAGAAGAACATCGAGTTCATTAAGCGGTATGAATAAGATGATGATTTTTACAGTTGCTTTGTTCTGTCTTCTCTCGGCGCAATGCAGCATCGAAGGGAAGCAGAATGCTTCTGGCGAAGTGACTGGGAGCGACACGACGACAGTTGCAGAGGAAAATGAGCCAGAAATCCCTGCAGGGGCGAGAGCTTTATTAAAGGCTTATCCAGACTTTATTAAAAGATACGAGAATGACAGCCTGTTTCTGTCTGATGGGACGCGCATGGCGTATGACGACGGACGGGAGAAGTCGTTTGAGCAAAAGCTTGACGATGCCGACCCAGAAGATATGTTTGCCTTTGTCTATGACCAGTCGGCAAAGGAGCCTGACTACCTGCAGGACGCAGGGCGTAGCCGGTGCGAAGCTCTGTTTAAGATGATGTACGGCAACAGCGAGACCGCTGTGCGACAGAAACTCATTCGCGTTGAGTGGTTTGGCGAAGGGGTGCTGTTTACACCCGTCAATGGTGCTGCCGATAGCCTACGTGCAGTTGCTGCCGACATTGCAAAAAGTCCAGACTTCGCAAAGTTACGTCCCTATTTGAAGTCGAGTGGCTCGTTCTATTGGCGCAAAGTGCGTGGGGCCAACCGTCAGAGCGCTCATTCATACGGAATGACCATCGACGTGGGCGTCGCCCTGAGCGACTACTGGCTGTGGAAGAATCCTGGCAAAAAGGAGACGGACAAAATATTGTATGCAAACCGTATGCCCAAAGCATTGGTGGATATTTTTGAGCGGCACGGGTTTATCTGGGGCGGACGTTGGTATCACTACGATACAATGCACTTCGAGTTCCGTCCTGAGATATTGATGTATTCTTCGTGCCGTGAATAGGCTGTTGGGAAAGGGGTTACTACCCCGTTCTTAATCGTCAGTTACTGTTTTTCCTTTGAAAGGAACTACACGTCGGCTGGCTGACTTGTTTACCGAACCATAACCTTGTGGCCGCCGGTGATGCGGATGCCTCGGCCTGATGTCGGGAAGGGGCGTCCGGAGAGGTCGTAGGCGGGCTGGGCGTCTGCTGGAACGAGGGGCGTGTCCTGAATGCCGGTGGGCGTGAGGTCGTCGTTGTTGGTGAGGTACACGTCGTCGATGCTGATGCTGCCTCCGTTGCACCAGAAGCTGACGATGTGGATGTCCTTCGGGTCAATCTTCTTGGATGCTCCGTTTTCGGTGTACTTCAGCTTGCTCAGTTCCACGGAGAGGGTGGTGTGCGTGCCAATGGTGCGCGAGAAGCCAGCCGACGAGATGTCGTTTTGCTGGTAGATTCTGAGCTGGGCCGAGCATTTTTGTTGTTCCTTGAGCTTGACGACGAGGTATTTGTAGGCCGACATGTCCACGCCGTTCTCGTAAACCCATCCTGCCTGTCCGCGCTTGCCGATGGTGAAGGTGCGCGTCGCCTCGTCGTATTCGAGGCTTTCGGAGAGGCTGGTTATCTGGTCTTGGGCGAAGGGGAAGAAGCGGATGTCGACGTTGAAGGCCATGCTGTCGCGCTGGCCCGTGAAGTCGGTGTAGAGAACCTCCACGCGCCCGCAGGCTTCGTCGCTGGCTGTCAGCGGCCCGTCGCCGAGTTCTATGTCATCGCTCCTGAACACGGCTTCCGTCGTCACGTCCTCGCGGTGTCCGTCGCCGAAGGTGACCCTGACGGGGAACGCCTGTCCCTTGCCGCATTTCATGACGGTGTCGCCTATTTCGTCTATCTTTTTCGTCTTGTAGAATTTCTTCTGGGCCGTGGCAAACTTGTAACCCTCGACGGCCTGCGTGGGGCGGCCCATCAGGCGCAGGGCCTCGTAGGCATAGCGCTTGCCCAGGATGCGGTAGCCCATTGGGCAGAAGTGGAACCCGTCGTTGCCGTTGCCCTCGCAGTCGTAGGAGGGGATGACGTGGGCCGTGGGAATGACCTGCGGCAGGCGGGCGATGATGTCGTTGTGGCCCCAGCAGATGCCGCCGTATTCCTGACGCAGCATCTCGCCGGCAAACAGGGGCACGCTGTCGGCTCCCAGATTCAGGTCGGCAAGGATGTCGTTGTAAACCTTCTTCACCTCCTGCGGCCAAGTCGACTGGCAGTTGTTGGACTCACCCTGATGCAGCAGGATGCCCTTGATGACACCCACCTCCTGTGCCTTGCGGGCCATGTCGATGAGACGCTGATAGGGATTGCCGCCGTAGTGGTTGTTGGCAATGATGGTCGACCAGTTGCCGGGGTCGGTCATCTGGGTCTGGTATTTGTCCTTGTCGAACATCTCGATGGCGCAGCCGCCTATGGCGACGGCAACGACTCCCACGCGAACCTCGGAGGGGAGGGCTGCAACCATTGTGCGGCCAAAATAGTCGGTAACGCCCAGGCTGCCGATGGGGTTCACGATGGGCGGCGTGGCGGTGTACCAGTTGCCCAGCGTGCGGCTGGGGCTGTCGAAGTTTGTGGTGGCCAGCATCAGAAAGCGTTTGTCGACGTTGTTCTTG
Organism: Bacteroidaceae bacterium; assembly: GCA_045220575.1. Classification (GTDB taxonomy): domain Bacteria; phylum Bacteroidota; class Bacteroidia; order Bacteroidales; family Bacteroidaceae; genus Physcousia. Next base: position 71,978 of record JBGUVX010000031.1, read on the forward strand.
TCCATGCTCTCGGCTTGCGCGTTGCCTTCCATGTTCGACTGTCCGAAGCAAAGGTAGATGTGGAAGTTGGGGTCGACCTGAGCCGACGAATGTGTGAGGGGAAGAAGCAGCAGGCTCGCTGCAAGAAGAATCTGTTTCATGTTGTATTTCGCGGTTGAAATCAAAGCTTTTTCGGGAAGAGGCGTCGCAACCAGTTGCTCCGTCGGGTGACTGCGCGGCCATTAGGCTGGAAGATGGAGAGCGTACCCGTAGGTTCGCCCCACTGGTCGGGATAGAGCAGCATGACGCTTGTCTGGCTGAAGTATCGGCGGACGAGCAACGGCAGGCTGTCGAAGCGGTTCTGGTAGGAAATGGAGCCGGGACGGGCCGTCACGAAGACGAACATGTTGTCCTTGCTGGCACGCGAGGAGAGCGACTTTATCTGCGTCCAGCGGTTCATCTCGTGGAACTCGCAGCGCAGGTTGCCGTGTTTCTGCCGCATGTAGCCTTGGACGTAGGGCAGCGTGTCGCTGTGGGCGTGGAATTCGAGGTGGCAGTCGAGTTGTTCACCGATACGGCTTACGTGCTCCAGCCATTTGTAGAAGCCCACTTCGTACTCGGCCTTCTGGGGGATGGCGACGACGACGCGCCGCAGGGTGCCAGCCGGCACAACGGCGCGCATTACCATAACCTCGCGGCGCGTGCCCTCCAGAATGTTGTCGATGATGGTGCCCAGCGAGGCTTTCGGCATATCGTTGTTGGTGCGGTCGGAAAGGCTCAGGATTATCTCACCGCAGTCGTTCTCCGTCATGGTGTGCAGGATGCCGCTGACAATGTTGGTGGAAACGCGGTTCAGGGTCACCATCTGGATATCTGCAGCCGCGGCCACCTCTTGGGCCTTCTCCAGTCGCCGACGAGCCTCCTGATGATGCTTTTTGCCCATTTCATCGTCGAAAGACACGGTCAGGCCTATCAGGCTCTCAGGGATGTAGGGGTTGCGGATGAGCATGGCCAACTGGGTCAACGACTCCACGTTGGCATCCTGCGAGTAGGTCACCAGACAGCGTCCGTGATACGAGCCTCGGTTCTCCTCGAACTGCGTGTCCTTCAATACCAGGCGGCGCGCAGCGCGGTTGGTGGCCAGCGACGAGATGATGCAGGAAAATAGGATGAGCATGACGGTGCCGTTCAGCACGGCGTCGTTCATAAGGTTTACCGCGGGGTCTGTGCCAATCATGACGATGGCCAGTGCGCCTGCCGCATGGGCATTGGTGAGACCGAACATCAGCGTACAACTGTCGCGGTCGCCATGCGAGGTCAGCGTCATCACGACGGCGGCAAGCCACTTGGTGAGGGTGGCCGTTGCGACCATCACGGCCACTATCCGCATGGTGCTGACGTCAGAGAACAGGATGTTGACGTCGATTATCATGCCCACGCCAATCAGGAAATAGGGGATGAAGAGTGCGTTGCCGACGAACTCGATGCGGTTCATCAGCGGCGAAGTGCGCGGAATGAGGCGGTTGACGACAAGGCCAGCGAGGAATGCACCCAGCAGCCCTTCGAGCCCTGCCAGCTTGGCCAGTGAGGCGCTGAGGAACACCAGTGCCAGAATGAAGATGTACTGCATGACGCTGTCGTCGTAGCGGCGCAGGAACCAGCGGCCCAGACGGGGGAAGACCACCACTACGAAGGCTCCGTAGAGCGTGCACTTCAAGGCAAAAAGCAGCCAGTAGCTCCAGTCGGCATTGTCGTGCAGGCGACCCACCGTGACGGCAACCATCAGCAGTGCCAGGAAGATGGCGATGGCCGTCGCCACTACGCTGATGACAACGCTTCGGTTGCGCCCGATACCGTAGCGGCTGACGATGGGGTAGGTTACCAGCGTGTGCGAGGCAAAGGTGCAGGCCAGCAGCATGGAGGTCTCTGGACCGAAACCAAGCAGACGGCGAACGGCAAGGAAACCCAGCGCAAAGGGGATGAGGAAGGTGAGCAGACCGAACTGGAGGCCGCGCCGCCCGTAGTGCGAAACGCTGCCCATGTCCATCTCCAAGGCCGCCAGAAACATGATGTAGTAGATGCCCACTTGCCCGAAGATTTCGAACGAACGGTCGCGCTCCACTACGTTCATGCCAAAGGGACCGATGAGCACACCGGCCAGCATCAGTCCGATGATGGGCGGAATGTGCAACCTCCTAAGCAACAGTGGGGCCAGCAAGATGATGACGAGCACAAGGAAAAATGTTCCTGTGGGGTCGGAAATGAGGGCTGAAGTCTGATTCACGGTGCAAAGATAGTAATTAAATTGAAAATTGAAAATTGAAAATTGAAAATTTATTGTACCTTTGTACCGCAAATGGAAAAACTTTGGAACAGAAACTATTGTAAGGTGATGGCTGCCAACTTCCTGCTCTTTGGCGCCTTCTACCTCTTCACGCCCTTGCTGCCGATTTACCTGAGCGAGCACTTCGGCGCCTCGAAGGACATGATAGGCACCGTCTTGGCAGGTTTCTCGCTGACGGCCTTGTTGTGCCGTCCCTTCAGCGGATACTTTGTCGACTCCTTCCCGCGAAAACGTGTGCTGATGGTGTTTTTCCTCCTTTTCACCGTGTTTTTTGTCGGTTACCTTACGGCTGGCACGCTGCTGCTCTTTGCCATTGTGAGGACACTTCACGGCGGGCCTTTCGGCTCGCTCACAGTCGCCAATTCCACGGTGGCCATCGACGTGCTGCCCTCCAGCCGTCGCACGGAAGGCATCGGCTACTACGGACTCTCCAACAATCTGGCGATGGCGCTGGCTCCCACGCTCGGCGTTTTCCTCTATAAAAGCTTCAACAGTTTCGAACTGCTCTTCTGGATTGCCTTCCTGATGGCCTTGCTTGGCATGCTGGTGGACAGTACGGTGAAACTCCCACACAAGGAACTGGTAAAGGACAAGGCTCCGATGTCATTCGACCGCTTCTTCCTGCTTCGCGGCTGGTTGCTCGGCCTGAACATGGTGGCCTTCGGTTACAGTTTTGGCGTGCTCAGCAACTACTTGGCGATTTACGGCAAGGAGATGATGGGCATCACGAGCGGGACAGGCACCTACTTCATGCTGCTGGCTGGCGGACTGATGATGTCCCGCCTGTTCGGGGCTCGCAGCCTGAGGCAGGGAAAGCTGACCCACAACGCCGCCGAGGGAATGTGCATCTCGCTCGTGGGCTACACGCTCTTCATCCTTATGCCCAATCTGGCACAGGTGTCGGTTGTCAGTTATCAATTGTCCATTGTCGTTGGCTATTACGGTTCCGCCATCCTCATCGGACTGGGCAACGGGCACATGTGGCCTGCCTTCCAGAATATGACAATCTCCGTAGCCACGAACCGCCAGCGCGGAACGGCCAACAGCACGCTGCTCATCTCTTGGGATATCGGCATGGGGCTGGGAATGCTCTGTGGGGGCATCGTGGCCGAACACATGGGCTATGACGCTGCCTTCTGGAGCATCGTTCTCGTTAACACGATGGGCGTGCTCACCTATTTCATGGCTACTCGCAGGTTCTTCTTGCAGCGAAATCTCAACGGTGCTGTTTGCTGACTGAAAAAAAATTTGTACCTTTGCACCGCAAAACTCTAAAAAGTAATACTATGCGAGTAGCAATTGTAGGCGCCAGCGGCGCAGTAGGGCAGGAATTCCTGCGAGTGCTCGACGAGCGTAATTTCCCCATCGACGAACTGCTTCTTTTCGGTTCCAAACGTAGTGCAGGCACGAAATATACCTTCCGAGGTAAGGAAATTGAGGTCAAGCTGTTGCAGCACAACGACGACTTCAAGGGTGTGGACATTGCCTTTACAAGCGCAGGTGGCGGCACCTCGAAGGAGTTTGCCGAGACCATCACGAAGCACGGTGCTGTGATGATTGACAACAGCAGCGCTTTCCGAATGGACGAGGACGTGCCCTTGGTAGTGCCCGAGTGCAACGCAAAAGATGCGCTGAACCGCCCTCGCAACATTATTGCCAACCCCAACTGTACGACCATCATGATGGTGGTTGCCCTGCAGGCTTTGGAGAACATCAGCCACATCAAGCGTATTCACGTGGCCTCGTACCAGGCTGCCAGCGGTGCCGGAGCGGCTGCAATGGCCGAACTCTACGAGCAGTACCGTCAGGTGCTGGCTGGTGAGAAGCCTACTGTTGAGAAGTTCGCATACCAACTGGCCTTCAACGTCATTCCCCAGATTGATGTGTTCACCGACAATGGGTACACCAAGGAGGAAATGAAGATGTACAACGAGACGAAGAAGATTATGCACACCGATGCTGATTGCTCCGCAATGTGTGTTCGCGTTCCCTCTTTGCGTTGTCACAGCGAGAGCGTTTGGGCTGAAACCGAGCGCCCCGTTAGCGTGGAGGAGTTCAAGGAGGCTATTAAGAACGGCAATGGCCTGCAATTGGAGGACGACCCCCAGAACAAGGTCTATCCCATGCCGCTGTTCCACGAGAACTGCGATGACGTGTTTGTTGGCCGCATTCGCAAGGACCTTGCCAACCCCAACGGCATAACCTTCTGGCTCGTTTCCGACCAGATAAAGAAGGGCGCAGCCCTGAATGCCGTGCAGATAGCAGAGTATTTGCTGCAGCGAGGGGAGTTCGGAACTCGTTAATAGACTCCTGCGCCGTCGCTGCAATCGCGGCGTGAAACGACCCAACACTGACTTTTGATGAGACATTACCTGCTCCTCGTCTGCTGGCTCCTATCACTTGTGCCCGCTTCTGTCTGGGCTCAGGAGGGTGACAGTACGCGAGTCGCAGACTTCTGTCGCGTCCGTCCGCAGCAGGTGATAGTGCCGGCAGCCATGATTAGCTTGGGCGCAGCTGCTGTGGCAAACAATAAGCTGGGGCAGATGAAGCTTGACGTTCGTGATGCCTTCCAAGACGCACGAGGCACGCATCGTAAGGCTAACATCGAGACGTGGGCGACACTGGGCGCACAGATTGCAGTCCTGAGTTTTGGTCCTAAAGCCAAGCACTCTTTTGTCGACCGAATGCTTGTGAAGGCAACAAGCTATGCCATCCTCTATTCCACAATGCCTGTTGTTCGTCGCTGTGTTAACGAGCCTCGCCCCGATGGGCACGGCAACCATTCCTTTCCGTCTTTCAAGTCGGCAAATGTTTTCATGGCTGCCGAGCAGGTGCGCATTGAGCGCGGCTGGGGGTGGGGAATGGGAATGTACACCTTTGCGACAGGTATTGGTGTACTGCAACTTTACAACGACCGTTGCTATGTCAACGATGTCTTGGCGGGAGCCGGCATGGGGATTCTCTCCGTTCATGCTGCCTATTGGATTTTACCCTATGAACGTCGCTGGTTCGGACTCGACAAGCGCAAGAAGAAACAAAAGGCCGACGTGGGCATGATGCTCGTTCCCACTTACGAATACAATACTCGCACCGTGGGCCTTGCCTTCAGTGCCCAACTCTAATCGTTTTCCTCTTTCTCTTCTTCGTCGGGGGCAGCCTCGGGCTTGGGGGTTGCTTGGTCGAAGAGACCGTAGGTGGTGCGAAGAACGCGGAATTCGGTTCTTCGGTTCAATGCATTGCAAAGTTCCTGATAGGCTTCATTCTCGATTTTGAGGATGAAGCTTTCTGTTAATGTGTCGCCTTCCTGTAGGAACGGGTTCTGCTCGGCTATTTTGCGGGTGACAACCTTAGGACGACCCTCGCCGTAGCCCACGGGGGTGAGGCGGTCTTCTTTGATGCCTTGGGCAATGAGGTAGTTTACCACACTTTCCGCACGGCGCTGGCTGAGGCGCAGGTTATACTCGTCGGCTCCGCGATAGTCGCAATGACTGGCCAGCTCGATTGTGATGTTAGGATTCTCGTTGAGAAGGTCAACCAGCGAGTCGAGGGCCTGTGTGCTGTTGGGCGTCAGTTCGGCAGAGTCGAATTCGTAGAACACGTTGCGGACGAGGACGGGCGCCGTGATGCTGCCCAATGGGAACTGAAGCACGAACTCGCGGCTGACGGCGCTGGTGTCGATGCGAAGTTCCTCCTTATGATTCAGGTAGCCCTTGCAGGTGCCGAGGAACAGATAGTCCACATTGGGCTTTATCTCCTGTTCGAACGACCCGTCGCCTCGCACGGAGAGTTTCAGGTTCGTACCGTCGTTGCCCACCATGTAGACAAGCGCCTGCGGCAGTTCGTAGCCGTCCTTCTCATAGACCCAGCCTTTGACGGTTTGCAATACTTCGGGACACTCGAATGAGAAGATGTGGTCCCAGCCGCGGGCATCGCCCCTGTTTGAGGAGAAAAAGCCTCGATTGTGCAGTCCCTCGAAGGTGATTCCAAAGTCGTCGCCAGCGGAATTCATGGGCACTTTCAGGTTCTCGACAGTCCACGTCTCGCTACTGTCCTGCTTGGCACAGAAGAGGTCGAGGCCTCCCATGCCCACATGCCCGTTACTGGAGAAGTAAAGGTCGCCGTTGGGACGGAAGACGGGGAACATCTCGTCGCCCTCTGAGTTGATAGGTTCGCCCAGATTCTCCACGCCTCCCAGGCCTCCGTCGAGTATGGCTATGCGCCAGATGTCCAGTCCTCCCAGTCCCCCAGGCATATCGCTGGTGAAGTAGAGCCAGCGTCCGTCGGGGCTGACAGCGGGATGGGCGTAGCTGGACAAGGTGTCCTTCGAGATGGGCAGTAGTGTGGCTTTGCCCCAGGAGGCATCGCTTCGCTGGCTGGTGAATATTTGAGCGTAGCGGGGATAAGAGGGGTCGTGGGAGCAGCGTGTGAAGTACATCGTCTTGCCGTCTGGTGAGAAGCAGCACGCGCCTTCGTCATAATCGCTGTTCACCTCCGATTCGAAGGCTTCGGGTTGTTGCCATTTCCCCTTCTCGTCTTTCTTTGCTAGGAACAGGTCGCCCGCTTTCATTCCCGTGATTCCACTCATCTCGGTGCCTTTGGCTTGCGGTCGGGTGGAGGAGAGGTACAGTTGGTCCCACTCGTCGCCATACAATACGGGGCTGAAGTCTATTCGGCGGGAGTTGAGTATGGGTTCCTTCTTTACGGTGTAGAGCGTCTGCTTCTTCTTCCACAGGGGTGCTTGCACACAGCTTTGCATGCCGCGTTTCGCCCGTTCGTCATTAGGGATGAAGTCGAGGAAGTGTTCGTAGTTCTTGGCGGCGTTCTTATAATCCGCGTTGCGATGCTGCATTTGCGCCAGCCAGAGGACAGCCATCGAGTCGGGGTATCCGTAGCGTATGGCATTCTGGTAGGCTCCTATGGCCTTGGCCGTGAAGTTGATACGGCGGTAGCACTCTGCCATTTTCCAGGCGCGTTCGCCTCGCATGGGTTTGTTCTTCGTGGAGGTTCGGCTGTAGCCTTTCTTGTATTCGATGGCTGCTTCGTAATATTCCCCTATGGCGAATTTGGCATCACCTTTCCTGATGTTCGTGTCGGCTCCGCAGCTGGCGAGTGCCGTCAGCAGGGCTGAAAGATATAGAAAAATGAGTGCGCGTCGTATCATACATCTATAATAACGTGCGCGTGGGGCGTTTTATTGTACGCGTTGACTCGTATTATCGGAAAGGACGGATAGGACGAGGTCGCTTACCATCTGCTTCAGTTCGTCGATAAACTGCTTGGCTTCGTACTGGTGGCTTTCGATGAGGCGGAGTTTGCGCTCCCACTGTCCTGTGAGTTCTGCGCTCTTCAGCAGCTCGTTGCGTATGAGCCCGATTAGTTCGACGCCTGTGGGTGTTGCCCATAGGTTCTTCTTCTCCTTGCGGATGTAGCGACGGCGGAAGAGTGTCTCGATGATGGCGGCGCGTGTGGAGGGGCGTCCGATGCCGTTTTCCTTCAGCGCGTCCCTCAGTTCCTCGTCCTCGACGAATTTGCCTGCCGTCTCCATAGCCCTCAGCAGGGTGGCTTCGGTGTATGGCTTGGGGGGCGTGGTCTGTTTCTCCGCGAGGTCGGGCTCGTGAGGTCCTGATTCGCCTTTCGTGAATGGAGGCAATAGTCCTTGCTCCAGACCCCCCTCTGCCTCCCCCGAGGGGGAGCTGTTAGATGATGGCTGGCTTTCTTTTTCCCACAAAACCTTCCAGGCGGGGTCGGTTATGTGCTTGCCTGTTGCCTTGAACTGTATGTCGGCCACCTGCCCCATGACGGTGGTGGTGTCGAATTGGCAGTCGGGGTAAAAAGCACCGATGAAACGGCGCACAATCAGGTCGTAGACCTTTGCCTCGACATCCGTCATTGCCTTTGCCTCGACGCCTGTCGGGATGATGGCGTGGTGGTCTGTCACCTTCTTGTTGTCGAATACCTTTTTGCTCTTCAGCAGTTTCTTGCCCTTGATGCGTTCCATGAGGGGGAAGTACTGCCGCAGTCCGTTCATGATTTGCGGGCATTTGGGGTAGACGTCGTCAGGCAGGAAAGTCGTATCGACGCGCGGATAGGTGGTGTATTTCTTTTCGTAGAGGCTTTGGATGAGTTGCAACGTGAGGTCGGCGGAGAAGCCATATCGCTTGTTGCACTCCACTTGCAGCGAGGTGAGGTCGAACAGTCTTGGTGGCGCCTCTGTGCCTTTCTTCTTCTCCACCTTCGTGACGGTGAAGGGCAGTTCGCGCACGGCGGCAAGGGCTTTCTCGCCTTCTTCGCGGGTCTTGAAGCCGCGGTCGCCCTCTTCCATTACGGCGGAGAAGGTGACTTCGCGGTATTTCGTGGTCAGCACCCAGTAGGGGACGGGCACGAAGTTTTCTATCTCCTGCTGGCGGCGGACGATAAGTGCCAGCGTGGGGGTCTGGACGCGTCCGATGGAGAGTACCTGCTTGTCCTTCTGCGTGTTGTTGCGGTACTTCAGGGTATAGAGGCGGGTGGCGTTCATGCCGAGTGTCCAGTCGCCGATGGCGCGGCTCAGTCCTGCCTCGTACAGGCTTTGGTATTCGGCTTGGTCTTTCAATGTCTGGAAGCCCTCGCGGATTGCCTCCTCCGTCAGCGACGAAATCCACAGTCGCTGGACGGGGCACTTGGCACCTGTCATCTGGATTACCCAGCGCTGAATGAGTTCGCCCTCCTGGCCGGCATCGCCGCAGTTGATGATGCGCTCGGCGTTTTCCATCAGCCGCTTTATCGTGTTGAACTGTTTCTCGACTCCCTTGTCGCCTTTCAGCTTGATGCCAAAGCGCTGCGGAATCATGGGCAGTTGTCCCAGCGACCATTGCTTCCACATGGGCGAGTACTCGTGCGGTTCCTTCAGTTCGCACAGGTGGCCAAAGGTCCAGGTAACCTGGTATCCGTTGCCCTCCATGTATCCGTCGTGCTGCTGCGTAGCGCCCAGCACATGGGCGATGTCGCGCCCTACCGACGGTTTCTCTGCGATGCAAACTATCATGCCTTGTGTCTCGTTTTTTGTCTTTGGCGGCTGCAAAGATACGGAAAAAACGCGAGATTCGCGACAAAAAAGCGTCCCTAATTTGTCAGCCTCCCAATCCATAGTTGCAAACGACGCGTCCCAAACTTCCGCCATCGGCGATGAACGGCCATCCATCGGCGATGGCGCTACATTCATCGGCGATGAACGCACATCCGTCGAACGATGGATAAACTTTAGGACGCGTCGTTGTAAATTTACCAACACAATTGTGTCGAAAATACTTTGTATTCTCGTCGGAAAGTCGTATTTTTGTACGCTTATATGTTGAATCTGAAAACCCTACGCGCTTTATGATGCTACGAAAACAATCTCTTATCCTTCTGTTGTCAATCATGCTTGGCACAACGACGATGCAAGCGCAGACGGCGCTGACCGTGAGCGAGATGACGGCTATGGCAACACCTTCTGCCGGCAGCGTTGTCTCAATCCACGACCCTTCCGTCGTTTTCCGCAACGGCATGTATTACATCTGGGGCTCGCACCTCGGCGTTGCCCGCAGCAGCGACCTTGTGACGTACACCCCCCAGCAGACTGGCAACACGACTTTTGCCAAGCCCGACGGCACCCGTTGCGGCTACGCCACAGCCTTCAACGAACAGGCTGTCAAGCAGGTGAAGGACTATCGCGGCGTGACGGTCGATATGCCCCAAGTGGACGGCGAGGCCTGGTGTTCGTGGTATGCCGAGAACAAGGATACGTGGATTAACGGCAACATGTGGGCGCCGGATATCATCTACAACGAGACGATGGAGCGCTGGTGCATGTACCTGAGCCTGAACGGCGACCATTGGGCAAGCGTCATCATCCTGCTGACGTCGAAAAATCCCACAGGCCCCTTCACCTACCAAGGCCCCATCGTAATGGGCGGTTTCAACGGCGACGACGGGGCACCCTCGTATCAGGGAACCGATATGCAGGTGGCCCTCGGCGCTTTGTCAAGCCTGCCCTCGCGCTACAATCAGAAAGGGCAATGGGGAACCTACTGGCCCAACTGCATAGACCCCTGCGTCTTCTATGACGAGGAGGGCGAGCTGTGGATGACCTACGGCTCGTGGAGCGGAGGCATCTTCATGCTGAAGCTGGACAAGGAAACTGGTCTGCGCGACTATACCTATACCTACCCCTCTGACTACAACGAGAAGGGAGCCAACGGCGTCTCCGACCCCTATTTCGGCAAGAAGATAGCCGGCGGATACTACGTCAGCGGCGAAGGCTCATACGTTCAGCACATCGGACAGTACTACTATCTCTTTATGAGTTACGGCGGCTTCGCCCCAGGCGGCTATGACGACGACGGAAACATACAGGGAGGCTACGAGATGCGAATCTTCCGCTCGAAGAACCCCGACGGTCCCTACGTCGATGCTTCAGGCAAGTCTGCCATCTTCGAAAACCGCTGGGTGCTGAACTTCGGCAAAGGCTCCACCGACAATCGCGGCCTGCGACTGATGGCTGCCTACAACAACTGGGGCAATCAGACCGTTGGCGAGCGTGCCCAAGGCCATAATTCCGCCTGCCAGGACGACAAGGGACGCTCCTTCGTCATGTATCACACCAAGTTCAACGACGGCACCCTCGGGCATCAGGTACGCACCCACCAGCTCTTCCTCAACGAAAAAGACTGGCTCGTCTGCGCACCCTTCTGCTACAGGGGAGAAGAGACAACCGACTCGGCAATAGCCCACACCCCCGTTTCCGTCGATGAAATCGTGGGAAACTATCACTTCATGCTCCTGCCCTACGCACAAGACCAGGGTGAGTACGAAGAGGTCATCCCCACAGAGGTGACCCTAAATGCCAACGGAGCCGTCACAGGGGCTCAGACAGGCACTTGGCAAGTGAAGGAAGGCACATCGTATGTCACCCTGAAACTCGGCACGACGACCTACTACGGCGTATTCGTGGAGCAGGAGATAAACGGCGCCACCAGCCAGAACTACATGACCACCCCCCTGAAGGCCCTTGCCTTTACGGCAGTCGCAGCCAACGGCACTCCCGTCTGGGGATATAAGCTCCGCCCCAAGTATGCGGTGTCCTACAACTACTTCAACAACACCATCAACGTGAAGTCGGGAACCACCTATGCCAAGAACCTCAGCCTCATGTTCCCCACGACGGATAACACCGTCCTCACCTGGACCTCGTCAGAGCCTGACGTCATCAGCGAGACGGGAAAGTACAATCCACGCGACGAAGTCACCCCCGTCACGCTTACCGTCAACCTCTCCTGTGGCGAATACTTCTGGCAGCAAAGCTACGACGTGAAGGCACAGAAGAAATCCACCCTCTCCGGCGACTACAGAACAGGTCTGATGGCATACTACGACATGGACGCAATGCCCTGTTACAACGCCTACAACGACGCGCAATATACTTATCACAAAGGTGCAGGCACAGGCACAAAACCAGCCCTCGCCAGCGACTACGACCGCTTCGGAATGGTCTTGCATCAGTTCTTCGGAGCACAAGCCAACTGTTCCTTCACCCGCATGAGCAATCCCCTCATGGGCATCGAAGACCTCATGGGCTTCTCCGTCAGTCTGTGGGTGAAGCGCAGCGACGCAAACTTGTGGGACGCCATTTGGGGCTTCTTCAACGGCACGTCGCCTACCGCCAGCGGCACACGTCTCTTCCTTACTGGCAATAGCTACCTTGGCTACAACGTAGACGACACAAACTGGTTCGACATCAATCACCCCAACAACGGCACGTTCAACGACATCCCCGTCGGCGAATGGGCTTTTGTTACCATCACCGTCGGCCCAGACAACGGCATCCGCTTCTATATCAACGGCACCAACAAAGCGCCTCATGCGGTGGCTTCGGGCAGTGGTGCGACCAAGGTCAAGGAGTTGCCTATCAGCGAAATAGTCGCGAATGTCGCCAAGCTGAAGTATTTCTATCTGGGACTTGGCTCGTTCTGGGGCTCGGCTGATTGCTACATCGACGACGTGATGATACACAGCCGCGAACTCTCGGCAACCGATGCCCGCACCCTGAACACAATGGCCAACCGCGTTTGCGACTTTACTCCTGCCGGCGACGAAACGCCCGTGCTGCCTGTAGCTGCCGAGTCGCAACCAAGCCAGCAAGGCATCTTCGACCTGCAGGGCCGCCGTATCTCCAACCCCACACGAGGCTTGTACATCGTTAATGGAAAGAAAACACTCATCACCAACCCATAACCCCAAGCCCGCAGCCAATGTTACGTAAGATTCGAACCACACTTGCCATCCTCTTTTGGGTAGGCCTGACGCTGCTCTTCCTCGACTTCACGGGGACGGCCCAGCAGTATCTCGCGTGGATGGCAAAAGTGCAGTTCCTGCCCGCCGTGCTCGCCCTGAATGTGGCAGTAGTGGCAGGACTCATCCTCATTACCCTGCTGTTTGGGCGTATCTATTGCTCCGTCATCTGCCCGCTGGGCGTTATGCAGGACTTCATCGCCTGGATGAGTAAGCGGAAACTGTTCCGCAAGAACAAGAAGGCGAAGCTTGCCAACAAGTACAGCTACTCGCCCACAAAGCGCATCTTGCGGGCTCTGGTGCTGCTCGCCTTCCTAGTCCTCATGATAGCAGGACTGAACACGTTGGCCATCATCATTGCCCCCTACAGCGCCTACGGCCGCATTGCCACAAACCTGATGCAGCCCGTCTATCTGTGGGTGAACAACGGTTTGGCAGCCATTGCCGAGCATTACGATTCGTATCTGTTCTATTCGGTTGACGTATGGATGCGTTCCCTCCTCTCCCTCGGCATAGCCTTGGGCACGCTGCTTATCGTGGGCGTTCTGGCTTGGCGCGGCGGACGAACCTATTGCAACACCATCTGTCCTGTGGGCACGGTGCTTGGCTACATCAGTCACTTCTCGCTCCACGGTCCTGTCTTTGACAAGGAGAAGTGCAACGGCTGCCGTCTGTGCGAGCGCAACTGCAAGGCCAGTTGCATCAATGTAAAGGACCACCATGTGGATATGACGCGTTGCGTCACTTGTGGCGACTGTATGTCGCTCTGCCCGCAAGGGGCCCTGCACTTTGGCAACAGGCTTCGCAAGTCTAATAAGCCCAATAGGTCCAATGAGACTAATGAGCCTGTGAGCGAGGAGCGTCGCGCTTTCGTGAAGGGCTTGGCTCTGGTGACGACGGGGGTAGCGGCGAATGCTGTGGCAAAGACCGTCGATGGGGGTCTGGCCGCGATTGAGGACAAAGTCAACCCAGAGCGCCAAACCCGTCTCATCCCCCCTGGTTCGCTCTCGCTGAAACATTTCACCCAGCATTGCACAGCCTGCCAACTCTGCATCTCGGCCTGCCCCAATCAGGTGCTGCGCCCCAGCGACGATCTGGAACATCTGATGCAGCCCCAGATGCAATACGAACAGGGCTACTGCCGACCCGAGTGCAATCGCTGTTCGCAAGTCTGCCCGACGGGAGCCATCCGACCCATCACCATCGAGGAGAAGACAGCCCAACAGATAGGTCACGCCGTATGGGTGAAAGACAATTGTCTGTGCGTCACGGAAGGCATCATGTGCGGACATTGTGCCAGCCATTGCCCGACGGGAGCCATCGAAATGGTGCCCCTCAAAGACAATGACGAGATATGGGTGCCTGCCGTCAACGAGTCGGTCTGCATCGGATGTGGTGCCTGCGAGAACCTGTGCCCGGCACGTCCCTTCAGCGCCATCTATGTCGAAGGCTACGAGGTTCACCGCGAGATTTAGGAAAGGAGGCATTTTATGGAAAGAAGAGACTTTATCAAGATACTGGGAACAGGGGCAGCAACGGCAGCTTTGGCAGGTTGCGGCCTGAAGAAGAACGAGGACATAGACCCGCTGGGACACCATACAGGTGAGGTGCCGACGGACAAGATGACCTATCGCGACAATCCCACCACAGGCGACCATGTCTCGCTCTTGGGCTATGGCATGATGCGCTTGCCCGACAAGCCTCAGAAACAATCGAAGGACGGAACGCCTGCTCGCGAGGAAATCGACCAACAGGAGGTGAACCGCCTGGTGAAGTATGCCCTCGACCACGGGGTGAACTACTTCGATACAAGCCCCGCCTACTGCCGGGGCGAAAGCGAGGCAAGCACGGGTACTGCCCTCGTGGCTAGCGGCTATCCGCGCGACAAATACTACATCGCCACGAAGCTTTCCAACTTCTCGCCCGAACAGTGGTCGTATGCCGAGGGCGTGAAGATGTTCGAGAACTCGTTGCGCTATCTCCAGACTGATTACATCGACTATCTCTTGTTGCACGCTGTCGGCATGGGAGGCATGGATGCCCTGAACGGACGATACATGGACAACGGTCTGCTCGACTATCTGCTGAAGAAGCGCGAAGAGGGCATTATCCGTAATCTGGGCTTCTCGTATCACGGCGACATAGAAGTCTTCGACTACCTGCTGGCAAACCACGACAAATACCATTGGGACTTTGTGCAGATACAGATGAACTACGTCGACTGGCATCTTGCCAACGAAATCAACAAGGCCAATACCGATGCCGAATACCTATACAGCGAACTCGACAAACGTGGCATTCCGGCTGTCATCATGGAACCCCTGCTGGGTGGTCGTCTCGTGAAGATGCCCAACCACATCGTGGCAACCCTCAAGAGCAAGCGGCCCGAGGACAGCGTGGCCTCGTGGGCTTTCCGCTATGCGGGCACCAAGCCTCGCATCCTGACCGTTCTCTCTGGCATGACCTATATGGAACACTTGCAGGACAATCTGCGCACTTATAGTCCGTTGGAACCGCTGAGCGACGAGGAACAGACCTGGCTTGAGAATGAGGTGGCAAATCTCTATGTCTCGTATCCCACGATTCCCTGCAACGACTGTAAGTATTGCATGCCTTGTCCCTATGGCATCAATATTCCGGCCATCCTCTTGCACTACAACAAGTGTGTGAACGAGGGCAATGTGCCTGAGAGTCAGCAGGCCGAAAACTACAGAAAGGCACGCAAGGCCTTCCTCGTAGGTTACGACCGTTCGGTGCCCCGCTTGCGTCAGGCCAACCATTGCATTGGCTGCGGACGTTGCGTCGAGCATTGTCCCCAGAACATTAATATCCCGCGTGAGATGACACGCATAGACAACTTTGTAGAGAAACTCAAACAAAATACATTATGACAACTTTATCAATTCTATTATTTGGAGCACCCGGAATGCAGGAATGGTTAATTATCTTGGTCATCGTCTTGGTTCTCTTTGGAGGCAAGAAGATCCCTGAACTGATGCGTGGCTTCGGCCAAGGTGTGAAGGCCTTCAAGGACGGTATGAACGAAACTGCCAATAACCTGAAGGTTGAAGACGAGAAGCCGGAAGAACAAAAGACCGAATAGTGACTTTTTGGGATCATCTCGATGAACTGCGAGGTGTGATTGTCCGTTGCTTGGCAATCACCATCTTGTTCATGATTGTCGCCTTTGTGTTCAAGGACGAGGTCTTTGCCGTAGTCCTTCATCCCAAGGGCGATGACCTGCAACTCATCAACACGGCTGTCACAGGACAGTTCATCACACACATGATGGTCTCGTTCTATGCGGGACTCATCTGTGCTATGCCCTACATCCTTTATCAGCTCTTTCACTTCATTGCCCCTGCCCTCTATCAGCAGGAACGCCGGCTGGCCGTTCGCCTTGTCGTGAGTGGGAGCATAATGTTCGTCCTTGGCGTCCTCTTCTCTTATTTCGTCATCTTCCCCTTCTCCGTCAGTTTCCTCGGCAACTACCATGTGTCTGATGAAGTTTCGAACCTCATCAGCCTCGAGAGTTATATCGACATGCTGGTCATGCTCTGCCTGCTGATGGGAATTCTCTTCGAGCTTCCAGTTATTAGTTGGCTGCTGGGACGTTTCGGCCTGTTGACTGCTGCTCGCATGCGCACCTATCGCCGCCATGCGTTATTGATTATTGTTATCATGGCTGCCGTCATCACTCCCACCAGCGATGCCTTCACGCTTGCTCTTGTTTCTGTTCCCATTTATTTATTGTATGAGATAAGCATATTGGTTGTGCGGAGATGAAAGGAGCGAGGTTACATCCAGTGATGCTGGCCGGTACAGGCAGCGATGTGGGAAAGAGCATTATCGCAACAGCCTTGTGCCGCATCTTTCAGCAGGATGGCTACCATCCAGCTCCCTTTAAGGCACAGAACATGGCGTTGAACTCTTTTGTGACATCTGACGGACTGGAGATAGGCCGTGCACAAGCCGTGCAGGCTGAGGCGGCAGGCATACCTTGCGAGGCTGACATGAATCCCCTGCTCCTGAAACCACAGAGCGACCACACCAGTCAGGTTGTGTTGTTGGGACGGCCCATAGGCAGCAAGAATGCCTACGATTATTGGAGAAAGGAAGGCAAGGAAGAACTGAGGCAGGAGGTGCATCGTGCCTTCGACCGCCTTAGCCAGCGTTTCAATCCCATCGTCATGGAGGGGGCGGGTAGCATAGCCGAACTGAACCTCCGCGATACAGACCTTGTGAACATGCCGATGGCTCGCTATGCCGATGCGCGAGTCATCCTTGTTGCCGACATCGATCGAGGCGGAGTGTTTGCTTCTGCCTATGGTAGCATCATGCTTCAGGATGAGGAGGACCGCCAGCGGATAAAGGGTATCATCGTCAATAAGTTCCGTGGTGATATGCGGCTCTTCGACGAGGGACGCCGCATGCTTGAGGACATCTGTCAGGTTCCCGTGCTGGGTGTCATCCCTTACATGAAGGACATTCACATAGACGAAGAAGACAGTGTGGACTTAAGGGTTAAGGATGCGCTCGGCGACGTAAGGAGACGCTTGCGTAGCTTGTCGGAGCAAGAAGGGTTAAGCGTTAAGGATGAGAGAGTGCGTGTGGCAGTTGTCAGGTTGCCATACATCAGTAACTTCACGGATTTCGATGCCTTGGAGCACGATTCGCGCATATCGCTTTTCTATACGGACAAGGCTGCTCAGCTTGCCGAGGCAGACATTATCATCCTGCCAGGAACCAAATCCACCCTCGCCGACCTCCATTGGCTTCACCAGAAGGGGCTGGCAGAGGCCATACTACGTGCTCATCGCGAAGGGAAGACCGTGCTCGGAATATGCGGTGGCTATCAAATGATGGGACAGACCATTGACGACCCCGACGGCATTGAAGGCTCCATTGCCAGCATGCCTGGTCTCGGTCTGTTGCCTATGAACACCGTTATGGCGCCTGCGAAGACTACCCGACAGGTGACCTTCCTCTTCGAAGGGCAGGAGTGTCGTGGCTACGAGATTCATCAGGGCATCAGCAATACCGACCAGCTTATTATGCAGACTGACCATTGTATCGGCACTTACGTTCACGGCATTCTCGACAATACGCCCTTCGTCGACTTCCTGCTTCGTCCTTTCATCGAAAGGGTGGGGGAGCGCCAGCAGTCTTTTGATTATGCGACCTTTAAACAACAACAATACGACCTGCTGGCCGAACGTGTCCGTCAGCATCTCGATATGAACAAACTTTACGAAATACTATGAAGCACATAAGACATTTCCTTCTTCTGCTACTGATACTTGCTTCCTTTACAGCATGTCAGCAGGGGAAGAAGACAACCCAAGTGGGTGAAGAATGCGAATGGGAAGATTCCACATTGATGATAAAACCTCAGTATGCCCGTGGTTTTACTGTCAAGTACTTGCAAGGAGGCGTGCGTTTGGTGGAGGTGTGCGACCCGCAGGCCGACGAGGATGAGCGCATGCCCATTGGCTATTTGTTTGCCTTGGTGCCCAAAGGCAGCGAGGCGGAGGTTCCCGAAGGCTACGAGCGTGTGGAGGTGCCCATCCAGAGTACCATTACGATGACCTCGCTCCAGTTGTCGAACTTCACGGCCCTTGGTGCGCATGATTATATTAAAGGTATCACGGGCACGAAGAACCTCTTTGACGAGGACATCTTGCAACGGGTAAAGGATGGCCGCATACAGAAGATAGGCATGGAGGGGAACTTTGACGTTGAGTTAATCTTGGCTGCCAATCCCGATGTCATTTTCATTTCGCCCTTCAAACGCGGCGGCTACGACACTATTAAAGAAACGGGCATCACCCTCATTCCTCACCTTGGATATAAGGAGGCCACGCCTTTGGCACAAGCCGAATGGATAAAGTTCGTGGGCATGTTCATTGGCAAGGAAGCAGAAGCCAACACGGTGTTCGAGGGCATTGCTCGACGCTACAACGACTTAAGATTCAAAGTTCAAAGTTCTGAGTTCAAAGTTCTTCCCACGGTGTTCAGCGGCGAGATGCACGGCGGCAACTGGTATGCTGTGGGGGGCAAGAACCACTTGGCACAGATGTTCCGCGATGCAGGTGCTGACTACATCATCCACGACGACAATACGGGAGGTGTGAATCTGGAGTACGAACAGCTCTATGCTACGGCAGCTAATGCCGACTATTGGCGCATCTTGAACAGTTTCCCTGGTGAGTTCTCTTATGAGGCACTGAAGGCCAGCGAACCTCGCAATGTGCACTTCAAGGCTTTCAGAGAGAAGCATGTAATCTACTGCAACATGAAACAGACGCCCTACTACGAGTCGGCTCCAGTAGAGCCTGACCAAGTGCTTGCTGACCTCGTTGCCATCTTCCATCCTGAACTCCTTCCTGACCACGAAGGGAAATACTATAAACTGCTGAAATGAAACAGTCGTTCCTCTTTATATTAGTGCTATTGTCCATCGCGCTGTTCTTTGTGCTCAATCTGCTGTTAGGGACGGTACACATTCCCATGCTCGACATCCTGCGCATTCTTTCGGGTAGCAGTGACAATGAGATTTGGTACAACATCGTGTGGAGTAGTCGTGTGCCGCAGGCCCTTACTGCCACGATGGCTGGCGCGGGCCTTGCCGTCAGCGGTCTTCAGATGCAGACGGTCTTCCGCAATCCCCTGGCAGGCCCCTCGGTGCTGGGTATCTCCAACGGAGCCTCGCTGGGTGTGGCCTTCGTGGTGCTACTGTCTGGCTCATTGGGAGGTGTGGCGCTTTCAAGGCTTGGTTATCTAGGTGATGTGGCCATGTCCGTAGGAGCCATCGTCGGTGCCTTGGCCATCATGCTTCTCATCCTCTATGTGGCGCAGAAGGTGAAGGGCGATGTCACGCTACTCATCATCGGTGTGATGATTGGCTACTTGGCGAACGCCGTCATAGGTGTGCTGAAGTTCTTCTCCAATGAGGAAGACATTAAGGCATACGTTGTCTGGGGACTTGGCAGCTTTGCCCGAGTTTCGGGTGACCAGATGGTGCTCTTCGTCGTGCTGATGCTCATACTCCTGCCCCTTTCCATGCTCTTGGTGAAGCCTATGAACCTCCTCTTGCTTGGCGACGATTACGCACGTAATCTCGGTCTCGACGTCCAGCGTCAGCGTATGCTCGTCATTGCCTCTTCGGGCATTCTCGTGGCAATCGTTACAGCCTATTGTGGTCCCATCATGTTCATCGGTCTGGCGGTGCCCCATCTGTGTCGAGCCATCTTCCGCACCAGCGATCACCGTCTCTTGATGCCAGCC
This sequence comes from Bacteroidaceae bacterium, assembly GCA_045220575.1. GTDB lineage: Bacteria > Bacteroidota > Bacteroidia > Bacteroidales > Bacteroidaceae > Physcousia. Next base: position 91,896 of record JBGUVX010000031.1, read on the forward strand.
ACAGCCCTCGTCGGAGCTAGCCTTGCCCTCATCTGCAACCTCATTGCCCGTATGCCGGGTTTCGAGGGAGCCCTGCCCGTCAACTCCGTCACCGCCCTTGTCGGCGCTCCCGTCATAGCCTACGTTCTCTTCCGCCGCAAGGGGGCATATTGAGAAACATTCATTATTTCTTGTTTTTGTACGTACTTCTTAGTATCTTTGCCCTCAGAAGCACATGAATATATTTCTAAACCACATTAACACCCTACGCCAATGAGCAGATAAAACATAAAAAGACATATAAGAAAAAGCGTCCGCTTTAGTTCATGCTCTCCCCGAAATCGGCAAAATTTCAACAAAGAGCTATCATGAGTAAAGGTTGGATGCTCACGCTAGGGCGTGGGCTTTTACTCGTATATGATAGCAATGGTGTTTGCCGATACCAGGGAGAACGTAGACGATAGTAATTGTCCACGTTTTCTTTTTGCTGTCTGTAAAACAAGTAATGTAGATTAACAATAATATGCAATTATGGAAGCAAATGATTTTAAACCAATTGTAAAAACTCTACCGAAAGAGTTTACATCGCACATGTTCATTAAAGCATATATTCGGGAGAATGAAGCCGAATATATCAGTAAGTTAAAACCCAAGAAAGGAGGTTTCCGTGAGTTGAACAGTTATATTGGCCAGATACTGGAACGAGAACAAGGTTTCTTGGAAATCTGCAAAGGGAATGAACCTATAAAGGATGAAAATGTAAAAGGGTACATTAGTGATAATGCTAAATGGATAAGAACCGACATATAGATATACGACCATGAAATACTTATTAAAATCATTACTTATTTTTGTGCTTAGCATGGTGGCAAGTGAGGCTTTTGCCTATGATGTCTGTATTGATGGAATTTACTACGATTGCTTTTCAGGCATGAAACTTAGCGTCACAAATGGAGATAATAAGTACACGGGTAGCATTGTCATACCCGAGAGCGTAACCTATGCAGGAGAAACTTACAGCGTGACCAGCATCGGCCAGTGTGCGTTTTCTGGCTGTAGTGGACTGACTTCTGTCATCATTCCTAATAGCGTAAAGAACATATATACCGAAGCATTTAAAGATTGTACCAGTTTAACTGCAATTTCATTACCTCATAATGTCAAAATGTTCTATCGTGTCTTTGATGGATGCACAAACCTATTCCAAAAATCAGATAGTGCAATAGTACACGTGACTCGGACGGTCGTAGATACATTAAGGGCAGAGGGAATATTCAATACGGATATTAAACCAACGCTCTTAGCGGAATACGAGAAGGGGGTTGCCAAACAGCGAAGAATTGAAGAACTCCAACGCTTGGAACAAAAAAAGGTAAAGACACCTGAGGATTTAGACCTGTTAAACCAAGCATACATGAAATATTTGACTAAGGACTATGATGCGATAGACAAAAACCATAAGATAGACTTCAGAATTGAAAAAAATCCGTTGTCGAAACAGTCTTTTTATGTTATGATGATTTCAAGAAAATATGAATATGGCTGGCGTGTTGTGGAAGAAAAGTATAAAGTAGTCGATAAGAATGTGGCAAAAGGCGTTCTGACTTCCGAAGTAAAGCAGTATTTAGCCTTCTACGATAGATGGCTCAACGATAGTCTGAAGACCGAACACTATAAAATAGACCAAGGTTGGGCCGAATGGATTGATAAAAAAAAGCTTCCACACAAGGAAAATATCGTCCCTATTCGAAACTCTTTTTATCGAGGTTCATTTTGGTACTTTGAATATATCGGGATGAATGAGGAAATACAGCAAAAGAAGGGCTGGAATTTCCTTTACACAGAAGATGGTAAATACCACCAAGACTCATACCCTGTAAAGATAGGATATTATGTATATGATTCGTATCCCAATTATAGGGTAATACGTAATGAAGACAAAATAAAAGGTGTTTATGATAGTCTAGGAAATCTTGTCTATATTCCCTTGTTGAAGAGATCTCAGAATGATGAGTTCGTAAGCATCAGGAGATTGGTGTACCTTAAGGACTATTTGAAAAACAAGTATGAAATCCATTCTCAGCCAGAAGAAACTCAAGAATATATAAAATACGAACTCAGTAAAGATTTTGAATCAGCAGATGATGGTAGCGATTTGTTTTCGTCAATGTTTGCAGCTGCATTGATAGGTGCAGCTGCGGATGAGTTGTTGTCTCCAGTTGATGCCCATAAGGTAAAAAATGTGGCAAAAGATTATGCAATAAAGAGTCTCCCTCATAAAACGAAACCTAGGTGGGATAGCACTGGAGATAACTATATAGAACAATTGGAAAAAGACCATGCAGATGAATTTGGCTATGTATATATGATAGAACGTCTTTCCAATGTAAGCTTCAAGGTAGTATATCTCAATAAACAGACAATGGAACCATCTTATTGCGCTGTAATAACTTATCGTACAGGGGAGGAACCTTATACAGCTAAATTCTCTACAAAACTAGTTGATATGCCAAGTGATATACCTCCCATAATACGTGAGTAATGGGTAAATTAACAATCTTATCCCTCATGTCGTACTAGTGACATTTGGGACCCGCTTTTGTAACACTATTAATCTTCCGTCTGGCACATTAGTGCGTCTTAAGTTGCTATTAGTAAGGAATGGGGCGGGTTAATGGAGGCTATTCGCTTCGCAATAAGAGAATGGTTAGTTCGCCGTTGGGAAGAAGGGGGGCGCAATGATTGTAGCAATGGCGGACGACGACTTGGGAGAAGCGGTTGGCCTCGTCGGGGGAGAGGAGGTCCCAGAGTTCACGGGCAACGGTGATAGTGTGGGCTTTTTCGATGTTCTCCTGTGAGCAATTGGCCTCGTGGAGGAGTCCGATGATAAAGTCCTTGTCCATGACGACGCGACGGCTATGTGTGTCGAGGTGACCTTGGGCAAGTTTCACGGCCTTGCCTATCATAATGCCGAGGGTGACGTGAGTGAAACCCAACTCATCAGCCATTTTTAGTGTCTCGCCGATGTAGTTGCCATATTCTACGAAAGCCTGTTGAGGGAGACTGGGGTATAGCGAGCGAAGTTGTTGCTCGCTCTTCATGCCACTACCGATAACCACGCGCTCGGAGCCACTGGCCTTGGCGACCTCCATGCACTTGCGGATGCTCTGGATGAAGGCTTCCTCCGAGTAAGGCTTGACGATACCCGATACGCCGATAATCGATATGCCACCCTCAATGCCCAATCTGGGATTGAAGGTACGGCGGGCGATGTCCTCGCCGTTGGGGACGGAAAGCCTACAGACCCACCCCCGGCCCCTCCCTGAATGGAGGGGAGTAATTAGTTTCTCCAAGTTTGTGCGAATCATTTCGCGGGGGCCTTTGTTGATGGCAGGTTCGCCAGGCGGGTAATCGAAACCAGGAAGGGTGAAACGGCCCACGCCCTCACCGCCTTCAATTACTAACCACTTCCCTCCCTTGGGGAGGGGGCGGGGGTAGGCTTCTGCCCTTACCTCAATTCCATCCGTCACATCGGGGTCGTCGCCACTTTCCTTGATACAATAAGCATACCCCTCACCATAGCCAACGGATACGGTAATCGTCTCACCATTGGGCAGAAGCACAGGAACTTTGTCAGGCATTTCATTACGTAGAAAGCGGATGGTTGCAGCAATAGCGGCAGCAGTGGCACATGTTCCCGTGGTCAGTCCGCTATGCAGGGGATAGAATTCCGGCAATAGTTTCTCCACAGCACGACGGAGGCCATAAGGTCCGTTCACCATGTTTGTAAACGATAGCTGCGGACGTTTAATGGCAATAATCCGCATACCTTTGGCCTTCGCTTCTTCCACCTTCTCGACAAATCCGCCGCTGAGACCGCTTTCCTTTAATAAGAGGTGAGAGGCGGGAGGTGAGAGGTGAGAGGTTTCGTTTTCATCATAGAAGCAGAGTTGTTCATCTGTGGCTCCTTGTTGGTGTGCCAGCCTGATGCTGCTTTCGCGGTTCAGAATACGATAGAATACTTTGATGCCTTTATCCTCCAGCCATTTCAGCTTACTGATGCTTTGTACTCCCGTCGTTGCAAGCAGAAAACCCACCCCCTGCCCCTCCCTGCTGATGGAGGGGAGTATATAGTCGAGGTTCCTGTAGTCGTCAATCCATGTAATATCAGGGTCACGGGGGGGATAGATGCGTTCGTAGCGCACGACGGGAATCTGCAACGAGTCTGCCACTTTGGCTATGGTTTGGTGCAACGTCAGGGCAAACGGGTGGGCGGCATCCACGATGAGGCGAATGCCGTGTTCCTGACAGAACTCCTGCATAACTCCTGCATTCATTGCGCCGTCCGTGCGCCGTCCGTTGTGCAGCGTGATGTTCTGTTCGCCAGTCTTCGTGCTGTAATAGTAGAGACTACCAGCCTCTTCAAGCACCTCTGCGGCCTTGCGCCCCTCCGTCGTTCCTCCGAATACCAGTATCATTTTTCGCCTTTGCGGAAAAGGTGGGTGAAGTGCTTATTGTAGAGCTCGGAGAGACCTGCGCGGTTGTCGATGGCTTCCCCTACGACGAGCATGGTGGTGAGTGTCAAGTGGTTGTCGTGCACAATCTTAGCCAAGTCTTTCAGCACGCCACGATATATGCGCTGGTCGGGCCACGTAAGATGGTAGCAGGCAGCGACGGGCGTGTCCTCAGGATATTCCTGCAAGAGCTCGTGCTGGACGTCGTCAACGATAGCGGCAGAGAGAAAGATACACATGGTACTTTGGCTCTTGGCAAGCAGATGCAACTGTTCCTTCTCGGGCATTGGCGTACGCCCTTCGCCGCGGGTCAGGATGATGGTCTGCGTGCGCTCAGGGATGGTGAACTGGCTCCTGAGCTCTGCTGCAGCAGCGAGGAACGACGAAATGCCAGGGGTGATGTGATACGACATATTGTTGGCGTCGAAGAAAGCCATCTGTTCCTGAATGGCACCGAAGATACAGGGGTCACCCGTGTGCAAGCGGACGATGAAATGGCCTTTGTCATAGTGCTCCTTCATCAGCGCGCATTGCTCTTCGAGGTTCATGTCGGCAGACGAGCGGACCACGGCACCGGGCTTGTGGCATTCAGTCAAAGCTTTAGGAACGAGAGAGCCTGCGTATAATATAAGGTCGGCCCGTTCCAACATCTTACGCCCACGAACCGAGACGAGGTCAGGGTCGCCAGGACCAGCACCAACGATTTCGATATGGCCCTTATGTTCACGCAAATATTTATAGTCGATGGCGAGGGCCGCGGTCCAGTTCTTACCTTTCACCTTGGGAACAATCAGTTTGCCATTGTTTGCTCCAAGGATGGCTGCGGCCTCGCAGACGCTTGGTGTACCAACGTGTTTGGCAACGGTCTTGCTGGGATTGGGCACTTCGACCTTGGCGAGTTGCTCAGCCGTATAGAATACCAACTCCTCGCCTAAATCATCTACGAGCATCGCACAAAACTCTTCATCCTGCTTCACGTCGATGGTGCAATAGCGCTTGTAGCAGGGCAATACGCCAATCTGGCTCATGGCCTCGTCAATCTGGTCGTAGATGTCCTCATAGTCATCAGGATGATGGGCGAGTCCAAAGCCTAAAGACGCTATCATCGGCACGAAGTGCAGCTCAAGCACACCGTATGGCGCACAGAGATTGAATGGCGTCACCATAATGACCAACTTAAACTTCTTGGGATCTACCTCTTCGAGGCTTTTGATGATGGTGACATGTTCAGGCAAGGTCTTCTCCAGATAGTTCGTACCCTCATCGCATATTTCCATCAGCAAGGCAGTAGGCTTGCGATTAACGAAAGCAAAGATACACTCATTCATATCGTCGTCGCTGGCAATGGCCCAGTTGAATCGTTCTGCGAGGGTATCGAGCGCCCACAACCCGGCATTGTCGCTTTGGGTAGTGATTACCTCGTAGGCACCAATCAGCGCGGCAATCTGGCGTGTCAGGTCGTTAGCTCCGCCCACGTGCCCAGAGAGCACGGAGATGACGTTTTGCCCTAACGAGTCGATACAAACCACAGCGGGGTCTGTGTGCTTATCCTCGACGCAAGGGGCAATGGTGCGGACGCAGATGCCCATGGCGCCGATGAAGACGAAGGCATCGAATTGCTTCCAGTTGATTGCGACAGAATCGCGACACACACTGACTGCGACGGGGAAATGTTGCTGCAAGGTATCAGCGATGCCGCCGCCAGCCTCGCTGATTTGTATGATAGCTATCTTTTGCATTTGAGTATTGTAATTGGGTGATGGTCGTTGAGCTGTATTCTCAGGGGTGGCTCTTGGGTGAGACCCAGTTCGGCGCAGGCCTCGTCCCACAGACGGTGACTATCAGTTGTGACTTTGGGCGCCCTGACGCTGTTCATCACGATGATGCCGTCGGGGGCCATCACCGTCAGCACCTTTGCCATGATTTCCTTGAGATGTCCCCCGTGTCCGCCGATAAAGACGGCATCAGGAAGCTCCGCCCCCTTCCCCACCCCGAAGGAGAGGGGTGTTTCTAAGAAGTCGCCGATATGGACATTGATGCCGGGAGCACCGAAGCGGCGGGCGTTCTCGCGGATGATGGCCTCACACTCAGGACGGATTTCGAAAGCTTCTATTTGGAGGTGCGGGAACTGCAGGCGGGCTTCTATCGAGACGCTGCCCGTACAGGCACCGATGTCCCAGAAGACGTGACGATGGGAAAGGTCGAGGGCCTGAAGGGTCAGCAGGCGGATGGGCATCTTGGTAATCATTTTCTCGCGACCGTTGAGGAGGGAGAAGGCGGCGTCGGGGATGCCGAAAGGGGGGGCGGCGATGGTATCGCCGCATACGGAACAAAGGATAATGCAGTTGGGCATAGAGAAGTCTTGGCGGGTGGCTTCTTCGAGGGAAAGCGTGGTGACCTTTTCAAGTTCTGGGTTGCCCAAATGCTCGCCAATGTGCATCTGATAGTTGGTGTAACCATAGTCGAGCATTCGCTGTGCAATGGCTGCAGGAGTATGCTCCTTGTCAGTGAGGATGCCTATCTTGCCTGCTCGTTCGATGAGTGCCCTGTCGAACTCAGGCCAAGGGCGTCCTGTCAAGGATACGATGCGCATGTCGTGATAAGGCATCACAAGATGGTGAGCAAGGAGTTGAAGGGAGTTGAAGGTTGGATAGACCACAATATCTGCCTCAGGCATCTTACGTTGAATCGTATTGGCAAAGCCAAAGAACAGCGGGTCGCCACTGGCGAATACGATGACATGGCCTACCCCCGTCCCCTCCCCAAAGGAGGGGAGTTGTGAATACTGCTTGAAGACAGCATCAAGGGGTGCTGTGATGTCTATCCATTGGGCATCAGCAGGCAGCAAGGAGGACACGATTTCGTGGTGGCGTTTGCCGCCTGAGAAGACTTTGCCGTTCTTGATTATCTCCATGACTTCGGGAGGGAACCAAGGTCTTGTATTATCGGTTATGCCAATGACGATGAACCTCATAAGTCTCTGCCTGGTTTCAGTTGTTCGGCATCGTCGTAGGTGAGAATGGCGTTGCAGAGCGTGGCGGCAAGGTTGCTGCCGCCTTTCCTGCCCTCAACGATTATCTTGGGAATCTGTTTCAAGGTCTTGACGGCGTGTTTGCTTTCGCAGACATGGACGAAACCTACGGGGGCCGCGATGATGCCTGCGGGATGCAGCCTGCCCTTGCGCACCAAATCGCAAATCTCGAAGAGTGCTGTCGGAGCATTTCCCACAACGTAGAGCGCCTCGGGGTGTTCCTCCGCAGCCAGTTGCATACAAGCCTGACTGCGAGTGATGCCTTTCTCGTCTGCCTTCTGCTTGGAACGCGGGTCGTTGATGTAACAATGCACCTCAATGCCCAATCTCTCCAGCGCCCCTTTGCGGATTCCGCTTGCTGCCATTGTGACATCGGTCACTATGTGTTTTAGCGTGCCGTCCTTTACCTTAATATATATAATCTCCGTCGCGCGTTCGTCCATCCATAGGCATTCTTCCATTCCGAAATCAACAGTCGTATGGATGGCATGCAGCAAGGGCCAGAGGTGCCATGTCGGCAGGTTAGGGTGCTGCATCTCGGAACGTATTGTGCGGAAGCTTTCCATCATGATTTGCTGGCCTGGTTTCTCAGCGGCAGAACCGCTGAGCATACTGCCGGAGTAGTAACCGCGCGGCGTGATGAACTTGCCGTCAGCGATATACGACTGCGAGTTGCCAATCAGGATGACGGTAAACATGTCCACATCCTCTGGGTCGAACTGTCCCAAGGTGGTTAGTTTCACCTCCTGCTCTTCGCGACCAGCCTGACGAACGTAGCCAACAGGGATTTCCGGGGAGCGTCCTTCTTGAAGGAAGATTTCGACAAGACGATATAGTTGCCAGTAGCGCCCGTGCGACTTGGGATTATAGATGGCTGTGACGAAGTCGCCCACAGCTGCGGCCTTGATGCGGCGCTCAATTAAAGCCCACGGCGTCATCAGGTCGCTCAAGGAAATGATGCACATATCGTGACCAATAGGAGCGCCCAGTAGAGAGGCAGCCTTCTGGAAGGCACTGATGCCTGGGAGGACTGACACCTTAATGTTAGCGGGAGAACCGCTAACCACGCGCTCTTGCTTCATCTCGTAGATGAGCGGAGCCATGCCGTAGAGACCAGCGTCACCAGAGGAGATGACGACGACCGTCTTCCCTTGTTCAGCCAATTGGAAAGCCTGCTCGGCACGCTCGCGTTCCTTCTTCATGCCCGTGTCTACGCACTCGCAGCCCGTCTTCACGTAAGGTTCGATGAATTGGAAGTAGTATTTGTATCCGACAATGGCATCGGCCTCACGCACCGCTTCCAGTACGGCAGGCGTGATGTCTTCCTTGCTTCCCGGCCCGATGCCGGCGATGATGATTTTTCCCATGGTATTATGCTTATGCCTACAAAGGTACGAATTTATTTTCAATAGCGCAAGCGCAGGGAGGCGATGAAGGAACGCCCAGGGTTGATGGTCGAGAAGTTGGAGTTCCAAGGCGATTTGTCGCGCTGGTTGAAGAGGTTCTCGATGCCAAGTCCAGGCTCCAGCGTGAAATGCTTCAAGGTGAAGGTGTGGTGCGTGTTCAGGTCCCATTGGCCTGTGGCATCGGCATAACCGTATGTGCTGCTGTAGCGGCGGCTTTGCTGGTGACCGTTGAGAGTGACGTTGAGATGGTAGCTGCCCCATTTCTTGCTCCAGACCTTATTCCACGAGGCGTGTACGCTGCCGACGTGCTTCACGCTCTTGTCCACAGGCGTTTTAGTTGCGACATAAAGTTGTGTGGCTTTGTCCAGCGACTGTGTCTCGGCTTCGCTGTCCGTGAAGGTGTAGCCGCCGCCGAGGGTAATGCCTTGAGGCAGGAGGAAGCGAACGGAGGCGCTTATGCCGCGCAGGGTGGCACGGTCGATGTTGTCGCGCTGGCGAATGGTAGTCCATCCTGCTGCCTGCAGGGCTGTAAGATCGGCATCGGCGGCAATCTCGGCATTGGTCAGGGTGCGATAGTTTATCATATCGCGAATCTTGTTGAGGAAACCGCTGGCAGACAGCCGCATCCAGTGGTTGCTGTATTCGAGGTTGAGGTTCAGGTAATGGTTCTTCTCTGGTTGCAGGTCGGGGTTGTTGATGGTGTATCGCGAGGTGGTCTTGGCTTGGTCGGTAGCGTAGAGTTGCGACAGGGTGGGGGTGCGATAACCACCAGCATAGTTGAATCGGGCGCGGAAGCCCTTGATGTGATAGAACAGGCCTGCGTTGGGCGTGAAGGCTGCGCCGAAGTTGTCGTTCTGCGTGTAGCGAACGCCAACGATTCCCTCCAGTCCCTTCACGATGTTTATCTCGTCCTGGGCATAGAGGTTATAGGTGTTTGTCTTCTTGGAATCGATGTTGTCGCTCTGGCTGGTCAGGCTCTCCTGCACCATCTCTGCGCCAGCCGTCAGCTTGTTCCACTTAGCCAGTCGGAAGATGCCGCGCAGGTTCTCGTTGATGTAGTGTGTGCGCTTACGCGTCTCGTCGTAAGCCTCCTTGGTATCGGTCTGCCAGTAGTCGTAGTAGGATGCGAAGTTGTCGCTGTAGATGTCGAGATAGACGTGGATTTTCTTGTTGGGCGACCAGCGTGCACCTCCGCCGTAGGCGTAGGTCTGGTGGTGAAGGTCGTAGGTATATGCCTTCTTCGAGGTGTAGGTATAAGTGTCTGTCCCTGCCGTCGTGGTTTTCTTCTGAGTGAAATAGGTGGCATCGGAGGGGCGGTGGGTATTGTAGTTGTAGAAGGAGCCACGCAGATATGCCGACCATTTGTCGTCGAACCGCCATTCGAGTCGCTGGCTCACGTTGTCGCTGCCGAAGCCTACGGACATGGGGCGGCCTGTCAGTTTCAGGACTTCCGTTCCGCCTTCGTCGAAGGCCTGATAGTGGTTCACCTGCCAATTGTCGGCCTGGCGGTGGGTGTAGGAGGTCTGTGAACTAAAGTTCCCAGCACTGATGTCGAGGTCGATGTTTTGGTCGAGGCGACCGTTGTCCTTGATGAGCGTCTTGGAGGATGCGGAAACAGGCTCCTTGCTGTCTTCCGTGATGACGTTGATGACGCCGGCTATGGCGTCGCTGCCGTAGAGCGACGAGGCCGCTCCGCTGTATATCTCGATGCGCTTGACGTTGTTCATGCTGATGCGTTCCCAGCGGTCGTCGCCCGTCAGCCGCTTGCCGTTTTCCATGATGACGATGTAGTCGTCCGAGATGCCGCCGAAGTTGACGAACGTGCCCATGCCGCTGGTGTGGGTCGTGACGTTGGAGGTCAGCTTGGTCAGTGCATCCTGCAGGCTGCTCGCCTGTGCATTCTGTAGCTCCTTGGCTGTGATTACCTTGACGGCTACGGGCGAGTCGTCGGCCTTGTGATAAGTGCCCGTGCCTGTGATTACCACGGGGTTCAGGGTCTGTGCTCGCAAGCTGTCGACCTTAACAGCCTTCTTGTCGCTTTGCGCCGTGAGGCTGGCGGCAAGACAAAGCAAGGGGAGGAAAAAGACAATACGTAGTTTCATGCTTATCGATAGGATGTTATCGTCAGTGCCACAGTATGGCACTCCTTGGTTTTATAGTATGGCACATGCCAGTGCCATACTATGGTACTCTGTGCAACGTCAGCAGGACGAACATAAAGCCCCGTGCCAGACTCACGCATAGCACGGGGCTCACCTTACACATTTATAGATAGATTAGATAATAATTACTCAATCCGAATTACGAATTACTCCTCGGGATACATGCTGTGGTAGGCATCCTCCAGGAACTCGGCAGTCTTCGTGTGGTTAATCCATACGTTCAGTATGCCTTCAAGCTCAAGCAGACCTTGGGGGTGCTTGCTCGTCGAAGGCATAGACACAACGGGAGTATAGCCATTGTTCTTGAAGAACTCGAACCAACTGTTGTCCTCGCTCTCGGGCTCGCTGGCATCCCAGTATTCTTCTTCATCCTGTCCTTCCAAAGCGCCGCCAGCCATGTCGTTGTGAGCGTGGTCACCGGCAATAGACATCAGGGCGTGCAGATTAATCTTGCCGCTTGTGATGCCCTTGTCCTTCATACGAGCCATTACATCCTGCTTGTAGTTGTCAGCCATGTCAACGGTGCCTACGAAGTACTTGTTGGCATTGATAGCCTGCAGGGCTTCCTCCAACTGAGTGTAGCGAACATTAGCCTTGAAGGTGTCGTAGGTGTCAGGGTTACCGTGACCCATGAAGGCAACAACGCCTTCCTCGTTCTTGTACAGTTTGTCAAGTTCAGCAGCTACGGCAGGAACGTCAACGTCAGGGTCGTTCAGCAGGGGCAGACCCAGGAAGATGGCCTTGTCCTCTTCCAACTTAGCCAGATACTCGTCGTCGAGGTGAGCGCTGGCAATGTAACCGTTGTTCATGAACTTCTTCACGCTGGCAACCACTGCCGCAAACTCCTCACCGGGGATAACCTGCAGCGACTGCACGTAAATCTTGCTATACTTGGCAGCACCGATGGCGTGCAACAGATAGCGGGGCTCGTAGTAGTCACGCTTTACGATGTTACCCTCGTCGTCCTTGTTCTCACCAACGCTGGCACGGTTGATGCAAATGTCGCTGGAGAAGCTCACATAGACGTCGGCATTGGGGAATGCCTTCTCGTAGGCAGCCTTTGTTGCGTCGAATGCCTGAAAAGCGTTGTACCAAGTAGAACCAAAGGCAACGAGCAGCACAGCTACGTCCTTTTGGGACTTAGCCTTCTGGTCGGCAACAGCCTTGTCGTTTACACTGTACTCCGATACGATGTTATCATACGTCGTTTCGTCGTCGTCACCACAGGAGGTGAGCACAGGGGCTACCATGCAAAGTGCCAAGGTAGCCAGCATGAAAGATTTAATCTTCTTCATTGTTAGTTTGTTGTTTAGTGGATAATTTATGTTGATTAACTCTCTTTCCGTGATTAAACTTGATAGCAAAGGTGGTGTATACCGTGGTGCCCGATGTATTGTTGCCCAAGTGATAAGGATGCATTGTACGGTCTATGTAGTTGAAGATGTTGTCAACACCCAGCTCTAACCTATAAGCCAGCTTCTTGCCTTGCTTGCCCAGGTCGTGAGTGGTGTTTATCCTCCATATCTGATATTTCTTCCCATCTCCGTTATTCTGATAGAAACGCTTGCTGCTGCCACGGGTCGATAGATTGATGCCCAGTTTGTAGCGCGGGCAGAACGTGTGGGTGTACATCGCCGAGGCGCTCCATTTATGATGTGCCGTCCCGTCTATGACCACATTAGTCATCTTGTCCTTGGATGCATCATAGAGATTGGCTTCCGTATCAAGGTAACTATAGGCCGTTGTTAGTTTCAGATCCTTAATTACCTGATAGGACAGCGTCACGTCCACGCCGTAGGTTCGCGCATTGTCCATATTCTTATACATGCGTGCCTGAACACTTCCGCTTCCATCGCCCAGATAGGCTGTGGTGATGCCTGAGGGAATCTCGCCTACAGAGACATTCGTCAGCGCTATCATGTTGTCCAGCCGATTCAGGTATCCCGTGACGGAGGCCGTAACCTTGCGTCCGCGATACTCCACGTTGGCTGAGTAGTAGTTGCTGGTCTGTGGATTCAGGTTCTTGTTGCCGAGGTTGAAGAATGTGCTGCTGCCCATCACATGCAAGTAGCGGTAGTGCAACTCCTTGACGGTAGGTGTCTTGAAGCCCTGACTCCAACCCAGTCGGAATCGGAAGTCGCCGACTGAGAACATGGCATTGACCTTGGGGGTAAGGCGCACACCGAAGTTCCGGTTCCCTACTAGGCGAAGCCCCGCCGTAACATTCAACCAACTCAGTTTGTTGAACTCGTCCTGCACATACAAGGCTGTCGTCCAGTCTCCAGCCGTACCCGTCTCCGTTCGGTCGGGTGCATTCAGATAGTCGTATCGGTATTCCGCTCCAGCGTGCAGCGTGTTGTCATAGGGCAGGTAGAAGATTCCCTTCAGTTGGGACATCATTCGTTGCTGGTCGCTCTGCAGCTTGCTCTGCCCAGGCATCATCGGCACTGGATACCACGTACCGTTCAGGGAACCGTACTTCTCGCCTTTCAGTAGCACGTTCTCATACGTCTTTTCCGTATAGTCGTAGAAATAGGCATGCTTGTTCCAGTCAACATCCAGCGTGAGGTAATTCCTTCTGGTGCTTTGGGACTTATCATCTAAATAATACTTTCCACCAACAGATGCTGAAGCGTTATTGTATCGAAGGTTATAAGTGTAGACATCACAACTGGGGTGGTTGCCTTTTTGTGGACGGCAGATGTGCTTGATGTAGTAGTTGCCCTCGGCATACAGTTCCAGATTCTTCAAAGGATTATAGGTCAGGCGTTCTGCCAGTTGCCAGTTTCGGAACTCGTTCACGGTCTTGTTCTTGCTGTCGGTCAGCACCATTCCCTCGGCAAATTCATTCGAGGTGTTTTGCCAGCCGTCGTTGCGTTGCATCTGGAAGTTTGTCTGGCTGCCCACTTTGCCGATGTTGAAGGAAAGTGTGTTGTGCTGGCGCAGGTCGTTGTGCGATCCGTAGCGTGTGGTGTTGTCGGCGTAGATTCCCTTTTCTGTGTGCTTCTTCGTAATGATGTTGATGACACCTGCCATTGCGTCGCTGCCATACAAGGCGCTCTGTGCTCCCTTCACAATCTCTATGCGCTCTATGTTGTGCGGGTCGATGAGTCCTAAGTCGTTCTCGCCGCCCACGTCCCCATGGATGCGCTTGCCGTCTATGAGGATGAGTATGTAGTTGTTGCCAAGTCCGTTAAGTTGCATCTGCGAACCCATATCGCCCTCGGCAAAGGCAAAGGACGCAGAAAGTCCACTCAGTATCTCCTCAATGCTCTTGCCGCCGAAGCTGTCCAGCATCTTACGACTGATGACCTCCGTCTGAACGGGCGCATTCTTCAGCAGGTGCTGGGTGCCAGTACCTGTAATCACGACTTCCTGGATGGTGTCCGTACGGAGTATCCCACCCTTTATCTCCTCTCCTTTATTGGAGGGGAGCGTCTGTGCCATTAGCATGTGGGACATGGCTATAGCCATCCCAATTGTCAGACTTAGTCTTCCTCTTCTCATTATTTCCGCCCTCGCTTGTTCCTGAGCGTGCGTACTTGTTTAACATGTCCTGGTAGGCTTGACCTTCGGTCGAGCCCTACCTAGGCTCGGCATAATTGATGCAAGCATCATTCTGCACTCTCTCCTGGTAGGTCTTCTGGCTTTCCCCAGTCTGCTCACCTTCCCGATTGCTCAGTGGCTTTGTCGAGCAGACCCAATGACGGGGATTACAGCTGCAGGTACAGCTCCGGACTTTCACCGGATTCCCTTGCACCGAAGCGCCCATGAGAGCACCCAGTTGCCAGGATTTGCCCGCAAAGTTACGAAATATAATTAAAAATTAAAAATTAAGAATTAAAAATTGTATCTTTGCAGGCATGAAAGCACGATTCCTCATTGCAGCGCCGCATAGCGGCTCGGGAAAGACCACTGTGGCACGGGGACTAATGGCCTTGTATCGGAAACATGGGTACAAGGTTCAACCTTTCAAGTGCGGACCAGACTACATCGATACGAAGTTCCACGAAAGGGTGTGCGGTCGTCCAAGTGTGAACCTCGACTCCTTCTTTGCCTCAGAGGAGCACTTGCATGAACTTTTTGCCCGCTATACCGATGAGGCCGACATCGCGATTGTGGAAGGCATGATGGGGCTGTTCGACGGTTACGACCGCGACCGTGGTTCATCAGCAGAGACAGCTCGTATTCTCGACCTGCCTATCGTTCTTGTCGTAGATGCAAGAAGTGCGGCCTACTCTATGGCGGCTTTGTTGCAAGGCTTCATCAATTTCCGTCCAAACCTCGCGTACGCGGGCGTGATATTTAATAAGGTAGGCTCTTCAAGGCATATCGAGATGTTGCAACAGGTGTGTGAGGAATTAAATATCGAGTGTTTAGGCTATCTGCCCAAGGATGCATCACTTGAGCAGGGTTCACGATACCTGGGGCTCGATTTCTCGGAACAGGCCGAGAACAAAGAACTGATAAATCTATTGGAGGAACACGTCAGATGGCAGAGAATGTTAGAATTTTGATAGCTCGTAATGCTGAGTCTTTCTCGTTCCTCTATCAGGAAACCATTGACCGCCTTTCGGCTCTCGGTCAAGTCGAATTCTTCGACCCAGAGGATGAAATTGTAAATTGTAAATTGTCAAATTGTACATTACTTTACCTCCCTGGCGGTTACCCTGAGAAGCACCTTGAGGCATTGGTAAAGAATGAGGCTTGCAGGATGTCTATTAGGGATTATGCAGAGCGTGGAGGCCGAGTCATTGCCGAGTGTGGCGGCATGATGTATCTTTGTGAGGGCATTGTTACGGATGAAGGGGAGTTTCCCATGTGCGGTGTGCTACCATATAAGGTATCAGCTCGCAAGGCTGATCGCAAACTTTCGTTGGGCTATCGTAAGTTCACATTAGATGGCAAAGAGTTCCGTGGGCATGAGTTCCACTATACACAGTTCTTGGGCGAACTCCCGTCCTCAATCGTGCAGGTGTATAATGCAAAGGGTGCCCCTGTGCCAACGCCCATATTCCATTACAAGAATGTGTGGGCCAGTTACACCCACCTTTCTCCTTCCTCGCTTCTTCAGTTCCTTAACCTCGAACCCTTATCATGATTAGCGGACACGGCGACGATAGCTATAAATATCCGGGAATACGGATAGACTTCTCCTCTAATATCTGTGCTCATGAGGGGCATCAGCTTTTGATGGACCATTTGGCTACCTGCCTGCAACTCATCGGGCATTACCCAGAGCCAGAGGCGTGGTCGTTGGAGGAGATGATAGCAAAACGCTATGGCATCAATCCCGAACAGGTGATAGTAACCAACGGAGCAACAGAAGCCATCTACCTGATTGCCCAGACTTTCGGCATGAACCCTGTCATTCCTGAACCCACCTTCAGCGAGTACCACGACGCTTGTAGTATGTTCCCCCGTTCTGCTGGCAAAATACTTTGGCTGTGCAATCCCAATAATCCAACGGGTGAGGTTTATAACCAGTTATTCATAGACCGCATGATGGCTGAATACGACTTGGTGGTGCTTGACTTAAGTTACGAAAACTATACCGAAGCCCATGTGATGTCACCTCGTTGGGGATGTCGGACACCATATTCCGTTCAGATTCATTCCATGACAAAGACCTATGGTGTGCCTGGGCTTCGCTTAGGATACATTACCGCTCATGAGAGCCTGACCTCACAAATCCGTCGCTGCTTGCGTCCTTGGAGCGTATCGGCGCTGGCACAGGAAGCAGGAAAATTCCTGCTCCAGCATGACGAACTTATCTGCAAGCCCGACCTTGCCGAGGCACAAAGGCTTTGGACAGAGCTCAACCACATTCCTGACATTCATGTCCGAGAGACACAAACTAACTTCATGCTCTGCACCATCGAGGGGCATACGGCTGCAGAGCTGAAGGAATATCTGGCCACGAAGCATGGCATCCTCATTCGCGATGCCTCCAACTTCAAGGGACTTACGCCCCACCACTTCCGCATAGCGGCACAACGACCAGAGGATAATGATGCCCTTGTCGCAGCAATAAAACAGATTGACGATGACTGAATTCTTCACGCTTCACTTTTTACCCTTCACTCTGCTTCTGGCATGGCTGCTTGACCTTTGGCTGGGCGACCCTTCATGGTTGCCACATCCTATTGTTGGCTTTGGCAAAGCGATTGCCTGGGGCGAACGGCACTTGAATAAGGGGCATCATCGCAAGATGAAGGGGGCAGTGATGACACTCCTGCTCGATGCCTCTGTCTTTGTATCTATTTACTATCTGCTTGCCTTTCTCCCTCTCGTCGCGCGGGCAGGAGTGAGCCTTGTCATCATCTTCTATTGTCTTGCCGGTACGACATTGATTCGTGAGGTGCGACAAGTATTCCTTGCACTCGACCGCTCTCTTGATGAGGGAAGGCGACAGGTAGCTCGTATTGTTGGGCGAGACACCTCTGAACTGTCTGCACAGGAGGTTCGTACGGCAGCCCTCGAGACATTGGCCGAGAACCTGAGCGATGGGGTTGTGGCCCCCTTGTTCTGGCTGGCTGTAGGTGGAGTGCCGGCTATGCTGACGTATAAGATGATAAATACTCAGGACTCCATGATAGGTTACCGAACCGAGCGATACAAGGACTTCGGTTGTTGGGCCGCCCGCATCGATGACGTTGCCAACTACCTTCCAGCCCGGCTTACAGCCCTGCTCATGATTCTGCCTTATTCACTTCTCACTTCTCACTTCTCACTCTTCACTTTTGTTAGTATCAACGGACGCAAACACGCGAGTCCCAACAGCGGTTATCCCGAAGCGGCGCTGGCAGGAATATTGGACTGTCGCTTCGGTGGGCCTCATTACTATTTCGGGGAACTCGTGGAGAAACCTTACATTGGTAACAACGACCGCCCGTTGTCCACAGCAGACATGGAGAAGGCCGTGCGTATCAACCGTATGGCAGAGGTCTTGGCGATAGTTCTTGTGTGTGTGATATCTTGCACGATAGGATTTTTTCGATGAAATCGTGCGGAATTAGAATAAAATGAGTAACTTTGTTGCAATCGAAACAGTATAACAACGATGAAAAGGATTATTACATGCCTCTTGGCAGCATTGGGACTGACACTGGCGGTGCAGGCCCAACGAGAACTTTATCCGAAGCATTTCGACCTTTCGGAGGTGACGCTAACAGACGGCCCGATGAAGACGGCAATGGACGTGAACATCGCCATGCTGATGCAGTACGATGTCAATCGTCTGCTGACGCCTTTCGTGCGGCAGGCAGGGTTGGCCTCCACGAGCGATACGTCGAATAAGTACTACCAATGGCTGACGAAACACCCGAACTTCCCGAACTGGGGCAGCAGTGACTTCGACCTTAGCGGACATGTTGGCGGGCACTATCTGTCGGCGTTGGCATTAGCGTATGCGGCCTGTGGCGATGAAACGACAAAGGGACAGTTGAAGGAGCGCATGGACTACATGCTGGACGTAATGAAGGACTGTCAGGACCAGTACGACGGGAACACCGATGGCCTGTATGGCTTCCTCGGCGGTCAGCCCATCAACGACGACTGGAAGGCTCTCTACCGAGGCGACCTCTCCGCCATCAGGAGCCACTGGGGCTGGGTGCCCTTCTATTGTCAGCATAAGGTGTTGGCTGGCTTGCGCGATGCCTACATCTACGGCAAGAGCGAAGTGGCTAAGGAACTCTTCCGCAAACTGGCAGACTGGAGCGTGAATCTGGTAAGCAAGGTGAGCGACAACGACTTCGAAGACTTCCTGAACTGCGAACACGGCGGCATGAACGAGTCGATGCTTGATGCCTACCAGCTCTTCGGCGACCAGAAGTACCTGACGGCTGCCAAGAAGTACACCCACAAGGCCATGCTCAACGGCATGCAGACCCTCAACACCACCTTCCTTGACGGCAAGCACGCCAATACTCAGGTGCCTAAATATATAGGAATGGAGCGCATCTACGAAGCGAATGCGTCGTCCACCAACTATAAGAAGGCGGCAGAGAACTTTTGGACGGACGTAGCCACGAACCGCACCGTCTGCATTGGTGGCAACTCCGTATCGGAGCACTTCCTGGCCAAGAGCAACGCCAACCGCTACATCGATGTGATGGACGGCCCCGAGTCGTGTAACTCGAACAACATGCTGAAGCTCTCCGAGATGCTGGCTGACCGTACGGGCGATGCCAAGTATGTGGACTTCTACGAGCAGACAATGTGGAACCACATTCTTTCGACCCAAGACCCCACAACAGGTGGCTACGTCTATTTTACCACGCTGCGCCCACAGAGCTACCGCATCTATTCGCAGGTGAACCAAGGCATGTGGTGCTGTGTGGGAACGGGCATGGAGAACCATTCGAAATACGGCCATTTCATCTACACCCACGACGGGGCCGAGACACTTTACGTCAACCTCTTCACCCCCAGCCGTCTTGTGAGTGACGATTTCGTCGTCACCCAAGAGACCCAGTTCCCCAACGAGCCGAAGACCACCCTTACCATTGGCAAAAGCGGTAAGTATGCCATTGCCATCCGTCATCCGGCATGGGCGGGCAGCGGATTTGCCGTGACTGTCAATGGTGAGGCTGTTGAGCTTTCGGCGCAGCAGGGCAAAGCCAGCTATGTCACCATCAGCCGTACTTGGAACGTGGGCGATGTGGTGAGGGTGGTTTTGCCGATGAGCCTGCGCTACGAGGAATGTCCGGGCTACGGCGACTATATCGCTTTCAAGTACGGCCCCATCCTGCTGGCCGCTAAGACCACAGCCGCCAATAGCAAGGAGGCCGAGGCTACGGGACTGGTGTTCGAGACGCTGCAGAACGAATATGGCGGCGAGGGACGCATGGACCACGCCCCCGGCAACCGTGCCAGTTCGAAGAACCTGACCAGTGCGCCCTTGTTGATTGGTGAGAGAGCCGATGTGCTGAATCGCATCCAGCGGACGGACGACAGCAGCAACCTGCTCTTCACCCTCGATGCCAGTCGCGAGGGCGTGGAAAGCTATAAGTGGACGACACTCACCCTCCAGCCCTTCTACCAGATTCATCATGCCCGTTACCAGTGCTATTGGTATCAGCAGACTGCCGAGAACTACGCCAACAGCTCGATGGCGAAGACCGAGGCAGAGATTGAGGCGCTGAACGGGCGCACGCTCGACTTCGTGGCTACTGGCGAACAGCAGAGCGAGGCCGGTCACGAATGCAAGCATTCTTCGGACTCCAATACCGGCGACTACAACACGGAGCGCTACCGCGATGCCCGTGCCAGCGGCTATATCCAATACACTCTGTACAACGAGCAGCAGGTGGCCGACAGCCTGAGCCTGATGTTGCGCTTCAACCTGGCTGACAAGGGCCGTAAGGCTACGCTGAAGGTTGACGGAACCAAGATTGCCGACATCACCATCCCCGCTTCGGCCAAGGGCAGCGACGCGAATGGTTTCTACAATGTGGAATACCCCATCCCTGCTAGTCTGGTGCGCGATGCCAGCGGCGAGGTGAAGCGTCAGTTCGTGGTACGCCTTACGGCTTCCTCATCGACGCTCTGCCCGGGCATCTTCTATCTGCGCCTGCTTCGCGGTTACAACGACCACGCCTACATTTTCCGTGCCACCGACTGGACGACGGGCGATGCTGGACGTGTGGCTGCCAGCAAGTTCACCTACAACACCGAGCAGAACACCATCACCATCAATGCCGGTACAGGAGCCAACAATGTCTGCCTGATGCTGAAATACGGCGAGACGGACTATACCATAGCCCCCGAGCAGATCTATCTTGTCGTGCGGGGAACAAATCTGAAGACCACCTCGGGTGCCAGCTACCTTTGGTGGCTCAACGGCTCGAACCACGGAAGTTCCGTTGCTCCCAACGTGGCGAAAACCATCAAGGTGAACGGCAAGTCGCAACAGGTGATTGCCTGGGACATGACCCAGAGCGGTCTTTATGAGAACTTCTCAGGCGACCGTCCCAGCGTCTGCATGGGGCAGACCATTTTCGGGCTTACGTCCACAACGGGCAAGAGCAACATCTACGACATCTGCTTTACGGACGATGTCAACCAGTACACTGACGAAGCAACTGCCATCGAAGCTCTCACCCCGACTCCTGTGAAGCAGGACGCAAACACCTACGATTTGCAGGGGCGCCGCATACAGGGGACTCCTGTCAAGGACGTAGTCATTCGGAACGGCAAGAAATACGTGAAGCAATGTCTGTAACATTGATAACTGGTGGTCAGCGCTCGGGCAAGAGTCAATATGCCGAACGACTGGCCCTTTCGCTCAGCGAGCACCCTGTCTATGTGGCAACGGCCCACGTGTGGGACGAGGAGTTCCGGGAACGTGTGCGCCGCCATCAGGAACGGCGCGGCCCAGAGTGGGAGAACATGGAGGAGGAACGCCATCTGGGCAGCCTCCCTTTGGCTGGGCGCGTGGCGGTGGTGGACTGCCTCACGCTGTGGGCCACGAACTTTTTCTTCGACATGCAGAATGTCGAGGAGGCACTTGCTGCCTTGAAGGAGGAGTTCGACCGGCTGGCAGCGCAGGATGCCACGCTGATTGTCGTGACCAACGAAATCGGCATGGGTGGAACCAGCGACAACCGCATACAGCGCCAGTTTACCGACCTTCTGGGGTGGCTCAACCAGTATGTGGCCAGTCGTGCCGACGAGGTTGTGCTCATGGTAAGCGGCATTGCAGTGAAAGTTAAGAATTAAGAGGTAAGAATTAAGGGTGATGAGAAAGTTCGAGATAGAGAGACCAGACGAGGCTTTGCGGCCTGCCATTCAGGACAAGATAGACAACCTGAACAAACCGAAGGGTTCGTTGGGACGCTTGGAGTCGTTGGCCATGCAGATATGCCTGGTGCAGCAGACGCTGAGTCCGTCGCTTGCCCATCCCTGCCACTTGTTGCTGGGGGGCGACCACGGCATCGAGCGCGAGGGCGTGAGCGTGTCGCCTCGCGAGGTCACTTGGCAGCAGATGCTGAACTTCACCCGCGGTGGAGGCGGCGTGAACATGTTCTGCCGTCAGCATGGTTTCCGGTTGCGCATTGTGGACGTTGGGGTGGACTACGACCTCAGCCCCGTCGCCTCTCCCGTGGGCGAGGGGAGTATATTGTTCCTCGACCGCAAGATAGCCCGCGGCACACGGAACTTCCTGCACGAGGCGGCGATGACCAGCGAGGAAATGAACCAAGCTATTGAGATTGGAGCGGAACTTGCCGACCAATGCATCGATGAGGGCTGTCGCGTGCTGTGTATCGGTGAGATGGGCATTGCCAACACATCGCCCTCCAGCCTGTGGATGAGTCTCTTCTGCCAACTGCCGCTGGACGTGTGCATCGGTGCGGGGGCGGGGCTCGATTCGCCGGGCATCCGCCACAAGTACGAGGTGCTCGACAAGGCCATGAAGCGTTTCTTGCAGGAACGTCCGACGTACGACACCGAGGACGTCATCCGCGAGTTCGGCGGTTTCGAGATGGTGTCGGCCATCGGGGCGATGCTCAGGGCTGCCGAGCGACGGACGCTGGTGCTGGTGGACGGGTTCATCATGACGGCCTGTGCCCTTGCTGCCGTCCGCCTGTATCCCGAATCGCAGCCGTACATGATATTCTGCCACTCGGGTGACGAGAGCGGTCATCGCCTGATGCTGGATGCCCTGAAGGCCGAGCCTCTTTTATCGCTGGGCCTACGCCTGGGCGAGGGAACGGGTGCCCTGTGTGCCTTCCCCATCGTGGATTCCGCCGTGCGAATGATTAACGAAATGAATGACTTCAGTCATGCAAACATCACCAAATACTTCTGACCTTCGTTGGTACGACCGTCCCTGGGCGGCCTTCATCTTCTTCACCCGCCTGCCCCTTTGGCGACTGCATCAGCCGCCCGTCGAGGCCTATCGCAGCGTGGTGGAGTGGTGGCCGCTGGTGGGTTGGCTCACGGGGGGCACGATGGCTGCCGTGCTCTATTTCGGCAGTCGGGTCTTGCCTTACACCGTTGCCGTCCTGTTGGCCATCGTCGCCCGACTGTTGCTGACGGGAGCCCTCCACGAGGACGGGCTGGCCGACTTCTTCGACGGTTTCGGCGGCGGCACCAGCCGCGAGCGCATCCTCGCCATCATGAAGGATTCGCACATCGGCACCTACGGCGTCCTTGCCCTCATCCTCTATCTGGCCTTGCTCTTCTTCACCCTATGTGCCTTGCCGCCCGCTCTTGCGCCCTTCGTCGTCCTTGCTGCCGACCCCTACGCCAAGATGCTGGCAGCCCAGGTTATCAGCATGCTGCCCTATGCCCGCGACGAGCAGACGGCCAAGTCGGGTGTCGTCTATCGCCGTTACGGCCTCCTCTCCGGCATCGGTTTGGCCGTGCAGGGCCTCCTGCCCCTTGCCCTCTTGTTCCTTACGACTTTCAGGTTCCAAGTCTCAAGAATCTTCGTCCCGGCGCTGCTCGTCTATTTCCTGTTCCTCTACATTCGTCGGCGCATCGGCGGCTACACTGGCGACTGCTGCGGTGCCCTCTTCCTGCTGGCCGAGCTCGCCTTTTACTTTGCACTCCTCGTGTAACCCGCGCAGTCCTATGAATCTCCCGAGCCTGCCCCATCTCGCCCTCATTGTTCTCATCACCCTCAATGTAGTCACCTTTTTCCTGTATGGCATCGATAAGGCTGCGAGTAAGCGAGGGCAGGGCCAAACCCGTTTAAGCCATGCCGAGCGCAAGCAGGCTCGACCGAAGGTCAAGGCTAGGAAGGGCCAGTGGCGAATATCAGAGGCAACCCTGCTGCTGACGGCAGCCGCAGGTGGCAGCCTCGGGGCATGGCTGGGCATGAAGGTCTGGCACCACAAGACCATGCACAAGAAGTTCAAGTACGGCCTGCCGCTGATTCTGTTGGCACACGTGTCCCTGCTCCTGTACATAATAACAACTGCCGCGAGTTGAAGTGTGAACTCACGGCAATTGACGTGCGAACTCACGCCTGTTGATGCGTGAACTCTGCGTTCGCTTCACGTCCCCCCCGTTGTGTTTTCATGACGCTGGCTCCACTACATCGTTATATTGGTGTCATAACGACACTATGCAAACTTCTAAACATCGGGGTGCAAACCTCTCGACGTCTCGATGCATAAATGCAAACATTACGTTGCTTGGTCTGTTTCAAAGCTTGGAATCATCGTTCCAAGCCTTGGAACATTCATTCAGCGACTTGGAACCTTCGTCCCTAACCTTGGAACAAACTATGCAATATAGTGTAAGTGTCACGACTATGGACGCAACCCCCCCGTGGCTACGGTTGCCCTTTAGAAGTTGCGGTATTGGGGCGCGTGGTTCGGCTTGACGGCGATGCACTCCATCTCGATGAGCCAGGTGGGGCGGCATACGGGAGCCAGGGTGATGACGGTGGGGATGTCGGGGAAGCGCTCGCGGAACATGTCGCTGACGAGTTCGTAGTCACCGGTGTCGCGCAGGTAGACCACGAGGTGCATGACGTCGGAGTAGTCCATGCCTCCCTCCTGCAGTAGCGCCTCCACGTTCTCCCACATGCGCAGGGTCTGCTGGCGGATGTCGCCGACGTGCACCACCTCGCCCCGGTTGTTGATGCTGGCCGTGCCGGAGATGAGCACGTGACAGCGGTCGCCGTATTCCATGCGCGTTCCGCGCTCGAAG
>JBGUVX010000032.1:0-68982 GCA_045220575.1 Bacteroidaceae bacterium
CTTCGAGCGCGGAACGCGCATGGAATACGGCGACCGCTGTCACGTGCTCATCTCCGGCACGGCCAGCATCAACAACCGGGGCGAGGTCGTGCACGTCGGCGACATCCGCCAGCAGACCCTGCGCATGTGGGAAAACGTGGAGGCGCTCTTGCAGGAGGGAGGCATGGACTACTCCGATGTCATGCACCTCGTGGTCTACCTGCGCGACACCGGCGACTACGAAATCGTCAGCGACATGTTCCGCGAGCGATTCCCCGACATCCCCACCGTCATCACCCTGGCTCCCGTATGCCGTCCCACCTGGCTCATCGAGATGGAGTGCATCGCCGTCAGCCCTAACCACGCGCCCCACTACCGCAACTTCTGATGGGCGGACGTAGCCACGAGGATGGCATGACCGTAGCCATCGGTTTTCATGACCGTAGCCATCGGTTTTCACGACCGTAGTCATGGATTTTCATGACCGTAGTCACGGGGATGTCATGACCGTAGTCATGAAACTTCACGACCGTAGTCACGGATTTCCACGGTCGTAGTCACGAGAATCCGCGGTTGTAGCCACAGACCGTTTGCATAAAATATGGCAAAGAAAAAACGACGTAGACTGAAGAAAAGTGTGAAGCGCGGCTGTGCTCTGATCATTGCCGTCCCCTTGTTGATTTGCCTCGGACTTTGGGGCAAATCGCTATTCAAGTCTTCCAGTTCCGAAACGCCAGCCGAGGCGGTTGAGTCTGCTTGCGAGACCGAAATTCCAGAGTCGCCCAACAACCTGAAAGAGATTGGTCAGGCCCTCGAACGGCTGTACAGTCAGTCGCTGCGATTAGATACCACCAATATTTCCGTGGAGGTTTACGACATAGACAGTGACTCGGTTGTCTTCAGCCGCCATGCTCACCGTCTGGTGCCGCCAGCCTCGTGCATGAAGTTGCTCACCGCCGTTACTGCCATAGAGATTCTGGGCATCGACCATTGCTACACCAGCCAAGTGGTGGCGTGCGGACAGCAGGAAGGCAGCACTTTCAACGGCATCCTCCACATCCGACTCGACGACGACCCCATGCTGGAGAGCCTTGAGTCCATGGCAGATGCCATCAGGCGACGGGGCATCCGGCAAGTCAAGGGTGACATCGTGTTCGACCTGACGCGCGACGACACGCTGAAAGCGCATTCCTCGGCTTCGGCGTGGGACATTCCTTACAACAAACTGCCCATCCTGCTGAAGGGGCGCCAGCGCATCGAACAAGAGTTTCGTTACCAGATGGCGGCCAAGGGCATCAGTCTGAAAAGGGAGACTGTGGCAGGGCACGAAGAGGAGGGAACGATACTCTACGAACAACGGACACCGCTGACGGACGTGATAACGCCCATGCTCATCCACAGCAGCAACATCAAGGCCGACGCGCTCTTCCACCACATTGCCCAGACGTGCAACCGACAGCCCTTCCTCTCCGTAACGCCAACGGACTGCATGAGAGCGCTGGCGGGCATCATCTCGCCGAACCACGAGTTCGTCATCAACGACGGCAGCGGACTGTCGCCTGACAACCGCCTGACAGTTCACTTCCTGACGGGCCTGCTGCGCTACGCTTGGGAACGCGAACCGATAAGGCGCTACTTCATCGACGAGGCGCTGGCCACGCCGGGGCATCCCGTCCGCTACGGGTCGCTGCTGAGCCGCATGAGGGGCGAACCCTTCGAGGGGCGCGTCTTCGTGAAGACGGGCACGCTGACCACCAAGGGGCTGTCCTCGCTGGCAGGATTCGCACAGGGCAGCGACGGGCGGTGGCGGATTTTTGCCATCGTGAACGAGGACTCCCCCGTAGCCGAAAGCCGTATTTTCCAAGACAGCCTCTGCAAGATTCTTGTGCAATAATCATCTGGTTTGCGTTTTTTTGCTTAACTTTACAGCCGAACCAAGTCAAATGACCATGATTATGAGCAAGAAACACCGTTTATTCGCCCTGTTGCTGACGCTTGCAGGTTTTTCCACAAACACGTTGGCCGAGAACTGGCAATACCGTCTGCCCGACAAGACCTTTGTCGCCAACCTCTCCCTCCCCGGCACTCACGATGCAGCCACGGGCAGCGGCTTCTCAGGCACTCTGGCTGCTTTCGGCAGTCGCTATGCCCAGACTCAGGAGATGACGATTGCCCAGCAGTTTGAACTGGGCATCCGTGTCTTCGACTTCAGACCAGCCGTTTACGACGACCACATGCAAATCCACCACGGCATAGTAGCCACGAAACTGCGCTTCGAAGACACGATGTACCAACTCCGCGACCTGCTGGAGGCCAATCCCACGGAATTCGTCATCATCCACCTGCTGCATGAGTCGGACGGCGACCAGGTGGACAATGCCTACAACCAGCGCATCGTGGATTTCCTGAAGAGCGATGCCATCAAGGACTATCTCGTGAACTTCAAGAAGGGCCTGATGGTAAAGGACATGCGCGGAAAGATTCTGGTGCTGAGCCGCGACAGCTACGACACGCTGCCCATAGGCGGTTTCCTGAAGAACTGGAAGGTGGACAACGTGAACTGGAACGAGCAGAGCCAGGGCTACATCATAGGGCGCACCGATGCCAGCAAGACTCCCATGTGCATGCAAGACTACTCCGACACCCACAACTCGGGAGGCGTGCAGACCAAGCTGGATGCCATCAAGACGATGCTGGACTACAGCACCACGCACTACGCCAAGACGACGAGCAAGATAACGTGGTACTTCAACTTCCTGTCGGCCTATTCGAAGGTGGAGAACCTGTTTGGCAACACGATTTCCCTGAGCGACGGCTACCGCGACAATGCCTCACACACCAACAAATTCGTCCTCGACTACCTGAAGGAACACGAGGCAGGGCCCATGGGCATCGTCATGATGGACTACGCTGGCGTGGACAAGACTGGCGACTACAACACCCTTGGGGGCGAACTGGTGAAGGCCATCATCGAGAACAACTTCGGCTACCTCGACGACATTCCCCTCGGCCTGCAATCGGCGACGGACGGCAAGCAAGAGTCGGGGCAGAGCTACGACCTCAGCGGTCGCCCTGTCCAGCGCAGCCAAAATGGTCTGCACATCCAGAAGGGCAAGAAGTTCGTGAAGAAATAGCCGGAAGTCAGCAATGACAATCGCCACAGCCGCAGTTGCATCCCCCGCAGCCGCGGCTCTTTTTTTGCCGCTTGGCGTAGCGATAGCCCACTACTACGAAGGCAGCGAGGATGATTGCAAGAAGTATGATGCTTTGGGTGTTCATGTTTAGTTGTTTAGGAGCCCCCTCCCATGCCTCCGTCGCGAGTGGGGACTCGCTCCCCTTTGTGGGGCCGAAGCCATATTGATGGCTTCTCTGAAGGCCCCAGTCGCCTCCCCGGGGGAGGGAGAAGGTTATAGGTTATAGGTGATAGGTTAGGAGGTTGCCGAGCAGTACGGTGAAGTAGGCGCAGAGCCAGGCGATGAGGCATTGCAGCACGACCACGAAGGCGGCCCAGCGGCTTCCCAACTCGCGGCGGATGGTGGCAATGGCTGCCACGCAAGGAGTGTAGAGCAGGCAGAACACCAAGAGTCCGAAGATGACCACTGGGGTGAAGATGAGCGTGAGGTCGGCTCCGCCAAACAGGGCACCGAGAGTGCTGACCACCGTTTCCTTGGCCATAAAGCCACTGACGAGTGCCGTCACAATGCGCCAGTCGCCGAGTCCCAGGGGCTGGAACAGCGGAGCGACGAACCCTGCCAGTCGTGCCAGCATGGAATCGTGGGCATCGCTGACCATCTGCAAGTGGAAGTCGAAGGTCTGCAGGAACCACACCACGATACTGGCCAGGAAGATGACCGTGAAGGCCCGCTGCAGGAAGTCGCGCGCCTTGTCCCACAGCAGTCGCATGACGTTCTTGGCCAACGGCAGTCGGTAGTTGGGGAGTTCCATGACGAAAGGTACTGGCTCGCCGCGGAACAGCGTGCGCTTCAGCACCAGCGCCACAAGGATGCCCGTCACGATGCCGATGGCGTAGAGCGAAGCCATCACCAAGCCTGCATGTTGGGGGAAGAAGGCAACCGCGAAGAAGGCGTAGATGGGAATCTTGGCCGTGCAGGACATGAAGGGAGTGAGCAGGATGGTCATGCGGCGGTCGCGCTCGCTCGGCAGCGTGCGGCTGGCCATGACGCTGGGCACCGAGCAGCCAAAACCGATGAGCAGGGGCACTATGCTGCGGCCCGAGAGTCCCAGACGGCGCAGCAGTTTGTCAGTGACGAAGGCTATGCGAGCCATGTAGCCCGTGTCCTCAAGCATGCTGAGGAAGAAGAACAGGCAGACAATGAGGGGCAGGAACACCAACACTGTACCCACGCCGTTGTAGATGCCGTCGATGATGAGCGAATGCACCGCAGGGGCAATGTTCCAACTGGTGAGTGCCTGGTCGCTAATCTCCGTGAACCAGTCGATGCCCGTCTGGAACAGGTCTTGCAGCCATGCGCCGACGGAGGAGAAGGTGAGGTAGAAGACCAGTCCCATGATGAGTACGAACGACGGAAGGGCCGTCCAGCGACCCGTCAGGATGCGGTCGATGCGGCGGCTGCGGATGTGCTCGTGGCTCTCCCGCGGCTTCACTACGGCCTGACGGGTTACGGCCTCGATGAACTTGAAGCGCATGTCGGCAATGGCAGCCTGACGGTCGAGCCCGCGCTCCTGCTCCATCTGCACGACGATGTGCTCCACCGTCTCACGCTCGTTCTGCGTCAGCCCCAGCGCCTCAGCCACCAAGGCGTCGCCCTCTGCCAGTTTGCAGGCAGCAAAGCGGGCTGGGATGTCGGCCCGCTGGCAATGGTCCTCGGTCAGGTGCATGATGGCGTGCAGACAGCGGTGTACGGCACCTCCGTGGTCGTCGGGGTGGCAGAAGTCCTGCCGCTGCGGACGTTCCTGATAGCGGGCGATGTGCAGGGCATGGGCCACAAGTTCGTCCACACCCTCGTTCTTCATCGCCGAGATGGGCACCACAGGCACTCCCAGCAGGGCCTCCATGCGGTTGATGCGCACCGTGCCCCCGTTGGCCTCCAGCTCGTCCATGATGTTCAGCGCCACCACCATCGGCACGCCCAGCTCCATCAACTGCAGCGTCAGGTAGAGGTTGCGCTCGATGTTCGTGGCGTCAACGATGTTAATGATTGCCGTGGGGTGCTCGTCCAAGATGTAGCGGCGGCTTACCACCTCCTCGCTCGTGTAGGGCGACAGGCTGTAGATGCCCGGCAGGTCGATGACCTGAGCCTCGGGGTGACCCTTGATGGTGCCGTACTTGTGCTCCACCGTCACACCCGGGAAGTTTCCCACATGCTGGTTGGCCCCCGTCAGTTGGTTGAAGAGCGTGGTCTTGCCGCAATTCTGGTTTCCCGCCAGCGCAAAGGTCAGGCGCTGGGTGGCAGGCAGCGGCTTCGCATGCGCCTCCGGCGACTCGTCGTGGTAGTGGCCGCCCTCACCCAGTCCCGGGTGCTCTATCTGCGACTGGAACTCCGCCTCGTCCCCCTCTTCACCATCAACCTCTAATCCTTCACCATCAACCCTTAATCCTTCAACCTCTATCTCCCCTGCCTCGGCAATGCGCAACGTCAGTTCGTAGCCGTGGATGCGCACCTCCATCGGGTCGCCCATGGGCGCAAACTGCACCAGTGCCAGTTCGGCACCAGGTATCATGCCCATGTCCAGCAGATGCTGGCGAAGGGCACCCTCGCCGCCCACAGCGACAATGCGTGCCCTTTGTCCTATTTTCAGTTCACTCAGTTTCATGACCGCAAAATTACAACATTTCGCGCGTCCGTGCAATACCCTATACTGGGTATTTTCAAAACCACAGCCCCGTGCGTACTCAGCGCATGAGCTGCGACACATCGAAATGACCGTCGATGGTGCGAATCTCCACCTTGCCAGCCATGACGTCGAAGAAGAAGTCGCGGATGCGTTCGATGCTCAGCGTCACGGGATTGCCCTTGGCATCCTTGCCCATGTCGTAGCTCTTCAGCAACTGAGGCCCCAAGGCGGCAGCCGTCAGCAGGAAGTGATTCTGGAACTTGTCCGTGTCGATGAGGTCAGCAGCCAGCACCTTGCCCACTACCGAATAGCAGCGCAGGGTCTTCTGCACCTCCTCGTCGGTAAGTGACGACTTTAGTTCGTCGGCATCCACATCCATCTCTATGCGGCCTGAGTTGGCAGACTGTTCCACACCACGATACAGGGCACCGAGGTCGGCCAGCGACAGATTGAAGAGCCTTGCCCCGGGAGCCACAGAAAGTTTCTCGATGGAGAAGGCACTGGGCAGCAGCAGATGGTTGGTGCCCGCAATATGAACGTAAGGCGCATTGAAGGTGCCTACGACGCTTCCCGTAATGTCGATTTGCTGGGTAGCAAACACACCGCCGATGACGACACAGTTCTCCAGCGTCACGTCGTCGGCATAGATGCTTCCGGCCACGAAGGCATTATAAAGCGTCACCTGCTTGGCATTGACGTCGGAGGCAAAAACGAGCTTACAGCCCGTAGCACGCGACGTTATCGAATTGGCAGAGCCCACGGCCTTGCGGAAGGCGATATCGCCCGTAGCCGATGTGTTGACATACAGCTCCAGTTGTGTGAACACAGCTCCCTGCACCTCCAGCGGGCCGTTATTCACCTCGAACTTGTGGGCATAGACGGCACCTTCAATGACCGTAGCCCCCTCGATGCTGATGTCGCGGTTCAGTTCGTCCACCTTCTCGGGCAGTATGCCACCCTTCACTCTGTTATTGTCCAGCTTCACGCCCTTTCCGTTGAAGCGCAATTCTTTCAGTTCTTCCATATTTCTTGTGTGTTTTTTCAATAGGTAAATATGTCATATATCACTTCACCCGCATGATGCGGTTTTTGGAAAACAGGTTGAGCATCATCTGACGCACCCGTTCGTCGTGGGCCGTCGGAGAAGCAAAGTGGCTACCCACCTCGGCCTTGAAGTAGTTGGCCACACGTTCCTGCTCGGCATTGCTGACGGGTTCCCACTGACGATGCTCTATCTGGTCGCGCACCACTCCGTTATCAATGGCGTTCGTAATGGCCTTCGGGCTATACAGGAAGGTTGACTTCACGCCGTCCTCCCCTACCCGCTCGGTCATCATCAGCGGTACGTAATAGCAGGCCTCGTCGCCTTGGAACATGTGGTGAGCAATGGTGCTTCGCATGTCGCGCTGACGATAAAGGTATTCACTGGCATGATGCAGCATTTCGGAAGCCTGATGCTTCAGCGTAGCAGACGACAAGTGAGCCTGCAACTTGGCTTCCTCACTTCCCGTCACTACAACGGTGCTCACCATGTCGCTGTCCGAACCCTTCTGTGCGTAGGCATCGGCTGTTTCGCGGAACTTGAACACAGGCAGGTCGATTTCGTGGATGCGGTTTTTCAGTTCGGCATTCAGCGTGTCGAACACCTTGATATAGCGCTGACAGATGCGCTGATAGTCGACGCCCATCTGGTTCTTCTTCTCCAGGCAGCGCTTGGTCTGCTCCACCAGATGCATGGCCAACGACTCCACTTCATTGGTGAGTTCGTTGATTTGCTGACTGATTTCCGAGCCGATGGTCTTGAAGAAACCGTTGATGATAGTGGATGCCACACGCTTGGAGTTCGAATCCACCGAGGCCACCTGAGCCGCTTCGGTAGCCGCAACGGCACCCGTCAGGATGTTCACCTGCTGGTTGCAACTGGCCACACTGTTGTCGAAGGGGTTGGTATCGACGTGCACATTCACGTTCACGACCTCTGTCGCCGTACCGCTGTAGCTCTTGGTTCCGCCAGTCTGCGAGGCAGGATAACTCACCGTACCCGAATAGTGGATGGTGATGGTTTTACTTACTGTTCTGGTATAACTCATGATGCAGCGGTGTTGAAGGTTTCAAAACTATTCTTCTGGAACAGTGTGCGAGCCATCTCCTTCACACGGTCGCTGGCCTGGGAGGCAGAAAGCAGTCGGTTGAACTCGTTCTGAATCTCGCCACTAATTTCCCCAGTCTGCTTCCAAGGCAGTTCGTTCACTTGTTCGAGCACACGATTACGGGTTGCCGCCACGGCCTGTGGGGTAATGCCGTTGGCATTGGCCACCACGTTGGTGGTTGTGGCTCCCGAGCTGTCGATACACGCCTCCGATACGATGTTCGGCAACATGTACAGGGCACTGGGCTTCGAAGTCGGCAGGTGCAGCAAGATGCGGTTGGTCAGCTTCTTCTGGTTGGCCATACCCGCCAGGAAGGACGACATTGTGTCGATGACCTCCAAGGCATGATGCTTCACGTTGGAAGCGGCAATGCGTTGGCTCATGGTCAGCGACTCCAACTGTGAGAGGGGCACCGTCGAGGTCAACTGTCGCGGACGGTTGGAAATCAGTTCCAAGTCGCGCTCTGCAAAGTCGAACGTGGGACGGTCCAGTTCATAGACACGCTGCTTCAGGCTCTGATTCAGGGTGCCAAAGAGTTTGGTATAGCGGGCTGTAATCATGTTGTAGTCGTGTTCCATGCGCGTCTTGATGTTCAGCAACATACGTGTCTGCTGCTGCAACTGCATGATTAGCGAGTCCACTTGGCTGGTCAGTTTTGCCGTCTTTTGGGAAATCTGCGAACGGATGAGGGTGTAGAAACCACGGTTTACGTTGTTGCAGACATGTTCGGCAGCATCGTTTTCGGCTTTTACCACAGCTGCCTTCATCGCCACGACAGCCGTGGTGGTACCCGTCACATGATGGGAGATGGAGTTCATCTCACTGGCCATTGGATGGGTGTCGATTATACAATCTATATTTGCCATAGAACTTATCTTCTTAGTGCAGGGTTCAACATTCCGTTATCACTCTCATGCCTTTTCTTCGTCGGACTCAGGTTCGTCACCTTCGGATTCGTCGGCCTCAGAGTATTCGGCTTCGGATTCGTCGACTTCCTCAGTCTCTGCCTCATCGTCCGTAATCTCAGCTTCGTCGTCTACGACCTCATCGCCTGCGGACTCCTCATCGAAGTCCTCTTCAGGTACATCCTCGGGCACGTCTTCGGGTGTCTCTTCCACTTCGTCAACAGGCTCTTCCTCGGGTTCCGGCTCCTCGTAACGACTGTTGGCAGCATCGGGATCGCCAGTTTGCAACATGGTATCAAGGTCCTCAAGTGCACGTTGGGCCAGTCCTGGCAGGTTCAACGAGAAGTGTTCGTAGGTGACATCGTCCACCTTGGGCTGCGGCAACAGTTGTGACGTACGTGCCAACAACGGGTTAGCCAGTGCCAACGGACGGCTGCGGTCGTCGAGCTCGTTGATGGCAGCAGGACTGGAAGCCACGGCTGCATCGTTGAAGTGCGAATCGCGCAACTTTGCATCGTAGTATTCGATATGTTCGAACTTCACGGCCTTCTGGTCGATGTCTTCCTTCAGGCGTTCGATGTACTCCTCGAAGTCGTCCTGCGTCTGACGGAACTGTGCCGACTTGGTCTCGAAGGTGGCAATGGTCTCTGCCGTGTTGTCCACGACATCCACCTTTGTAGCATCCAGCGACTGCGATTTCTGCATGTTGGCCTCGGTCTGCTGCAAGGAGATGAGGGTATTGTAGGCTGCCACATATTCGCGCAGGGTTTCCTGCATCTGGCTGATAAGCTGCGAACTCTCGGCACGGTTGGCACGATAGAAGGCATCCGTGTCCTGATGCCACTTGTTCAGGTAGTCCAACTTCTGGTCGCGGATGTGGTTGTAAATCTTCAGGCGCTCGATGCGGTTCTCGGCCATCAGGTTCTGCACCACGGGAGCCACTATCTCTTCGTATATCTGATGTACGCCGAAGGGCATCGTCGTCGTGGAACCGTCCTCTGCCGTCCACATGCCAGAGGCCATATTGAAACGGACGCGGCTGCTGGTACGCAGTTGGAAGGGTTCGTAGCCCTGCACGTCATCGCTATAGTCGAAGCGTTCCATGCGGATTCGCTCTATCTCGTCGTGCTCGAGCATGGGGGAATAGTGGTTGTAGGGAGCCTTCAGAATTTGGTACAGCAGTTTGTTGGACTCCAGCACCACCTTGTCCACTGAAGCCACTTTCAGCGACGATATGGCCTGCACCGAGCCTGCCATCGTCACCATCAGCTCCTTCAACACATCCTCGAACTGCTTGGTCTTCGTGGACAGCGAGTCCTTCAGGGCATTGAGTTCCTGGAACTTGTTGATACCCTTTTCGTAGCGCTGGTCGTCGAAGACCTTCAGCACGGCTGCGTCCTCGGGTAGGTCTTTCGTGGCAAATTCGTTCAGGAATGCCTGATAGTCGCTGTTTTTGCTCACGAGAGGCAGGGACACCGACGATGTATCGAGGTCGTCCATGCAATAGGCGATGGTGCGTAACGAATGGTCGAGTTTCCCGAAATAGTCGTGCTGGTTGATTTCCTGAATAGAGGGTGAGTAATCAGCCGTCTCCACGGTCTCCGTGTCCTCAGAGGTCTCTACCAAGGGAGCTTCAGCCGACAGTTTCTCCAAATCGGCTATCGTCTCCACCAGAAGGTCGTTCTGCCGCGACATCTGCAACGTGACTTCCGATTCGGGAACGCTTCCCGTATAGTCCACGATGAAACTCTCGTCCTCGTACTTCACCTGATTGGCAATGGGGGTATAGACCACACCCATCTTCGTTATCTTGTAGTCACGGAATATCTCGTCGTGCTGTTTCTTGAACTCTCTGATGCGAGGTTCTATGTCATCGATTTGCTTCTGCAGTCCCTTCTTCTTAAAATAATAGAAGATGAAAAGGACGATTGTGTAGGGCCACCACCAGATTTTGGCGATTTCCTCTTCGATACGCTTCTTCTGTTTCTCCAGGTCGGCAATTTCTTTCTCTATCCGTTCCTCTTCCTGGACAATCTTCTGAGCCGACCTCATGTAATAGTCGAACAACAATTTAGCCTGATCTTGGTAAACATTCTCCGACTGAGCAAAAACTTTTCCCGTCATGGCATTAGATTTAGGAGTAAATATTAAGGTTATTCAATCTTCAATAGCTCTGTCTGCGAGCCTTCACAAGTTTGTCGAGCTTGTCGAGCAGGTTCGAAACCTCTTCCTGTCTGCCGGCATCCAGCGAGGCATCCAGCGAGGTAACAAGCTGCAGGATGCGGCTCTCAATAGCGCGTGTCTCAGGATTCTCACTGGCCGAGGTATAGCGCAGATCCTCCTTCATGGCTTCGATGCGCTGACGCACGTTGATGTCGGCAATGTCGTGCTCCAACAACAACATGTTAACGCTTTTCCTGATTTCCTCGAGCGAGCTGCGCATGGCTTCCTCGCGGGCATGCACACTGGCAACCTTATCATTCATACCGAAAACGCCCGAATAGCCCAAAGACAACAGTCCCAACAGGGCAATTTGGGCAAAAAGCTGTATGCTAAAGGACCATTCCAACTTAGCACCCAGAAAAATTACGGCAATGGCCAGTAGGGCATACATCCAGTTCACCGTCCAGCGCAATCCCAACGAGCCCACTTTACGCTGAGCCTTATCGGCAAGATTGAGCCAAGGTACGAAGATGTCTACAAAGAACAAGCCGTAGATGATGAGGGAGACCACGATGTCCAGCGCCAGCACCTTATCGGGCAGTGCAGGACGACCGAATAGCAGAAATGCTCCGACGATGGCACCTGCTCCTATGAGACAGGCCAAAATGCTTAATGCTTTTCTCATAGCCGTATCAGTTATATGGATAAAATGTTTCGCTTTAATCGCGCTTTTTGCCACATTTAGGGCAGAACTTCACATTTGCCGGCATGGGAGTGCCACAGCGGCTGCATACGAAGTTGGCCGTGATAATCTGTGCCCCACAGTTACCGCAGAAGGTCTGGCCTGGCATAACGGGCTGTCCGCAGTTGGGACAACGGTCCTGAGCCTGCTGCAAGGTGGCTCCGCAACTGACACAGCGGCGTGCGCCCTCGGCATTGTCTGCCCCGCAATTGGGACACGGATTATAGGGGTCGCCGCAGTAGGGGCAGAACTTGGAAGTGCTGGGATATTTCTTGGCACAGTTCGAACAATAGACCATCCGCACCTGTCCTTGTGGTACCTGCTGGCCGTCCTGCACGAAACCCTGCTGCTGACCGCCGCCCTGACCGCCGAAGGTGGGTTGGTTGTACTGGGGGTTCATCATTCCGGCTCCCATACCGGCGCCCATGCCATTCATCATTCCCAAGGCCATGATGCCGCCAAGCATGCCGCCGCCTGTGCCGCGTCCCATGCCTTGGACAGCCTCTTGAGCCACGCCGAACATCTGCTCCTGCTGCCAGGTGCGTCCCGTTATGGACTGCGCACTCTGCTGCGATATGGCTTCGTGTACCTTGCGACCAGCTTCCGTCGAGGTGTCGATGTCGATGCCCGTCACATAGAACTTCGTCAGTTCCAGTCCTATCTCGCTCCAGAACGAACTTGTGGCTTCCTTGAGGTACTGGGAGAGTTGGTCGAGGTAGGCCGAAATGGACTTGAAGCCCACATGGTTCTGCATCATGAACTGCACGATGCAGGATTTCGTCTTTGTCACAAACTCTCCGTATGCCTGGTCCGTAAGGTCGCTCTCCGTGAACGTGGCACGTGTACCCACCAAACGAACCAGGAAGCGTTCGGCATCCATCACCCTCAGGCCGTAGCGACCACTGGCCACCAGCGGCAACTGGGTCTGGTAGTCGACATCCTGAATGGACATGCTGTCGGTAGTCCAGTCCAAATTGGCGGGCAGGATTTTGTTGACGAACCACACCTCGGCCATGAAGGGGTTCTTGCCCCCAAAGGGAATGCCGAAGAGGTTGCGTAACAAGGGAATGTTCTCGGTGTCCAGAGTGTACTTTCCGGGACCGAACTTCTGCAGCAGACGTCCCTTGGAGAAGAGCACAGCCTCCTGCGACTCCTGCACGAGCAACTGTGTCCATGTGGAAAGATTGGTTTCGGGATAGCGGTAGGCAAAAATGGTCTCTTCTCGCGAATCGCGGGGAGTCCAGCTAACTAAGTCAATTATAGCCATATTCAATGTGTTTTTTGGTACGTAGCGGTCACAAATCTAATAAATAATCATGGAATAGCGTGCATGATGATGTTAAAATTTGCAGTCACGCAAACATTTTTTAACATCATACCGTAAAATTCTCATTACAGATTACAATTACAGTTAGGGTAGAGGCGTTTTGAAACTTGTTACTTACAATCTTTAATCTATTATATTTATTATATATTAATATATAATAACCATCTGTATTCATTTTTCTGAAAACCTATCTGTAATCTGTAATTGTAATGGCTTGTGTACTTACGCCCATAGGTTCGTGAACTTGTTGTCGTAGGTTCGTGAACCTTCCCTTTCAACGTGCACAAGTGTCGTATCTTCAATCATGGTGCTTGTATTTTTATGCGCTGAAATTTGCGTTTTCGCTCAGTTTGCACTACCTTTGACCTGCAGAAACGATGTAACTAACCATTAATACTAATAACAAAGGACATGAAAAGACTGAGAATGGCAGGAATGACTCTCCTGCTTTGGATGGTGAGTGCTAACGGAGTGTGGGCGCAGAAGCACGACTTTGCCAACTGGAAGCGCTATGCCCAGCAAAATCAGGAACTGGGGGCCCCGAAGAAGGGCGAGAAGCGCGTGGTGCTGATGGGTAACTCCATCACCGACGGATGGCCCGGAAAGCGCCCAGAGTTCTTCAAGGACAACGACCTCATCGGACGCGGCATAGGCGGACAGACGAGCTACCAGTTCCTGCTGCGATTCCGCGAGGATGTCATCAACCTGCAGCCCAAGGTGGTAGTCATCAACTACGGCACGAACGACATTGCCGAGAACACGGGAGCCTACGACGAGGACCTGACCTTCGGCAACGTGCTGTCGATGGTGGAACTGGCCCGCTACCACAAGTGCAAGGTCATACTCACCAGTTGCCTGCCCGCCGCAGGGTTCTGCTGGCGCACCGAAATCAAGGATGCGATGGAGAAAATACGCCACCTGAACGAGCGCGTGAAGGCCTACGCCAAGGAGAACAAGATTCCGTATGTCGACTATTTCAGTGCCTTGGTGAGCGAGGACGGTAGCGGCATGAAGCCCGAACTGGGCGAGGACACGCCTGCCGTGCACCCCAACAAGGACGGCTACGCTGTCATGGAGAGCCTGCTGCTCCCCGTCATCGAAAAACTGCGTTAAAGCAGGCGCTGGATTTCCTCTTCCAGATTCCCAAGGAACTCCATGCGCCCCACGAGATTGGAGCCGCGGTCGACGAGGAACCACGTGGGCAGCGTCTGCAGGTTGTAGATACTGACAATGTCGTTCTGCAGCCCCTCGCTGTCCCACACGCAAACCCAAGGCAGGGTTTCCGAGACGGTCTTCCAGTAGTGTTCGTCGCCGTCGAGCGACACCTGGTAAATCTCCAGTCCGAGGGCATGATATTTGCTATACAACTGTCGCAGGGCCAAGGTACGGTCCTGCGACCCTTTTATGCTGTAGGCCGTAAAGTCGAGGAGCACCACCTGACCCTTCAGGTCTGACAGACGGCGTTCGCGACCCGCACAGTCGGGAAAGCCCATGTCGATGATGCCCGTTTCCGACACCTTCGCGTTGTCCATATCTATCTCCAGCACCTTCTGGCGCGTGTTGGCACGGCCCTGCAGGGCAATGTTGCGCAGGTTCTCGCCGCGCTGGCTGCCTGGATAGAGCAATTCCCATGAGTTGGCCAAGGCCGTGAACCACGTCACGTCGCCCGGGTCGCTCACGGGGTTGAACACCATCTGCTCGCCCACCATCTGGAACATGGCGTAGTACGACGAAGCCGCCCCGTAGCGGTTCTGGATGAAACGCAGCTTCACGTCCGTCTTGTAGGCATCGATGAGCCGCTGTATCTGCTCCTCGCGCTCCGTGAGCATCAGTCCGCGGTCGTCGGCCACGCGCCGAACCTGCTGCACCAGCGTGTCCAGTTTCAGCGCCAGAAGGCGGATGGTGTCGCAGTTGCCGCTGCCGCTCACCTGATAGCCCAGGGCCATCTGTGGCAGGCGGGCCTCCACGCGCACCGTCTCCGTAGAGTCGATGCTCAGGTTCACCACCTGCATGCCGATGCGCAAGCGGTAGAACTCGGGATTCGAGGGACGCGGGCCGTGGAGCGAGAAATCGCCCGTTTCATCGAGCTTTACGCTGTCGAGCCCCACCACGCCGTCGGCCAGCGACAAGTGCTCCAGATAAAGCATCGTGTCCTGCGCCTCGGCGATGCAGCCCTCTACGGTGAACTGCTCCCCCTTCTCCCTGCAGGCGGAAAAGAAGATGAGTACAAAACCAAAGGCTACGAATAAGAAAAGCGGTCGTTTCATTGTCATTTCGTCGTTTTATCAGGCAAAAGTACGAATTTATTCAAAAATATTTTGTATCTTTGCGCGACTTTTCGAAAGGAAGGCCACTATTTATACACTTTTTATACACAAAACTTAGATGAACGTTATTACAAAGACAGTCGAGTTGCCTGATGGAAGAACCATCAGCATCGAGACCGGGAAACTGGCGAAACAAGCCGATGGAGCCGTCATGCTGCGCATGAACAACACTATGCTCCTGGCCACTGTTTGCGCCGCCAAAGATGCCGTTCCCGGAACAGATTTCATGCCCTTGCAGGTAGAGTACAGAGAAAAGTATTCCGCAGCTGGAAGATTCCCAGGCGGATTCACGAAGCGCGAGGGTAAGGCTAACGACGACGAGATTCTCACCTGTCGTCTGGTGGACCGCGCACTGCGTCCCCTCTTCCCCAGCAACTATCATGCTGAGGTCTACGTGAATGTAATCCTCTTCTCCGCCGATGGCGTGGACATGCCCGATGCACTGGCCGGTTTTGCCGCCTCTGCTGCTCTGGCTGCCAGCGATATACCCTTCGAGGGCCCCATCTCCGAAGTACGCGTCGCCCGAATCAACGGCGAGTTTGTCATCAACCCCACCTTCGAGCAACTGAAGCAGGCCGACATGGACCTGATGGTAGGTGCCACCGAAGAGAACATCATGATGGTTGAGGGTGAGATGAAGGAAGTGCAGGAGAGCGATCTCCTGGCCGCACTGAAGGCTGCCCACGAGGCCATCAAGCCCATGTGCCGCCTGCAGAAGGAACTCAGCAAGGAACTGGGTACCGACGTCAAGCGCGAGTATTGCCACGAGGTCAATGACGAGGAACTGCGCGAGCAGGTGAAGAACGAATGCTACCAGCCCGCCTACGACGTTACGAAGCAGGCTCTGGAGAAGCACGCCCGTGCCGAGGCCTTCGAGAAGATTCGCGAGGACTTCAAGGTGCGCTACGCCGAGGCTCACGCCGACATGGCTGCCGAGGAACTGGAAGAGAAGAACGCACTCATCGACCGCTACTACCACGACGTAGAGCGCGATGCCATGCGCCGCTGCGTGCTGGACGAGGGTATCCGTCTCGACGGTCGTAAGACCACCGACATCCGTCCCATCTGGTGCGAGGCAGGCCCCCTGCCCATGCCCCACGGAAGTGCCATCTTCACCCGTGGCGAGACTCAGTCGCTGAGCACCACCACCCTGGGCACGAAACTCGACGAGAAACTGGTGGACGACGTACTCGACAAGAGCTACATGCGTTTCCTCCTTCACTATAACTTCCCTCCCTTCTCAACAGGCGAGGCAAAGGCACAGCGCGGCGTAGGCCGTCGTGAAATCGGTCACGGCCACTTGGCTTGGCGCGGTCTGAAGGGCCAGATTCCTGAGGACTACCCCTACACCATCCGCGTGGTGAGCGACATCCTGGAGTCCAACGGTTCCTCTTCTATGGCCACCGTTTGCGCAGGCTGCCTCAGCTTGATGGATGCTGGTGTGCCCCTGAAGGCCCCCGTCAGCGGTATCGCCATGGGACTCATCAAGAACCCCGGCGAAGACAAGTACGCCGTGCTCTCTGACATCCTCGGCGACGAGGATCACTTGGGCGACATGGACTTCAAGACCACAGGTACTCCCAAGGGCCTGACCGCCACCCAGATGGACATCAAGTGCGACGGCCTCAGCTACGAGATTCTGGAGAAGGCCCTGATGCAGGCCAAGGCAGGCCGCGAGCACATCCTGGCCGAGATGCTGAAGACCCTGCCCGCTCCACGTCCCGAACTGAAGCCTCACGTACCACGCATCGAGCAAATCATCATCCCGAAGGAATTCATCGGAGCCGTCATCGGCCCGGGTGGAAAGATTATCCAGGGAATGCAGGAAGAGACTGGTGCCGTCATCACCATCGACGAGGAAGACGGCGTAGGCAAGGTGCAGGTTTGCGCCTCCAACAAGGAGAGCATCGATGCTGCACTGGCCAAGATTCGCGCCATCGTTGCCCTGCCCGAGGTTGGTGAGGTTTACGAAGGCGAGGTTCGCAGCATCATGCCCTACGGAGCATTCGTAGAGTTCATGCCCGGCAAGGACGGTCTGCTCCACATCAGCGAAATCGACTGGAAGCGCCTTGAGACCGTCGAAGAGGCAGGCCTGAAGGAAGGCGACAAGATTCAGGTGAAGCTCATCGACATCGACGAGAAGACCGGCAAGTTCAAGCTCAGCCGCCGCGCCCTCATGGAGAAGCCCGAAGGCTATGTTGAGCGCGAGCGTCGTCCCCGTCCCGAACGTGGAGAGCGCCGCGAGCGTGCCGAAGGCGAACGCCGTGAACGCCGCGACAGAGGCGAGCGTCGTCCCCGTCCAGAACGTGGCGAGCACAACGAGCACAAGAGCGAAGAGTAATCCTTCGCCCCATCCATAAATTAAGCGCCGCAGCCCATCAAGGTCGCGGCGCTTTTCTTTAGACTATAACTTCGTCGAGCTTACTCGCAGGTTTCGATTATCAATTCAGGATGGTGCAGCCGGCGCAGGGCTTGAGCTGCTTAAAGAAGTCGTTGCCCTTGTCGTCGACGAGGATGAAGGCGGGGAAGTCCTCGACCTCGATCTTCCAGATGGCTTCCATGCCGAGTTCGGGATACTCGACGCACTCGATGGACTTAATGTTGTTCTGGGCAAGGATGGCAGCGGGACCGCCGATGGAACCCAGATAGAAGCCGCCGTGCTTCTTGCAGGCATCGGTGACATCCTGCGAACGGTTGCCCTTGGCAAGCATAATCATCGAGCCGCCGTGGTCTTGGAACTCGTTGACGTAGGGGTCCATGCGACCTGCTGTGGTGGGACCCATAGAGCCGCAAGCCATGCCCGCAGGAGTCTTGGCTGGTCCAGCGTAGTAGATGGGATGATCCTTGAGGTACTGGGGCATGCCTTCGCCAGCATCGAGGCGCGCCTTAATCTTAGCGTGAGCAATGTCGCGGCCCACGATGATGGTGCCGTTCAACGAGAGGCGGGTGCTTACGGGGTACTGCGAGAGCTGCTTGCAGACCTCCGACATGGGGCGGTTCAGGTCCACGCGAACCACCTCGCCCTCGCCTGCTTTGCGCAGTTCTGCAGGGATGAGTTCGTAGGGTTTGTCGTCCATCTTCTCAATCCAGATGCCGTCCTTGTTAATCTTGGCCTTGATGTTGCGGTCGGCAGAGCAGCTTACACCCAAGCCGATGGGGCACGAGGCACCATGACGGGGCAGACGAACCACGCGAACGTCGTGAGCCATGTACTTGCCGCCGAACTGGGCACCGAGTCCAATCTTGTAGGCCTCCTGCAGGAGTTCCTTCTCCAGCTCAACGTCGCGGAAGGCACGACCTGTCTCGTCGCCCGTTGTGGGCAGGCTGTCGTAGTAGTGCGTCGAGGCAAGTTTCACCGTCAGCAGATTCTTCTCGGCACTGGTACCGCCGATGACGATGGCGATGTGATAGGGAGGACAGGCAGCGGTGCCGAGGCTCTTCATCTTCTCCACGAGGAAGGGGATGAGCGTGCCGCGATTCTGGATGCGGGCCTTGGTCTCCTGATAGAGGTAGGTCTTGTTGGCAGAACCGCCACCCTTGGTAACCATGAGGAAGCGGTATTCCATACCCTCGGCAGCCTCAAGGTCGATCTGTGCGGGCAGGTTGCACTTGGTGTTCACTTCGTCGAACATAGTGAGCGGAGCATTCTGACTGTAGCGCAGGTTGTCCTCAGTGTAGGTCTCGAAAACGCCCTTCGACAGCGCCTCTTCATCGCAGAAGCCCGTCCATACCTGCTGGCCCTTCTCGCCATGAATAATGGCAGTACCGGTGTCCTGACACAGGGGAAGCTGTCCCTTGCAAGCCACCTCGGCATTGCGCAGGAAGGTGAGTGCCACATACTTGTCGTTCTCACTGGCCTCTGGGTCGCGCAGAAT
Organism: Bacteroidaceae bacterium; assembly: GCA_045220575.1. Taxonomy (GTDB): domain Bacteria; phylum Bacteroidota; class Bacteroidia; order Bacteroidales; family Bacteroidaceae; genus Physcousia. The sequence goes on from JBGUVX010000032.1 coordinate 19,286, forward strand.
CTTGGCTACCTGCTCGTTGTGGCTGCGGCGCAGCATGAAGCTGACATCGTGGAAAGCCTGCTTCGACATCATGGTCAGCGCCTCGGGGCTTACCTTCAGGATGGGGTGTCCCTCGAATTCGCTCACGCTAACTCCCTCCTTCGAAAGGAGGTAATACTCGGTCTCGTCTTTGCCCAACTGGAACATGGGCGCATACTTGAATTCCATATGTAAAGTTTAAAGTTTATGGTTTAGAGTTTAGAGGCTTGGTTTTTCAATTTTCACTTCTCACTTCTCAATCTTCAATTTTCAATCTTCAATTATTTAATGTCCTTGAGGCGGAGGAGGCTGTCAGGGTCTATGCCTTCCTGAATGAGAGCCTCGCGCAACAGTTCGTTGTTCGACTTTATGTGCTCGTATTCCCACAGCTTCTTGGCAATCTTCTTGCGACGACGTTCCTCCTTACGTTGCTTTACGGCAAAGGGGTGCATAATCATGTCTGTTGCCTTCTTTCCAATGAGGTCGCTCAGCCGCGGCACACGGGGAGTCTGCTCCTTGGTCTGCGGGTTGACGAAAATAGGCAGGCGGCGGTCCTTCGTTACTATGACCTCGCGCATCTTCACGCCCTGCAACGTAGTGTCGGGATTGAGCGTATCTTTCTTCTCGCTCTGTGCCCACACATAATGGGCGCATAAAACGAGCGTTATAAGCAGTAATATGCGTTTCATGAACGCAAAGATACAACATTAATTAAAAATTAAAAATTAAAAATTAAAAATTGTCGTGTTTTTAACGTAACTTTGTGCTCGTTATGTTACCTGCACTGTTCAATCCGTCGAACGACATGGCTCTGGCAGCAAACGTGCGCCAGTACTTTCCGCCACAACGCATCCAGCAGATGGAGGACGACCTTGCCGACCTTTCACGATTCTGGGATTCAGGTCCTTGGGGATGGAGCTTAGCCACGAAGCAGCGCTATCACCGCATGGGCGTTCCTGCCGACCAGTTGCCAAGCGACGAATGGCTCGCCGAGGTGCGACGGCTGTCGAGTCGAGAGTTCGGGGTAGCATATTATCAGAAGTTGACCCCCCTCTTATCCCCCCATGATGGAGGAAGAAATCCCTTATTACCTAGTCAAGTACAATACATCAAATCCATTCCGCAGGAACTTTTTCTCTCCCCATTATGGGGGAGCAGGAGGGGGCTCATTATTAAAGCTCCCTGGTCGAGCAGCGGGCGAGGGAATATTATTATCGGCAAAGAAATTGCCGACCACGCTACATTGCAGCACATTGAGCGAATCATACGCGAGCAGGGAGGAATAGTTGTGGAGCCGTACTATGACAATAAGGCACTGGACTTCGCGACGGAATTCGAAGTCACCGATGACGGTACGGAATTTGTAGGGTATAGCGTATTTTATGCCGATGAAACGGGGCATTATGGTGGTAACTTAGTAAAGAGTCAGGCTGAACTACTTTCTATTATCGACTTGCCACAGCCGCTGCTTGACGAACTCATTGCATTTCATCGTCGAGAGCTTGGCAAATTAGCATATCGCGGTCCCGTGGGAATAGACATGATGCGACTTCGCGACGGTCGAGTGCATCCTTGCGTGGAAGTGAATTTCCGCATGACCATGGGACTGTTGGCCATCCTCCTCCATCGGCAGGGTATAACCGACGACCAACTTCTGGCCGGCCATCCCGACCAAGGATTCTCAGCCTCCATCAAACAGGGAATCCTCGTTATCGACTATAAACCATTATCGAAAAAGCAACTCCAAGAAGAACTAAACAAAAGAAAATGAAGAAAATTATCAATCCCTGGCGCAATCATCCCGAATACGATTGTTTCGGCTGCAGCCCCGATAACCCCATTGGACTGCACATGGAGTTTTACGAAGACGGCGACTACATCGTTAGTACATGGCATCCAAGCACCCACTATCAGGGTTGGGTGAATACGATGCACGGCGGCATATTGAGTACGCTGATTGACGAAGTGTGCGGATGGGTGGTTACCCGCAAGCTGCAAACCAGCGGCTATACGGTGCAACTGACAGTTAAGTTCCGCAAGGCCATCCCGACAACCGATCCGGAATTGACCATACGTGCCAAAGTAACGAAGCAGGTGCGGAATCTGGCCTACATCAACGCTGAGATTATCAACTCGAAGGGAGAACTCTGCAATGAAGGCGAGGCCATCTACTTCCTGATGAACGAAGAAAAGGCCAAGGAAATGGGATTCATTCGTTGCGAAGTGGAGGATAAGGATGAATAAGGTTCGGATTACTGCCATTCGCCAGACGGTCTATACAGACTTGATGGCGAAATATGAGAACCCTATTGAGCACACTTGCGATGTCAGGGAGGGACAACAGTGGGTTTCCATAGACGGAGCACGCCCAAAGGGGATGTGTCCCGAAGCTTGGTCTTCCATGCGCAAGTTTGTGGAGTCTCTGGCAAAGGGCGAAGGTAATTTCTACGAAGGATGGATGAAGAACCCCATGAGTGCAATGATTAGCTGCAACGACGGTTTCCGTCCTTTCAGTTTTTACATCGAAGCTATTGAGTGATTACTATGTTTATATTTGAGAAGAACGGACTATTGCATAGATTCATGCTGCTGGCAACAGCTTTGCTGGTATTCGCAGAGGCAAGGCTATCCGCCACGGATGTCATCCCCCTGCGCAGTTGCAGGATGGGAACACCCAATCCCCAGTTTTCGCCCCGTCGTGCCAAGGCTATGACAAACGGCGAGAACCCATATATCGGCCAACGCCGTCAGTTGGTTATTTTGGCTTCCTTCCAAGATCAGGACTTCATCGGAGAACCTGAAGCCACGCTGCAGACGTGGAACAATATCTTAAATGCCGAGGACTTCACCGAAGGCCAGTTTGCAGGCTCGGTTCGCGACTATTTCCTGGCACAAAGTTACGGACTATTTGACCTGACATTCGACCTTGTGATGGTGACACTGCCCGATGTGCGCTATAAATATCGCAGTACTGACGATGATGAAAACTCGCAATACATGGTTGACGACATCATAGATGTCTTGCAAAATGAGCCGATAAACTGGAGCATATACGACTGGGACGGCGACGGCTTCGTAAATCAACTGCTCATCATCTATGCAGGAAAAGGTATGAATGCTGGTGGTGGCAGCAACACCATTTGGCCCCACCAGTGGTGGCTCAGTCAGCACATGAACCTTGAGACGGAAGATCCCAACGATTTCCGCAGTTACCGCACCGTATTCAGCGGTAACAAAGAATACATCATCGACTGCTATTGCTGTGTGCAGGAATATGTGAATCATGGTGACGTTCAGAGCTCGTTTGGAACTCTCTGCCACGAGTACAGCCATTGTTTCGGATTCCCCGACTTCTATTATGATGGCGGAACACAGGTGGTGAGCACCTGGGACCTCATGGACTACGGAAACTACAATGAGCACGGATTCCGCCCCACTGGCTATTCGGCTCACGAGCGCATGCTAATGGGGTGGCTCACACCTACGGAACTCACCGAAGCCACCACTATCACCGATCTGCCTGCCCTGTGCGACGAGCCACAGGCCTATCTCATCCGCAACGATGGTGCAGAAAACGAATTCTTCATCATCGAGAACCGCCAGCAGAGCGGTTGGGACCTGCGACTGCCAGGCAGTGGCATCGTCATCTTCCACATCGACTACGACAAGGAGATATGGGAGGGAACCACCTCTGTTCCCAATAGCTACGCGAAAAAACGCTATAGCATTTTCCCTGCCAACAACGGAACCAGTATATATAGACGTCAAAGTTGGGCCTACCCATATATCGTGAAAGGCAGTCAGGACAATGATTCGGTGGCAAATAACTGCTTGACCAACACATCAAAGCCCGCCGCTACGTTGAACAATGCAAATGCCGACGGAGAATACCTGATGTCGAAACCCATCACCCAGATGTCTGTTGACGCGAACGGTATGGCAAGCTTCGTCTTCATGGACGAGACAACAGGAATATCAGAGTTTCCAAAGCAATCAGAGCATCCCGACAGAAAATGGTACACCCCCGACGGTTGCAGGCTCAGCTACAAGCCTACCTCCAAGGGCGTGTATATACATAAAGGAAACAAAGTCGTGATTAAGTAACATGATTAAATGATGACACCCACAAAATGATAATGGCTATGCGAAAAGTCTGTTTCTGCCTTTTTATACTGATGAGTTGTCTGCCTCCCCTTTCCTTGGAAGCCAAGCCCAAAGCCAAGCATCCAGAAATCCCCATCTTGGCCTGGTTCAGCATTCCTGATGGGAAATATGCCACAAAGGAACAATATCAGGCATTGAAAGATTGCGGATTCACCCTCTCGTTCTCTCACATCTATACCTATGAAGGGGCTATGCGAGCCCTGAATCTTTGTGCCAAGGTGGGTATGAAGTCCATCTTCATGTGCCCGGAACTGGAGAAAAAGCCTGAGGAGACAGTGAGGAAAGTAAAGAAACATCCTGGACTGGGAGGCTATTTCCTACGAGATGAGCCCCAAAACGATGCCATGAAAGCACTGGGAGAATGGGCACGGCGCATACAAAGCGTGGACAAGAAACACCCCTGCTACCTGAACCTGTTGCCCGTTCAAGGAATGCCAGAAGGGACCTACAAGGAGCATCTGCGACTTTTCAACGAATTGACTCCCCTGCCCCAACTCTCTTACGACCACTATCCCGTGAAAGCCAACGAGAAAGGCGAAGTGAACCTAAACACCACATTCTATCAGAATCTGGAAATGGTTGCAGCGGAAGGAAAGCGGACGGAAAAGCCCTTCTGGGCCTTTGCCTTATCGACGGCACATGGCTCTTACCCCATCCCCACCATAGAACATCTTCGTCTGCAGATGTATAGCAATTTGGCCTACGGAGCCCAGGTGCTACAGTATTTCACTTACTGGAATCCTGGCACAGAAACGTGGGACTTTCACCAAGCTCCCGTGACAGCAGAAGGCTTGCGCAGCACTGTCTATGAGCTGGTGCGAGAGTTCAACCAAGAAATCCAACAACGGGCCTTCGTATGGGCTGGTTGCAAGATGGAGTCAGTCTTTCATTTGGGCGAGAATATTCCCAAGGGAACAAGCCGTCTCACTACCCTGCCCCCGCACTTTAATCAACTAAGCGTCGAAAAAGGTTCTATCCTTATATCCACGCTGACAAACGGTAGCAAGCATTACATACAAGTAGTGAATACAAGTCCCTCACAGTCTGCACAATTCCGACTGGTCACCGACAACAAGGTCAGCCTTGTCCGTCGCGATGGCAGCCGACAACAAGCCAGTCTTTATGATTCGCTACACATACTTGCTCCTGGCGACACCGAGATTTACGGCTATTGAATTATAGTATCGATTCTCCAAGAAAGAACAGGCTGACACCAACGACAGATATGACGGCTCCAATGATGGCACGCCATGTGATTCTTTCGTGGAAAAGCCACCAAGCGGGAAGAAGGATGATGATGGGTGTCATAGCCATCAGCGTGGAAGCAATGCCGGCAGCCGTGTATTGAACAGCCATCAGCGAAAAACCGACGCCTACAAAGGGACCGAAGATGGTTGTGGCGATGGCCACCGTGAGGCCTTTCCTATCGCGAACAGCATGACGCAACGGTTCCAGTCCATCGCGGAAATATAGCAACACCGAAAAACCGATAATGCCAGCAACACAACGATAGAAGTTGGCACTGAAAGGCACAAGCCATTCGGGCATTCCACTAACAGGAACGTAATGGTCCATGCCGACTTTGCTGAGCACAAGCCCAATACCCTGACACAATGCTGCACCAATGGCAAAGAGGATGCCGTTGAGCGGCAAGCGTAGAGAAATCCTATGGTGCTCGCCTCGTCCGAGGATGGAGATGCTTATACCAAAGAGCGTCACCAACATAGCTACAATGTTCATCGGTGTCATCTGCTGACCCAACGCAATCCAAGCCGTCAGTGCTGCCGAAAGGGGCGCAAGCGTCATAAACAGCTGGCCAAAGCGCGAACCGATGATGATGTAGCACTGAAACAAGCAGAAGTCGCCAATCACATAGCCCACACAACCCGACAACAACATCCAGCCAATAGCTTCCGACGAAGCTCCCGGAGGCAACGGACTCCCAGTTACTACCATGAACAATAGCAGCGAGAACGACAATGCCAATGCCATACGCAGCACGTTCAGCGTAAGATTGCCCAAACGCTTGCTGCCAAACTCACTCAGCAACGCCGTTGCCGTCCATGAGAATGCTACGCCTATCGATATCAGTTCACCTATGTATGCCATTATCCTCTTGAAAATGAAGTATATCTGTTGGGAAAAGCCGCTGCAAAAATACACTTTTCCCGACAAACTCTTATGATTTCGACGCATTATTTTCATCTAATCGACTATTTTCTGAAGTTTTCGGGCTGTATTAGGGGTAGATTATGTATCTTTGCACTATGAAACGCAAACTTCCGTTTATCCTGTTAGGTATTGTGGCAATGGTCATTGCCGCAGCCACATTTGTAGAGAATCGTCTGGGCACTCACTATGTTCTGCAGAACATCTACGGCGCATGGTGGTTCATCTTGCTATGGGGGCTGACTGCCATAACCGGATGCTGGCTTTTGTTGAAGAAAAGGATGTGGAAACGCATGCCTGTCATGCTTTTGCACGTAAGCCTCCTTATCATCCTGGCTGGAGCGCTCACGACTCACATCACCAGCAAGAAAGGGATGATGCACCTGCGCAAAGGGGAGGTCAGCCGTACATACTGGACAAAAAACGAACTGGGCTACTACACCTTGACAGAGGAAATGCCATTTTATCTGGCACTCAACGAATTCAAGGTCATGTACGATGCCGACGGCGTGACGCCCAGCGACTATGTCAGCAAAGTGGTAATTGCCACTACGGAAGGAGAAGAGCAGACGACCATCTCCATGAACAACATCGGACGCGTCAAGGGCTATCGCATCTATCAGACTTCCTTCGATGACGATTTGGGCGGAAGCACCTTCACCATTAGCTACGACCCGTGGGGAACGGCCATCACGTATGCCGGCTATCTGCTGCTGGCCATCAGCATGATTCTTGTTTCGTTGAAAAAGAAGCAGCACACTACCCTCATTAGCAAAGCATCAGCTGCCGACACTCAACTCGACAAAGCCAAGAAGCGCTTCGGCGGCGAGAAGTTCTCCATTATTTTGCTGGCGTTCTGTGGAATTGTCATGGCTTCGTATATGGTGATAGCCATTTGCATGAGGCCACTGGTTCCCGTGCTGCGTTCCCCGTACCTTGTTGTTCACGTGGGCTCTATTATGCTCAGCTACATTCTGCTGGTAGTGAGCATCGTACGCCGCAGTCTATTGCGCCCTGCCGTATTCCTGTTGGCTACGGGAATCTTCCTTGGGGCCGTATGGGCTAATGTGTCATGGGGCACTTACTGGAGCTGGGACCCGAAGGAAAGCTGGGCACTTGTTACCTTATTAATATATAGTCTGCCACTGCACTCCGAGAGTCTTCCATGGTTCCGTTCCGAACGAAACTACAGACTCTACTCACTCCTGGCACTGGCCTCACTCCTGATGACTTATTTCGGAGTGAACTTCCTGTTAGGAGGGTTGCACAGCTACACTTGATTTCCTTTCCCTTAGCGCTTTGAATAAGCAAAACGAAGCGTAGCGAGGACGGTAACGACAGAGGCAAAGACGAGTGACAGCCAATAGTTGAGACCCAGAATGGTGGGAGATACGAAGAAGAAGTCCGTAACCACCATTGTCATGAACATGGCTGGCAGCAGGGTCATCCAATAGCATTTGTGCTCCTGACGGAGATAGACGGTACACATCCACAGGGTGATGGCAGCCATCACCTGAGTTCCCCAAGCCACATACTGCCACACGGTGCCGAAGCCCGAAGGATTGCCTATCTGCCAAGCCAGCAGGGCGATGCCCACGGCAAAGACGGGCAACGAGAGTAACAAGCGGCTGCGCACGGAAGTCTGGGACCAGCCAAAAGCTTCGGAAAGGATGAGACGTGCGGCGCGGAACGACGAACCACCCGTGGTGATGGGGGCTGCCACAATGCCCAACAGCGCCAGAATGCTGCCTGCAACACCCAACCAACTATGGCACACGATGTTGACCACCGTGGGTGCATCGAAGAACTGAATGAGGGTGAGATCCGACTGACCCGTGAAGGCAGCCACCGTTTCGGGTGTACAAACCTGGCGCCAACCGTCAGCAAAGAAGAAGTAGCTGCTGATGGTAGCCCAGACCAAGGCAACAATGCCCTCCGTAATCATGGCACCGTAGAAAACGGCTCGTCCCTGACGTTCCGACTTCATGCAACGAGCCATCATGGGCGACTGCGTGGCATGGAAACCACTGACCGCTCCACAGGCAATGGTCACGAACAAGGCGGGGAAGATAGTTTGCTTCAGTCCGAAGCGTGCCTGCCCCCAGTTGCCCAGTCCGTCCCACACCTCGGGCAGTACAGGATGCTTGATGATGAGCACCACGCCCAAGGCCAGCACCATGAACAACATAGAAAGGGCAAAGAGGGGATAGATGCGACCGATAACCTTGTCGATGGGCATCATCGTGGTAGCAACGTAATAGGCAAAGATGATGAACACCCACATCATCTTCTCGCCCCAGATGCCACTGAGGATGATGGCTGGACAATAGACGAAGAAGGCGCCCACGAGCATCATCATCATCATGGTGAACACCACAAGTCCCTTGCGGGCGGCAGAACCCAGATAACGGCCCGTCAGTTCGGGCAGGCTCTGTCCGTCGTGGCGCAGCGAGAGCATACCACTCAGGTAGTCGTGCGTGGCACCGCCAAAGATGCAACCCAGCACAATCCACAGGTAGGCAGAAGGCCCGAACCACATGCCCATGATGGCACCGAAGATGGGACCTGTCCCTGCGATATTCAAGAACTGTATCATGAAGATGCGCCAGCCGGGCAATACGATATAGTCGATTCCATCAGCCTTTCTGATGGCTGGTGTTTCACGGTCGTCCGGACCGAACACACGCTCCACCACCCTACCATATACCATGTAGCCCACAATCAAGGCCAGCAAACTAATCAAGAACGATACCATCTCTTTACCTTATTTATATAATACTGTTTCGCGAATCAGCTATTAATGCTTTCGTTTGAGGACGAATTATTTACCCCCCCCCATTTCTTTTGGTTGCGATAGAACGACTGCATGGAATCATAGCCCGAACGATGCGCCACCTCAGTCATTGACAAATTGGGCTGATGATGATGCAACTCGTTGGCATGGGAGATACGCCGACAGTTGACATAGTCCGAGAACGTGGCTCCGATGACCCGATTGAAGGCCATCGATATGTATTTCACGTTCGTCCCCAGCTTTTCCGCAACATCACTGACCCGAAGGTCTGGCTTCAAGTAGAATTCCTCCTTCGTCATCAATTCTTCGATTTGACGTGCCAACAACGCAATCTTAGAAGTCATCTCCTCATCAGTCTCTACCGCTTCATCTAAATCGTCATGTATCTCCTGCCGATGCTCGGCCTGGAAGTCGGCAAAAGAGAACATGGAGCGACTTCCGATATAGCAAACCAAATAAAGCATGATGGAGAATACGACGGAGGGTATGGCCAACAGCGAGACAGACTCCTGAAAGAACTGACGTCCGACGACGATAGATACCGAAGACAGGAGAGAAGCGAACACAAACACCATGAGCATAACATGCACAGGACGAAGGGTTCGGCCTTCCAAATCGGCATACATCTGAGCCATTCGGTGCTCAAAATTGTGAAGATGCTTGAATCCAAGCCAGCCTATCAGCATCACATTCCACAGGAACACCAACTTGAAGAACTGATGAGTCCAAGCCAAAGCAACACCAATACTCGACATCTGAGTGAAGCTTTCCTGATAAATATATTTCTCGATGAAATCGAGCGTTTCCGCCTCATCCATGCATGCATACAGCACAGCATACAACACCCCACAGAGCACGCTGGGCAACAGCGTCAGCCAATGACGGGGAAGCAGACGACCTTGGGTCAGTTGCACGATATACAGGAAATACATGGGATAGACGGCAAGGTTTGCCATACCATAAAGCGTGTCAGTGACAGGAATCAAATTATTGAAATGCAAGAAGAAAACAGCATGACCCGCATAAAGCACAACAGCTGTCAGACAGAACACCAGCAGGCGGAATGTGACGGCTGAACGATTCAGCAAGTAATCCAGCAAAAGATGGAGTGCCCACATCGAACACACCATAAAAGGTAGTATTGCAAAAAGAAACCTTGTCATAGCGGATGCAAAGATACTACTTTTTATCGTCACAAAATAAGAATATTCGTATCAATAATAGAAAAAGTGAAGGATTTCTCGATTTGAGACTATTATTTTCATGTTATAAGGTACAACGTACTACGCTTTCGCCTTAACTTTGCGATATACTTTAATTATTATTATTTAATAACATGCTTATGAAAAAGATGAATTCTTGGCTGCTTGCCAGCCTGTTCATGGGAGCAATGGCATTCAGTGCTTGCTCCAGCAGTGACGACACTCCGAGTGGCGGTACCACTCCCAGCGTTCAGCCTGGTACACCCGTCAACCCTGCCAACATGAAGATGTCGGCTCTGTCGGGTTTCGTTAAAGATGCTTATGGATATGCCCTGAAGGATGTAGAAGTCATTTCAGGTACAGAGACCACAAAGACCGATGCCAATGGTGGTTTCGTTCTGAACAGCGTGAACGCGCAGAACGGCCGTACCGTTGTAAAGTTCCAGAAGGATGGCTACATGGAAATCGTGCGTGCTGCCGAGAAAGTAGACGGCGACGTATGGGAAGTTGTTATGGTTTCCACTTGGGATACCGATATTGCCCTGAATCAAGCCTATTCTACGTCAAGTACAGGTCTTAGCAAGAACGGTATGTCGGTTAATTTGCAGGCCGATGGCTACAAGGTTGATGCCACAGGTTCTGCATTCAGCGGTCTGGTTAACCAGCAGATGTTGTATCTGAGTCCCGACAAAGAGAACTTTGGCGAGATGATGCCCGGTGGCGACTTGGCAGCTGTACGTAGCGGTGAGAACGGTGGTACTGCTGGCGAGCAGGTACAGCTCATTTCCTACGGTATGACCAAGGTTGACCTGACGGATGTTGCAAGCGGTCAGAAGCTGCAGTTGGCTGACGGCAAGCCCGCAACCCTGACTTTCCCCGTTCCTGAGAAGTTCAAGGACAACACTCCCGCTGAGATTCCCCTCTGGAGCTTCAACGAGACCACGGGTCTGTGGGAAGAGGAAGGTATTGCCACATACGATGCTGGTCAAAATGTTTACGTAGGTACTGTAACCCACTTCTCTTGGGTTAACCTCGACTATCCCGAAAGACGTGTTACCCTGAAGGTTATCGTGAAGGACGCAAATGGCAACGTAGTGCCCAACGTAAAGGTGGACATCGATGGTCAGAAGAACATCACCACCAACAACAAGGGTGAGGCCGAGACTTATGTGCCCAGAGCTACCGATTTCTATGTAACTATTCACTCTGAGGACTATGCCAACTACCCCAACGAGGTGAAGGTTGAGGTTGAGCCTCTGTACGAGGACAAGACCGTCACCATCGAACTGCCCACGCTGGCACACATCAGCGGTAAGATTATCAACAAGGGCGAGGGTGGCAACATTGCTACTGTCTGGATTGAATACAACGGCAAGTCAACCAAGAAGGTGCACAGCGACGTCAATGGTCAGTTCTATCTGAATGCACCTGCTGACTACGAGGGTGTAGCCGTACTGAAGGTTCGCACGGGCGACGGCAAGACCAAGTCCATCAACCTCGAGCTCAACGGCAAGGACCAGGCCTTCGAAATCACCGTCAACAGCGCAGTTGGCAACGGTGGAGCTGTCCAGCTCAAGTACCAAGATAAGACTTGGGACCTGACCATCGATCCTATAGATGATGACGAACTGTATGGTGCTACCATCTTGGACGACGAATTCTATATCGAGCCCAACGAGCACCGTCAGGGTCAGGAGATAGACTGGGAAAAGGGTATCATCATGTTCTACACAAGAATTGAGAAATTCAAGGACGGCGTAGCCCGCTACGACAGCATCGACTTTGGTGTTAACCGTCATGGTGGAGAATACGTTAGTGCAAACGGCAGCGGTGCCGGTACGGTTACGAAGAGTGGCGACACGTATCGCATCCAGGCTGAAGTAAATGCACTCATCTACGCTGATGGTATTGAAAGTAGCGGCAAGAACGAAACCAACGGCACCATGAAGGTAGACGTGAGCATACCGTTGCTGTATAAGGCTGTTACCAAGAAGAACGTGAAGGCCGCTGACGTACCCAGCTTCGTTACCCTGCTTTCCGGTCGCAGCAACATTGCCGCCGTCATTACCGAAAGTGCTAAACTGGGTAAGGGCTGCTCTATTGTCTACGGCGACAGTACGCTGACCAGCAAAGACTTCAATACACTGAAGGAGGCTGCCAAGAAGCAGTTTGGCGAACCCATGTACGACTCGAACGCCGGTGGTCGCGAAGTAAGTGACGACAACTATCAGGAAGTCAAGTTCTTCAAGGATGGCAAATATCTGTTTATAGCCTATAATCCTTGGGATAAGTGGGCAGACGAAGATTTAGATAACGTATATTTCAACTTCAACTATCCCAACGGACGCATCGGCATCATCGCTCTTCCTGCTGTAACCGTTCCCATTTCTGCCCTTGACTACTATGTAAAGGCAGAGCGCAAGGACTGGCAGCCCGTTTGGAGCAAGCGCAAGTAAAAAATATCATTAACTCTTGTTTATAGTGAGAGGGGGGTGTTCCTTAGTGGGCATCCCCTTCTTCGTGCCCTTTGGTCAGGGTGCGGAAGGGATAAGGACGAACGACTGGTCTGCCGTGCCTCGGCTCGAAGCGTGCCGACATCTTCACGAAGACGACGCATTGACTCCCAGACAGCGACAGGACGTTCAGGAAAGTGCCATAGTATGAAACTACCCAGTGCCATAGTATGGTACCAAGTAGTGCCATAGTATGGAACAGCCCAGTACCATAGTATGGCACTTTTGGGAACGACGTGTTGCTATAAGCGAAGCTACGCTTCGCATAACGGTTCGGCACAAAATAAGTTGAAAGACGGAAGCCGAAATAGAAAGTTTTTTGTAATTTTGTAAGCGATGAGGACGAGAATCGTTTACAACAACGCCGTGCCTGCTGCCATCCTGCGGCGCTACGAGCAATACCTGAGACTGGAGAAATCGTTCTCCGTCAACACGCTCGACGCCTACCTTCGCGACCTGCAGAAGCTCATCAACTTCTATGCACAGCGAGGCATCGACTTCCGCACAGTTACCCTTCAGCAAATCGACCAGTTTGCCGGCACGCTGCTCGACAGCGGAGTGACGCAGAAGACCATCGCCCGCATCCTGGCTGGCGTGCGTTCGTTCTACAAGTTCCTGCTGTTGGAAAAGGAGATAGAGACCGACCCTACGGAGCTGTTGCCTTTTCCCAAGCGAGGTCTCTATCTACCAGAGGTGCTTTCCCTCGATGAAATCGACCGAATTGAGAAAATCATAGACATTTCGAAGGAGGAGGGCGTGCGCGACCGTGCCATCGTGGAAACGCTGTACAGCTGTGGGTTGCGCGTGTCGGAGCTTTGCAACCTCACCTTCTCGAACCTGTTTCTGGAGGAAGGCTACATCCACGTGCGCGGCAAGGGTAACAAGGACCGCCTCGTACCCATCTCACAGACCGCCATCGACGAACTGCGACGCTGGTTCGTCACACGGCAGGGCATCAACGTGAAGCCGGGCGAGGAGGATTTTGTCTTCATCACAAAGCGAGGCAGTCGCATGAGTCGCATCACCGTCTTCCACAACATCAAGCAATACGCCCAGGCGGCAGGCATCCAGAAAGAAATCTCGCCCCACACCTTCCGACACTCCTTTGCCACCCACCTGCTGGAACGCGGCGCAAACCTGAGCGGCGTGCGAGCCATGCTGGGGCACGAAAACATCTCAACAACAGAAATTTACCTACATCTCAACCGTCAACACCTGCGCGAGGAAATCCTCACCTGCCACCCCCGTAACAAGAAATAAATCGTGGGCTGCAGGCGGGCTGGTTTCTTGCTAATAAGGCTTGCGGTAGCGGTCCTCGTCCTTGTCGTCGAGCATTCCTAAATAAGAGGTATAGCGGCTCTGGGCGATGCGTCCCTCCTCCAAGGCCTGCAGGACGGCGCAGCCAGGTTCGTGGGTGTGGGTGCAGTCCTGGAAACGGCACTCCTGCCCGATAGTGAAGATTTCGCGGAAATAATGTCCCACCTCCGTGCGTTCGATGTCGAAGGTGCCAAAGCCCTTGATGCCCGGCGTGTCGATGAGACTGCCGCCCGTTGGCAGGTCGAAGAGTTCGCTGTAGGTGGTGGTGTGCTGCCCGGTATCGTGGGAAAGGCTGATTTCCTCCGTTCGCGCCTTCAAGCCGGGAATGAGGGCATTCAGCAGCGTGCTCTTGCCCACACCGCTGTTTCCGCTCAGCAGGGTGGTCTTGTCGCAGAGCAACTGGGTAAGCGGCGCTATTCCCTCGCCCGTAAGTGCCGAGCAGGGCACGCAGGTATAGCCAATTGCGCTATACAGCTCCACCAGTTGACGCATGCGATTCTGCGCCATTTCATCATAAATATCGGTCTTGTTGAAGACCAGGATGACAGGCACCCTGTAGGCCTCTGCAGTAGCGAGGAAACGGTCAACAAAGGTGGTGCTGGTTTCCGGGTGGGCAATGGTGACGAGCAGCAGCACCTGGTCGACATTGGCAGCCAGGATGTGGCTTTGCTTAGAAAGGTTCGAGGCCTTGCGGATGATGTAGTTACGACGGTCGCAGATGTCGGTTATCAGCCCGACAAGTTCTGAGTTCAAAGTGCTGAGTGCTGAGTTTCCGCTGCCATTAGACGTTGAATCCTCCGAACTCTGAACTCCCAACTCCGAACTGGCCGCAATATTAGCGGCCTTAAATACTACCCTGTCGCCCACGGCAACAGGATTGGTGCTGCGAATGCCGCGAAGGCGGAAGTTGCCCTTCACCTTGCACGAAAAAAGCTGGTCGTCGTCCGTGCGGACAACGTACCAGCTTCCTGTGTTCTTGATGACTGTACCAATCATTAGACGGTCATGATTTCCTTCTCCTTGGCAGCGAGCAGGTCCTCAATCTTCTTGATGTACCTGTCGTGGAGCTTCTGCAGCTTGTCCTCGGCATCCTTCTCGGCATCCTCGGCAAGGCCGTCCTTCACGCCCTTCTTCAGTTTGTCGATAATCTCGCGACGACCGTTGCGCACGCTCACCTTGGCCTGTTCCTCCTCCTTGCCGCACTGCTTCACGAGCTGCTTACGACGCTCCTCCGTGAGAGGGGGAATGTTGATGCGAATGATTTCGCCGTTGTTCTCAGGCATAATGCCCAGGTCGCTGTCGATGATGGCCTTTTCGATGATGCGGAACATGCTCTTGTCCCAAGGCTTGATGGCAATGGTGCGGGCATCGGGAGTGTTCACGGCTGCCACATTGTTCAGGGGAACCATAGAGCCGTAGCTGTCAACACGAATGTTATCCAGCAACTTAATGTTAGCCTTCCCGGCACGAATGCGAGCCAATGCATCCTCGAGATACATCACGGTTTCCTCGAAGCGCTCTTCCGCTTCGTTCAGAGTCTCTTTTACGTCTATCATAGCATTATTTTTAGAGTAATTTGTGCAAAAATACGAAATAATTCTTAATTCTTAATTCTTAATTCTCAATTTATTTGTATTTTTGTCCCGAATCTATGGTGAAAAACAAGAATATAGACGAACGAATCGGGACTTTGGTTAACGAATTGGAACCGATTACGTTGGAAGAGATGTCGGGCATCAAACTGATGAACCGCACGGATACCAAGTTCGTCACCAACAAACAGCATCTGGCCCGACTGCTGGAACTGGCTCAGGGCAAATACTACGCCCAGGAGACCAACGACACCCGCATTGCCGAATACATCACAACGTATTGGGACACAGACGACTTGGAATACTATTTCCAGCACCACAACGGACGCGCGCCGCGACAGAAAGTGAGGGTGCGCACATACGTGGGCAGCGACCTTACCTTCCTGGAAGTGAAGACCAAGAACAACCACGGGCGGACGAAGAAGAAACGCATCGAAGTGCCCAGTCAGGAGGTGGCAAAGGTGAAGGCCGAGGCCGATGAGTTCCTGATGCACAGGGCAAACCGCACGCTGGACGACATACACCCCACGGTGCAGAACCATTTCCATCGCATCACCCTGGTCAACAAAGGAAAGACGGAACGCCTGACCATAGACTTCGACGTGGAGTTCCACAACTTCGAGACCAGCGACGAGAAGCAGACCGGCGACTTGGTCATCATCGAACTGAAGCGCGACGGCAACGTGCCCTCGCCCGTGCTCGACATCCTGCGCCAACTGCGCATCAAGCCCTCCGGCTTCAGCAAATACTGCATCGGCTCCGTGATGACGAATCGCGGCCTCAAGCACAACATGTTCATGGAGAAGATGGTGTGGATAAACAAACTGGTTGGAAAACCGTTGGGAACTGAATGAAAGATTAATACATAATAATAGTATACTATGGATTTCACTCTGATTAACAACCAATTGGGCGACATGTTCGGTGTTACCCTATTCGACCCCCAGCAATTCATCTCGCTGGTACTGCGCTTTGTGATTAACCTGGTAGTGGTGTTCACCATTGCCCGCTTCTTCTACTATCCACACAGCCGCAGGCGCGACTACATGTTCATCTTCATCCTCATGTCAATGAGCATCTTCCTGCTCGTGAGCCTGATGGAAGGCGGAGGCATGGAACTGGGAGCCGCTATGGGTCTGTTCGCCATCTTCGGCATCATGCGCTTCCGTACAGAAGCCGTACCCATCCGCGAGATGACCTACCTGTTCATGCTGATTGCCGTCAGCGTAATCAACGCCGTTGCCCAAGGCGACTACCACCCGAAGGCACAGTACTGGGACGGCGTGGGCATTGTCACCATCCTTTTCGTGAACCTCGTCTTCATCCTGATGGCTTGGCTCTTCGAGTCGAGCAAGATTATGACCGACAGTTGCTCGAAGTACATCAAGTACGATAACGTGGCTCTGGTGGCTCCCGACAAGCGCGAGGAGCTGAAGGCAGACCTTGAGAAGCGTACGGGACTGAAGATTCAGCGCATCGAGGTGGGCATGATCGACTACCTGAAGGATGCCGTCCTCATCCGCATCTTTTACAACGAGAAGATGGACCGCGGCAGCAGCATCGAGGGAATGACGAAGATGCCAAGATAATTAAGAGTTAAGAGTTAAGAGTTAAGAATTAAAAGATAAATAAAGATGAAGCGGCTAAGCCTTTTTGTTGTCGTATTATCTCAACTTCTCATTTCTGCATCGGCACGGGCTGATGACAACACGGGTGCCTTGTGGACGGAGGTGGGCGTGACAAAGGCCCTCCCCTACAACCTGAGCGTGGAAGGCAACGTGGGGCACCGCACCATCGACTGGTTCGACTGGTCGAGCCGCACCGATGTGGGTGCAGGGCTGGGCTATAAGCCGAACAAATACGTGAAGCTCGGCTTCGGCTATGCCTACATTGCCAAGCACAACCAGGAAACGTGGAAGCCCCACTTGAACGCTGCTGACAACTGGAACGGCTACAACGTGGACGCTGCCAACTGGGCTCAGCGCCACCGCCTGATGCTGGATGTGACGGGCACCATCCGTGCAAAGAAGCTGGTGCGCTTCTCGCTGCGCGAACGCTACCAGTACACCTACCAGCCGGCACGCGACGTCGACCGTACCAAACTGCGCAAGCCCCTGCCCGGCATCACGGAAGGCTACGAGGAATGGGACGGATATGCCAGCTCCACACAGGTGGTTGACCACAAGCACCACAAGAACCGCCAT
Organism: Bacteroidaceae bacterium; assembly: GCA_045220575.1. GTDB lineage: Bacteria > Bacteroidota > Bacteroidia > Bacteroidales > Bacteroidaceae > Physcousia. Next base: position 37,259 of record JBGUVX010000032.1, read on the forward strand.
CTGCTTCGTTCGCGACTGAAAATCAGCATCGACAAGAAGGGCTGGAAGTGGGAGCCCTACGTCAGCGTAGAGACCCACAACGACCTGCAGAGGAGCATGCACCTCGACAAGATTCGCACCGCCGTGGGCGTCGACTACAGCATAAACAAGCATCACGAGGTGGGCATGGGCTACATCTTCAACCACGAGAACGACGACGATGGCGACCAGAACATCCACGCCATCTCCATCGGCTACAACATCAAGTTCTGACACATACTATTATTAATTAAAGAGGAACACCGCTATGAAAAAATTGTTAATCATGGTTTTGCTTGCTGTCGGCACAGCAGCCTTTGCTGACGACTACAAGTACCTGACAATGGGATATAACAGCGTGGAAAAGAGCATCGAACTGTCCACCATACAGAAAATCACCTTCGAGAACGGACAGGTGGTGGTGGCTACGAGCAATGGCAACCAGACCTTCGCGCTGACGGAGATGGAAAAGATGTATTTCAGCGAGGAGGCAACGGCCATCGAGCGCGTCAACCAGGAGAAAGAGCCGGCAGACGAGGTGGTCTACGACCTTTGCGGTCGCGCCGTCACCCGTCCCGCCAAGGGCATCTACATCGTGAATGGCAAGAAAGTATTAATCAAGTAAGCACAGCACGACTATGAAAAAGATTATACTTCTTCTCGCATTCCTTTCCGCCCAGTTGGGCACGCAGGCACAGGAGCTCATCCGCATCTGGCAAAACGGCGAATCCACGAAGGTGGCTCTGTCGAGTGCCGGAAACATGGTGTATAGCAACAACGGTGCTACGCTCACCATTGCTGGAGTCACCTACCAGACCGCAGCCATCGACAGCATCACGCTGGTACATCAGGTTGCCGTCACCTATTCCGAAGGGACGGCAAATGTCACCGTACCTCAACTCGTGGCAAACGACATAACGGTTCAAAAAGACGGCGCAAACGTGACCATCACGAACAACAACGTCAGCAACGAAATAGAGTTCGTGCTCAAAGGCTCTGCCAGCAACGGCTCGTTCACCTACAACGGCTCGTACAAGACCACGCTGCGACTGAACGGCCTCAGCCTGACAAGCCAGAAGGGCGCGGCACTGGACATCCTGTGCGGCAAGCGCGTGGCAATGGTGCTGGAGGACGGAACCACGAACACCCTGGCCGACTATGCCAAGGGAAGCCAGAAGGCGAGTCTCTACTGCAAGGGACACTTGGAAGTGGAGGGCTCGGGCACGCTGAACGTCACGGGTAACCTGACCCACGCCATCAAGACCAAGGAATACCTGGAACTGAAGAAGGGCACGGGCACCATCAACATCGTGAGTGCCGCTGGCGACGCCATCCACGCAGGACAGTACTACAAGCAGAACGGCGGCACCGTCAACATCACCTCCACCACACAGGCCGACGGCATTCAGGTGGAACAGTTGACGCTGGACGACGACGTGACCCCAGACCCCGACAAGGAACTGAACGGACAACTGATTATCAAGGGCGGCACCCTGAACATCGAGGTTGCACACGAAGACTGCAAAGCCATAAAAGCCGACGCCGACATCACCATCTCGGGCGGCACCTTCACCCTTAAGGCCAGCGGCAACGGCAGTCGCGGCATCCAGACCGACGGCAACATGGTCATCGGCACAGAGAATGCCACTACCAAAATCACCATCACAGCCACTGGCGGCATCTGCACGGCAGAAGCCGATGCCGACGACCCACACCGCTGCATGGGCATCAAGGTGGACGGCAACCTCACCATCAACGCAGGCACCGTCACCGTCACAGCCACAGGCAAGAAGTCTCGCAGCATACGCGTAGGCGGCACCTACACCGTAGGCAAAAACGCCACCGTAACCGCCAGCCCCGACCCCAAAGTCGGATAACAAACCCCACATACAAAGAAAAGCCTTTTCGCCCACAAAGCGGGAAGGCTTTTTGTGTGTAGGGGATTCTGGTGAGCCGATTTTAGAGGGGAAAACAAGAGAAATTACGCTGGTACACAAAATTGTGGACCACAAACTTGTGTACTTCTCCTCATTGGTCCCATAAGCCCCCTTAGGCCCCTCCCGACCTCGCCCGTCGTACCCTCCTTCGCGACACGTCGCATCCCATCACGCGATACTATCCCTGTGGCTGATGCATTACTATCGCGTCGCCCCTGAAAAACGTACACTCACGGAAAAACCTCCCAACCTCCCCCAGAGCCGATGAATAAAGGGCTCGCGAGGGGGAGGTTTATTTGTAAAGGTCACCCAGACCTCACCTAAACCTCCCCGCTTTGATTTGATTGCTCCAAAGTGTAAATCATTGATTTTCAATTACCCCGTTTTTGATATAGTCCTTAATCGGAGGGGAGGTTTGGGGGACTTTTGGGTGAGGTTTGGAGGCAAACCTCACCGCCTCCAGCCCCGATAAATAAAGGGAAGGGGGAGGTGAGGAGGTGTTTTTAAAGTTTTGACTAAATGTCAAAACGGCCCGACGAAGGGAGCCATAACTCCTATGGCGATGGAGGGATGTGAGGTTTCCTGCAGAATTCCCTCATTTTTGCAACAACCGTCAACCTATTGCAGGGTTAAAAGGTGAGAGTCAATCTATATAAGTTTTAATGTTTAACCGAGTCAACTAATCTTAGGGTTTAGACATACTGACAGTCAACCCTAATCAGGAAACGTCATTTTTGCAAAAATCCTGCGATTCTCTTTCGGCTGTGAAAATCTTTTCGTAATTTAGCAGCCAAGTACCCGCTAATTTTCGTGTCACATGGAGAGTAGCCATAAGGAAGAAAAGGAGTAAACAAGAAAAAACAACAACTATAGATATATGAGCAACAAAGAACCCGGCTACGTTTACATTCTTGAAAATAATTGATTATCTTTGCACCAATAACAAGTAATCAGCAGAGTCGTCCCTGTAATTCAACATATAGGAATATGGATATACAGAAAATACAAGAATACAAATCAGCCTTTGACTTGATAGCAAAGAATATCAAGGATGAAGAAGGTAATACTATTGAAGTATGGTACGCCCGCGAGCTGCAACAAGTGTTAGGCTATTCCAGATGGGAGAATTTTGTCGTAGCCATTGGTCGTGCAATGGAATCATGTAAAACACTGGGAATCAACATTGACGATCATTTTCGTGAGGTCACGAAAATGATAGCGTTGGCAAAGGGTGCTCAGCGTGATATTCAGGACTTCATGCTCACCAGATATGCCTGCTATCTGATAGCTCAGAATGGTGACCCGAAGAAGGAAGAGATTGCTTTTGCTCAAAGTTATTTTGCCGTGCAGACTCGCAAGGCAGAACTCATAGAGGAGCGTTTGAATGAGTTTGCCCGCCTCAATACCCGTGAGCGTTTACGTGCATCGGAGAAACAACTTAGTCGCAATATTTATGAGCGTGGAGTGGATGACAAAGGCTTTGGCCGTATCCGTTCCAAAGGCGATTGTGCCCTGTTCGGCGGACTCTCTACAGAGCAGATGAAGAAGCGGTTGGGCATCAAAAGCGGTGCTTTGGCCGACTATTTGCCGACGCTCACCATCGCTGCCAAGAATCTGGCGACGGAGATGACCAACTACAATGTGGAACAGAAGGACCTCTATGGCGAGGCCAACATTACTGCCGAGCATGTTCAGAACAACCGTAGTGTTCGTAGTATGCTGGGCCAGCGAGGCATCAAGCCTGAGAACCTCCCACCTGCTGAGGACATCAAGAAGGTAGAAAGGCGTGTAGCCAAAGATGAAAAGAGTATGCAGAAAGATACACCAAAATTACCTAAGAAATGAGAAGGCCTAATATTTACGATTGCACTTTTATATGCTCCTATGACATTATAATATTTGGACTATACCGAAGTGCTTGAAGTCCACGAGGCTTTGCAAAAATCCTGCGAATCTCTTTCGGCTGTGAAAAACTTTTCGTAATTTAGCAGCCGTAACAACCAAAATTGACTGCCAATGGAATAATATATTGATGTAAGGACATACAGACAGAAGCGTCCGCTTAGATTCTTGTTCTACAAATTCGCCAAAATTTCAAGAACTATCAAGAGTAAAGGCACGGATGCTCACGCCGATGGCGTGGGCTTTTACTCGGATATGATAGTTGGGTGTTTGGCGATACCTGTAGAGCGTAGACGAATGAAGTCCACGTCTTTTATATTTGTATACAATACATCTCTTCCAAATAAGATTCTAAATCTTTAAAGCAATGAAGAAAAAGTTACTTCTTTTATTATTTTCAACAATATCTCCTTTAGCTGGTATAGGCCAATGTAGTATTCTTACAATATGGCAAACAGGCAAACCAGCAGTGGAATTCGCTTTCGAGAACAAACCGCGAATTACTTACCAAGCAGAGACGATGCTTCTCAAGGCCAATAACATTCAAGTTGAATATCCTCTTAAAGAAATAGAGAGAATTACATTCAATGGAGCACAGCAGGATGCAATCAGTTTTCTATATGTTAAAGCTAAATCAGGAGGGACCAGCGTGTACTCTATGGATGGGCAACTCATCCAAACTATTGACCAGGAAAGACAACTGAACTTAGACGCGCTTCCCAAGGGTGTCTATGTCATTGAACGCAATGGCGTAACATTTAAATTGCTGAAGAAATGAGAACGATTTACACTTACGCACTTTTGTTTGCACTGTCAGCGACGTTGAGGATAGAAGCACAGACCATTCAGGTTTATCGCAAAAACCTTGGATTAGAACAATACATGTCTTCAAAGGTTGATTCGATTTTATCATTCTATGATGGTATAGAATACTTTCACGAGATAAGGCAAGGCGAGAACAGCGAAACAATATATGTCAATGATATTGATAGTATCATCTGCACTTCTGAGGGGAATCAACAGGTCACAGGTCCAACTGTAGGACGTTTCCTTGCTGATTGTTTGGAAAATCCGATCTCAGGATACCAAGTCTGGGCAAAGCTAACACAGGCTACAGGATTCAAGGATTCTCTAAACGCCACCTCACAAAATTCATGGGAATCCCGATTTACCCTCTTCGCTGAACCTGACACCTGCTGGGAAAAGATATTGAGTAAACCTGCAGCGGACATAACTGTTGAAGATATTAAAGGATACATCCTTCAGGTAGATAATTCATTGGATGGAACCAATGATAATGAATACACAAACGATTCAAATGTTGTTCATCAGTTTGTGGCATACCATATTCTACCCGTGCAGCTCTCTCCTTATCAACTGGTCGTGCATGCAAACGAATATGCTTACGACATAAATCGCCCTGGAAAGTTAACCATCCCCGTGATGGATTATTACCAGACAATGAATAGTCGTCTACTGAAAGTGTATGAATCAGCTGAGAGTAATGGCATATACCTGAACAGATTCCCTGTCCTTGACAATTCACGTCATGGAACTGGGCATGAAATTTCATGTTCCCAAGAATATATTGGTGTGAGGGTTCAAAAGGACAATGCCATATTGAACCTGACTAATGGCATCATCTATCCTATCGAAGGTTTACTCTTGTATGATACAAAAACAAAGCATTCATTAGCAGACAGTCGTTTACGCTTTGATGCTATTACCCTGTTCCCAGAATTATTGAATCTCGGTATACGTCGAAAATGCTCAAAAGAAGAAGCAGACCAAAATGTTTCAATACCCGTTGATACAATATTCCAAGGTTCTGACAATCTTGAAGCGAACGATGAAACTTCACTTGTATATTTCAATGGATATAAAGAAAACTATTGTTATTATCAAGGCGATGTCCTTAACTTCAATGGCGATTCTTATAATATAGTTATTAAACTCCCACCAATTCCTGCAACGGGAACATATCAATTTAGAATAGGTTCAACCTTAGCAGATGATAGGAGCTTATATCAGTTATATTTCGGAGAAGATAAAAACATGTTGATGCCTATGGGAATTCCTCAAGATTGGCGTACAAGGATGATTGAATCCTCTGGTTGGAAGGAAGATACAAATGATGATGAGACAAATGCACTACATGATAAAAATATGCGAAACTTAGGATTTTGCAAAGGACCTTTCAGCTACGGAGGTGAAGGCTATGAGTCAGCACGTAATAATCCCAAAAGTTTAAGAAATATTGGTTTCATCCAAAAAATGGAAGTGGATAAATCCTATTACATCCGCATTAAAAATGTATGGCAGGGAAATGGCATCTTCCTCGATTATATTGAATTAGTTCCTGAATCGATATATAATAATCCCAATATAGAAGAAGACATTTGGTGAACTGCATCAACGAACATGAGAGTCATAGGGACGGCTTCGCTAACCTTATGAGGGCATTTACGAATAGAAAAACCGCATTTGTCACTCAGTTAGGTGGCAGGTGCGGTAGAACGCGAAAGGGCAGATAAAAGGGCAGATAAACAAATATATAAAAGGAGATTAACATCCCGAACCACAAACTATCGACTATTGGAAAGAAACACCGCACTTGTCACTCATCGTGGCAGGTGCGGTTTGGTTTTGTGGTGAAGCAGGGGCGGTTAGAAGGCGCGTTCGGCCCAGTCGCTACGGTCGAGGTTGCGGTAGCCGATGGCTTCGGCGATGTGGTGGGATTGCAGGTATTCACATCCTATGTTCCGATGGCGGACTGCCTTGGCACGATGATGGGGTGATGTCTGCGAAGGGTTATTTGGCTACGATCTTATTGCCGCCCTGGATGTAGATGTTCCCTTTTTCTACCTTGTTGACTCGCACGCCGCTGAGGTGGTAGATAGGCTGAGCGTGGGTTTCCGCTTCTGTGATGCGGTTCGCCCCTGTCTCGATAACATCATAGACTGTGATCTTCCAGTCGGTGGACCAGTTATATTGGTCAGACTGCACGGTGTTGTTTGATGCTTTGTATTTACCGCCCATATCACCATTCTCGGAAGAGGCTGACCACACACCATTGATGCGCATTGACAGACAACCGGCGGCAACACCGGGCTCGATGGTATAGACGGCCCCCGTGGCATCCACGCCCTCGTACGTCAGATAACGGCCTTCTGCCTTGGCGGATTCAAACTTCCAGCCGCCATCCACCTTCACAGCCCTCCAACCGCCGTCGCTGTCGGTAGGTGGGGTAGTGCTCATCGAACGGGTCGTGCCGTCGTAGTAAACGTAGTTGGTGGTGCCGCCATTGCGGGCAACATATCCCGCGATGGTATATAGCTGGCCGTCCTGAACTTGTAGGCGGTCGAAATCGGAAGCGTCCACCTCTTCAATCTTGTACTTACAGCCGTCATCGCTCAAATTGCTGCCGCCGCCCCAGTTCAGAATGTTGTAGGGGGTGTTGTTCTGCTGGTTGAGCTGGTTCGTGCCGCTCTTGATGATAAACAGCCCGGGGGTGTTGCTCTCGACAAACGACCATCCGTTGGCGGGTTTTGCCTTTGTCGTGGAAATAGGCGAGGTCATGGCCATGTAGGAGTCGTCATAGACGCTCTTGATGTCGAAAGAGCCATCGTTACGTCCCTCCAACTGCCATACTTGACTGTCGAAGGTGGTTAGTGGCAGACCAGACATGGTTGTGCCGCTGCCGTTGTTTGTCAGATAGCGGGAACCGCGGTTGGGAGTATAGAGGCGGAAGTACTTGCCTGCTGTGTTCGCACTTGTGGGGGCAATCACCTCAAGACCGGCCTTAAGCGCATTGACGGCATTCGTCACCTCGGCATCGGTGATGGTCTGCTGGGCCAGCACGCTAAATGCGGCATCCTCTGCAGCCCTGAAGGCACTGACGCTGGCTTCGGTGTAGTCGCCGACTTTCGTCCCGGCCACTATGTCACGACCAGCGGTGATGGCTGTTCCGATGGTGTTGCGGCGCGTGGCCATGGCATAGTTGGTGTTGCCTGTCTCAACGGATACGGGAACCAGTTGGTTGGTGTCAAAATCGGCATTGTAGGCGGCAGCCATCGCATTGGCAAAGACTACACTACCTTTTCCGAGGAGGTATTGGTTGCTGTTGACGTAGTTGCCATCCGCATTGTCACCATTGAGCAACGGGGTGTAAGTATCTACGAACTTGACATTCGCGTCGCCGGCAGCGAGCGTATTATTTAACCAGTTGTTGAAGGTGGTGATGCGGCCTGTATTCAGAGAGGCATTGTTGTAGCGAGGATGGATGGCCATCACGTAGATCTTAGCTGTCGGGGCTTTCGCCTTCAGCTTGTTGATGAGCGCTGTGTAGTTCGACTGCACCGTTGCCATGGCGGTAGAGCCTGTGACATCGCTCGTTCCTGTATATACGAAGATGGCTCTCGGACAGCCGGACTTGTCGGCGCCGGTGGCTGCCCATGTGGCATCCACTTCCTTGCTGGTTGTGGCGATGTCTCCGCTGTTGTTCCAGCCCGTGCCGCGGTTCTTGACGTTGGGGTTGCCCAGCAGCTCCCACCATTCGGCCGTCTTGATCTCGGCATCGCCGAATATCATGATGTCATCGTCGCTGATGGGCATCACCGAGAACATGGTGGCACGTCCACCGTGCATACTGGTGAGGCCGTCCTGACGCTGAACGGTGGTGAGGTCTCCGTTGACATCGTCGTACACGCTGGTGACATTCTCGCCTAAGTAGGGTAGGATGGCGTGACACCATATCTTATAGGCGGCGGCATTGGGGTGGAGGTTGTCATTGCTCCAGGCTCCGCCGTTAGCCAGATTCTGCAGTGCGTCGTAGATATCTACGAAGGTGAGGAGGGCATCGTTCGATGTGTTGATGTAGTCCTTCAGGATCTCGTTGTAGTGCAGCCACGTTGCCCGAACACGATTACCAGTGTTGTTGTTCAGAATCGGGTACAGGTAGATATGTGTGCTTGGCGAACGCCGGTGAATGCGATTCACCATGCTCTTGACATAGCTGAGCACCTGCTCGGGGGTGAAGTTGAGGCCGCCGCTGGTGGCGATGTCGTTTGTGCCTATCATCAGAAACACCTTGGATGGTCCGTTGGCAATGTAGCTCTCGATGTTCTCACTCTGCTCCGTGGAGTAGGAACCCGAGTTTCCGCGGTTGCAGATGGGTAGGTAGTTGCCGTTGGCATCCCGGAATACCTCCTGCCAGATGTGCATGTCGGTGATGCTGTTACCGATCATCAGGATACTGCCTGCCTTGGGAGACAACACCTTGAAACCGTCATAGCGTGCAGTACGGAATGGACCGTCGGCCCATGATAGAACGATGCCGCAGATGAGCAACATCAGTGTAGTTAAGGTCTTTTTCATAGTTGTAACTTATTGGTTGAGTTATTTAATTTCCGTTTGTCTATTTACCATCTGACGATTTATGATTTATCATTTACCGTTTATTGTCACTCTCCCCACGTTTCGCGGTCGAGACTGCGGTAACCGATGGCCTCGGCAATATGCTGGCGCTGCACCTTCTCCGAGCCTTCGAGGTCTGCAATGGTGCGGGCCACCTTCAAGATGCGAGTGTAGGCACGAGCCGAGAGGCTTAGCTTCTCCATAGCCATTCGCAGCATATCGAAACTCTGTGCATCGGGTTCGGCAAACTGGTGCAGCATCTTTTCCGTCATTTGTGCATTGCAATAGATGCGTGAGGCGCCCTCGGCAATAGGGAGCGAACGGAAACGCTCTTCCTGAATCTGTCTTGCCTTGATGACTCGCTCTCGAATCTTTTCGCTTGGTTCCCCTGGCTGCATCTGACTAAGCTGAGCAAAGGGCACGGGCTGTATCTCGCACTGGATGTCTATGCGGTCGAGCAGCGGGCCGCTGATTTTGCTCATATACTGCTGGATGCGACCGGGCGTGCAGGTACAGGTGTGGGTAGGGTCGCCATAATAGCCGCAGGGGCATGGATTCATGCTGGCAACGAACATGAAGGATGCAGGATAGGTGACGGCATAGCGAGCACGGGATACGTTGATAATCCTGTCCTCCAAAGGCTGGCGCAGGACTTCGAGCACCGAACGCGAAAACTCTGGCAATTCATCAAGGAAAAGAACTCCATTGTGAGCCAGGCTAATCTCGCCCGGCTGCGGGTTTTGTCCACCTCCCACGAGAGCCACCTGTGAGATGGTATGATGAGGCGAGCGGAAGGGACGCTGGGCAATGAGCGACGTATCGCGGTTCAGCTTTCCTGCCACAGAATGAATCTGTGTCGTTTCCAAGCTTTCGCTGAGCGTAAGAGGTGGCAATATGGTTGGAAGCCGCTTGGCCAACATGGACTTTCCACTTCCCGGCGGCCCTATCATTATCATATTGTGCCCTCCAGCAGCAGCCACCTCCATCGCACGCTTCACAGCCTCTTGTCCCTTGACATCTGCAAAGTCCAGCTCAAAGTCATTCTGGCGACGATAAAACTCCTCGCGCGTCTGCACCTCGGTAGGTGAGATGGCAAGTGGGGTGTCGTTGAGCAGGTCGATGACCTGTTGCATGTTGTCGGCCCCGTAGACCTGCAACTTATTGACCACAGCAGCCTCACGCACATTCTGCTGAGGCACGATGAGCCCTTCGTAACCTTGTTCACGAGCCATTATGGCTATGGGCAAGGCACCACGTATGGGCAGCAGGGAACCGTCGAGACTGAGTTCGCCCACCATCAGGAACTTCGGCAGGCGCTCGGTAGAAACTTCACCCGCCGTAGCCATAATGCCGATGGCTATGGGCAGGTCATAAGCCGAGCCTTCCTTCTTCAGGTCGGCAGGCGTGAGGTTCACCGTCAGGTTCTGCATGGGGAAGCGGTAGCCGCTGTTCTGAATGGCAGCCACAATGCGCTGGTAGCTTTCCTTAACCGCATTGTCCGGGAGTCCCACGAGGAAGAAGTGCATACCTCGCGAGGCATTTACCTCCGTCGTTACGGGAATGGCTTCCAAACCCTGTACTGCTGCTGCGTGAACCTTAACGAGCATAGTCTATTCTTCGTTGAGAATTTCCTGAAGCGGCATCATCACGAATTCGCGTTCGTTGATGTGGGGATGCGGCAGCACAAGGTCGGGTTCTTCGATGTGCAAGTCGTCATACATCAGCAGGTCGATGTCGATGGTGCGATCCTGAAAGAGACCGTTCTCCGTTTTATCGGTACGTCCCAACTGACGCTCGATACGCTGCGACTCCTTCAGACAACGCTGTGGCGAGAGCGTGGTGATGACCAGTGCGGCGGCATTGAGGAATTCATTCTCGGACTCGAATCCCCAAGGTGCCGTTTCATAGTACGACGACACACGAACAACCTGCCCGATGCGTTCGTCAACCAGTTGCAACGCCTCGTCGAGCAAAGCCTTACGGTCGCCCAGATTACTGCCCAGACCAATATACAACTTGTGTTCCATCAGTCTTGAATAATAAGCATGGCATCGCCGTAAACGCCAAAGCGGTAGCGCTTGTCGTGAAGGGCTTCGTTGTAGGCTTTCATAATACGTTCGTAGCCACCGTAGGCACAAGTGAGCATGAGCATCGTGCTCTGTGGCATATAGAAATTAGCCACCATAGCATCGGCTATCTGGAACTCGTAGGGAGGGAAGATGAAGCGGTTGGTCCAGCCCTCGAATTCCTTTATCTTTCCATCGGCAGAAACGGCTGTTTCGAGAACACGCTGCACGGTGGTACCCACGGCACAAATCTTGTTTCCCTCTTCCTTGGCCTTGTTCACGGCATCGCAAGCCTGCTGTCCGACGTGCATCTCCTCGCTGTCCATCTTGTGCTTGGTCAGGTCTTCGACATCGATTTCGCGGAAGTTACCCAAACCGCAATGCATGGTGACATAGGCAAACTCGATACCCTTGATTTCCATGCGCTTCAACAGTTGGCGCGAGAAGTGGAGTCCTGAGCAAGGAGCCGTCACGGCACCTTCGTTACGGGCATAGATGCACTGGAAGTTTTCCATGTCATCGGGCTCAGACGGACGCTTTATCATCTCCTTCGGCAGCGGAGCCTCACCAAGGGCAAAGAGTGCCTGCTTGAATTCTTCGTGGTCGCCATCGTAGAGGAAGCGAAGCGTACGACCGCGGCTTGTGGTATTGTCGATGACTTCGGCCACCATAGAATCGTCCTGACCAAAATAAAGTTTGTTGCCGATACGAATCTTTCGTGCCGGGTCGACGAGGACGTCCCACAGGCGTAACTTCTCATTCAACTCCCGAAGCAGGAACACCTCAATCTTGGCACCTGTCTTCTCCTTGTTACCATAGAGGCGGGCAGGGAACACCTGCGTGTCGTTGAACACGAAAACATCCTTCTCATCGAAATAATCCAGTATGTCACGGAACTGATCACGATGTTCGATGACGCCACTCTTGGTATGAATGACCATCAGTCGGCAATCGTCACGATAGGGGGTGGGATACTGTGCTATGCGTTCCTCTGGAAGTTTGTAGTTGAATTGTGAAAGCTTCATATAAACAATTTAACGATTAACTATTTACAATTTATTTACGATTTACTATTACCGATTTGACAATGTTCGAGCCACGACTCGAAGTCGTCAATCTGCATACATTGCTCCACCCGAACATCAGCAATTCGTGTGCGGCGCAGGGCAATGAGGTGTGCCCCACTCTGCAGGGCCTGCCCTATGTCGCGAGCCAAGGCCCTTATATAGGTTCCCTTGCTGCAGACAATGCGAAGGGTCAGTTGCATCTTCCCTGCATCGAATGCCACAAGCTCCAGTTCATCGATAACCAGAATCTTCGGTTTCAACGGCACATCCTCGCCCCGTCGGGCCAGTTTGTACGCCCTGTGCCCATCGACCTTGCAGGCAGAGAAGGCAGGGGGAACCTGCTCGATGCGTCCCATGAAACGGGGCAGAATCTGCTGAATGAGCTCAAGGGTGATGTGTTCGGTGGGATAGGTCTGGTCTATGGGTTTCTCCAAGTCGAAGCAGGGCGTGGTGGCTCCCAGTTGCAAGGTTGCCACATATTCCTTGGTGCCTGCCTGCAGTTCATCGATGCGCTTTGTGGCGCGACCGGTGCAAACGATGAGCACCCCTGTTGCCAGAGGGTCGAGTGTGCCGGCATGTCCCACCTTCAATTTCTTCAGACCGAGGCGCTGACAAAGCATCCAGCGCACCTTGGCCACCAGATTAAACGATGTCCAACGCAGCGGTTTGTCGAAATAGAGAATCTGTCCTTCTTCGAAATCCATATTTCTTTGTTTTGCCCGGATAGCACCGGGTCATCCAAGGTTATCCCAGGAAGATTAGCAGCAAACCTACGATGGCACAATAGATGCCAAAGTAGATGAGTTTTCCACGGCGTACAATACCTATCATCCAACGGCAAGCCAGACATCCGCTGACGAAAGCAGCCAGAAAACCTGCCACAAGAGGCCACAGTCCTATGCCGGCTGTTGCAGCCTCCGTCCCTTCCTTCATGGCCTTCATGACATCGAGCAATGCCTCACCTAATATGGGAGGTATGACCATCAGGAAGGAGAACTGTGCCAGCTTCTCCTTCTTGTTACCCAACAAAAGACCCGTGGCAATGGTGCTGCCCGAACGGCTGAGGCCTGGCAGGACGGCTGCGGCCTGAGCCAATCCGATGATGAAGGCATCTCCTAAAGAAACATACTCCTTACGGCGAGGTTTGGCGTAGTAGCTGAAAATGAGCAAAGCAGCCGTCAGCAGCAGGCAGCAGCCGACGACAAACAGTCCAGCGCCGAATATCTCTTCAACGTAGTCCTTAAAGAATACGCCCACAATGCCCACGGGAATCATTGAGACCAAGATGGCCAAAGCATAGCGCTGTTCGGCATTCATGGCTCCGTCCCACTTGAAGAGGCCGCGCAATATCCACACGATTTCCTTCCACAGGATGACGAGTGTAGAGAGCACCGTAGCCACATGTACGGCAACGGTAAATGTAAGGTTCTGCTCTCCGTCGACACCCAAGAAATGCGATGCAATGGTCAGATGACCACTGCTCGATACGGGCAGGTACTCCGTCAGTCCCTGCAGTATGCCCATCAATATGGCTTCAATCGTACTCATGCCTTGTCGCTGGGTTTATGCATAATACCATAAATCATGAACAGGAATCCCAGGAAGCATACCACTGGGGCCACCTTGATGCGCTGGGCGCTGAAGATGTCAGCATTGAAGGTGGTCTCGTTGCTACCCGAGCCAGCCATCAACACAAAGCCCAGAATGATGACAACCATGCCGATAGCCAGCAGGATGTAGTTCATTCGGCCAAATGCAAAATCTTTCTTACTCATATCTAATGTTTAGTCGTTAATGTGAGTTTAACCGTAAAGCTCCTTTTCGCGCATGGAGAGGAAGTGGCTGACGCTGATGAAGGTGCAGAGCAGCGTCAAAAGCAATCCGCAGCCCAAGACTGCCAAAGCCGTAATGATGACATTCTCCTGCGTAACATAGGCCTGCATAACAGGGTCGTAGTTCCACAGCGCACGGATGCCTCCGAGCAAGACGGCATCGGCCAACACGCTTGCAGCCAGTCCTATCCACAAGGCACGCAGCATGAAGGGACGTCGGATGAATCCCCAACTGGCACCCACGAGCTTCATGGTGTGTATGATGAAGCGACGCGAATAGACCGACAGGCGCACGGTATTGTTGATGAGCACCAGCGTAACGAGCAACAGCAGAATCGCAATGCCCAGCAGTACGTAGGTCACTTTACGCAGGTTGCTGTTCAGTCGCTCTATCAGTTCCTTCTGGTATATGACGTCCGTCACCAGTTTGTTGCTCTTCAGGCGCTTGCTTATCCACAGCAGGCTGTCGGTGCAGGCATAGTCAGCTACGAGGTACAGTTCCAGCGAGGGGGTGAAAGGGTTCACTCCTCCCAGGAAGTCTGTTGGATCGGTGCCCAAGGCTTCGGTCTGCTCTTCGAGAGCCTGTTCGCGGCTGATGAAGGTGATGTCCTTCACCCAGGGACGTTTCTCAAGCTTTGCCTTGTAGTCGAGCGCATCCTGATTCGAGGCGTCGTCGCCCATCATCACCATGACGGTCAGGCTTTCCCTCACACTCTCGCTCAACTGTCGGGCGGTGAGGGCACAAATGACAACCAGCCCCATCAGTATGAGCACAAAGGTCGTACTGATGGTGCTGGTGAGGGCCTGCCAACGCAGGGATATCTTCTTTCTTTTTCTTGGCATTACACAGCGCTTAGTTCTTCACTTCTATTTCTTAATCCTTCAAATACTCAGCCCAGTCGGTCAAGCGCATATCACCTTTGCGCAGGAAGGTATCGTGCATGGCAAAGGCAGCGCTGAGGCAGTGGTGAGTGTGACCACCCGTCTTCTCGGCATACTTCAGGTAGTCCATCAGCATGGGGCGATAGTCGGGATGAGCCACCTTGATGAGTTCGAGGCTCTTCTGCATGTCGCTCTTGTGACGCAGGTCAGCCACGCCGTATTCCGTAATCACGGCATTGACAAAGTGGTTGGTGTGGTCGATGTGGCTGGCGAAGGGCACGATGCTCGAAATGGCACCACCCTTGGTGGTAGAGCCGCAGGTGAAGATAGAGAGGTAGGCATTATTCGTGAAGTCGGCGCTTCCACCGATGCCGTTCATCATCTTCGTACCGCAAATCTTGGTGGAGTTGACGTGTCCATAGAGGTCAACCTCGATAGCAGTGTTCAGCGAGCAAACGCCGATGCGTGCAATGACTTCGGGATTGTTGGAGATTTCGGAGGGACGCAGCACCAGCTTGTCCTTAAAGAAGTCCATATCACGATAGATGCCCTTCATGCACTCGTTTGTGACGGTGAGCGAGCAGGCAGAGGCAGAGAGCACGCGGCCCTCGCGCATCAATTCGATGGGAGCATCCTGCAGCACCTCGGTGTAGATGTTGAAGTTGGGCACCTCGGGGCACTGTCCCAGTGCGCCCAGCACGGCGTTTGCACCACTGCCCACACCGCTCTGCAGGTTCAGGAATGTGGGAGGAATCTTGCCTGCCTTCATGTTTGCCAGCAGGAAGTCGGCTACGTTCTGACCAATCTGTGTGGTGATGGGGTCGGCATCCTTGAACGAACGGGCCTCATCGGGGATATTGCCCTCTACAACGCCTACGATGCGGTCGGCATCCACCTCGATATAGGGTTTACCGATGCGGTCGCTGGGCTTCATAATCATGATGGGCTTACGGTAGGGATGGTCCTCTATCTCGTAAACGTCGTGAATGCCCATTCCGCTACGCTCGTGGAAGGCGTTCAGCTCGATGATGATGCCCTCGGTGGCCAGTCGGCAGACAGTGGGGGCGATACCGCCGGCAGCAGTCAGGTAGATGTGTGCCTTGTTGCCAACCTTCTCGATAGCGCAAGCCTCGATAATAGCCCAGTTGACAGGGCCAAGATAGCCTTGGCGAATCTGCGTGGCCATGTTCGAGAGGTTCAGGTCGCTATAGTTCAGCTCGTTCAGGTTCACGTGTTTACGGAAGTCAGGGTTCGTAGTGTAGGGGGCGCGGAAGTCGATTGCCTGTGCGTTCGACATAGCACCGTCGCAGCTCTGACCCGTAGAGGCTCCCGTAAAGATGTTTACCTTGTAGGGGCGTCCGGCAGCATGTTCTGCCTCTGCCAGCTTAGCAATCTCGGCAGTAGTCATCTTGGCTGTGCCGGCAGGTGTGAATCCACTCAATCCGATGGTCTGACCATTCTTTACCAACGCTGCAGCTTCGGCAGCGGTAATTTTATTGAAATCCATATTGTTTTAGTTTTGATTTTGGTTTAGCGCGTGCAAAGATACAATAATTTAATTAAAAATTAAAATATTGAAAATTAAAATTTGATTTGAGGGCTCAATTATGCACGAGCGTACCTATTTCCTCGCCTGCCATCACCTTCTTCAGGTTGCCGACGATGTCCATGTTGAAGACGTAGATGGGCAGGTCGTTCATCTTACACATGGTAGTGGCTGTCAGGTCCATCACCTTCAGACCGCGGTTGTAAATTTCGTCGTAGGTGATTTCCTTGAACTTCGTAGCCGTGGGGTCTTTCTCCGGGTCGGCGGTATAAACGCCATCTACACGTGTTCCCTTCAGCATCACGTCGGCCTCAATCTCTATGCCGCGAAGCGAAGAGCCCGTGTCGGTAGTGAAGTAGGGATTGCCTGTCCCGCCACTCATGATGACCACCTCGCCGCGCTCCATTGCCTCGATGGCCTTCCATTTAGTGTACAGCTCGCCGATGGGTTCCATGCGGATAGCCGTCAGCACCGTCGTCTTTTGTCCGATGGCTTGCAGGGCACTGCACAGGCCCAGCGAGTTGATGACGGTTGCCAGCATTCCCATCTGGTCGCCCCTGACGCGGTCGAAGCCCTTGCCGGCTCCAGTCAGACCGCGGAAGATGTTTCCGCCTCCGATGACGATTCCCACCTGGACACCCATGTCCACTACTTCCTTAATCTGACGTGCATAGTCGTTCAGACGGTTCACGTCGATGCCATAACCCTGTTCTCCCTGCAGGCTCTCGCCCGAGAGCTTCAGCAGAATTCTCTTAAACTTTGCCATAATATCTTAATTCTTAACTCTTAATTTTTAATTCTTAATTTGTATTCCACTTCCTTAAAGCCATAGCTTCGTTTTCTGCCCGTTTCATCGACAATTATCAGGTGCCCCGCAGGCTCCACATCCACGATGGTGCCCACGAACTCCCCATCCTTGTCGCGAAACGTATGCTTCTCGCCGCGACGATAGAGTTGATCGAGGTACATCTCGTGCAGTTCGTCCAACCGCCCCTGTTCCGTCCACTCGTAGTAGTGGGTAAAGTTCTCCACCACCCTTTCAAGGACGAAGCGACGTTCCACCTCCTCGCCCACAATCTGTACCAACGACACAGGTTCTGCCATTCGTCGCAGGCCGTCCTGTTGGGTTCTGTCGAATGTGAACTCCGTCTGGTTAATGTTGATGCCCACGCCCATCACCGAGCGCTCTATCCTGTCGCCCCTCAGTTCGTTCTCGATGAGCATTCCACATATCTTCCTGTCGCCCCAATAAATATCGTTGGGCCACTTGATTTGAAGCCCCCCACCATCTCCCCCCATAATGGGGGAGGGTTGCAAAGCCACTTGAAGAGTACGACACACGTTTTGTGTATTACCAATTATTTCTTCGTTCGTGAAACGTATAACTCTGAACCCCATACGTTGTAGCGAGGCTGTTCTATCGGCATCACATTCCTTTTGCTCCGAGTGTTTATGGTAGCCACCATCTATTTCAACTATCAAGTTGTGCTGAAGGCATACGAAATCAACTATATAGTCTCCAATAATATGTTGTCTTCTGAAGGAAACCCCCAGATTTTTATTTTTTAATATTTCCCACATAGCATTCTCTGCCTCTGTGGGATATTGTCTGTTTTCTTTTGCGAATTCCTTCAGCAGTTTGTATCTGTCTGGCGAGGCTGTCTTATAGGCATCACGTCCATTACTGCGGGCAAAGTCCCCCCTCATGGGGGGATTTAGGGAGGCCTGGATGGCGAGGGAAAGGACCTCGCTGAGGACGAACATGCGGTCGGCAGGGATGTGGCGAGGGTGCAGGAGCAAGCTGAACAGCAGGTTCTGCCCAGGCTGCGACTCCCACCGGTTGCTGCCCGCCCCGCGACCAGCCGTCTGGTATTCCGCCGTCACCAGCGTCAAGCGTCGCTCCGGCCCCACAGGGCGGTAGTTGCGCAGGAAGTCGTTCGTGCTCGTCACCTCCCCCAGCTCCACCATACGGAACTCGGGCGAGTCGTCCAGACAAAAATGTCTATCCAATTTATAGTCCATAACCTGATGGCAACGCGATGCCGATATCAAAACCACACAAAGATAGAAAATATTTGCGAATTGTGCATTATGAATCCCGCTTTATTTATGGATTAGGTCTTAATCAACGTGAGTTCTTGGACAAGGCGACGTGTTGTTAACGATAAGACGACGTGTCGTATCCTTCGAAGCGACGTGTCGTTAGTTTAAAAGGATAATTATCCGACATCGATAGGATAATTATCCGATGGCATTAACATAATTATCCGTTTGTGATAGGATAATTATCCTGTTTTGAAAAGATAATTGCACGAGTAAAGCAACGATACGTCGCTTGGAGGCAAACAACGTGTCGCTCCGCCTGTTTTTTCCCGTTGAGTTTGGCGGAAGGAACGGAATACATTCCATACACTTCTTGCAGATGGGAAAAGGGGAACAAAAGGTTAGTAGATAGGGAGAGTTTTTGGTCGTTTGGCTTTTTATTTGTAATTTTAGCGCGAAATAAACGATATTGCCCATAAAAACATAGAAGAAAGTCTCATGAAAACAGCAATCTGCAAAATGATGGTTTGCCTCATGGCAATGATGAGCACACTGACCCTTTCGGCACAAGTCAAGCCCTGTGGGCCGGTTCCGACAAAGAATCAGTTGAAGTGGCAGGACATGGAAATGTATGCCTTCATTCACTACTCCATGAACACCTATACCGACCAGGAATGGGGCTTCGGCAATGAGGACCTCAGTCTGTTCAATCCCTCCGACCTCGACTGCCGCCAGTGGGCACGTGTCTGCAAGCAGGCAGGCATGAAGGGCATCATCTTCACAGCCAAGCACCATTGCGGCTTCTGCATGTGGCCTTCGGCATATACGGAATACAGCGTGAAGAACACGCCTTGGAAGAACGGAAAGGGCGATGTCGTGCGCGAACTGGCCGATGCCTGCAAAGCAGAGGGCTTGAAATTCGCCGTCTACCTCTCCCCATGGGATAGGAACCATCCTGAATACGGTCGTCCAGAATACGTCACCTACTTCCGCAACCAGTTGCGCGAGCTGTTGACCCAGTATGGCGAAATTTTCGAGGTATGGTTCGACGGAGCCAATGGTGGCGACGGCTGGTACGGCGGGGCAAACGAAACGCGGCGCATCGATGGCAAGACTTACTACCAGTGGGCTGAGACCTTCCGCATGATTCGCGAGTTGCAACCCAATGCCGTCATCTGGAACGACGGCGGCGACCGTGGCGACCTGCGTTGGGTGGGAACTGAGGCAGGCAATGTGGGTGAGACCAACTGGAGCCTGATGCCCAGCACAGGCGACACCCCCTACCCCATGCTGCACTACGGCGTGGAGAACGGCGACGTGTGGTGCCCTGGTGAGACAAACACCAGCATCCGCCCCGGCTGGTTCTACCACGAGACAGAGAACGCCCACGTGAAAAGTCTGTCCAAACTGATGGATACCTACTACAAAAGCGTAGGCCGAAACTCTACCCTGCTGCTGAACTTCCCCATAGCCCCCAACGGGCGCATCCATCCCACTGACAGTCTCCGAGGCATCGCCTTCAAGAAAATGATTGAGACTATCTTCAAGAAAAATGTAGTGAAAGAAGTGAAGCGCCCTAAACTTGTAAACGGGTCTCTCACCATCAGTTTCAAACGCCCGACCGTCTTCAACCGTTTCCTTGCCGAGGAAGACATTGCACTCGGTCAGCGAGTGAAGAAGTTCACGTTAGAAGCCTTTGTAGAGGGGAAATGGATATCGCTGAAAGACGAATTGGTGGATGGTAACGACGGGCTTACCACCATTGGACATCGCCGCATCATCTGCTTCCCCGCCGTCAAAGCCACGCAGTTCCGCTTCACAATCGTGGATACAAAGGCAGAACCCATCATCAAGAAACTGGGTGTCTATCTCGCGCCCGACCTCACAGCCGACATCCCCGACTCAGGCGAGAAGAAGTCGTCTGGTTTACATGTTTTCTTCAGCAGTCCCACGCAGATGATGATTGACTGGGACCAGGAGCAGACCTTTACCACCTTCCGCTACTTGCCACCACAAGGAACCAAGGACGGACTCATCACTCACTACACCCTTTGGGCCTCCACCGACTGGCAACATTGGACAAAACTGGCCTCAGGAGAGTTCTCGAATATCGTGAACAATCCCATTTGGCAGACTATCAAGTTCCCCGCCTCCAAGGCCCGCATCATCAAACTCGATGCCGACCGTCTGGCAAAAGGAGAACGCATGGCTTACGATGACATAGAACTTAAATAAGCATGAAAAAGAGCCTCATCATATTAGCTTCGTTGCTGGCCTTGCAGGCGCAGGCACAGCCGAAAGACTGGGAGAATCCTGCCGTGCTGGGCATCAATAAACTCCCCTATCACGCCACATTACAATTGCCGTCGAAGCAGAAAGACTGCAAGGAGATTGTGAGTCTCGACGGGCAGTGGTTCTTCCATTGGAGCAGGAATCCTGAAGAACGACCTGTCGATTTCTATAAAGAGGACTACGACGTAAGCCAATGGGGCAAGATTACGGTTCCCGGCAACTGGCAAACACAAGGCTACGGCACACCCATCTACACCAATATCAACTACCCGTTCGTGAAGAACCGTCCCAGCGTGACCAGCGAGCCGCCCAAGGACTGGACGGCATACGAGAATCGCAACCCCGTAGGCTCCTACGTCACTCTGTTCAATGTCACGAAGGAGATGCTCTCCCAAAAACTGATACTCCACTTCGGTGGTGTTCACTCGGCTTTCTACGTATGGGTCAACGGGCAGAAAGTGGGCTACAGCCAAAACTCCATGTCGCCAGCTGAGTTCGATGTCACGAAATACTTGCGAGCAGGCAAGAACAAGCTCGCCGTAGAGGTCTATCGCTGGTCTGACGGCTCATACCTCGAAGATCAGGACTATTGGCGGCTGAGCGGCATCTTCCGCAGCGTGCAATTGTGGGTAAGGCCGTTGGTGCATATAGCCGACTACAGGGTGACAGTAGAACCAAATGCGGATTATTCGGAAGCCGAGGTAAAAGCAACCATCGACATCTGCAACATGGGCAAAGAAGTCGCCAAGAACCTACAAGCCGTATTCATGATAGAAGGTCACGAATGGAACACTGGAGTGAAGAAGCTAATGACAGGCGACACTACAACCGTCCAGATAGTCTGTCGCGTAAAGAACCCGCGTCTCTGGTCAGCCGAAAAACCCAACCTCTATCCCTTCAGCATCGAGTTGCAGGACAAGAAGGGACATGTCGTTGAGCACTTCGACTACCACCTCGGTGTGAAGAAGGTGGAGATCGTGGGCGAGGTCTTTAAAATCAACGGCAAGAATGTGAAGTTACGCGGTGTAAACCGTCACGACCACCACCCGAAGACGGGTCACTACGTGGATGATGCTACTTATGAGGAGGACATTCGGTTGATGAAGCAGGCGAACATCAACTTCCTCCGAACCTCGCACTATCCCGACCGCGAGTACCTTTACGAACTCTGCGACCGCTGGGGCATCTATGTGATGGACGAGGCCAACCACGAAACTCATGGCTACGGCTATGCCAACAAAGAGATGGGCGAAGACCTTACTTTCCAGAAAGCCCACGTGGACAGAGCTGAATCTCTGGTCAAGCGCGACTTCAACCATCCCTGCGTCATTCTTTGGAGCTTGGGAAACGAAGGAGCCGTCGGACCGAACATCGAGGCGATGTATAATAAGGTAAAGGAACTCGACACCACTCGCCCACCTTTCTACGACAGCGACCGTCGCTACTCCGCCATCTGGGACGACAGCTACCTGTATCCCGACGAGTTGAAGAAGAACGCCCAACAGGTAAAGGACAAACCTTTCATGATGCGCGAATACGCCCATGCCATGGGAAATTCCATGGGTAACCTTCAGGAGTATTGGGACGTGATTTACGCAGACTCAAGCATTTGTGGTGCCGCCATTTGGGACTGGGTAGATCAGGGAATAGAGAAAAACGGTACATTCCTTTACGGTGGAGATTTTGGCGACAAACCCAACGACGGAGCGTTCTGCATCAACGGGCTCATTGCTCCCGACCGAAAGCCGCATCCCCACTACTATGAAGTGCAGAAGGTCTATCAGCCCCTGCAGTTTATCAGGGAGGACAGTCGAATACGCATCATCAACCACGACAGCTTTACAGAGGCCGACGAATACGAGATTACCTACGACACATTGCACTTTGGTACAGAAACTCTGCTCAACATTGCTGCCCGCCTAAGGGAGGATAAGCCTTGGGCAAAGAAAGGGTTTGTCGTTGCCCGCGAGCAATTCGTGCTACAACCTTGGGAGTGGAAACACCAAGCAAATGCCTCTACTTCCCTCCTTCACAGGGAGGAGCAGAAGGGGGGCTCAATCACCACCGAGGGCAACAAGCTCACCTCGTGGCGAGTCAACGGACACGAGGTGCTACAGGCTCCCCTGGAACCTTACTTCTGGAAACCGGAGAACGACAACCAGAGCGCAGCGGGATTTGCCCGTCGCGTAGCCGAATGGAAGGAGGTCAAAGACGTGAAGGTGAACTACACAGCTATCGATGACCACAGCATTCTGGTCGAAATGGACTACACACCCTCGGCGCAGCAACGTCCCTTTATGCCCAAGTTCGGCATGCGCATGCGCCTGTCTGCCGACTATACGCAAATCCGCTATTACGGTCGCGGTCCCTGGGAGAACTATCCCGACCGCAAGCGCTCCGCCTTCCTCGGTGAATACGAAATGCCGCTCAAGGACTACGAGACCGAGTACATTCATCCGCAGGACAACGGCAACCGCTGCGACATTCGCTGGTTCGAAATATCCGGGAAGTCTGGCAAACTGCGAATCGATGGGCTCCAGCCCCTTTGCATCCGCGCTTGGGACTACGGCGAGGAAGACCTCGAACGCGCTCCTCGTCATCCCAACGACATTCCTCGTGGGCGCTTCGTCAACCTCAACATCGACCTGAGCGTCCACGGCGTAGGCGGCGCCGACACCTGGGGCAAGCGCACCCTGCCCGAATACACCATCGACGGCAACCAACCGCATCACTACCGTTTCATTCTAACATTTTACCCATAAGCATGAAAGTTATAGTATCGAAGGAAATAGAACAGGTGTGCCCCGATTTCGTGGGGGCCTGCGTGGAGGCACAAGTGGTGAATTCGCCCTATTGTCAGGAGCTTTGGCAAGAGATAGAGGTGTTGGGCGAGCGCTTCCGCAGCGAACTGACAACGGAGTCGCTGAAAGACATAGCCAGCATTGCCGCCACCCGCAGGGTATACAAGGCCTGCGGCAAGGACCCCTCGCGCTACCGGCCCGCCTCAGAGGCACTGATACGGCGCGTGCTGCAAGGCAAGGAACTCTATCAGCGCGACACGCTGGTGGACTTGGTGAATCTGGCCTCCATAGCCTATGGTTACAGCATCGGAGGCTTCGATGCCGACCGCTTCGTGGGCGACACGCTGACGCTGGGCATCGGACGCGAAGGCGAACCCTATGAGGGCATCGGACGGGGTATGCTGAACATCGAGGGACTGCCCGTCTATCGCGATGCCATGGGCGGAGTGGGTACTCCCACCAGCGACAACGAGCGAACGAAAATGACGCTCGACACCACACATCTGGTGGTGCTAATCAACGGATACGACGGCAACGAACAGCGCGTCCGTGAGAATGCCGAATACATCCAGCAGCTTCTTCGCAGGTATTGCCAAAGCGACGGGGGAAGTTATGAAGTGTACAGAAGCCCCTCTTCTAATTAATGAGGGAATAAAATGATATATGATATGAAAGGAAAGGGATTATTGTGTTTGGTGATGCTGATGGGCATCCTGACGGGAGGGAGCGCCCGTGCCGAAGAGACGGAAAAACCGTTTTGGACCTTGAACGACGAGGGAGGGATTACATGGACAAACGATGGAAGGGCGCATAGCGACCACATCGAGATGTCGGGCAAGCGGATGTCGGTGGTGCTGCACTATGGCATAGCACCCGAGGGGAACTTCACCTGCGAACGTCATTTGGTGTTTCCCATGCTCAGAACTATCCCCAACGACACGCACGCCAGCTTCATCCGCTACGTCAACTGGAATCCGCTGGAGAGTGTGCTCATCGGGCAGAGCCGCTTGACGAACCGCAAGGAGCGGGTGGAAAAGATTTCCCTGCAGGAGGGCGCGATGGTGGTAGAAAGCCACTTTGGCAACATCAGCGTCAGCCGCAGGCTGAGTCCTTCGCCAACATTGCCCGCGCTGGTAGAGCTGTACGCGCTGACGAATACGGGCGACCGCACCTTGTCCGTCAGCATCGAACCCACGGAACACCGCATAACGAGCGATGCCTCCAAAGGCGTGGACGGAGCCTACGTAGTGGAGTCCAGGCTTTACGATACAGGCACTTTCCAGTTGAAGCCCAAAGAGAGCCTGACCTTCTCGTCAGTAGTCAGCGCCCGCAGGCAAAGCGAACAGCCGCTGACCTGTGATGCTTCAGCAGAGATGGCAGCCCGACGGGAATTAGTGGAAAGCTGGCAAAAGAATCTGGTGCTACAGACGCCAGACCCCGTGCTCGACCGCATGTTCGCCTTCTCCAAGATTCGTGCCTGCGAGAGCATCTACGAGACCAAGAACGGCCCCATGCACGGGCCAGGCGGCGAACGCTACTATGCTGCCATCTGGGCTAACGACCAGGCGGAATATGCCAATCCCTTCTTCCCCTTCATCGGCGACGAATATGCCAACGCATCAGCTATGAACTCGTGGCGGATGTTTGCTGCGTGGATGAACGATGAATGGAAACCCATACCCAGCAGCATCATTGCCGAAGGCACGGACTACTGGAACGGCGCAGGCGACCGCGGCGATGCTGCCATGATTGCCTACGGTGCCTCACGCTATGCACTGGCTCGTGGCAACCTTGAGGAAGCCCGACAACTGTGGCCTCTCATCCAGTGGACACTGGAATACTGCCACCGGCAGTTGAACGAGGCTGGTGTGGTGCGCTCCGACCGCGACGAACTGGAGGGACGTTTCCCCAGCGGCAATGCCAACCTCTGCACCTCCTCGCTGTACTACGACGCCCTGCTCTCTGCCGCCTATCTGGCACGCGACCTGAAGCAGCCGGCAACTGTAGCGAAGAGCTATGAACGGCAGGCCCGCGAGTTGCGCACGGCTATGGACCAATACTTCCACGCCGAGGTGGAGGGTTTCGACACCTATCGCTACTACGAAGGTAACGATGTACTGCGCTCGTGGATTTGCATCCCCCTGACAATGGGCATCTTCGAGCGGGCAAAGGGAACCATCGACGCACTGTATTCGCCTCGGTTGTGGACGAAGGACGGCATGCTGACACAGGCTGGCAGCGAGACCTTCTGGGACCGCTCCACACTCTACGCCCTACGCGGAGCACTGATGGCCGGCGACACGGAGCGCACGCTGAGGTTCCTACAATATTATTCGCGTACGCGCCTGTTGGGAAGTCATGTGCCCTACGCCATCGAGGCGTGGCCTGAAGGCAACCAGCGCCACCTCTCCGCCGAGAGTGCCCTGTACGGTCGCATCATCACGGAAGGACTGTTCGGCATACGCCCCACAGGGCTGCATAGTTTCAGCGTAGCCCCTCGCCTGCCCAAGGACTGGCCGGAGATGAGTCTGCGCCACATCCGCATCGGCGGCGGCGACTTCGACCTGCGAGTCTATCGCGATGCCAAACAACGCATCCGCGTACAACTCATCGAGGGCAACAAGGTGGTGAAGGAGCACATCGGCATGTTACCGAAAGTGTTTGATATTCCCTGCAATCCTGAAAAGCCGTAAAGATTATTTGCTGAGGAATCTTGTATCGAGAAAAGAGCGGAAGGCATCTTTGTAGAGATCGCCGATGGGCAGGCGGGTGTTGGCATCCAAGATAACGCGGTTCTTGTCGACCTCCTGTATCTTGTTGAGGTTGACGATATATGAACGGTGGATACGCATGAAGCCGTCGGGCAGGTACTCTTCCATCTTCTTCATCGACAGCAGGGTGACGATGGGTTTCGGCTCGCCTTCCAGCCAGACCTTCAGATACTCGCTCATGCTCTCGACATAGCGGATGTCGCGGACAGAGACCTTGACGATGCGTGAATCGGCCTTCAGGAAAATATCGGAACCATCCCCCTCCCCACGCTGTGACGGCTGGGGGGAGAGCCTTTCCCTCAACCGATTTGCCGCCCGCTGGAAGTCCTGCAGGCCAAAGGGCTTCAGCAGATAATCGACAGCATTCACGCGAAAACCCTCGACAGCGTACTCCGAGTAGGCCGTGGTGAAGACAACGAGGGGCGGCGAGGCGAGCGACTTCACGAAGTCCATGCCGTTGAGGTCGGGCATGTTGATGTCGCAGAAGATGGCATCGACTGTGTCGTGCTCCAGGAACGAACGGGCCTCTATGGCGCTCTGGCACTGAGCGGCGAGTTCGAGGAAAGGCACCTTGCTGATGTAGGTGACGAGTTGTCGGAGCGCCAACGGCTCATCGTCAATAGCCATGCAACGTATCATGCGGGTGAAGGATTAAGGGTGGAGGGGAATGACAAGGTTTACGGTAAAGACGCTGGCCTCGTCGTGTATGCTGAGGGTGTAGTTGTTGCCGTAGAGCAGGTCGAGGCGCTTGCGGACGTTGACAAGCCCCACGCCGCCCTTCTCCTCGTTGGGTTTCTCTGCCTTCGAGTTGCGGCAACGGAACTGCAGCCTGCCGTCTTCGACAGCCACCTTCACCTCGATGAACGAATCGCGCTGATAGCTGACGCCGTGCTTGAAGGCGTTCTCGATGAAGGTGATGAGGATGAGTGGTGGTATCTGGTAATTGGGCGCGTCCATAGGCAGTTCGAGGGTTATCTTCACCTTATCGGTATAGCGCAACTGCATCAGTGCGACATAGTGGCGGATGAAATCCAGTTCCTGAGTGAGGGGTACACCTTGTTTGTTGCCCTCATAGAGCACGAAGCGCATCATCTTCGACAGTTCCACAATGGTTTCCTTCGCCTGTTCCGGGTCGATATCGACGAGGGCGTGGATGTTGTTGAGCGTGTTCATGAAGAAGTGTGGATTAATCTGATAGCGTAGGTACTCCAGCTGCTGCTCCAGATTCTCGTGCTCCAACTGTGCCAGCCGCCTGCGGTCGTCGCGGCTACGGAAATAGCCCTTGATGCCCAGATTGGCGCCGAACATCAGTAGCAGCACCACTATGGCCATAATGTCGTGCTCGCCGACTATTAGCGGCGGACGGCGGTCTTGTCCGAAACGCGGCGGTTCGGGTCGTTCAGGAAAGTCCGAATCGTGTGAGGGCTCATGAAACTCGGGTCGATTCATTTCGCGGGAGGGACGCCCGTCGGGTATCTGCGGTCGGCTGTTGCACTGATAGAGCGTGAAGGTGGCAACGATGACAGCCATTACGGAAAAGTATGCCGCACGCTTGTGTTTGTGCACCAACAGCGGTGCCAGCAGGAAATTGTGGACGAGGAACAGCAGCAGGTAAATCGCGAACTTACGCCACACGACGAACACCTCGAACCAGTCGAATACGGCATTGGCATCGCTGGCCATGCGCACATACAAACTCAGCAGCGGGGATGCAAAGAGCAAACCCCACACTGCCAAGTATAGCATATTTTCCTGTCGCGACTGGTGTTTCATCAGATGTGTCATTTCAATTTTTTGAAGTTCTTGCTAGCAAGCGTCTCTTCGAGCCGAGCGAATGAGCTTTACTCCATCTCCTCCCCTCGGGGAGGTCGGGAGGGGGCTGTTTCTCATTTTCGAGTCTTACCACCAAGGGCCTCCACCACCGCCGGGGCCTCCGCCGCCTCCGCTGTTACCTGTGTAGGAGGAGAGGCTGACGGACGAGCCGCTGCTGACGGTGGGACTGATGTTGCCCATGCCGCCGAAGATGCTTGTGCCGCCCGTGACGGTGACGCCAGACTTCAGCGTGGGTTGCGATGCACCGCTGACAACGATTCCGCTGCCGCCGCTCGACGGGGTCTTGAAGGCGAAAACGTCAGAGCCGACGGTGATGCTGTACCAAGTGCTCTTGCTCCACGACGAGGACTGATAGCAGCTCTGTGTGAGGCTGCTGCCGTTCTCCAGGCCGCCAATGGCGATGATGGTGCCGCCCGTGACGTAGAGTTTGTAGCCGCCCTCGGTATTGGCATCGAGGCCCACTTCCGGCGAACCCTTGCAGATGGCATAGACGAGGCCGCCCTTGATGTACATGTTGCCGTTGGAGTCGAGGCCGTCGTTGCCCGTTGAGTAGCCCATGACGTAGCCGCCGCTGACGGTGAGGTGACTGGCCGCGTTGATGGCATCGTCGCTGGCCTGAACGGAAACCTGTCCGCCACTGATGTCAATGGTTCCCTTCGATTCCAGTCCCTCGTGGTTTGCCGAGTAGACGGAGAGCGTGCCGCCCGTGATGACGATGTTGCCGTCGGCCTTCACGCCCTTGGCATATTTGTGGCTGGAGCTCGAACTGCCGCCGCCACCGGGCCGTGCGCCGCCACCGCTGGACGAACCGTAGTTCGAACCTTCGGCACGAGCTGTGATGTTGCCTCCGCTGATGGTAAGGGTTCCGTCGGAGTTGATAGCACGTCCGCCCTGTCCGCTGTTGGTCAGCGTCAGTGTGCCGCCAGCGATGTTTATGGCCTTGTCGCTTTTCAGGCAGGCACTGGCCGAGAGGTCTGAGGAGTTGGTCGTATCCACGCCACCCTTGTTCGTCACCTTGACGACTGTCTCGCTGCTGCTTTCGTTTATGAAGAGTTCGCCCGTGGCCTTGATGCCCTTCGAGGCCGTTGCCGTTGTGCTCACGTTGAGCGTGCCGCCCTGGATGTAGATGTTGCCGCTGTCCTCATCGTCGTGGTCGGTGGTCTCGCCCGTCGAGGTGTCGCCGTCCAGGTCGCACTGGATGCCGTCGTCGCCCACGCCGCTGATGCTCACCGTGCCGCTTTCCATCAGGAAGTATTCGTTGCACGAGATGCCGTCGCCCACGGCCTTCGTGATGTTCAGCACGAGGTTCTTCACGGCGATGTAGTCACCGCTCTTGATGCCGTGCTTCGTGTTGCCCACGATGTTCAGCGTGCCGTTGCCCTGCAGTTGCAACTGTCCCTTGCTGTAGATGCAGGCCTTCTGCTCGCCGCTGGCGCCGTCCGTCAGCGTGTTCACGGTGTTCTTCTTCGCACTCAGTTGTATGCGCTTGCCGTTCGTTATGCTGATGGCAGCGCCGCTGGGGTTGGTCAGCGTCAGGCCGCCCAGCGCGATGCTGCACTTGTAGGAACCCGTGAGGGAGAACTCGCCGTCGGTGGTCGTGCCGCTCAGGGTGTAGGTTATCTCGTCGTCGTCCACAGCTTCAGTATTCGTCTGGGCGATGCTGACGTGCGCTCCGCTGACGGTTGGCGTGACGTACTGAGCCACATTGCCTGCCACCGTCACCGTTGCCGATGCGCCGTCGTAGGTCACCGTCACTGCGTTGTCCTTCACCGTTGTGTTGTCAACATCCATTGCATCCACCTCGCTGAGTGCGAAGGTCCTGCCCATGATGGTCACCGACTCACCGTTGTTGTAGGGCATTTCGCCCGTTTTCGAGGCGGGGAACTGGTAAACCACATTTCCCGTGCGGACGTTCAATGTCTGCGCCCCCGCTGTCAGTGTCAGCACGAGGGCTATAAAAAGAACAAATATCTTTTTACCCATTAGGAGAAAAATCATCGAATCCTTCATCTTACTACTATTTTATAGGTCTTTTCTTTTGTCTTCACGATGTACACACCATGAGGTAATTTACCATTTGACAATTTACTATTTACAATTTTCTTTCCGCTGAGGTCGTAGATAGAATCGTCCGATTCTAAATCGTCCAATTGTCCAATTGTCTCAATACCCGTAGTCTCGTCGGCATCCGAGAAGTACATCTTGGCAAGGTTCACGAGGGTGAACGACTGCGAACCAGCCTTCAGCGTGGTCCCGCTGATGCTCAGCGACAGCGACTCAACAGGCACAGACACCCGTGCCCCGTCCGTAGTCTCAAAGGTCAGGTAGGGAAAGCCCTCGGCATTTACCGCGATTGCTCCCACAGACATGAGCAACGTTAACATAAGTTTTTTCATAATTCAGTCACGTATCAGTTAATTTCTGTGCAAAGATACTATCTTTCCTGCTATCACACCAAATTTATTCAGCGAAACCGCCATTTCCTTCAACGAATCCCCATCACCCATGACTCATCGCACCCTTTCCCGCGACCCGTCGCGTCCCTCGACGCGGAACACTATGCTTCCGTCCAAAGGTTGCGGAACCTATGGGCATAAGTACACAAGCCATTACAATTACAGATTACAGATAGGTTTTCAGGAAATTGGTTACAGACAGTTATTATATATATAATATATAATAAATATAATAGATTAAAGATTGTAAGTGACAAGTTTCCAAACTGCTTTACCCTAACTGTAATTGTAATCTGTAATGTGTCATGAACTTACAGCTACAGGTTCGTGAACTTACAGCCACAGGTTCGTAAACCTTCCCTACCAACGTGCCCAAGCGTCAAGCCCGCAGATACATTGTGTCCCCTCCCGCCACGCGATACTATCCCTTCGCCCCACGCGATACTATTCCTATGGCTGACGCGATACTATCCCTTCGCCCCACGCGATAGTAATCCTTAGACCGTAACATCACGATGTTCCGCGCATAGGTTCACGAAGCCACCTGCTAGGGCGTGACAGGCGTGACAGGCGTGACAGTCTTTTTCGTGCCATTTCACAGCTCTGCCGTTTTATAATTATTATAATTATTAATTATATATAGATATATAGTCGTATAGGCGAACACAGTAAAAGCACACTCTGTAATACTATAATAATATAAATATATATATAATATTATTATATATATAAATCTATAGATATAGATGGAAAGTGGAGAAGTCGGGCAGGCGAAGACCACGCAGTTTTTGCTGTCACGGCTGTCACGGGTGTCACGCCTCCCGACTACAACCACAATTTTTTTTCAATTTTCTCCCCTCTTC
>JBGUVX010000033.1:0-39075 GCA_045220575.1 Bacteroidaceae bacterium
CACGTCGGGCTCCTGCCGCATGAGTGGCTGCTGGTTGGTGCTGTCGGACAGGAAGTATCGCTTCAGGATGTACCGCGCCCCCTCGAAGCCCGGCATCGCGGGTAGCCGGTCCTCGGCCTCATAGATGCGGCGCAACTGTGCCTCGAACGGTTCACGGCGTGGCTCGACGTGCAGCATCACGTGCCACTCGCCCACGCCCTTTTCGGGGCAGAACGAAGCCACCTCTGCCGTCACTCCCAAATCTTCAATATATAAGGTATTATAGTTCATAGCCACAAATTAACGAAATAATCTTCAATTTTCAATCATCAATCTTCAATTTGTTTATCCAGTCGTCGATGAACTGCCGCACGGCAGCCACGTCGTTCTTGAACTGGCTGCTGAGCACCTCGGTGTGGTTGTAGTGGAGGATGTCCTCGCCGCCCTCGCCCAGAATCTGGTGGAGCAGCGACTGCTGGGCATTGCCGCTGACGATGCGGAACATGCCCTCCTTGCGCGTGCTGGCAACATCGACAAGATTTGCAAATGCCTTTCCCTCGGTAAGGTTCAGCCCTGCAGCGCCACCGCCTCCGTTGCTCCCGTGGCACTGGATGCACGACTGGTTGAAGACGTTGTGCTGGATGACATTGAACATGGCCACGTCCACCGCACCAGCATCGAGGCGGATGGTGTCGGTGCTGTTGGCATAGTCGTCCATGCTGATGCTTGCCAGTGTGATGACGCGCTGGCGCAGGCGGTTGGTGATGGCCAGTTCCACAGTGCTGACGTCGCTGCCCACGCTGGGTACCACGATGCTCACCTCGTCACCTTCACTTGTCGAAGACGGTATGTTGTAGGTCGTGAGGGCATAGCTGTCGCCAGCCTTGAAGGTGGCAAGCGCCAGGGTGTATTTGTCGGCAAGGTCGGCTATGCCTGAAACCTTTGCAGTCAGCCTTACGGTGTGCCCGCTCTGTTCTTTGGCTGCGGTCTTCTCGATGATGTCGCCCGAGTCGCAGGCTGCAAGAAAGAATGAAAGAATGAAAAAATGAAATAATGAAAGAGGGCGTGTCATGTTAGAAACTGAATTGTAGTTGAAGGGAGGCGTGATGGGTAGCGATGCCAAGGTCGTCGTTGTCGCGGTCGAGCTGTGTCTTGTGTCCATAGCGGCCCGTGAACTGGTACATGGCGGATAGCTTCAGGTGAACCCTCGGGATGTAGTAGTTGCAGACGACGGCAGGCATGTTGAGGAAACCGTCCTTCGACGTGCCGTTGCGGTCCATGAAGTCGTAGCGGACACCCAGTTGCACGGTGGGCACAACGAAGTAGCCCAGTTGGGCGTAGGCTCCCCAGTAGTTGAACGTCTGGCTGACCTTCATGCGTTTGGTGAAGCCCACGTGCATCCAGTAGGCTTCGGCTCCCACGTACCAGCGGTTGTAGAGCATCGAAAACTCGCCGCCCAGACGTGCGTCGTTGGTGCTCTCACTCTCGCTCTCCACATTCAGTCCACCACTCACGCCGAATTGCATGTGACGGCCTTTGAGCATGCTGGCATTGCCCTGTGTCATGGGCATGCGGCCCCAGGGCATGAAGGTGAGCCGTCCGGCATAGAGCAGCGAGGGAATGTGCCAGTCGTCGGAGAAGGTCTTCGTGGCACCGTTCACGACTGAACCGCTTCCGTTCCACAGTCCTGCCTCGTAGCCCACGAGCCATTGTGAGTCTCGCTTTAGCGTGGCTGTTCCATGAAACTCTACTCCCACATCGAAGCCTGTGGCTATCTGTGGAGTGACGGCATTCAGGGTGTAGGGCATGATGGTAGAGGCCGTGAGCGAGGTGGGCACGATGGGGAAGAGCGTTTCGCCCAGCGTGGTCAGGTAGGCGTGGGTGAAGGGCGTCTTGAACTTACCCACACGGAAGCGTGCTGCCGACGAGATGCTGTAGTCCACCCAAGCTTGCTGCAGGATGTTGGCCCCTGTGGCAGCGGCATTGATGCTGAGGTTGTAGTCGAGCTTTCCGAAGGTCTTACCTGTAAAGCCCAGAATGGCGTAGGGTAGTGCGAAGCCTGAGTTTGCCACGTTGTCCTGATTGTAGGCCTTGTCCAGCCCTTCGTCGTCGTAGTAGTTGACTTGGCCGCGCGTCTGCAGCATCAAGTAGGGCTTGAAGACGAACTTGCCGTTCTTCGACTGCAGGGTGAAGCCGCGATTGTCGGCAATGCCCAGCACACCGTTCTCCATGTCGATGTGCAGGGAGTCCTGTGCAGACCCTCCCCCCGCCCTCCCTGTGAGGGAGGGAGTAGTTGCCTTTGCCTGTAGCGTGGTAGCCTGTGCTGCTAATCCTATCACAAATAGAA
The DNA here is from genome assembly GCA_045220575.1 of Bacteroidaceae bacterium. GTDB lineage: Bacteria > Bacteroidota > Bacteroidia > Bacteroidales > Bacteroidaceae > Physcousia. The sequence continues at coordinate 2,327 of JBGUVX010000033.1, forward strand.
GTTGGTTTAATATTTTCATGAGTGTATTTATTTAATTAAAGTAAGCACTCCCTCCCTCGCAGGGAGGGTGAGGGGGGGCCTTTATAGACTTTTGAGGAATTTAATGAGGGCAGAGCGGTCGGACTTGGGCATGCGGGCAAAGAGGTTCTTCGAAGCCTCGGCCTCGCCCCCGTGCCACATGATGGCTTCGGTGAAGTTGCGTGCGCGTCCGTCGTGCAGGAAATAGGTATGCCCGTTCACCGTCTCCTGCAGACCGATTCCCCACAGCGGGGTGGTGCGCCACTCGTTGCCACGGGCCAGACCGCTCACGTAGTTGTCGTTGAGTCCCACACCCATAATCTCGCTGCCCATATCGTGCAGTAGGAAGTCGCTGTAGGGATGGATGGTCTGGTTGCCCAACTGGGGCAGTTCGGTGCCGTTGAGCAACGTGGCTCCCCGTGGCTTGGTGTGCAGGGTGGTGACGTGACACAGGTGACATTTGGCCTCAAAAAACATCTGCTCGCCGCGTTTCACAGTCTTGTTGTTCACGTTGCGACGGGCAGGAACGCCCAAGGTGTGCAGATAGAGGTCGACATTCTCCATCTCTTCGGTCGAAATCTCCAGTTGGTCGTAGAGCAGACCCATCATCGAACCCTGTTGCATTTGGCTTTGCCCCTCGCACACTTCCTCGGGGTATCGGCTGTTGGTAACGCCCATGTCGCTCGAGAAACCCAACTCAACAGTGAGGTCGGCATGTTGGGCTTTGTTGCCGGAGAGACCCAGTTGACGAACACCACGCTCCGTGATGTAGTTGGCTCGGCCCGATATACCGTATTCAGGGTAGTTCGACTTGGCAGCCAGCGCCTCTATCTCGTTGCGGTCGATGGCCATCATCTGTCCCATGCCCACATGTCGCAGGGGAATCCTGACGGTGCAGAAAAGGTCTTCTGGTCGAATGGGCTCGCCCGAATCGCGATACGTGGGCTTGTACCAGTCGGTGATGGTGTATTCGGGATAGACCAGTTCGTAGGGCGTGCCGTCGGGGAACTGGAACTGCTGGCTGTGCCAGCGGCATTCCAACTTGCCTTCAGCCGTCACGCCATAAACACTCTGGTCGTGGATGACGCGCCCATAGTCTTGGAAGAAAGCTCCGTTCTTGCGTGTCACATAGACCAGCATCGACGAGAAACCATACGAACCACTACCGTAGACAGGAGTGCCATCGGAATCTGTTCCTGTCTGTGTCCACAGGGCAGGCTTTGTGCGTCCGGCATTGCGATGGCACGAACCACACGAGTAACCGGCATAGACGGGCCCCAGTCCGCCGCCATAATCATTCGAGCTAGTACGGGCATCGTCGTAGAGTTTGTCGCCACGGATGAAACGGCGTTTCAGGTCGCCCGTCACCCAGTCGGCCTCAGAGTCGTAGGCAAACGACGAACTGCTGAAGATGGTGGATGTTCCGGCTGAAAGCTTATAGCCCTTGGGCACGGTCAGGTCGCCCTCGCCGATGGCCTCGTCATCTGAACAGCTAACGACGGCCATCATCATGACCGTCGCCAACATCATGCTTAGATATTTCTTCTCACTTCTCACCTTTCACCTCTCACTATTACTCTTCCTCGTCATCATCATCAAGTTCGTGGCTCAGGAACAAATCCTTGTAGGCCTTACCGCCTTCGTAACTCTTGGTCCATGCGTTGTAGAGCTCGGTGGCATCCTGTTGCAGCAGTTTGCCCACCTGCACCATGTAGTTGCCCCAACTTTGTGCGTTGGCGGCAGTATAGTCCAAATCGGCAGCATCGGTGCTCGTTCCGCCATTGATGGTGCGAGCCTTACCATCCTTGAAGATGAGGAACTCCATTGTGTGGAAACCACGCACACCCTGTTTGGCCTCTACCGTCTCATCGTCATCGTCGTCACCCCATACCATATTATTATACTCACCTGAGTTCAGGATGTTCACGATGGCTTCCTGGTCCAAAGGCCACGAGTCCATGTTGGGGTCTAAGCCAAGTGCATCTACGGGACCGAAAAGGAACGCCTCGCTGGTCTCCCATGGGGTACGGGCCTCGAGCCATGCGTTGCAGCACTTCTGGAAATTATCGTCCGAGGGAGCAGTGGCGAAAGCTTTGACGGCTTCGTGCAAGGCCGTATTCTTCTCCATCAGTTCTTTGTAGGTGGGCAGTACCACATCGTTGACGTAGGTTACCAGAATGGGCTGCAGCACGTCATCGGCATTCACGGCATCGGTGCGCTGGAGGTAGGCTTTCAGCGATTTCAATGTCTCTTCCAGTTCGTTGCAGGCTGTAACGGCAGTTGTAACTTGCGGAGCATTGATGTTATTACGGAAGGGAGCAGGAATGTTCAGTATGGCCTGATGTGCCTTCTGGATGGCATCGTCAACGGTCTGGAACAATCCTTCGTTGTTCTTCTTTATCAGTGTTGCCAGCGAGCTTCCTGCAATATTACCATCACGAGTGCCGTAGAAAGCATTGCGGATGGAGAGGATGTTGTTCGAGTAGTCCTCGCGACTGTGCCAACTGTACCATGACTCTACAGCATACAGTGCCTTGGTCTGTTCGCCGTTGTTCCAGAGGTCCAATGGGTCGCCAATCTTGGCATTACCGACTTCATTGGCAATGTCCATACATCCGTCAATAATCTGTTCTACACTTACCAATGCAGGCTGACTGTCATCGTCACCACCGTTGTTGGGTGTTGGTTCGTCATCGTTGCAGGCTACGAAAGCCATTGTGCCCATCAAAAGGGCTGCCATCATAAAATACTTTTTCATATTCATTGTTTTTAGTTAATTGGTCTTATTGGTCTTATGGGCAGGTTATTTCTTCCAGAACCAGCCGGTAAAGGCAACAGCCAAGGAGAACTCGTTCTCGCGATTGTAACGTCCGCCGCCGAAGACTCGCTGGGTGCCGATGCGACGTGTGTTCCAGTCGGCCTTCACAACAAGATAGGGCAGGGGGTAGTAGTTGACACCTGCCACCCACTTGCTTACCTGACAGCGGGCATCCATCGTCTGTCCGGCTTCGCCCTTTTGCTGAGGGTTGAAATATTCGTAGCGGGCAAAGGGATAGAGCGTGGGCATGTGCTTACACTTGATGAGTGAGCGCATGTTCAGTCCTGCCTCTACCCCGTATGTTAGTGCGTTTTGTGCAATGCTGTGTAATTTACCATGATGATAATTCGACTTGTTGCTGAGGCTCACACCACTCATCTTGCGGGCATTCTCCAACTGTCCCCAGATAATATTGGCACGAGCTGCGATGTACTTGTTGCGATATTGTATATCGGCATTGAAGATGTTCAGGTGCGAACGTCCCACACTTGAGTATTTATAGCGTTTGTCGGCATTGGCCGTAACGTCGTTGCAGAAGTAATAAGATGTTCCCAGACGCAGACCTGGCACGCCGTCGTATTCCAGTCGTAGGGTGTAGGCTGGCGAGGTGAAGTTGTCCGTCTCGAACAGTCCCTGTTTGCCATCGGCCACCCAGTGGTCGCGTCCGAATCCGTCGGCATTCAGGCCTGCAGTAACATAAGCTTCGTAAGTCAACTTTGAGTAATTCTTGCCTATGCTGCCAAATAACGAGAGGCCTGTCTCGTGCCAAGTGCTGGGCAGAATGGTGGTTTCGCCCTCTGGGCGTACTGTGCCAAAGAACAGGATGGGCTCGTGGTGGGCATTGGTTAGGCCCACGGGAAGTACCATGTGTCCCACACGGATGTTGAATGCTTTATTATAGGAATAGGTCAGATGGAATTGTTCCAGCGCTACTTCGCCTCCTTTTTCCATCTCTGTCTCATACTCGCCATTCTCCGAGGCTTCCATCTCAGTCTCTAATCCCACGCCGCCGGCTTCGAACTCGATTTCGGCTCCCAGATTCCAGTGTTTGTTAAATCGGTAATCGCCTGCTATGACGAAGCGAGGAATGGCTATGCTATTGCGACGCTCGTAAGTGTTGCCTGTCGTGGTGCCGTTGAAGCGGCTTGTTCCGTAGCCCATGAACGAGGCTACAACTTCGCCGTATCCACCAATACGAAACTTCTGATAGCCCTCCACCTGTGTTGAGTCTTTGTTTACTTTGGCATCGGTAGTAACCGACATGCCTGTAAGAAGAATCAGTAGAAATAATATTTTCTTCATGTCCTATTTCGTTTTCCGCCGCAAAGGTATTGTGAATAAAGGAATGTTGCAATACGCAAAAATGGGTGTTCTATCGGGTTCGTGGTTCTGTGTGTACTCGATTGTGATGAGTTGCATACTGCTTAGTGATTACAAGCCGTGAGCTGTAAATAATGAAATACTTATAAATAGTGATTGCCCTCTTCGTGGAAATGTAGTATCTTTGCGGCGTAATTAGTTATGCTACTATGAAAAGGATGAAACTATACGAGGCCGATGACAAGATGATAGACCTCATCAGCGATAACTATAGTATGCTACAAGGGCTGGGAGCCTTTGGCATCCGACTGGGCTTTGGCGACAAGACAGTCATGGAGGTTTGTCAAGAGCAAGGCGTTGACTGCTACACATTCCTCACAGTGGTCAATTTCCTTATTAACGGGTATGCCCCAAAAGAAGCAGACGACAGAATTTCAATTGATACACTCTTGGGCTATCTTCGTGCCTCGCATCACTATTTCCTCGACTTCCAGCTTCCAGCTATCCGTAAGAAACTGGAGGAATCACTCAGTCTTGGTGAACGCCCGGATGCGAAGGAGATACTTGGCTCATCCAAGAATCTGGCCTCATTGATATTGCGCCTCTACGACGAGTATGCCCATGACATCCGTCTGCACATGAAATATGAAGAGAAGACCCTGTTCCCCTACGTTGAGGCTCTGTTGCGAGGCGAGCAGATGTCGAACTACAATGTTGAGATTTTCGCGAAGCATCACAGTGACACTACGGGTAAGTTTCAAGAGCTGAAAAACATCATTATCAAATACCTTCCCCACGACGGACTGGCCAACAACCAGTTGACAGCTACCCTCTACGATATTTACAACAACGAGGAATGGCTATCGAATCACAGCAATGTTGAGGAAGTGCTCTTTGTGCCTGCTATTCGTTCGTTGGAACAGCAGTTGAAGAGCGAGGACGTGTCTGCACGCATATCGAGCCTTATACAGCAGGCCGACAGCAAGGAGTCGATTTCTGAGCGAGAGAAGGAAATAATTGTTTGCCTCGTTCAAGGTTTGTCGAACAAGGAAATTGCTAATCAGCTATTTATATCCGTTAACACGGTGATGACTCATCGACGCAACATTGTGCGCAAACTACAAATTCATTCTTTGGCAGGCCTCACAATCTATGCCATTGCCAACAATTTGATAGACAAGAGAATTCTCTATAATTCCTGAGCACTGGTCTTTTCGATTTGGCCGTCGCGCATGTGGATAGTGCGGTCGGTGAGGCTGGCAAGTCCTTCATCGTGAGTAACAATGACGAATGTCTGGCCAAAGCGTTCGCGCAGGTCGAAGAAAAGTTGGTGCAGTTCCTGCTTATTTTGCGTGTCGAGGCTACCAGAAGGTTCATCAGCCATTACCACAGCGGGACTGTTCACGAGGGCACGGGCAACGGCAACACGTTGCTTCTCACCACCAGATAACTCGTTGGGCTTGTGCTGGGCGCGTTCGCTTAGTCCCATGAAAGCGAGCAGTTCCTCGGCACGGGCTCGTGCTTCTTTCTTACCCATTCCACCGATGAACGCGGGTATCATGACATTCTCTAAAGCTGTAAATTCAGGCAACAACTGATGGAACTGAAATACAAAACCAATCTTTTGGTTACGGAAGCGGCTGAGGCGCTTCTGCGACAGACGGCTGATGTCCACATCATCGATTTCCACCGTTCCGCTGTCTACTTTGTCCAAAGTGCCCATAATCTGCAACAGGGTGGTCTTGCCAGCGCCGCTGGGGCCTACAATGCTCACGATTTCGCCTTTCTCGATATCGAGGTCAATACCCTTCAGCACTTGCAGCGTGCCGAAACTTTTGGTGATGTTGCGCAATTTTATCATTGTCAATTATCCAATTTCAATTCAACGAAAGCCCGTTGTCGCTGATAGTGATGAGGTGACGCTTGTAAAGGTCACCGACGGCTTTTTTGAAAACTTTTTTGCTGACGCCGAATACGGTATATATTCCCTCTGCAGGACTTTTGTCGCACAGCACGGTGTGACCAGCGTTGTTACGTAGGTGTTCGAGTAGCACTTCGCTGAACTCGTGTGCTGCTTGCTGTCCAATGGGCTGGAGCATGAGGTCTATCTTGCCATCCTCACGCACTTGCTGAACATAGGCTGTCAGCCTGTCACCCGTGTGCAGGGAACGAAAAAGTTGGTGGTCGTAGAGCAGTCCACCGAAACGGTTGTCGACAATAGCCTTGAATCCGAGATCAGTCTTCTGCCAAATTAACACTTCAACGGCATCTCCCATCTTGTAGGCGGGCATTTCGTGCGAGAGATATTTCTCGACCTTGGCCGAAGCCATTATGCGATGGCTCTCCTCGTCAAGGTGAACGTGTACGATGTAGCGGTTGCCTTTCTGCATTTTCATCTTCTGTTCGCGGAAAGGCACAAAAAGGTCCTTCATCAAACCCCAGTTGAGGAATGCACCGAAGTTGTTGACCCATGCCACCTCAAGCCAAGCGAAGTCGCCCACTTGTGCCAATGGGCGCTCAGTTGTGGCAACGAGTCGTTCTTCTTGATCGAGATAGAGGAAAACCTCGATTTCATCGCCTACTTTAGTGCCTTCGGGTACATAGCGGTTAGGCAGTAAGATATTTCCATGTATACTGCCACCATCAAGGTAAAGACCGAAGTCCACTTGTTTGACCACCACGAGGCGGTTCATCTTTCCCAGCTCCATTCTTTATTATTTATACATTAAAAAAGGCATCGCGAGCGTTTGCCCTTGATGCCTTTTCAGTCTGTCTTTGAAACGCTCGCGGATTACTCTGCAGTTAGTGCTGCACGCTTCTCTGCGATACGAGCCTTCTTACCGGTCAGGTTGCGCAGGTAGTACAGCTTGGCGCGACGTACCTTACCTACCTTGTTTACGGTAATGCTGTCGATGTTGGGGCTCTCGATGGGGAAGATGCGCTCTACACCCACGGTACCTGACATCTTGCGGACGGTGAAGCGACGCTTGTCCCCGTGACCGCTAATTTTGATGACAACGCCACGATAGAGCTGAATACGCTCCTTGTTGCCCTCGATGATTTTGTAAGCTACGGTAACGGTGTCACCAGCCTTGAAGGTGGGGTGCTGCTTACCGGTAGCAAATGCTTCCTCAGCAATTTTAATTAAATCTGCCATTGTTTTGGTTTGTTAAATTGTTGTACATCTCAACCCGAGGCATAACAGGGAACTCTTCATCCTGCCAGCGACCTAAGGCGGAAAGCGGGTGCAAAGTTACAAAATAATTCACAATTCACAATACATATTGCATAATTATTTTTCTTTTTCCCGTTTCCTCCTACCATTCAAATTCCAGCACACCCACAAATTGGCCGTTTTTCCCTTGATGGTCGAGAGGTATCTCGCGTCCGTCGGCATTTGGCAAATATTTGGTGTATTCAAAGTAGGAGTGTGTATGACCTCCCAGGACTACATCTATACCGCGAGTACCTCGGATGAGGGCTGGGTCTTGATCGTCGTTGTCGCCATAGCCCAGATGGGAGAGGCAAATGACAAAATCACAATGTTCTTCGTTGCGTAGTTTGTCGACAATGCCTTGGGCAACTTCCAATGGCTTGTGGTATGCGACTCCTTCGCAGTTATGACCCGATACGAGTCCTTCTAACTGGGGTGCCAATCCAAAGATTCCTACGCGTATGCCCGCGCATTCCTTTATTATATAAGGACGGACTAATCCTTCACATACGGTGCCTGTGAAGTCGTAATTGGCACAGACAATGGGAAAGCGTGCCATGCGAAATAAGCGTGCCATGTTGTCCATCCCGCCGTCAAACTCGTGGTTACCAATGGTGCAGGCATCGTAATGCATTAAATTCATCAGTGCCACCTCAGCTTCTCCTTTGAATAGGTTGTAATAGACACTACCCTGTGAGAAGTCGCCACAATCCAGTAGTAGCATGTTGGGATATTCCTGCCGCAGTTCCTTGATGAGTGACACTCGACGGACGAAACCGCCTTTATCGGCCTGCTGTGGCTTGATGTCGTGAGGCGATATGGGTTCTATGCACGAGTGCGTGTCACTAGTGTGGACGAGCGTGAGCGTTTGTGCACTCACGTAATTGAATGTCGAGAATTGTAAATTGAAAATTATTGAGAGAAAAAATAATGTGCGCTTCATATCCTAAACTCTTTAACCCTTAAACTCTTAAACTTCTGAACCTTCATTTAACGACAATGCGTCCCTCGATGGCAGAGGTGATGGTCTTGTGGCGTTGGATGCTCTGCATCATGCAGTCGCGTGTAAACAGATTGCTTACGTCCACTTTTTGGGCTTTCTTCAATGAATACATCTTGTCGTTGCCTTCGCATAAATAGTCCAATGTGGCAATGCGATACGTACGTTCGGAATCAATAGCTTCGCCTTTTACTTTGGCTTCCTCCAGCTTCCCGTCGCTGGTAATCACCAGTCGAACTTCGTGGCTTACACCCTCGCCACCAACAGCGGCAATGTCGTTAAAAAGACCCATCAGGTCACTTCCTTTCAGTTGAACTATGGCCAGTCGGTTGTCGAAAGGGGAAATGAGGATGATATCGCCTCGTCGTACGGTGCCTTTTGGCATGTTGTTGCGCAACCCACCCACGTTCACTAATCCCAAGTCAGCTCGTTTGCCATCCAAGAAGTCGCTGAATTCTACCATTACGTCGGCAGCCCAGTTCGAGAGTGTGCTTTCTGGCCTTCCTGCCGACATGCCAACTATACTCTTGCCCAGTATGGGAGCCATCACGCTGTCCACAGCACTCTTGTATTTCTCCATGATGGTCAGCGCCTCCTTGTCGGGCTCGGCGTCAAATCGGTTTGTTACTTCAATACGTTCAGTGGTAATTTGTCGCTGGCTCATGCAATACATGGGCGCAAGCATCAACAATATCAGTAGTTTTCGTTTCATAGTGCCACAAAGGTACAAAAAAAATGTGATTGTCGAGTCTTTATATGGACAAAAAGAGGGTATATGCCCTTTTAGTCAGGCGAGTTCATACTATAAACCCTGGCGAGTTGACGTGTGAAAAGACTTGAGGTGATGCTTCTACTCGAAGTAGAGGGTGAGTGTTATCATCTTGGAATGCGCGTTGTCAATGGCATTGGTGTACTTCATAAGCGAGCCGTCGATAAGATCGGTGCGCTTCTTACGAAGGATGTCGAACAAACCAAAGGAAAACTTGAATTCGGGGTTCAGCTTGAAGAATGGCAGGTAAATGTCACAACCCATGCCCACCTCGATGAAACAGTCGAAGGGCTTGGTGGAGAGGGCGCGGTGCTTGTGGCTGGTGAGATCAATGGCTGGTGCCGCTCCTGCTACGAAATAGGGACGGAAGTTATTATAGCGGGGCGCTGCAAACTTAACATTTAAGGGGATAAAAAGGTACGCACTTTTGAGCACCTGTGTTGTGTCGCGGCCCGTCGTCTGTTCGTGGAACCAGATGCGACGCTGGCCAAAACCCATAGCGGGCGTGAGTCGCAGGGAGAAATGCTTGGACAAGCGTAACTCTCCTAACATGCCTACCGTGAAGCCTGGACTGTAGCAGTCGACGTCGGCATACCACTGTTCGCCTGTCGTGGGATCGGTGAAACCATTATTCTTCAACTCCAAGTCCTGCATCTGCATACCAAACATGAAACCCCAGTGCAGACGGCGATTGTCGAGATAAGGCCGATGCTGCACTTTGCGCTCCTGTGCTTGTGCCACGTTGGTGGCGATTGCAAACAGGGCGACAAGTATGAGGAACTTACATTTCATGCGCATAAATGCTCTACTTAAAAAACGAGACGGTCGGGCTTTTTATTGCCTGAATCATCAATTTTGATGACGAAAGCAAAATATTTTGATGAAAATTAGGTGCGAATCATTAAATTTGATTACCTTTGCCACGCAATGTTGAAAAGCGTGAACATTTATTTCTAATTTTAATTCAATAATACTATGGCTTACGTAATTAGTAATGACTGTGTTGCCTGCGGCACCTGCATCGATGAATGTCCCGTTGGCGCTATCAGCGAGGGTGACATCTACAGCATCAACCCCGATGAGTGCACTGAGTGCGGTACTTGTGCCGATGCTTGTCCCAGCGGTGCTATCAGCCTCTAATCGCTGAAAGGCAAAAGGCTAAGGTCTAAAGGCTTATCCCAAAAGGATAGGCCTTTCTTATTAAAAAGCATATTGGGATTACGCTAAGGGGCTTTACGTGTCTTGGCTCATCCGATATACTTACGCACAGGAAACAAAGAAAAAATCCTTTTCTTTTTGTTTTTCGCTTGCTTTTTCGTATCTTCGCGCCGTGAAATAAGAAATAATAATAATATACACACATACACATGGAAAAAATTCAAGAACTCACCGAGAAAATCTACCGTGAGGGAGTTGAGAAAGGCCAGCAGGAAGCTGACCGCCTTGTAGCCGAGGCCAAGGCTCAGGCCGAGAAGATTGTAGCCGAGGCCAGGGAGCAGGCTCAGACCATTGAAAACGCCGCTAAGCGCAAGGCAGCAGAGTTGGAAACCAATACCAAGAACGAACTGAGGCTGTACACAGGTCAGGCCCTGAACGCGCTGAAAAGTGAGGTCGTGAACGTGTTGACTGACAAGGTGGTGAACGGTGAAGTGGACAAACTTGCAACTGACAAAGACTTTCTATGCAAATTTGCCGTTACGTTGGCAGAAAAGTGGCAGAGCAGCGAACCTGCCGTCATCAGTGCTAACGATGCCGAAAGCCTAAAGACTTACTTCTTGAAGAACGCCAAGTCTTTGTTAGACAAAGGACTGAAGATTGAAAAAGTGAATGGCGTGGACACCCTGTTTACCATCCAGCCCGAGGACGGCAGTTACAAAGTACAATTCGGTAAGGAAGAGTTCGAGGCGTATTTCAAGGCCTTCCTGCGTCCCCAACTTGTAGAGATGCTGTTTTAAGGCAATGGCAAATTACTATTTCATAATGTCGGGATTGCCCGACCTTCAGTTGGATTCTCCAGATAAGGCATTGCCTACCAGCTATCTGCGTGAACAGATTCTGGAAGATGGTGAGATGAAGGGGAGCGACCTGCGTATGGTAGAACTCTTCTTCCTCATGAGCGATTGCAGAAATCTCATCATACTATTGAATGATAATCTGGCTGAGTTGCCCCACATGGGAAACTGGAACAAACAGGAACTGCAGGAAATGATTGCCGATGCACTGGAAGATGAGTTCGAGGATGATCCGCGTTTTCCTCCCTTCATGGCTGAATTCGTCAGGGAGTATTTCGAAAAGCAACAGGAAACAGGTTACTTCCCCGAAGACCAATTGATGATACGTTATTGGCATTATTTGAAGAAACAAGGGACGGGCTTTATAAGGCAATGGGCAGCGCTTAGTCTGGACGTTTCCAATACGCTTACTGCTCTGCTATGTCAGCAACAAGGATGGCCAGTGGAGCAATACACCTATGATTATGATCCAGCTCGGGTTGACGGTACATTGATGGCACAACTCAAAGAAATTGCATCAGACAAAGACCCCGTAGAGAAAGAACGTCGGATTGATGCCCTGAAATGGTTGTGGATAGAGGACGAAACCTTCTTTGAACCATTCGACATCAATGCTCTGTATGCTTATCTGCTGAAGACTGAGATGCTGGAGCGTTGGACAAGACTGGATCCGCAGCAGGGCAAGGAAAAGTTCCGCATGATAATCGAAGATTTGCGTCAGAATGCTACCGTGCCAGCTGAATTTACGGCCTATATGCCCAAGGAAGAAGGCTTGTATAATAAAAACGAGAAATAAAGTAAATAATAGATAATATGACAACAGGAAAAGTTAGTGGCGTAGTCTCCAACATGGTTACCCTCCGTGTGGATGGTCCTGTGCAGCAGGGAGAAATATGCTACATCACAACTGGCGGCGACCGACTGATGGCTGAGGTCATCAAGGTCATTGGTCAGGACGTATACGTACAGGTGTTTGAAAGCACCCGTGGACTGAAAGTGGGCGCAGATGCTGAATTTACAGGCCACATGCTCGAAATCCAACTTGGTCCGGGTATGCTCAGTAAGAACTACGATGGTCTTCAGAACGACCTCGACAAGATGGAAGGCGTATTCCTGAAGAGAGGTCAGTACACCGAGCCTCTTGATGCAGACCGTCTTTGGGACTTCGAGCCTCTGGCAAAGGTCGGTGACAAGGTGCAGGAAAGTGACTGGTTGGGCAAGGTTGAAGAAAACCACCAGCCCCTGAAGATTATGGTTCCATTCCAGTTGAAGGGTGTGGCTACGGTGAAGAGCATCGTGCCAGCAGGTCAGTACAAAATTCATGACACCATCGCCGTTCTTGAAGACGAGAATGGCAAGGAAGTAAAAGTGGATATGGTACAGCACTGGCCTGTGAAGTTCGCAATGACCAACTACAAGCAGAAACCACGTCCCTTCAAATTGTTGGAAACTGGCGTCCGCACCATCGATACATTCAACCCCATTGTAGAGGGTGGTACTGGTTTTATCCCTGGTCCCTTCGGTACAGGTAAGACGGTGTTGCAGCACGCCATTTCGAAGCAGGCTGAGGCCGACATCGTAATCATTGCTGCCTGTGGTGAGCGTGCCAACGAGGTTGTGGAAATCTTTACTGAGTTCCCTGAACTGGTTGACCCACACACGGGCCGCAAGCTGATGGAGCGTACCATCATTATCGCTAATACTTCTAACATGCCCGTTGCTGCCCGTGAGGCTTCAGTTTATACAGCTATGACAATGGCTGAATACTACCGCTCGATGGGTTTGCGTGTTCTCTTGATGGCCGACTCCACATCACGTTGGGCACAGGCTCTGCGTGAGATGTCGAACCGTATGGAGGAACTGCCTGGTCCCGATGCCTTCCCAATGGACTTGGGGGCCTTGATTTCGAACTTTTATGGTCGTGCAGGATATGTTTATCTGCGCAACGGCGAGGTTGGTAGTGTAACCTTCCTTGGAACAGTATCTCCTGCTGGTGGTAACCTGAAGGAACCTGTGACGGAGAATACCAAGAAGGTCGCTCGTTGCTTCTATGCTCTCGAACAGGATCGCGCTGACAAGAAGCGTTATCCCGCAGTGAACCCCATCGACTCTTATTCGAAATATCTCGAATACCCTGAGTTTGCCGACTATATTAAAGACCACATCAACGAGGAGTGGATACCCAAGGTGCTCAATCTGAAGACTCGTATGCAACGCGGTAAGGAGATTGCCGAACAGATTAACATTCTTGGCGATGATGGTGTACCCGTTGACTACCACGTAACATTTTGGAAGTCGGAAATCATTGACTACGTTATCCTACAGCAGGATGCTTTCGATGAGGTGGATGCTGTAACACCACTGGAGCGTCAGGAGGAAATCCTTAACCTCGTAACCAGAATTTGCGACAAGGACGACTTCAAGTTCGACACCTTCCTCGAAGTTACTGACTACTTCAAGAAAATGATTAACCTGTGCAAACAGATGAACTACTCACAATATAAGAGCGAGCAGTACTACGACTACATCAAGCAAATCGAAGCAATGTTATAAGACTATGGCACAAGCATTTCAAAAAGTATATACACAGATAAGCCAGATTACGAAAGCCACCTGTTCGTTGAAAGCAAAGGGCGTAGGTTACGATGAACTGGCTACTATTAACGGTCGTCTGGCTCAGGTGGTGAAGATTATGGGCGACGATGTCACCCTGCAGGTGTTCGAAGGCACAGGTGGCATTCCCACCAATGCCGAAGTTACCTTCTTGGGCAAATCCCCCTCGCTGAAAGTCGGCGACCAGTTGGCAGGCCGTTTCTTCAATGCTTATGGTCAGCCCATTGACGGCGGACCAGAGATTGAGGGCAAGGAAGTACCCATCGGAGGTCCTTCGGTAAACCCTGTTCGCCGTAAGCAACCCAGTGAACTGATTGCTACAGGTATTGCTGGTATTGACTTGAACAATACCCTCGTTTCGGGTCAGAAGATTCCTTTCTTCGCCGACCCCGACCAGCCGTTCAACGAAGTAATGGCTCTCGTTGCCATGCGTGCCAAGGCCGATAAGATTATCCTTGGTGGTATGGGTATGACCAACGACGACTACTATTTCTTCCGCAATACGTTCTCTAATGCAGGTGCACTCGACCGTATAATTTCCTTTATTAATACAACCGAAGACCCCGCCGTCGAGCGTCTGCTAATCCCTGATATGGCTTTGACGGCTGCCGAGTATTTCGCTGTGGAGAAGCATGAGACAGTACTCGTTCTGCTGACCGATATGACCTCGTATGCCGACTCTCTGAGTATCGTAAGCAACCGTATGGACCAGATTCCCTCCAAGGACTCTATGCCCGGTTCTCTCTACTCCGACCTTGCAAAGATATACGAGAAGGCCGTACAGTTCCCCGAAAGCGCTGGCGGCGGCAGTATCACTATCATTGCCGTAACAACGCTTTCAGGTGGCGACATTACTCACGCTGTGCCCGATAACACGGGTTACATCACTGAGGGCCAGCTTTATCTGCGCCGCGACTCCGACGTAGGTAAGGTAGTTGTCGACCCATTCCGCTCACTATCTCGTCTGAAGCAATTGGTAGCAGGAAAGAAGACCCGCAAGGACCACTCGCAAGTCATGAATGCTGCAATCCGACTCTACGCCGATGCTGCCAATGCAAAGACAAAGTTGGAAAATGGTTTCGACCTCACAGACTACGACAACCGCTGTCTCGACTTCGCCAAGGACTATGCTTCGAGAATCCTTGCCATCGATGTCAACCTCGACACAGAGGAAATGCTCGATGTTACATGGAGCCTCTTCCGCAAGTACTTCAAACTTGAGGAAGTCAACATTAAGAAGGAATTTACAGATATCTATTGGAAATAACGAATGGCTATTAAGTTCCAGTATAATAAAACATCGCTCCAGCAAATTGAGAAGAACCTCAAGATGCGTCAGCGCACCCTGCCCATCATCAAGAGCAAGGAGACAGCACTGCGCCTCGAGGTGAAGAAATGCAAAGAGGAGGCCGAGGAACTTGAGCGCAAACTGCAAGAACAGATTGCCGGATACGAGTCGATGTATGCCCTGTGGGGCGAATTCGATACATCGCTGGTAAGCCTGAAGGACGTGCAGATGGATGTTAAGAAGATTGCGGGCGTGCGTGTCCCCATACTTACTAACATCCAGCTCGCCGTGCGTCCTTTCGGTCTCTTCAGTGCGCCCAAGTGGTACTTCGATGGCATCAATCTGCTGCAAGGTCTGGCAAAGACCGCTGTTGAGCGTGAGTTCGTATTGGCCAAGACAGGATTGCTCGAACATGCCCGTAAGAAGACCACCCAAAAGGTGAACCTCTTTGAGAAGGTGCAGATTCCGGGTTTTCAAGAGGCCGTACGAAAGATAAAACGATTTATGGAGGACGAGGAGAACCTCAGCAAGTCCTCGCAGAAGATTTTGAAATCCTTGCAGGAAAAGCGCAAGGTTGAGGAAGAAAGGAAGGAGGCCATAGCATGATTGAGAAAATGAAAAAACTCACGTTCCTGGTGTATCATCGGGAATACGAACGCTTCCTTCAAGATTTACAAGCTTTGGGGGTGATGCATATCCAGAAATCGGGCGATCAAACTATGGCAGAACCCGAAACGCTGAGAAGGCTGCGCCGACAGAAATCCGAAGTGAAAGATGTACTGAATATCCTGCAGAAGATTACGGGTGTGATGCTTGACGAAGTGCCCAAGGGTAACGCTGGCATTACAGACAGCATAGCGTCATCACAGGCTATGAATTTAGTACATCGTACTCTGGAGATTGGCATCAGTCTTGCTGCGCTTTCGCCTCAGATAGCTGCATTGGAACGTGATGCCGAGACCCTTCGACCTTGGGGCATAATTGACAAGTCTTTATTGGAGAAATTGCACGAAGCTGGCATCCATGAACGGTATCGTATTGCTTCGGTGGCACGTTTCAAGGAAAAGTTTCCTGAGTATGCGGCTTTTGAGATAAACCGCGACAAGCGTTTCGTATATTTCCTTACCTTTGACATTGACGGCGAGGAAAGCGAAAACATTCCAGCTCAGTCTCTTCGGTTGCCAGAGAAACCCTTGGAAGAAGTTGAACAAACCCTTGCCTGCCAGATTGCAAACAAAGCAAACTTGGAGGCAGAACGAAGCAAAATTGCAGAGGAGAATTTGGGCGACATCATAGCTTTGGATGCAGAAATAGATAGTGCTATTGCCCGCGAGGAAGCCACACTGATGACACAGCGTGCTGCACTTGATACCGTTGTGGTAATGGAAGGTTGGTTCCCTGTAAAAGAGGAAGCCGCCATTTCAGATTTTCTTGCGAAAGAGCATACATGCTATGAGATGCGCGAACCTGTCGAAACGGATAATGTACCAATTAAGTTGTACAATAACCGGTTCAACCGTATGTTTGAACGCCTTACACGTATGTATGGTTTCCCCTGTTACAACGAATGGGATCCTACGCCTATAGTTGCACCTTTCTTCACCCTTTTCTTTGCAATCTGTATGGGTGATGCAGGTTATGGCCTCATCATCATGCTATACGCTATGGTGGAGCTGGCAGGAAAGGGACGCAAGGTGCCTATCGTGGGTGAAATGCTGCATGGTTGTGGAGATATGATATTTGCACTTGGAGCGGCTACCACGTTGGTCGGCTTGGCTCTTGGTACATTCTTTGGTTTGTCGCTGATAGATTATGTACCTGCTGATACGCCGTTACACAGCTATTATGCGTTCGTTGGTGGCAACTTCCCTGGAACGTCCTACTCCTTCCAAATGGCAAGTGCTATCATAATCGGTGTTGTTCACCTGTGCATTGCCATGATGGTGAAGGCTATCCTCTACACTCAGAAGGAAGGACTTTCGGCTACACTTAGCACCTGGGCATGGAATCTCCTGCTCATCGGCGGTATCGTGGTAGGAATACTCTTTATGGTAGGTACGCTTTCTGCCGAAGCTACACGTTTGATAATTATTGCTATAGGTGCTATAAGCGCCTCAGGCATTTACTTCCTGAACAACGTGGGACGCATGAAAGAGTCAATACTTAAGGGAATCCTCATTAATCCCTTAGCAGGCCTCTATGATACCTATAATATGGCATCTGGACTTCTTGGTGACGTGCTTTCCTATGTTCGTCTTTATGCCCTCTGCTTGGCAGGCGGCGCTTTGGGAGGTGCTTTCAACCAGATTGGCGATTTGATTGTGGATAGGACATCGGGTGGAAGTGTGGCAATACTGGGTGTTGCTGGCGCTGTTCTCGTCTATTTCATTGGTCACCTGCTGAATCTGTTGCTGTCGGCAATTTCTGCCTTCGTGCATCCTTTGCGTTTGAACTTCGTGGAGTATTTCAAGAACTCCGGGTATGAAGGCAAAGGTACGGGCTACAACCCCTTGAAATAATAAACAATAAATAACAAATAACAACAAATTAAAACTCAAAACTATGGAACAATTACTTGGTTATCTCGGTCTTGGACTCATGTTGGGTCTGGCCGGTATTGGCAGCAGTTACGGTACCACCATTGCAGGTCAGGCTGCTGAAGGTGCGCTCAAGAAAGATCCCTCAAAGTCTTCGGGTTACATGGTGCTTTGTGCCTTGCCCGCCACACAGGGTCTGTATGGCTTCATCGCTTTCATGATGATGGCAGGTCGCGATATGACTACCGACGGCCCTCTGCTCTTCGGTATCGGCCTTGGCGTGGGTCTTGCCTGTCTGCTCTCTGGCATTCGTCAGGGTAAGATTTGTGCTGCTGGTATTCAAGGAATGGCTCAGGGACACGATGTTCAGACCAACACTATGATTTACGCAGCTCTGCCTGAGTTCTATGCTATTCTAGCGCTTGTCGCTACCTTCCTTGTGTAATTGCAAGAGGATTGATAGAGATATAGAAATCCCGCATCGTCGAGTGGCGATGCGGGATTTTTGTTTGGGGGTAAACGATGTTTTATTTCCAGTCGGGGACACCAATGTTGCATGGATAGACTGCAGCCAAGTGAAGGCGCCAAACAAGTGTGCTGTAGGCTGGGATGTCGCCGTTCTTTGCGTCGTTGTATGCCAGTCTAGCTGGTACATAGACATACCAGTCATCACCCTCTACCATGTACTGTAGGGCGGTACTGAATCCTGTTACAAAGGGATTGACTGCCGACAACTGAGGTGCCGCTGTCTTTGCATTGAAGGGTCCATAATAGGTTTGGGTGAAGACGAACTGCTGCAGGCTATCGACAAGTACGTTCTGTTCGTTGTACAAACGATAGGTCGTGGGCATCATCCAACCACGGAAGCTGATGCGTACGGAGTCGCTCCATGTAGGAGAATAACTGCCGTTGCCACGCGTTTCGATGCGTACACAGATGGAATCGTCCACACGTCCCGAATTGTGGTCTTGTGCATAATCCAACCGCTTGAACATACGCCACTGGCAGTTGCCGTCTTTGTCCCAATCATCTCCGTATTGTTCCTTTGCCTGGGCTATGGCTGTGCGTGCCGAGTCGGCAACCGAACGAAACCACGCTTCGTTCCGTGCCTGCCAGTTATAGTAGGGGTCGTACTCCTGATTATCGTCTGAGCATGAGACGATACTTATCAGAGGTACAATACAGACGAGATATTTTAGAGCTTTCTTCATTATTAGTTATCGATTCTGCGAAGCAGGGAGGTGATGCTCACCTTGTCCTCGATGATGGAGCGCAGGTCTGCGATGTTGACACGATGCTGTTCCATTGTGTCGCGGTCGCGGAGGGTAACGGTGTTGTCTTCCATCGTCTGCTGATCCACGGTGACACAGTAGGGGCAGCCGATTGCGTCCATACGGCGGTAACGCTTGCCAATCTGGTCCTTCTCCTCGTATTTGCAGTTGAAGTGGAAGCGCAGGTCCTTGATGATTTCCTGTGCCTTCTCGGGCAGTCCGTCCTTCTTGGTGAGAGGGAACACAGCGAGCTTTACGGGTGCAAGGGCTGCGGGCAGTCTCAGTACCACACGAGTCTCACCGTTCTCCAACTGCTCCTCGCAGTAGCTGTGGCACATGACGCTCAGGAACATACGGTCTACACCGATAGAGGTCTCAATGACGTACGGCGTGTAGCTTTCGTTTGTCTCGGGGTCGAAGTACTCAATCTTCTTGCCCGAGTATTTGGCGTGCGAGCTGAGGTCGAAGTTTGTGCGCGAGTGAATACCCTCTACCTCCTTGAAGCCGAAGGGCATGTGGAACTCGATGTCGGTAGCTGCGTTGGCATAGTGAGCCAGCTTGTCGTGGTCGTGGAAACGGTAGTTCTCGGCGCCGAAGCCCAATGCCTGGTGCCAAGCCATGCGAGTCTGCTTCCACTTCGAGAACCACTCCAGCTCTGTGCCAGGCTTAACGAAGAACTGCATCTCCATTTGTTCGAACTCACGCATGCGGAAGATAAACTGGCGGGCAACGATTTCGTTGCGGAAGGCCTTACCAATCTGGGCGATACCGAAAGGCAGCTTCATGCGGCCCGTCTTCTGCACGTTGAGGTAGTTTACGAAGATACCCTGTGCCGTTTCGGGACGCAGGTAGATGGTGCTTGCGCCGTCGGCTGTGGAACCTACCTCGGTCTTGAACATAAGGTTGAACTGACGAACCTCTGTCCAGTTGCGTGTGCCGCTGATGGGGCATACGATTTCCTCGTCGAGGATAATCTGACGCAGCTCCTCCAGGTCGTTGGCATTGAGGGCCTTTGAGAAGCGTTCGTGCAGAGCATCGCGCTTCTGCTGATACTCCATCACACGGGCGTTGGTCGAGCGGAACTGTGCTTCGTCGAAACTGTCGCCAAAGCGCTTGGCAGCCTTGTCCACTTCCTTCTGAATCTTCTCGTCGTACTTTGCCAACTGGTCTTCAATCAGCACGTCGGCACGATAACGCTTCTTCGAGTCGCGGTTGTCGATGAGGGGGTCGTTGAAGGCATCTACGTGACCAGAGGCCTTCCACGTTGTGGGGTGCATGAAGATGGCTGCATCGATGCCCACGATGTTTTCGTGGAGCAGAACCATTGACTGCCACCAGTACTGCTTGATGTTGTTCTTCAGCTCTACGCCGTTCTGTCCGTAGTCGTAGACAGCGCCCAGTCCGTCGTAGATGTCACTTGAGGGGAACACGAAACCATATTCCTTGCAATGCGAAACTATCTTCTTAAAAACGTCTTCTTGTTGTGCCATAATTTTGTAATTTACTTCATTTTGGATGCAAAGGTACGAAAAATCCGCGAAAAGTGCAGTTACTTTCCGCGGATTTATGCGTTTTTACCGTTTAGTTTATTTCTGAGCGGTGGCGGGTTCCATGATTTCGCATGTTGCGCCAACATACTCCAGCAGAGTCTTCACGTCCTCTGCGTCTTGTTCGCTGCAGCCTGTGACGGCGATAGAGGGCACGGTCTTCATGACCTTCTTGGCCAGTGAGTTGGTGTAGCCCTTGAACTCGCAAAGCTGCTTCTTCAGTTGCTTGGGAGCGTTGCCTACGGAGGTTATCTGCACAGCGTAGGGACCTGACTTGAAGTTGGGAACCTTCTCGCCCACGATGGCGATGTAAATCTTCTTAACAATCCAGATGAAAATCCACAGACCGATTAGGCCGATAGCTATCACCCAACCCAAAGCCTTGAAGGCTGCCATTCCTGTACCAAATCCGCTGGTCAGGAAGCGAAAAAACCAGTTTTTCATACTTTTGTTACTTTTTGTTGTTTATTGTTTTTTGATTAGTTGATTACTGTTCGACGTCTGCCTGTGTGGCGACAGCGGCTTCCTGCTTCTTGGGCATCAGCTTGCGCACCCAGCCCGACCAGTTGAAGTTGTTGTAGAGGCCGGATACTGTTTCTACGGTCATTACCATTGATGACACGAAGCAGAAGATGAAGGCTCCGACTATCATGAGACCTATCTTCATGGCTATGATGGCGATATTGAGGGAGTTGCCCTCTGTGTGCGTCGAGGTGCTGCCGTCGGAGTATGTTGTCTTCACCTTGTAGTCGGGCAGCAGGTTCATGGCAAGTCCTGCGCCGAAGCAGAAGGAGGCTATGGCGAAGCCGACCTTTCGGAAGATATTGAGGCAGCCTGTGCGGCGTGTGTGTCGTGTGATGGTGTATCCGTGCGGATAGCCTGTTATAATATAAAGAGGTATAAGGATGAGCAGGTAAATCATGTAGTTGCGCAGGGTGTTGCTGCTGCTTATCTCGCTTTCCACATGTCTTGCCTGGTCAGTCTTTGCCATTTCGTGAACTTGGGCAAAGTCCATTGCGTTGATGGAGTCGTATTCGGCTCGGTTCCTGGCCTCCAATTCGCGGTACGAGGCAGCGTTCCTCAGGTACTTTTCCTTGTCCTCCTGCAGTTTTGCCGTATCAGCCTTCTGGTCGAATACCTCTGCGTTCTTCACGTTGCTCTCGGCCCGCTGCTTCAGGTCGATGAGCTTGTAGGTCTTGTATTTCTGGGCAGATGTGAGGCGAAGATTGTAGGCATTGTCGGCGTGCTTGTCGGGGCAGGCTTCCCACTTGGTTGGTGTTACGGTCTCTTCCGTCCACTGTTCCACCTGTTCCTGCGCTGCCTTTGCCTGGGCGATGTCTTCTTTCGAGTCGTTGTGGTAGTAGTAGAAGATGCCGGCGCCGAGCAATGCTCCTCCGATGAGCGACCACACCCAGGTGCGGTGGCGTGCCTTCGACCATTCTACGATTTCGCTCAGCTCGTTGTAGCGTTCGCTGTAGGTTTCGTCGTTGGGGTCTTCCACTACCTGGCTGGCCTTGTCCAGCAGTTCGGCCATCTTCTCGGTTTCGGCCTTCGTGCGTGGGTACACGTTGTCCCAGTCGGTTTGTCCTTTCTTTCGGTCTTTCTTGCTGATGAGCGACGAGGTAAACATGGCCTCATCCAAGTAATCCAGCGCTTCGCCGTTTACGATGTGTTCTTCCATAGTGTTAAGATGTTTATGTGTTTTTGTAGGATTAGATTAACCTGCATCTCGGACAAAGTTACAAAAAGAAAAGGAAATGGTCGTGTTTTATGCGTAAGTTTGTTGTCATTGGAACAAAAAAAAGGTGTCATTACGTAAAAAACACCGCTTTTCAACGGGAAAAATGGGTGATGTGTTGGATGAAATCATTATCTTTGCAAGAGAAAAACTTGCGAAGAGCCGTATGAACATATCTGCTTTCATGATTGGGGTTGCGACGACCTTCTTCACGATTTTCGCCCTTCACATCCTGTTGTGGCGTAAGAAGCGCACTCGTTTCCAGACGACGCTGGGCTGTATTATGCTCGTGTGGGCCGTAACCTCGCTGAAGGACATCGTGCTCACCTTTCCGGGCATGTACACGACGAGTGCTCTTCACTGGGTATTGATGCTCGACGGGTGGTCGGCGCTCACGTACACGGTGTTCCTGGCAGAGGTGGTAGTGCCCGGGTGGACCACTTGGCGCCGCTTGTCGCTGCACGCTCTTCCCTTCGCAGCCTTTACTGTGGCTTACATCTTCTTGCGGACGGAATGGCTCATGTATGCCTATGCCTTCTTCCTCTGGTGCTATGCCTGGACGGTAGTGATTGTGGGCTATGTGAGGACGCGGCGCTATCTGGCTTACATCCACAAGAATTACTCGAACCTCAGCAATATCGACGTTTCGTGGCTTCGGCCCGTCTTCCTGTTTGCCGTCGTGGGTCAGTTGGCATGGTTCTTCACTTCGCTTTACGGCAAGGCGTGGGCCGATAACCTCTATTACGTGTTTGTCATAGGCTTGTGGTGTCTGGTGCTTCACTACAGCTGGAACTTCCGTCCCGTCGTGGTGGAGACGGAGAGTGAGCCTGCCAACAAGGTTGCTCCCTCCGTTGCCTTGCCCGAGGGCGTGCTGGAGCGGCTGATGGAGGAGCAGCAACTGTACCTGAAGCCCGACCTGACGTTGAACGACCTGGCCCAGGCCCTCGGCTCGAACCGAACTTATGTGAGCAACTATCTGAGTCAGGTGTTGCACCAGACCTTCTACGACTACGTGAACCAGCAGCGCATCGAGCACATGAGCCTGCCCCTGTTGCAGCAGCATCCTGAGTACAAGCTTGAGTACATCGCCGCCCAGAGTGGCTTTGCCTCGATGTCCACCTTCCGTCGCGCCTTCATCAAGATTACGGGACAGACGCCGGGACAATACGTCCCCGTCGAGCCGGCGAAGTGACGTCTCGCCCGAGACGACGCATCCCTCCTCTTGACATACAGCTGTGTGTCAAGCGAAGGAATAGTAATGTCTCTGCCCACGCATTAGTATCGTCTCCCTTGGCACACAATTGTGTGTCAAGAGGAGCGGCACGTCGTTCCGCCCGCAGGCAAGTGATGTGCAAATAACAGGCAAACTATTTCGCTGCAAGAAGATTATTTCGTAACTTTGCACACGACACTTACATCTTTATATTATGAAGCTAAGAAACATCATCCCCGTGCTGCTCATGGCCGTGTGCCTGTTCAGCGCATGTAAGAAACAGAAGTACGAGTCCGTCAAGGGCGACCCGATGCAAACCCGCATCTATACGCTGAAGAACGGGCTCAAGGTCTATCTCTCCGTCAACAAGGAAGAGCCGCGCATCCAGACGTACATCGCCGTTCGCACAGGTTCGAAGAACGACCCAGCCGAGACCACCGGCCTGGCTCACTACCTGGAACACCTCATGTTCAAGGGAACGGCGAAATTCGGCACCACCAACATGGAGGCCGAGCAGCCTTTGCTGGACGATATCGAGCGCCGCTACGAGGCCTATCGCGTCACCACCGACGAGGCCCAGCGCAAGCAGATGTACCACGAGATTGACAGCGTATCGCAACTCGCTGCCAAGTACTTCATTCCCAACGAGTACGACAAACTCATGGCAGCCATCGGAGCACAAGGCACGAATGCCTTCACCTCGAACGACGTCACCTGCTACACCGAGGACATCCCCTCCAACGAGGTCGAGAACTGGGCCAAGATACAGGCCGACCGCTTCCAGAACATGGTCATTCGCGGCTTCCACACCGAGCTGGAGGCTGTCTATGAGGAATACAACATCGGCCTGACCAGCGACTCAAACAAGGAGTACGAGGCCCTGCTGGCCAAGCTCTTCCCTAACCATCCCTACGGCACGCAGACGACCATCGGCACGCAGCAGCACCTGAAGAATCCCTCCATCACAAACATCAAGAACTACTTCGCCAAGTGGTACGTGCCCAACAACGTAGCCATCTGTATGGCAGGCGATTTCGACCCCGACAAGGTGCTCGCCATCCTCGAGGAGCAGTTCGGCCAGTGGCAACCCGGTGAGGACGTCAGTCAGCCCGCCTTCCCCGAACTGCCGTCGCTGACCCAGCCTACCGACACCACCGTCATGGGCTTGGAAGCCGAGAACGTCTGGATGGGGTGGCGCAGCCAGAAGGCACAGTCCCTGCAGAACGACACGCTGGAACTCATCGACGCCATGCTGTGCAACGGCAAGGCCGGACTCTTCGACCTCGACCTGAACCAGGAAATGAAGGTGATGGAATCCTGGTCTGTCGTGGAACCAATGCTCGACTACGGCTTCTTCCTCGTTGGCGGCGTGCCCAAGGAGGGACAAACCTTGGAAGAGGTGCGCACCTTGCTGCTCGCCGAGATAGAGAAACTGAAGCGTGGCGAGTTTGATGAAGACCTGCTCGTTGCAGCCATCAACAACAAGAAGCTCGACGAACTGCGCGAACTCGAACACAACGGCGCCCGCGTCATGAAGATGATGGATGCCTTCATCTGCGGCATCGACTGGCAGCAGAAGGTAAGTCAGGCCGACCGCCTCTCGAAGATTACAAAGCAAGACCTCGTGGACTTCGCCAACCGCTTCTTCACGGAAGGCTACGTCACCGTCTTCAAGCGTCAGGGTGAGGACACCACGCAGAAGAAGATAGAGAAACCAGCCATTACCCCCATCCCCACGAACCGCGACCAAGTGAGCGACTTTGTGAAGGAAATCCAGGAAAGCGAGGTAGAACCCATCCAACCCGTATTCCTCGACTTCCAGAAAGACCTGTCGCAGTTCCAGACCGGACAGGGCCTCCCCGTCATCTACAAGCAGAACACCGAGAACGGCCTCTTCGAGCTCTACTTCCGCTATCCTTTCGGTCAGCAGGATGACCGCCGCTACGATGTGGCAGCCTCTTACATCGACTATTTGGGAACCAACGAAAAGACAGCCGCACAGGTCAAGCAGGAGTTCTACAAGCTGGCCTGCAACTATTCGGTAGCCGTCTATTCCGAAGACATCTGGATAGGCCTCTCCGGCCTCAGCGAGAACATGCCACAAGCCCTCGCCCTGCTCGAAGACCTGCTCCACAACGCAAAGGCCGACAACGCGGCATACAGCCAGATGGTGGACCTCATACTGAAAGCACGCCAGGACAACAAGGCCGACCAGCGCTACTGTTTCCAGGCTCTGAGCTACTACACGCTCTATGGTCCTCACAACGCCCTGCGCGACGAGATGACGGAACAGGAGCTGAAGGAGACCGACCCGCAAGTGCTGCTCGACCTGCTGAAGAACATTGCCCAGTACGAGCAGGAAGTAATCTACTACGGACCGCTCGGCGAGAAGGAACTCGAGAAGTGCGTGGCTGAGGCTCATCCCACAAACAAGGAACTGAAGCCCGCTCCCAAGGGACAGCCCTACGAGTATCAGACCACTCCCGAGGCCGAGGTTCTCATCGCCCCCTACGATGCCAAGAACATCTACATGCGCATGTATTATAATGAAGGACGCCAGACAAACCTCGACGAGCAAGCCACCATCGACCTCTTCAACGAGTACTTCGGCGGCGGCATGAACGGTATCGTCTTCCAGGAAATGCGCGAGGCTCGCGGCCTGGCCTACAATGCTATGGCCTACTACATCACGCCCTCGAAGAAGGGAGATCCCGAGTACTTCTTCACGCACATCATCACCCAGAACGACAAGATGATGGACTGTGTGCGCCAGTTCCGCGAGATTACCGACAACCTGCCGCAATCCGAGGCCGCCTTCGGCATTGCCAAGGACGCCCTGACCAAGCAACTGGCCAGCCAACGCACCACGAGGTTCGGTGTCATCCGTGCCTTCCTTTCTGCACGCAAGCAGGGCTACGACTACGACGTCAGCAAGAAAATCTACGAGGATCTGCAGGGCGTGACGCTGAAGGATATTGCCGACTTCGAGCAGAAGCAAATGGCAAACAAGACGGGACGTTACTTCATCCTCGGCAACGAGAAGGAACTCGACATGAAGAGCCTCGAACAGGTGGCTCCCATCCGTCGCGTCTCTCTTGAGGAAATCTTCGGTTACTAAGCAGCTTGCTAACCGTTCCTAACAACAAGGCCACCGTCCCCCTCGGACAGTGGCCTTGCTCTTTCTATCGGCTGTAGCCGCATTGCGGATTCTCGTACATCGTGATGTTCAGCTTGAACTTCATCATCTCGTCCAGATTATGGACTGGATGCTCCACATCCTGTGGAATGGGGCGGTGCGAGAAGGTTTGGAAGTAAAGCAGGCAAGCATCGCGCCACCACACGGCATCGCGGGCTTGGATGCGCAGCTTGCGTTGCACTTCGCCGAAGCGCTCATCGTCAACATAGGACGAAAGCCCGTCCCACGTGGCCAGCATACGACGTGCTCCTTGAACGCCTTCGTCATATTTGTGGCAGAGTTCGTTCCAGAAGGTGCGTCCGCTGCGCATCTTGTAGTCCCAAGGCACATGGTGGAACCACGCCAGATACATTTCGGGACAGGTCTTGATGTCGTCGTAGAGCAAGCGCAACTCATCGGGATACTGCGAAACGGCGTCCGTGCCCCTGCTGCTGCGGTCGAAGCCCAAGCCAGCGGAGTCGGCACGATGGTAGTAGGCTGGTGTCCAGTCGCTGCGGATGCCGGGAGCCGTGTACCAAGGCTCTGGGCCGTAATGATGCCCTCCGGCAAACTGATGGTGCAGGCCCAGCGGCATCATGTAGTTGACCACCGTTTCGTAGCTTCCCACCATAAGATCGGTCATGGGAGCGACGAAGCGCTTGTCGTTGGTGAACGTCTGGCAAAGCCATTCGCGGGCAATCTCCTCAGCTTTCAGGCTGGGGTTCCAGGCCAGACGACCGAAGGCATACCAGTTTGCCTGGGCGAAATGGTGTCCGCACCAGTTCAAGTCATTGCCCACATTGGCAACACCTGCAACGGCTTTCAGCGAAGCGGGGTTCACCAACGAGAAGAACTCCTGCCACATGGGAGCCAGGAAGGTCAGGTGGTTGGCTGCGCCCAAATACTCCTGCGTGATTTGCAACTCAGCCATCACGGGCGTCGATTTCATGCTGGTGAACAGCGGACTGTATGGCTCGCGCGGCTGGAAGTCGATGGGGCCGTTCTTCACCTGCAGGATTACGTTGTCCAGAAACTGCCCGTCGAGGGGCATGAACTCCTTGTAAGCCTGCTTGGCGCGGTCGGGGTCGTTGGGGGCATAGACAAAGGTGCGCCACATCACGATGCCCTTGTGCCGCTTCAATGCCCTTGCCAGCATGTTTGCCCCTTCGGCGTGGGAACGCCCGAAGTCGCATGGTCCAGGCTCTCCCTCCGAATTTGCCTTCACCAGGAAACCGCCGAAGTCGGGAATCAGGCGGTATATCTCGTCAGCCTTCTGGTTCCACCAGCGGATGACCTCCTTGTTCAGCGGGTCGGCGGTAGGCAGGCCGCCCAGGCGAATGGGCGATGCGAAGTTCACGGACAGGAACACCCGGATGCCGTAGGGACGCAAGATGTCGGCAATCCATTGTACCTGCTTCAGGTTCTCGCTGTCCAACGTCTGCGGCTTGGCATTCACGTTGTTGAGCACAGCGCCGTTGATGCCGACGGAGGCATTGGCTCGTGCGTATTGTTGAAGGGCAGCTTCGCAGGGGTTCTCCCAGAAGATGCTGTGACCCGAGAAACCGCGTTCTACGGTTCCGTTGGGGTTGTCCCAATGATCCAGAATGCGCCATTCGTAGGCTGGCTGCTCCGTGATGTCGAGTGTCTTGCTGGCGGTTCCCATCCCTTGCAGGCGCAGCAGGTGATAGGCACCATAGAGCAACCCTCTGTCCGTGCCGGCAAAGATGTTTATCCGCTCGCCATCAGTTGTTATCCTGTAACCCTCCTTTGGCATTCCCTTCTGGAGCTTCAGCACAACGGGCAAGCCGTTCCAGTTGGTTTGCAACTCGTCCATAGCCGTGCCCAGCACGCCCGAAACCTGGGCATTGGCGCTTGCCTCGTAGCGAAGCCAAAGGCGACTGCCGTCTTCGGCATAGGTGTGTAGTGTAAACAAGCAAAGGAACAAAAGGAAAATGTGTTGGAAAGCGCGATTCTTATTCATGCGGGGTATTTGTTAGGTCTATCGTACTGCAAAAGTACAATTTAATTACGAGCTACGAATTACGAATTACGATTTTTTTCTTATCTTTGTAGCGCGTTAAGCGAAACGCAACCCTTAAATCATCAACTCGTAATCCGAAAATAAGAATAATGTCCGACAACGTCAAACCTGTAGAAGGTATTACTCACCACCTGAACCAGATGTACCAAAACTGGTTCCTCGACTATGCGTCATACGTTATCCTGGAACGTGCCGTTCCGCACATCACAGACGGCTTCAAGCCTGTGCAGCGCCGCATCATGCATTCAATGAAGCGCATGGACGACGGACGCTTCAACAAGGTGGCCAACATTGTGGGTCATACCATGCAGTTCCACCCCCACGGCGATGCCTCAATCAAGGACGCGCTGGTGCAGTTGGGACAGAAGGAACTGTTGGTGGACTGCCAGGGTAACTGGGGTAATATCCTTACGGGCGATGATGCTGCTGCCGGACGTTATATCGAGGCCCGCCTGTCGAAGTTTGCGCTGGACGTTGTCTTCAATCCGAAGACAACGGAATGGAAGCTTTCGTACGACGGACGTAACAAGGAGCCGGTGACGCTGCCTGTGAAGTTCCCACTCTTGTTGGCACAGGGGGCGGAGGGCATAGCCGTCGGACTTAGCTGTAAGATACTGCCGCACAATCTGAACGAAATCTGCGACGCAGCCATCAGCTACCTTCACGGCGAGGAGTTCCACCTTTATCCCGACTTCCCCACGGGGGGCTCGATAGACGTTTCGAAGTACAACGACGGACAGCGAGGCGGCACCGTCCGCGTCCGTGCCAAGATAGAGAAGCGCGACAGCAAGACGCTGGCCATCACGGAGATTCCTTTCGGCAAGACCACTGGAACGGCCAGCAAGCCCAGTCCCTTCATCGACTCTATCCTGAAGGCTGCCGAGAAGGGAAAGATTAAGGTCCGTAAGGTGGAGGATTTGACGGCTTCTGGTGTGGAGATTCTGATTCATCTGACACCGGGTGCTTCTTCGGATAAGACCATCGACGCCCTGTATGCCTGCACGGATTGCGAGGTGTCGATTTCGCCCAACTGCTGTGTCATCGACGACCGCAAGCCCTGCTTCCTCACTGTCAGCGACGTGCTGAAACGGAACACCGACCACACGCTCAACCTGCTGAAGCAGGAACGCCTCATCCGCAAGGGCGAACTGCTGGAGGCCTTGCACTTTGCCACCCTTGAGCAAATCTTCATCGAAGAGCGCATTTACAAGGACCGACAGTTCGAAAATGCCAAGACGATGGACGATGCCTGCATCTGGATTGACGAACGCCTGACTCCGTGGTATCCGAAGATGATTCGCGAGGTGACCAAGGAGGACATCCTCAGACTGATGGACATCAAGATGGCCCGCATCCTGAAGTTCAACAAGGACAAGGCCGAAGAGAACATTGCCCGCATCAAGGACGAGATAGAGCAAATTGACAAGGAACTGGCCAACATGGTGGAGGTAACTTGTGACTGGTTCCGCTTCATCAAGGAAAAGTACGGCAAGGACTATCCGCGCCTGACCGAAATCAAGAACTTCGACACGATAACTGCCGCCAAGGTGGTTGAGGCCAATCAGAAGCTCTACATCAACCGCGAGGAAGGCTTCATCGGCACATCGTTGAAGAAGGACGAATTCGTTTGCAACTGTTCCGACATCGACGATGTCATCCTCTTCTACAAGGACGGAACGTACAAGGTGGTTCGCATTGCCGAGAAACTGTTCGTGGGCGAGACCGAACGCTCGAAGGCCGAAAAGAAGAAGGCCGAAATCATTCACGTTGCCGTGTTCAAGAAGAACGATTCGCGCACCGTTTACAACGTCATCTACCGCGACGGGAAGAGTGGGGCATACTACATCAAGCGCTTCAACGTCACCAGCATGACCCGCGACCGCGAGTACGACCTCACGCAGGGCAAGGCTGGTAGTCGTGTCGTTTACTTCACTCCCAACCCCAACGGCGAGGCCGAGGTGGTGAAGGTGACCTTGAAACCCAATCCGAAGCTCAAGCGTGTGTTCTTCGACAAGGACTTCTCCGAGATTGCCATCAAGGGCCGTCAGAGCATGGGAAATCTGGTGACGAAGCTCGACGTCACGAGCATCAAGCTGAGCCGTCACGGCGGCAGCACGCTGGGAGGCCGCAAGGTGTGGTTCGACCCCGATGTCAAGCGCCTGAACTACGACGACCAAGGTCAGTTCCTGGGCGAGTTCAACAGCGACGAACAGATTCTGGTCATCCGCGCGAACGGCGAATTCTATGTGACGAATTTCGATGTCAACAACCACTACGAAGACGACATCCTGCGCATCGAGAAATACGACAGCAGCAAGGTGTGGACGGCCTGCCTCTTCGACGCCGACCAGCAGGGCTACGCCTACCTGAAGCGCTTCACCCTCGAAGCCACCGTGCGCCATCAGAGTTATCTGGGTGAGAACGCAGAAAGTCGCCTCATTCTGCTGACGGACACTCCTTATCCGCATTTGCTCGTCACCATGGGCGGCGCCGACGATTTCCGCGAGCCGATGGACATCGAGGCCGACGACTTCATCGGTGTCAAGAGCTTCAAGGCCAAGGGTAAGCGCATCACGACCTGCAACGTGGCAAGCATCGAGGAACTGGAACCCACTCGCTGGCCAGAAGAGACCCCTCTCCCCACCTCCCCCGAGGGGGAGGAGATGTCCTTCGAGGAACCTGAGGAGGAGCAGAGCCAGGAGGAAGTTGCCGATGAGCTGAACGGGCAGTTGAGGCTATTTGAATAAGAGGACCCTCCCCAGCCTGTCCTCCGTCGCAAGTGGGGACTTGCTCCCCTTTGTGGGGCCGGAGAGACATCAGTCTCTCCTCTAAAGACCCCAGTCGCCCTTTAGAGAGGGGGCAGATACTTTGACTATTATGTTTATTAAGAGAATATACTTGTTTGTTTTGTTTGCGTTGTCGTTCCTTGCTTTGCCAGCACAGGAAACCGACTCCCTGCAAAGGCAGGGTAGGGAGAGTTGTCATACGACGCTGTTCGGCATTGGTCGGATGAATCATCTCGACACCTACCTGTCGCCCATGGAATACAAGGGGCCGCAGCTCAGCGTGCTCGCCGAGACGCGCCGCAACCTGCAACGCAATTCCCACATTCTCTTTACCACACTGCTTCAGGGCGAGGCAAGCTACACCGAGAATGCCGTCCAGAATGCTCACGGCATAGGCGGTTCCATTCGCTACGACGCAGGGTGGGGACGCCAGTGGAAGAACATTCCTTGGAAGGGACTTGACCTCGCCGTCGGCGGCATGGCGGGTGGCACTGTGGGCTTCCTCTACAACGACCGCAATGGCAACAATCCCGCCCAGTTCCGTGGTTCGGTTGCGGCCTCTGCCTTCGCCCGTGCCGACTATCGTTTCAAGATTAAGAAAAGGACTTTGGAGGTTCACTATCAGGCTCAGTTGCCCCTCTTGGGAGCAGCCTTTATGCCGCAGTACGGCCAAAGCTACTACGACATCTTCGAGCGTGGCAACTACGACCGCAATGTCCGTTGCACCCACTTTGGCAACGCCCTTTCGCTTCGTCAGGTGCTGACCTTCGACATTCGCCTCCCTCATGCCTGCCTTTCCGTGGGCTATCTCAGCGACCTGCGACAGCTCCACACCAACGGCATCCGCCAGCATCAGTACGGGCGTTCCTTCCTCATCGGCTACTCGCGCCGCCTCGCCCTCAAGCGCTAAGGGGCTTAGAATCTCGCATTTTTATAATAAGTAGGAGAGGGCTTCGGTTTACTGGAGCTTTATTGTCAGGTCGTGGGATTGCAGGAAGGGGGAGGAGGCGCGGACGGTGAACTGCGGTTCGCCCTCTTCGGGCTGGATGTAGGCCACGAGGCGGCCTCCGTGGGTGCGCAAGCGATTGCGCTGCTGGCGGCCAGTGATGGTGGCATCCGACACGTTGCCGTGCTCCATTCCCAACAATCGTGCTCCGCGAATCATGAGGCTCACTTCGTTGTCGGCAGTGGGCACCAAACGGCCTTGTTCGTCCACCACCTCTACGAAGACGTGGGCCACGGAGTCGGTGGTCAGGCGCAGGGCGTGGGGCCGTCCCGCCGTGGTGATTTCGTAGGAAGCGCCGTTGTCGGCCTCGCAGCGCAGCGTGCCGGGCTCGTAGTCGATGTCCCAATAGAGGATGTCGGTCTCGCGGTCGCGCCGTGGTTCGCCGCCCACCTCTTTGCCATTCAGCAGCAGGCGGGCCGATGGGGCGTTGGTGTAGCAGACGACGCGCACTTTGTCGCCCTGTTCCCAGTTCCAAACGGTGTTGGCGTAGGGGTGGGGCCTGCTGGCGCGATTGGGCCTATAGGACCTATTGGTCTCATTGGCCCTGTTGGTGCGATAGCTGCCAATGTAGCAAGTGGGTTGCTCGCTCCACAGGGCGGCCCGATACCAGCCCAGGGGCTTGCGCTGTCCAGCAAGGTCCAGCAGGCCTGCCGATGAGCCGCGGGCGGGCCACTGTCCGCTCTCGCCCAGATAGTCGATGCCCGTCCAGAGGAACTGTCCGAAGATGTGTTCGTTGTCGGTCACGGCTTTCCACGCGGCCAGGTCGTGGCGGTTCTCCGAGCCGTAGATGATGCGTTCGGGATAGGTCTTGTGGTCGGTGTCGTAGCGACTTTCTGTGTAGTTGTAGCCCACGACATCGACGGCAGAGGGGTAGGCCGTGGCGTTTGACATTACCACGCCAGCCAAGGCTCCCGTCGTGGGGCGCGAGGGGTCGATGTCCTTCACAATCTTTGCCAGCCGCTGGGCGATGATGCCGATGCGCTCGGCATTGGGCTGTTCGGGCTTGTAGCCGCCGTACATGGGTTGCGTGAACGAGCCGTCGCCGTTGAGCACAGGGTGCGAATAAGGGTCGTTGGGGTAGTCCACCTCGTTGCCAATCGACCAGAGGAAGATGCTGGGATGGCAGCGGTCGCGGCGCACCATGTCGGCCACGTCGCGGTCAATCCAGTCGTTGAAGTAGGTGTAGGTTCCCTGAAACTCTGGGGCACCGGCGTTCCAGCCCTTCATCCACTTGCGCTTGGGGAACTCCCATTCGTCCGAAGCCTCGTCCATCACCAGCAGTCCCAGCTCGTCGCAGAGGTCATAGACCTCAGGGGCATGGGGGTTGTGGCTCATGCGGATGGCGTTTACGCCGATGGCCTTCAGTTCCGCGAGTCGGCGACGCCACACCTCCTTTGGCACGGCAGTTCCCAGCACTCCGGCATCGTCGTGGACGCAGACGCCTTTCACCTTCATCCACTTGCCGTTGAGGGCGAATCCCCGGTCGGGCGAGAAGTCGAGGGTGCGCAGTCCGACGCGGACTTCCGAGACATCGTTGTCCGCTGCCTTTTGCCCGCGAAGGGTGGTTCTCAGCGTGTAGAGGTAGGGGCGTTCCAGCGTCCAGCGCTGCGGGTTCCTTACCGTCAGCCTCACTGTCCGCTTCTCCTGGCTGCCGATGGCGGTCTTCGTCGTTGCCACCACGCGGCCCTCGCTGTCGAGAAGCTCGACGGCAGCCTCCAGCTTCTTATCTTTTAATTTTTCGTTTTTAATTTTTAATTCTGAGTCGTCCGTCGTCTCAACGTCCACCTCCAGTTCGGTCCGCTTCGCGTCGATGCTCCTTAGCCTGTAGGCCGTGCCCCACTGGGCCAGATGCACCTCGGGAGCCGTCACCAGCCAGACGTTGCGGTAGATGCCCGAACCCGTGTACCAGCGCGAGTCGAACTCCTGCCCGTGGTCAACGCGCACGGCGAGCACGTTGTCGCCCTGTTCCAGATAGGGCGTCATGTCGTAGAGGAACGAGGCAAAGCCGCTTGGCCGCTTGCCCAGCAAGTGGCCGTTGAGGTACACTTCGGAATGGTTGTAAACGCCCTCGAAGTAGATGAAGTAGCGCCGTCCGTCCTCCTTATTCCGTGCTCCGCCGTCCATGGGCAGGTGCAGCCTGTACCAAGCCACTCCGCCTGTCAGGTAGCCTTGGCACGAACCCTTGTCGGGCGACATGGGCAGCTCCACCCCCCAGTCGTGGGGCAGGTTCACCTTGCGCCACTTGGAGTCGTCGAACCCCTTCTCTTTCATTCCCTCCTGCTCCTTGATGTTCCATGCGGCATCCATGCGGAGGAATGTCCAACCCTTGTTCAGTTTCTCGGCGTGGCCGAACGATACCTGTGCCCTTGCCGTTGCTGCTGCCATGAGCAGGGCGAGGAGCGAAACCAATAGTCTTCCCATGCTGTCTTTCGTTTGCTGGTTTGTTTGTATGAGGTTAATAATCTAAGCATTAGACGCGCCGCCCGGGAAAAAGTTTAACGCAGCACCGCCTGCCGTCGATTTTCGGGAAATGTGAATGGGAAATAAAAAGAAAATGCTTAACTTTGCAGCAAAACCTTAAAACTACTACTATGCTACACATCCACGAAGAGGCCGCACGCTGCCTGTTGTGCCAGGACGCTCCCTGCTCGAAAGCGTGCCCGACG
The DNA here is from genome assembly GCA_045220575.1 of Bacteroidaceae bacterium. Lineage (GTDB taxonomy): Bacteria > Bacteroidota > Bacteroidia > Bacteroidales > Bacteroidaceae > Physcousia. The sequence continues at coordinate 37,359 of JBGUVX010000033.1, forward strand.
GGCGACCCTGCACGCGCCATCCGCGCCATTCGGTTCGACAACGCGCAGAATGCCAGCCGCTGGGTGACCGCCTGCAGCGAGGCCGACCTGCAGCGTGCCGAGGAGGCCTGCATCCACTACGACCGCCCCATCCGCATCCGCGAACTGCTGAGCGCTGTCCCTGCCGCCAGTCCCGCATCCGCCGACAAGCTGCCCTCGCTCTCCATCACCTTCTGCGGCATACCCTGCGAGAACCCCTTCTTCCTGGCCTCGTCAGCCGTGTGCACCAACTACGAGATGGTGGCCCGCGCCTTCGACATGGGCTGGGCAGGCGTCTTCTACAAGACCATCTGCATGCAGGAAATCCGCGAGGTGTCGCCGCGCTTCGACGCCGTTAAGGACGGCAACCGCTTCATCGGCTTCCGCAACATGGAGCAACTGAGCGAAAACCCCGTTGACATGGACTTCGACATCCTGCGCCGCCTCAAGCAGAACTACCCCTCGAAGGTGGTCGTGGCCAGCATCATGGGACAGACGGAGGACGAATGGATAGAGCTGGCCAAGATGGCCGAGGACGCCGGCTGCGACGCTGTGGAACTCAACTTCTCGTGCCCCCAGATGCGTGAGAGCGGCATGGGCAGCGACGTGGGACAGGACCCCGAGCTCGTCACCTTCTTCACGGCCTACGTCAAGCGCAACGTCAGGATTCCCGTCATCCCCAAGATGACCCCCAACATAGCCCACATCTCGCAGCCCGCCATGGGCGCCTTCTTTGCCGGGGCCGATGCCATCTCCGCCATCAACACCATCAAGAGCGTCACCCTCGGCGACGGCTCCGAGGTCAACGGCTGCCAGACGGGTTCGGGCTACTCGGGCAAGGCCGTCAAGCCCATCGCCCTGCGCCACATCCTTGCCATGGTCAAGAACCCCATCATGAACAAGGAGGGCAAGGGAGGCCTGCAGTATAGCGGCATCGGCGGCATCGAGACCTGGCGCGACGCCTTGGAGTTCATACAGCTGGGCTGCCGCAACGTGCAGGTCTGCACCGCCGTCATGCAGTACGGCTACCGCATCATCGACGACCTCATCCTCGGCCTCCAGACCTACATGGCCGAGCGCGGCACGGACAAGCTGATAGACCTCGTGGGCGAACTCCTGCCCAAGTTCTACCTGCCCGCCGACCTCGACCGCGACACCGTCGTCTACCCCAAGTTCGACCACCAGCGCTGCATCGGCTGCGGGCGCTGCCAGATATCGTGCTCCGACGGCGGCCATCAGGCCATCATCTTCGACCCCGCGACGCGCCAGCCCCGCCTCATTGGCAAGAAGTGCGTCGGTTGCCACCTCTGCCGCCTCGTCTGCCCGTCGGGCGCCATCGGCCTTGCCAAGCGAGTCAGCAAACACCAGTAATTTCCTTATTGCAAATGCAAAATGCAAAAAAGTGAGAAGTGAGAGGTGAAAGGGAAATCCCCTACCTCCTACTTCTCATTCTTTCATTTTTTACAGTTTGATGTCATCAAGGGTGGGGTGGAGGCCGTAGGCCATGTCCACGCCTTCGAGGATGGCCATGTAGGGGACTTCCGAGGGCGGGCAGCCCGTTTCCACGCAGGTCATTGCTGCCATCAGTTGTGCCACGTGGCGTGCGCCTTGCGGCGTGTCGGGCCGTCCCAACTCCACCTGCGGCACCATGTAGCCGCAGTACTCGTCGCCAAGTAACAGGTGCGTGACTCTTTTTACG
>JBGUVX010000034.1:0-131734 GCA_045220575.1 Bacteroidaceae bacterium
ATCCATGGTTAATGTTTCGGAGGCTGGGACTGCCAGGCAACTTACATTATGGTGAAATTTCTCCGGACACTAGTGAACTTGCATAAAAGATAAGTCGGATAGAATCCTCTGAGAACCATTCGTCTGTCAAGAACTCATGGATGAGGGCGATGCCTGCTGCAAATTCCTTCAGCCAGATGATTTCGTTCAGCTCTTCGTCCATGTAGTACTCCAGCATTTCTCCCTGGTCGATGTAATCGTCATCATTGTCCTTCCGCTTCTTGGGTTTGGGCTTCTCCCCATTAACAGCCGCAAGAATCGCATCGAGTTTCTCTGATATGCCATAGGAGAGTTGTTTGGAGTGTTCTGAGAGTATGGCTGCTTTGCATTTCTCCAATAGCTCATCTAGATAAGACTGTAGTTCTGTGAGGTAGCACCACGACTTGCCCCAACGCCAGTCACGACCTAGGAATAGGTCATTTTCTTTTGAATCAATCTTTTCCTGAACCTTGTCAAACATCTCTTTCAACTCTGGGCTCAAGTCATCGGGGAAGCCCCTGTCATTGAAAGGCGCATCATGACCTGCCAACAAGTCTCGAACACACCCTTGGCGCACGAGCGTGAACATACGGTTCATTTTCAGTCCGCCAACCTCAATGATGTGATTGTCATCAGGAGAGGGCTCGCTATAAGAGTGATCTACAAACGCGAGTGGCACGGTGGCTTCGAGTAGGTGCCAATGGTCCTTTTTCTTGAATTCGATAAAAATACTACTGCAAGTTCCCATATCTATTTCTTTCTTTTTATTTTTGTTCTTTTGATTGTTCCACCAGATAATCGTAAAAAGCATCAATGTCACTGACGTTGAATTCTTCTTCGTCAATGTAATAAATGGCCTCGTTCTTGGGAGCCATCTCCAACCACCAAGAAAGATCGCTTTCTCCATATTCATCGTTTTCGAGGCCAAACATGATGTCAAAAGCTTGATAGACTATTCCCCATAGGGGCGAGATGTAAAAAGGCGGATATTGGCCTTGGTCATCATCCCAGATGAGTTCGAATGCCTTGTCCAGATTATCTTCTTTCTCCTGTGCCTTCTTGATGGAGGCGATGAAATCTTTGAATTGTTCGCGAGTGGGTGTCATAATTCTATTAATTTATTGGGTTCAAATCCGTTTGTAAGATGTTCGTTGTAGGACACGTAGCCTAATTGGTTGCACACAATTTGGGTGTTGCCAATCGTGGTGTCGATATTCGTATGCGAGTGACCATAAATCCAGACGTCAATTCGACTGTCAGCAATATAGTTGCCCAGTTCTGTAGCGAAGGCTCCGTTTAGAACGGAACCCATGTGCTGGGCTGCCACCACTTTCAATGTCGGTAGATGATGAGTAACAACAACGATATGTTTGGCAGTACTTTCTTCGACGGCTTGTTTCAGAAATGTGAGGCATTTCTCGTGCTCTAAATTGAAATCGTCGGGCGTGAAGCGATGGCCATCGTACATAATCTGGCGGAAGTCGTTCATTCCTCGCTGAACAAGGTACATGTCTGGCTCTGGTATTCTTGACCATAGAGTAGTGAGGATAAAGTCCGTATCATCGATGTGCACCACCTTGTTGTAGTAATATCCCACATTCTTTCGGAACATCCACTGCCAACTATCACCACGTTCGGTCACATCGCTGTTGCTATAAAATTCATGGTTACCAGGCACCAGCAGCACTTGCCGGAAGTTCTTTGATGCCCAGTTCCAAAACTTCTTTTGTGGCGCAATGGTATCCCGCAGGTAGAACGTGTCACCTGCGAGCACCAGAACATCGCCCTTCGCTTCAAACTCATTCGACTTAATATACCGCGAATTATCCCACAATTCCATGTGGAGGTCGCTCATGTATTGAATTCTCATTGCTTCTGTTACTTTTTTTGAATTCGACTTTCTACCTATAAGTAGGGGAAAATGGGAAATGTTACGGCTAATATTCAGAAAAAATGCTAAAAAGATGAATATCTCGCGGAAAAGTTGTATATTCGCACCATAAATAATAAACCCAAAGTATGAAGGATTATCCCGATAGGATGACGCCAGAGCAGGCGAGGAGGTTTGGTGAGGATGTGCTGAACATCGTCAGTCAGATTCCTCGTGGGAAGGTGACGACCTACGGACATATTGCGATTTTGGCAGGATGGCCCAGTCATTCACGGATGGTGGGGCGCACACTAAGATATTCGCCTGGGGCGGAGAATCTGCCATGCCATCGGGTAGTGAATAAGGAAGGCCGAACTGCTCCTGGCTGGAGCCGCCAACGGACATTACTGGAGGAAGAAGGCGTCCGTCTTAAACCTAATGGGCATGTGGATATGCAGCGACATCTTTGGGAACCTAAAATTTGTTAAATAATTATATCTTGCGGTTTAATATTAAACTATTATTCGTATATTTGCACCATAAAAGTTTAAAATAGAACTATTATGGAGAACATTTATATGCTTACGGATGGGGCAATCCTGAGAAAAATAGGAGAAAAACTGAAGTCCATTAGACTAAAGCAGAACATCACCCAACAGAGTTTGTCTGAGGCAGCCAATGTGTCTTTATCTACTGTCAAAAAGATAGAGAAGGGAGAGATTAGGTCGTTTGACTCTCTGTTGAGACTATTGAGAACGTTGGGAAAACTGAACGTCCTCCAGCCGTTGGTAGAAGAAGAGCAACTGAGTCCTAACGAATACTTCCAGTTGGTGCAGTCGTCGAAGACCAACCAGAGGAAACGGGCTGCAGGTAAACTACACGAAAAACATCAGGAGGAGTCGGAATGGTAGATGTAGCACGCGCCAATATGTTTGGGTTTCCTGTGGGAACTTTCCGCTGGGATGAACGTTATGGAGTCGTTCAGTTTGAATACGACCATAGTTTCGTTGGACGTGGCTTGGAGCCATCTCCGCTGATGATGCCCGTTCAAGAAAGTCGTGTCTATTCCTTTGCAGATTTGGATAGGGAAACCTTTAAGGGGCTGCCGGGTATGTTGGCAGATTCGTTGCCTGACACTTATGGTCGGGCTTTGTTTGACCGCTGGCTTGCCATAACGGGTAGGACAAGCAGCAATCCTATTGAGACCTTGTGCTTCTTGGGCAAACGTTGTATGGGCGCCTTGGAGTTTGAGCCGGCCATAGACACACCATACGACCCTCACGCCAGATTTGAGATTGACTCGTTGGTTGATGTGGCAAAAGAGGCGTTGGCAGACAAGAATGCTTTCGATGCCAATCTGAATGATGACAAGAAACAGGCTATTGCTGAAATTCTGCGTCTGGGTACATCAGCCGGCGGACAACGGGCCAAGGCCATCATTGCATACAACAAAAAAACTGGTGAGGTGCGGTCTGGTCAGGTAGATGCGCCTATGGGATTCGACTATTATCTCATCAAATTGGATGGTGTTTCGGCAAAGGCAGGATTCAAGGAAACAGAAAACTATGGTCGATTGGAGTATTCTTTTTATAAGTTGGTGAAGGCGTGTGGCATTGACATGACGGAGTGTTCGCTGATTGAAGAAAATGGACGTGCTCATTTCCTGACGAAGCGTTTCGATCGTAAGAATGGTAAGAAAGTCCACATGCAGACACTTTGCGGTATGGCTCATTATGACTATCGCCTACATCGGGCATATTCCTACGAGCAGGCATTCAATGTGATGCGAGCCCTACATCTGTCCTATTCTGAGGCAAAGGAGATGTTTCGCAGGATGGTGTTCAATGTGGTGGTGCGCAATCAGGACGACCATACCAAGAATATCTCGTTCCTGATGGAGGGCGACGGTAAATGGCACCTATCACCCGCTTACGACATGGGTTATGCCTATAATCCCAATGGTGGTTGGACGGCTACGCACCAGATGTCCATCAACGGGAAGTTTTATGACATCACCCGTCAAGACTTGCTGGCATTTGCCCAACAGAACAACATCAAAGATGCGTCGATAATCATTGACGAAATCTGTGAGGCTGCATCGCATTGGTCGCAAATAGCGCGTGACTGTGATGTTCCTGCAGAAATGATTGAGGCTATTGTGCCAAATATGCTGATTCGGTTGTGACTTCGTTTATTTATAAAAGGACGAGAAACTGGTTATAGTAATCATGGGTGCTAATGATGACCATATCACACGCTTAGAGTCGGAAATCAGGTATCTGAAGGGATTGCTGGATGAGAATGGGATTCTGTACGACTATGAGGCATATGTGGAGGCTGGCAAGCGGGAGGAACCAGTGGAGATTGAGTTTCCTGAACTGACGGCTGAGCATGCGATACAGTTCTATTCTTACTTCCGGGGGCGCAAGGATGTGTATGTCAAGCGAAATGCGAAGAAGGGATATTATACGCAATGCAACAATTTCTGGAAGACAGGGATATGTCCCAAAAAGAGCGGAGAAAGTGTGAAGTGCCAGAATTGTCCTGCGAAAGATTATACGAAATTGACGATTTCGGTCATGTTGGAGCACTTGAAGGGGACAAAGGAGGATTGTTCAGATGTCATTGGGTTGTATCCGCTGTTTCCTGATGGGACGTGTTGGTTCTTGGTGTTTGATTTCGACAATCATGATGAGGAGGCTGCTCCCTCAAAGGACTGGGAGCAGGAGGTGGATGCTCTAAGGAAGATTTGTCTGTCGGTGGGGATAGATGCATTGGTAGAACGTTCCCGATCTGGACATGGTGCTCATGTGTGGATATTCTTTAGCGAGGCCATTCAAGCCGCAAAGGTGCGTAGGTTTGGTGAGGCATTGCTTGCAAAAGGTGCAGAATCGGTGAGTCTCAAGAGTTTTCGGTACTACGACCGAATGATGCCAATGCAGGATAGTCTGCCAGAAGGGAAGTTGGGGAATCTAATTGCGCTTCCTCTACAAGGGCAGGCACTCCGCAAGGGCAATAGTGCGTTTGTGGATGAATATTGGAGGCCGTATAAAGACCAGTGGAGCAAGTTGCTGCATACGCGAAAGTTATCTGAGGCTGATGTGGATGCATACATCAGGTCATGGTGCCCAGAGAATAATACGATGCAGATGTTCCAAAGTGACAAAGTGGATGAACAAGAGAACTGCAATCTGCTTCTCTTCGGCAGTAGTCCTAAACCTTCTGCTAGATATTTCAAGAATGATGACGCAAATGGGCCGATTAAGATAATACTGGCCGATGGCATATACATCGACAAACGGAGTCTGAAGCCGCGTTTGCAGAATGCTATCAGGCGTTTGGCAGCCTATTCCAATCCTCAGTTCTTTCAGAATCTGGCGTTGGGCTTTTCCACACGTGAGACTCCTCGGATAGTCTATGATGGTTATGACGAGGGTGATTATATCGTTCTGCCGAGAGGATGTTTCGAAGAACTGAAGAGGTATTTATCAGATGCTGAAATTTCGTATGACATAGTGGACAAAAGGCAAGAGGGAAGGAAGATAGACGTTTCTTTCAATGTGGAACTTTATCCTGAACAGAAGGTTGCCGCAGAACGATTGTTGGCATACGATATGGGTATGCTCGCTGCTGCGACCGCTTTCGGTAAAACGGTTATCGGTGCGAACCTGATTGCCCGTCGGAAGGTCAATACATTGGTGCTGGTGCATACCGTTGAGATTATGAATAACTGGATTCGGGACTTAAATAGGTTTCTGACCATCAATGAAGAACTTCCTACATATACCACTCCCAAGGGACGTGTCAAACAACGTGATTCCGTCATTGGCACGTTCTCCTCGCAGAAAAGGGCAGCAACGGGCATTATCGACATCGCCATGATTGGTTCGCTGGGGAAGGAAGGTGACATCAATCCGATGGTGCGTGACTATGGGATGATAATCGTGGACGAGTGTCATCATGCCGCAGCAACCACTTTTGAGAACGTGTTACGAGCATCGGCTGCTAAGTATGTGTATGGTATGAGTGCGACCGTAAAACGTGGAGACAAGCAGGAAAGAAAACTGCTGATGCAGCTTGGGCCGATACGTCATCGATATACAGCGAAGGAACGGGCCATCAAGCAGGGAATCGGACACTATGTCTATCCTCGGTTTACAAGGATGGTTGATATGTCGCCCTCGGATGACAAGCATATTTCTGAGCTATACCGACAGATTGTCGACAGCGAACTGCGGAATATGCAGATTGTGGTCGATGCGATAAATTGTGTTAAGAAAGGTCGGACGCCCGTGGTGATGACTAAGTATAGGGAGCATGCAGAGATGCTTTATGGTTTGCTTCAGGGGGCAGCAGATCACGTATTCTTGCTGCAAGGCGGTAAGAGTATGAAGGCACGAACCGAATTGCGGGAGAAAATGGCTGCCGTTGGTCGCGATGAAAGCATGATTATGGTCGCCACCGGACAGTATATCGGTGAGGGCTTCAATTATCCGAGGCTTGACACAATGCTGCTGGCCATGCCGATTTCATTCGAGGGGAACGTGGAGCAGTATGCCGGCCGATTAAATCGCGATTACGAGGGGAAGAAGGATGTCATCATCTTCGACTATATTGATCAGCATGTTCCTGTACTGGAACGGATGTATCATCGCCATTTGCGGACGTACAAGAAGATGGGGTTTGAGGTATGTTCGGAAGTGGTGGACAAGCAGGTGGTAAACAATTCCATCTTTGATAGTATTGGCTATTGGGAAGTTTTTGAGAAGGATGTTCTTTCTGCAGCAAAGAACATCGTCATCTCCAGTCCTTTCCTGAGTTTGCGTAAGGTTGAATGGCTTGTTGTCCAGTCAGAGGCTTTGCAGAATCGAGGCGTTACTGTCACAGTCTTTTCTTTGAGTCCAGATGGGTATCCAGAGGAAGGTCGGGAGCATCATGCAGAACTTTTGGAGCGGCTAACATCGGCTGGGATATACGTGAAGACACAGAATCGTTGCCATGAGCGTTATGCCGTCATAGACCAGTCCCTTGTCTGGTACGGTAGTATGAACTTACTGTCGAGAGGGCGTGAGGATGATAGTCTGATGCGGATTGTTAGCCCTGAGATTGCAGAGGAATTATTGGAACTGGGGATAACTGGATTACAGTGATCGGTTTCTGATGCTCGTTCCTCTGACTGGGAAAGAGCACAGTTGTTTCAGATGTTCACTGAAATCCCTGTCATTGTAGAGTATCCGCACAATGCGATTTTGGATGATGTATGTCATAAGCGTGATATTTTAATTCGACTTTCTACCTTTAAGTAGGTGAAAAGGGGAATTGTTACGGCTTGAGGTGATAAAAAATGCTAATTAATAGAATTACTCGCAGAATTGTTGTATATTTGCCAAAAATATGGCGAGCTTGGGCTGCACCTCAGCAATTGAAATTCATTTCATTGCGTTCGGTTTGCACCGACCTTCGCAGCATGAATTACTAAAAACTTAAAGATATGAAGAAGATTCTGTTTATTATCGGGTCGTTGAGGGCAAAGTCGTTTAACCGACAGGTGGCTCGTGTGGCCAAGGAGATCATCGGTGGAAGCGCAGAGGTTCAGGAACTGGACTATGGCGAACTGCCGCTGCTGAGCCAGGATATCGAGCAGCCGGAACCAGAGGTTGTGGCTCGCATTCGAAAGGAAGTGACCGAGGCTGATGGGCTGTGGGTCTTCACGCCAGAGTATAACATGAGTTATCCGGGACACTTGAAGAACCTGTTGGATTGGTTGTCGCGCCCTGTGAAGCCGATGGACTATGGTACGCCCACGTGCATCAACGGCAAGCGAGTGGCTATCAGTGGGGCAGGGGGCAAGGCTGCAACTGCTGATTGCCGAGCCAAACTCACGGAGTTGCTCACCTTTATGAAGGCCGAGGTGATCAAGGAGCAGGTGGGCATTGCTGTGCCTGCCGAGGCCTGGGGTACCGATGTGCTGGTGCTGACGGATGAGCAAAAGACTGCCCTGAAGGTGCTGGCAGACAGACTGATAGAGGGGTGAAGACAAATAAAATAACTAAGGATATGAAGAAGTTTGAGTTGATGACATTGCCGTATGCGATAGACGCGCTGGAGCCAGTGATAAGTAAGCAGACGCTGGAGTTTCATCATGGGAAACATCTGGCGGGGTATGTGAATAACCTCAATGGGTTGCTGTCTGGGAGTGGATTCGAGGAGGCTTCGTTAGAGAAAATTGTATGTAAGGCTACGGGTGGAATGCTGAATAATGCTGGGCAGATACTGAATCATAATCTGTATTTCGGGCAGTTTACTGCGCCAAGGGCTGATAATGCGCCTACTGGAAAGCTGGCTGAGGCCATCGTGCGCGACTTCGGGTCGTTCGAGGCGTTCAAGGAAGCATTCCAGAAGGGTGGGGCAACATTGTTTGGCTCTGGTTGGGTATGGCTGTCGGCTGATAAGGACGGCAAGCTCGTGATTACTCAGGAAGCAAATGCTGCCAATCCCATTCAGAAGGGCCTGAAGCCGCTGCTGACTTTCGATGTGTGGGAACATGCCTACTATTTGGACTATCAGAACCGCCGTCCTGACCATCTGGCTGCCCTCTGGCAGATTATCGATTGGAACGTGATAGAAAGCAGGCTTTCTAAGTGAAGAATGAAGAAGGAAGAGTGAAGAATTTCTTTTAGTCGCTACGCTTTGTAAAAGCGTCCCTTTGGGCCGAGCGGCTACTGCTGTATTTAATAATCAATAAACATTCAAAAATTATGAAAGAACTGAAAGGAACAAAGACCGAGCAGAACCTCAAAGAGGCTTTTGCTGGCGAGAGTATGGCACGCAATAAGTACACGTATTTTGCTTCTAAGGCCAAGAAGGACGGATTCGTACAGATTGCTGCCATCTTTGAGGAGACCGCTGCCAACGAGAAGGAGCATGCCAAGATGTGGTATAAGTACCTGAATGGCGGTAGCGTGAGTGATACTCGCAAGAACCTGGCGGATGCTGCCAATGGCGAGAACTTCGAGTGGACGGATATGTATGCCCGTATGGCCAAGGAGGCTCGCGAAGAGGGCTTCGACGAGATTGCAGAGAAGTTTGAATTGGTGGGGGCTATCGAGAAGCACCACGAGGAGCGTTATCGCAAACTGCTGAAGAACATCAAGGATGCGGTAGTATTCTCTCGCGAGGGCGAAGTCATCTGGCAATGCAGCAACTGCGGCCATATCGTCATTGGCAAAAAGGCGCCTGAGGTGTGCCCCGTATGCGACCATCCGCAGAGCTACTTCCAGATTAAGGCGGAGAACTACTAAGAATTGATAATTGACAATTGAAAATTGAAAATTGAAGTCATCGAAGATAACTATTGATGTACGACTATCCAGACAGAATGTCGCCAGAGCAGGCACGGGCGTTTCGCGATTCCGTGCTGAACATCGTCAGCCAGATACCTTGCGGACGAGTGACTACTTATGGCCTCATTGCTACATTGGCGGGCTGGCCCAGCCATTCGAGGATGGTGGGTCGCACACTCCGCTATACGCCTGGAGCCGAGAAACTGCCCTGCCATCGTGTAGTGAATAAGGAAGGCCGTACAGCCCCCGGTTGGGGGCGCCAGCGAACCCTGCTTGAAGAGGAGGACGTCCGTTTCAAGGGCAATGGGCATGTGGATATGGCACGGCACCTCTGGGAACCGCCAATGGAATAAGTGGTCTTTTCCATTACGGATTACAATACGGCACGAAATCGGCACAAGCCATTACAATTACAGATTACAGATAGGTTTTCAGAAAAATTGGATACAGATACTATTATATATATTATATATATATATAATAATTATAATAGATTAAAGATTGTAAGTAATCAGTTTCAAAAACTGTACTACCCTAACTGTAATTGTAATCTGTAATGTCCGTGAACTTACGCTTGCAACTTCACGAACTTACAGCCATAGGTTCATGAACTTACAGCCACAGGTTCGTGAACCTTCCCTACCAACGTACCCAAGCGTCAAGCCCGCAGATACATCGTGTCCCCTCCTTCGACGCGATACTATCCCTATGCCCCACGCGATACTATTGCGTCCCACTACGCGACACGTCGCGAACCCTTGTCCGTCAAGCTCCACACACTACAAGGTTACCCACTTACTCACTTACTCACTTATGACATTTATATATATAAGACTCTCATAATAGAATTTATATTTATATAAATTTAAAATTATTCATTATTAGTATCAGTAATCCAAGCCGAAGAAACTAAATGTACAAAGTGAGTAACCGAGTAACCGAAAGTGAAGTGATAGCTGAAAGAACGACAAAAAACGGAAGTTTTAAAGGATGTATGCTTGTTTTTGCTGAGAATTTTATAAATTTGTGGCTAACATCGATAATTTGTTGCCAATGGCTAAAGATATTAATCGCATCAAAGTGGTTCTCGTGGAACAGAAGAGGACGGGTAAATGGCTGGCCGAACAGATGGGCAAAGACCAGGCGACCGTCTCAAAGTGGTGTACCAACACATCGCAGCCCGACCTGCCGACGCTGACGAAGGTTGCAGAAATCCTCAATGTCGATATCAAGGAACTGCTGAACTCAACAAAATCATGAACGGAACGAATATAGCCATAGGGCATACGGGCTGTTGCATCGGAGATGGCAAGCTTTTATAAGTTGTATAGATAACGAAATACACTAGTGTCCGGAGAAATTTCACCATAATGTAAGTTGCCTGGCAGTCCCAGCCTCCGAAACATTAACCATGGATGTCGGCTGATTATAAAGTTCACGGATATCGGCTCTTCTGAAGAGCACCTGCCCGATTGAGTTAGAAATAGAATGAAGACTTGGATTAAGACCAAATCGCTTTTTCGCAATGACGAGCAGCAGGTAGTCGCAAACGGCTATCCATATCTGCGTGTAGACGGCATTTTGAGACGTCCCATAGAAGGTCTTGATGTGCAGATGTTGCTTGATCCATTTGAAGAACAGCTCTATCTGCCAGCGCTCACGGTACAGTTCCGCTATGGTCAAAGGGTCTTCTATCGTGAAGTTGTTGGTGAGGAAACGATAGACCTTGGCAGTATCAAAGTCCTCATACACAACGAGTCTGAGCGTATCGGGGTACTTCCTGGCCGTATAATATCCTGTCAGTCGGATGGTCTCATCGGAGAGAACGCCGGAGTTCTTGTCTACTGGTCTTTGCTCAATGACTTCGTAGGCCATGTTGTCCTTGGCTCGTGTGACGAAGTAGGCTCCTTTCAGATGGAAGTACCTGTGGAGTTTGTCAAAAGCCACATATCCCTTGTCCATCAGGTAAAAGGAACCCGTATCGACGGGAACCTTATCCATCACCCTGGCATCGTTGACCTTTCCGGGCGTAAGCAGGACAAAGGCGGGGATGGAGCCTCGCAAATTCATCAGCGTGTGCATCTTGAAGGCACCTGTCCCATGATGGAACTCCGCCCAGGGAAACAACTTCAGACACAGCTCGATGGTGCTGCTGTCGAACGCATATATCATCTCTTCAAGACCAACCCGCAGCTTCTCATCCCTGTAAAGTGTGGTTGCCTCCTTCACCAGAGCCATCGCAAAGTCCTGATAGATACGCCAGTCCTTCTTCTCGTTGGCTTCCGCAAGCGTGGATTTGGGCATCACCTTGATACCGGACCGATAGAGGTCGCCGCAGAGGTTAAGTGTCGTCTCGATGTCCCTCAGACCGGAACGGTCGGTGAATTGAGCAAAGCTCATCACCATGAACTGGTCACGGCAACTGAACTTGATGGAATGACGGTCGCCCCTATAACGGTCGACACACTTCTTGAACTCATATTCGTTGAAGATAGACATAATCTGCGCGAAAACTGTTTTTCCCTTGTTCATGATTTTCGGAAAGTTGCATAATAACCGTCCACAATATAACACGAATTCTAATCAAAAAATAATTTTATCCTTATAAACAACTAATTATAAATAATTTAAACGCTATCGGAGATTATTTCTCCGGACAGCAGTGCTATAACATAAACAATAAAAATGAAACAGATGATAGATATAGAAAAAATCATGCAGACAGGAATACCCGACATTGCACCTGTATATGGTGGCGTCAGAGGTAGAACGATGTCATCAAGGCATCAGGCCTACGCGTGGCCAACTATCAAGGAGGCAGGAATCAAGACCATTATTGATCTTAGGGAAATGGATAAGTCGGACAAGTTGCCTTACCTATGTCAGTATCATGGATTGGAGTATTTCCACTATCCAGTAGATAACCATGCCCGGACGATAGCACAGATGGTTGAACTTTTTCCTCAGTTCTGTGAACAGATAGATAAGGGTGACTTCTATATAGCCTGTGCCATGGGACTTCACCGAACGGACATTGCTCTCTGTACCTATTGGGTATTCTACGCAGCTGATAAGGGTATTACCCCACCTCCAATCAGGGGATATAGACGGGAAGATGGTCACGATACCAACAAGATCATGCGAATCCTAAACGCTTTCTACCAGTACATGATAGATAATGGGGAAGTTCCGATGCCCATGGAAGTGTTCAAGGAACGAAAGAAACTGATTAACGAATTGAGTAAGATATAATATGGAAGATTATAAGGCAACAACAAGAAATGGTCATCAGTTGGTAGATTTTTATGACCCTGATACAAATACATTGGATATACGTTCAAATGGGCAGTATCCATCAGGAGTGCTCAGTAATTTATGCAGCAACGGGTTCCGATTTGAGGGGATGATATGCGGCAGCATGGAGGGATTTCTCCAATCTCTAAAGCAGAAAGACAAGGATAAGCAGCGTCAGATATGCTCGATGAAGGGAGGTAATGCCAGGAAGCATAGCGTCACGTCATGGCAGACCGACCAAATTGTATGGTGGAAGGGTATTGCAATAGACCGTCAGAGTGAGGAATACCAGAAACTGTTGCGCAGGGCATATCTGGCTATGTTCGACCAGAGCGAGCGATTCCGTGCAGCATTGATGCAGACACGCGGCATCACCCTCACTCATAGCAGCGGTGAAAATAGTCCTTACAAGACCATCCTCACAGAACAGGAGTTTTGTGAGATACTTACAGAGATGAGAGACAACTATGACAGGCGTGACAAGAACTTGGAGCGGATGAAGCGTGTGTTCGTGGATATGGACAATGTACTCGTCGATTTTGAATCAGGATTGGCACAAGTCAGTGAAGAAGTCAAGCAGGAGTATGAAGGTCGCTTGGATGAGATACCTGGACTATTCGGACTGATGATGCCAATGCCAGGAGCTATAGAAGCAATGCATGAGTTGCAAAAGCACTATGATCTCTTCATACTTTCCACGGCACCTTGGAAGAACCCATCTGCATGGTCGGATAAGGTAAAGTGGGTAACGCAATATCTTGATGACGTTTTCCACAAGCGCATGGTTATCACTCATCGTAAGGATTTGTGTCAGGGGGACTATTTGATAGATGACCGAGGCAAGAATGGTACGAGTGACTTTGCTGGTGAATGGATAGAGTTTGGTTCGGAGAAGTTCCCGGACTGGAATAGTGTACTTGAATATTTAAATACAAAAGAACGATGAATACATTACAAGTATTGCCATTGATGCTGCTATCTTTGTTCTGCACATGCCAGAACAAGGATAAGAGTGCATCGTCAGTAACGGAAATGGCAGCAGAACAGATGGACTCACTATGCTTGTCCTTGGACTCTATTCCCGTAGATAAGGATGAAGTGTTCACTTGTGTTTCAGAGGATGGAGCCATGACGTTCTACAGCTGGAATACTGGACGGGGAGGCACATGTCCCGATTATGCAGTCATTTGTCAGTTCCGAACCAACGATGGCAAGACTGTAACCGAGGATTTCCGTGTTAGAGAAGGTGAGCCAGCTTGGGTGTTGGTAGTACATTCCCTCAAGAGAAATGACGGTTCGACATATTATATCACCACCAGAAGTCATCGGGCATCGAGTAATGACGGCTATATGTGGATGGATGCATTCATGATTGACCACGACACGTTGAAGAATGTTAGTGTGTATGATGCTGGGGATGACCTTGACGAATGTGGCTTGGAAATCAATTACCGCATCTCCGACTGGTACTATGCTACTAATGGGGAAGGCTGGGACTGGCTGTTTGAGTACGATGCGAAAAACAAGAATCTGTATATACCCCATATCGTGTACATTGACAAAACCATACCCGTTATCAGTGACAGGTATAGGGTTTATCACTTCAATGGAAGGGAATTTGTTGAGAAAGGCGAATCGGCACATAAGGGCTTACACAAGTCTCTTGTCAACTATTACAGACTTGCCAGTTACTTCCGTACAAAGAACCACCTTGTGCGTATTGACTGGCTGGATCATAAAGGTACCCTTCGATATGCATCATGGAACTCCACTCTGGATATGTCAAGACGACCGAACATTGTGATACAGGGTGGAACCTATGATGAAGAAAAGGATACTTATACATTCACCAATGACGGATATGAGTATGTGGTAGGCTATAGTGAAGACAAACCTATATCAGAAGGAATGTATGAACATCATGAGTTTCTGCTGGTTAGAAAGAACGGAAGAGTTGTTCTTAAAGAAGAAAGAGAACGTCCATACAACGAATAGACTATGGGTGTGACATTTGAAGATGCCTCTCAAAGAAATTGGGGGGCATTTTTGTTTTTTGCTGATAGAAAACGGTTACTTGCCTCACTCTTTAAGCATATACAGATAAGCAGACAGAAGTATAACGATTTAAAAAGATGTAAGGTTATGAAGCAGAATTACGACATGATGATTAAGGAGAAGGTTATGAGGGTGTTCTCCGAAATGGAAAAGAGAGTGTCCACCGAAGACATGGCAAGAATCCACGAGGCATACGAATTAGCTCGTGAGGCCCATGCAGAGCAGAAACGCAAGTCGGGTGAGCCTTACATCATCCATCCCATTGCTGTTGCAACCATCGTGGCTGAGGAACTGAAGCTGGGTGCCAATCCCGTTATTGCAGCTTTCCTGCACGATGTGGTGGAAGACACGGACTATACGATAGATGACATCCGTCAGCGTTTCGGTGACGACGTGGCGTTCTTGGTCAGTGTCGTGACAAAGAAGAGTACGGGGAACTATGAGATATCCAAGCAGGTGGACAACTACAAGCAGATGCTTAACTCCATCCACTATGACATCCGTGCCCTGTTGGTGAAGCTCGCTGACCGTCTGCACAATATGCGCACGCTGGGCAGTATGCCACCCCACAAACAGATGAAGATTGCCGGAGAGACCGACTTCTTCTATGCTCCTTTGGCAAACCGTTTGGGGCTGTACAACGTGAAGATTGAACTGGAGAATCTGAGCTTCCGCTACCGTTGTCCCCATGAGTACGAGCTGATTGCCAGCTTGATTCAGAAGGACAGAGAAAGTCATCAGGAACGGCTGGATGCCTTCACCGCCAAGATTCGTGAGGTGCTGGCTAATGAGGGCATAAAGGTGCAGGTCAAAACCATCTATCGTTCTCCTTATAGCATCTGGCGAAAGATGCGCAAGTCGGGTGACGACTTCAACCACATTCCGTTCCGTCACATTGTGGAGGTGATGTACTCCTGTGAGGATGAGCGGCAGGAAAAGGATATGGCACTGCGTATCTACTCCCGTCTGACTGATGCTTTCAACGAAAAGCCCTGTGGCATCATCAACTACATCGACTCACCAAAGGAGAACGGTTATCAGTCGTTCCATGTACAGTTGCTCAGCGACTACGGCTGTTGGGAAGAGGTGCACATCAGCAGTGAGCGCATGGTTCGCGCCTCACAGCTCGGAGTTGTGGCAGAACGCAGCGAGGACAACGTACGTCGCTGGATTGAGAAGTTCCGCACGGTACTGAAGGATATGGAGTTCCACCAGAAGGAGGGTGACTTCATCGAGTATGTGGTGATGACGTTCTACAATGACAACATCATGGTCTTCACCCCCAAGGGTATGCCTGTCAATCTGCCCAAGCGTGCCACGGCACTGGACTTCGCCTTCGAGATTCACAGCCACGTCGGAGAACATGCCCACTATGCCCGTATCAACGGACAGTTGGCATCCGTCAAGACGGAGCTGCATCGTGGTGACATCGTGGAGATTGTTACGAATCCCGACATCCATCCTCAGAAGGATTGGATTGAGCATGTACTAAGCTACAAGGCCCAGGGATTCCTGAAGCGGTACTTCGCCAACCAGGAGAAGCCCACCTTCCACTTCTGTTCCCATTGTCAGCCCATTCCTGGCGAGGAGGTCATCGGTTTCAAGGAGGCGGACGGCACCATTTCCGTTCACAAGCGTAACTGTCCCACCGCCATCGGACTGGCATCCCAGCAGGGCGACTCCATCGTGTCCGTTGACTACAAGGAAGCTCCGGACACACTCTATCCCGTAGCCATACAGATTCTGGCCGTCGACCGCTTCCACCTGTTGAGCGACATGATTAACTGCATCACCAACGAACTTCGCCTGTCTATAGATTCGTTGAGTACTACTACCACGGACTGCATTGTACATTGCGCCATCCGTTTCGGCGTGCACTCCTTCGACGAGCTGCAGACCATCATTTCCCAAGTGTCTGCCATCGAAGGAGTAGAAGAAGTAAAGAGAATTTAAGCCCTCTTATATGATAGAATATGGTTACTTCTGCCAATCTATATCCATAAACAGATAATTAGTAGACCCAAATAAGTAGTGTATGAAAAAGATTCTATTCGTATTAGTGACTATGGCAATGTCACTTGTCAGTTGTACTGAACAGCAGTTTGTGAATGAACTTGCAGGGGATAAGGTTGAAATGTCCACTGCAAATGAATTCAATGCTCTCGTAGAACGAGCTCGTTGGGGCGATGGCCAAGCGTTCTTGAAGCTTGCCGATTGCTACCGTGACGGCAAGGGGGTGAAGAAAGATTTTGTCGGAATGTTCAGCATGGTAGCTCAGGCAGAAGAATTCGGCGGTATTCGCCAAATGGAAGATTACCTGAATGAAATGCCAGAAGGCTCTGATTGTAGAATGATTTTTGAGGCAATAGCAAAGTTCGAGAACAGGCAGGCTGAAGAAGCCAAGATGATGTCTGAACAACTTATTTCAAAAGGTGTGCCTGATGGCTATTTCGTACAGGGAATCATGGCAATAGAAAGTGGTGATACCCTTGGTGGAATCCGTATGATGGAACAGGCAGCTTCGCAGGGAAGTAGCTTGAGTAAACTCATGTTGTGCATTATAGAGTTTCAAGAAAGAAAAGTACCAGACATGGCAAAGCTCACAGAAATAGCCGAAAAGATGCCTATTATCAATATCCTTCTTGCAAAGACGTGTCTGAGACATAATGACGAAAACATGTACGATGTCCAAATGGCTGCCCACTACTATCTCAAAGCAGACGAACATGCTTGTCTTGATAGGCGTGGTGCAAGATGGCTGTTAGGCTGTCATGAAGCAGGCCAACTCCTGTTATCGGAGAGAGACATTCAACGTCTCCGAATCTTAGCGAGAGCAGTTCCTGTTGAGGGACCTGCACCGCAGCAGGATTGTGAGTATGATGAGGTGGTTGATAGTGTCGTGGTTGAGACAACAGAGTAACTTAAAAATAGTGTTATGAAGAATTGGAATTTGTTTCAAAAGAAAGAGCAATACAGACCAAATATCTATACATGTTCTATTTATGATGATGTGGAAATCTTAGGACATGTGTTTCATGGACTTCAAGATATAATGGAGCATGTGGAAATATCTATGGCCGAAGGCAGTTGCATTGGTGCACATGAATGTAAACCGGCAAAAAGAGGGGAGGTGCATGTTGGAGAATTATGGCAAAGGTATCCGTGCTTTGACTCATCAGATTATTTGTATGAGGAGAGGTCGTACCGAAACTATATCTTCCGAAGAAAAAGCATCGAGGAGTCTGATTTGAAAAAGCTGGAAAGATTACCGTGGAAAGGAAATAACAAGCGCATTTCACCATCTGTGCCCAAGGAAATGCTTCCAATAGTATATTATGTGGGGGAAGGTAATACGATGATTGTGGAATTGTAAACTTGTTATTGTCTAATAATCAAAAATCAAAATGAAAAGCTCCGGCATTGAAATTGTCGGGGATTTTTTGTGGGTGTATCGCTTTTTATTGCTATTTTTGTGGGGGAAGTGATGTGAAACCGAAAAAAACATGACTATGAACGAAAGAAGACATACGCCTGAGAGGATAACGGAGCTGAAGGCGGGCGAGGTGTTTGTGTTTGGCAGTAACCTGTCGGGCTCGCACGGCGGCGGGGCTGCGTGGCTGGCCTACAAGCGCTTTGGCGCGATATGGGGACAGGGCGTGGGGCTACAGGGCCAGAGCTACGGCATTCCCACGATGCAGGGTGGGGTAGAGACCATCAGTCCCTACGTGGACGAGTTCATCGAGTTTGCCAGGCAGCACGCGGAGCTGACCTTCCTCGTCACCAAAATCGGCTGCGGGATAGCGGGTTTCGCGGAATCCGAAATCGCCCCTCTGTTCAAAACTGCCCACGAGGTGGCGAACATCGTCCTGCCCGAGGGCTGGTAGACGAGCAAATTTCAGTATTTAATATTGTTAATTGTGCTGCCAATGGTTTGCACACCTCGCGGATATTTAGTAATTTTGCAGGAAATTTGCAAAAACGGAAAGAAAATAATGAAAGGTAAAAGATTGATATTGGCAGCCCTGGCGGCTGTGGCTTCTGCTGGAGCGTGGGCTCAGCACGAGGAACCGGTGAAGTTCGGAGATTTTGAGTCGTGGATTACGCGCACCATCAAGGAGAGCGGCATCATCGGCGGCAAGACAAAGAAACTGGTGGAGATTGGTCCCACGATGAACTACGAGCCCAAGGTGTACAAGAACCAAGGCGGCTCGCCATGGGGCACGAGTAACATCTACGCCCACGTGAGCGGTATCTCGAAGACGAATACCAGTGTGTACAAGGACGCGCACAACGGCGGGTCGTGCATAAAGCTGCTGACGCACGTCGAAGGCGTGAAGGTGATGCGTCTGGTGAACATCCACGTGATTGCTGCCGGTTCGATATTCCTGGGCGAGATGATGGAGCCCATCACGGGCAGCTCTAACCCCTTCCGCTACCTGAACCTCGGTGTCCCCTTTACCAAGAGGCCCAAGGCTGTGAAGTTCGACTACAAGGTTCACCTGTCCGACTCGGTTTGTATGCGAATGACGGGTTTCAGCCGCAAGAAGGAGATGCCCTACAGGGACTATCCCGACCTACAATGCGTGCTGCAGAAGCGTTGGGAGGACGAGGACGGCAACATCCACGCCCTGCGCGTGGGGACGCTCATTCACCGCTTCACCAGCAACACCAAAGGCTGGCAGGAGGGCAAGTCGTTCGAAATCCACTATGGCGACATCACGGGCGAGAGCTTCTACCGCAGTTACATGGGCCTGATTACCGGCGAGGCCACAATGTATGCCACCAACAGCAAGGGCAAGCAGGTGAAGATTATGGAAGAGGGATGGGCAGAGCCTGACGCGACGCCGACCCACCTGATTCTGAAGTTCAACTCCAGTTGCTGGGGCGCCTACATCGGTTCGCCCGGCAACACGCTCTGGTTAGACAATGTCAAACTCGTGTATTAAGACACCTTACTACATGCTCGAAGAGGGATTGCTGCGACGCAATCTTTCTTTGATTAAGCACGTAGCCGAAGAGAGTGGGGCAGAGGTCATACTGGCCTTCAAGGCCTTTGCCCTCTGGCGCACGTTCCCCATCTTCCGCGAATACATCCGCCACACCACAGCCAGCAGCCCCTACGAGGCCCGACTGGCGATGGAGGAATTCGGCAGTCCCGCCCACACCTATTCGCCTGCCTACACCGAGGACGACTTCCCCACGATTCTGCGCTGCAGCGGACACATCACCTTCAACAGCCTGTCGCAGCTCAGTCGCTTCCGCCCGATGGTGGAGGACTACAACCGTCGGCACCCCGAGAAACGAGTGTCCTGCGGCCTGCGCGTGAACCCCGAGTACAGCGAGATAGAGACGGAGCTCTACAACCCCTGCGCCCCCGGCAGCCGCTTCGGAGTGCTGGCGGAGGAACTCTTACAACATACATCCGACATCTTACCACTCATCGAGGGCTTCCACTGCCACAACCACTGCGAGAGCTCGGCAGAAGCCCTGCAGGAAAGCCTCCGGCACCTGGAGGAGAAGTTCGGACAATGGCTCCCCCAGCTGAAGTGGCTGAATCTGGGAGGCGGTCACCTGATGACCCGCAAGGACTACAACGTACCCCTGCTCATACAACTGATTAAGAACCTGCGCGCGAAATACCCCAACCTCCAGATTATCCTCGAACCCGGCTCGGCCTTCGCCTGGCAGACAGGCCCTTTGGTGGCAAGCGTGGTTGACGTTGTGGAGAATCACGGCATACGGACCGCCATACTCGACGTGTCCTTCACCTGCCACATGCCCGACTGTCTGGAGATGCCCTACCAGCCTGCCGTCCGCGGGGCAGAGATGGTCGAGGATGCGCTCGGCCCGAAGGATGAATGTAAACCCTTTGTCTACAGATTGGGAGGCAACAGTTGCCTGAGCGGCGACTTCATGGGACTGTGGCAGTTCGACCACGAACTGGAGATAGGCGAAGAGGTCATCTTCGAGGACATGATACACTACACCACGGTGAAGACCACTATGTTCAACGGCATACACCACCCCAGCATCGTGCTGCGTCACGAGGACGGAACCGACGAAATCCTGCGACAATACACCTACGAGGATTACCGCGACCGTATGTGCTGATATTTTTTTGAAAAAAACAGCCGTAATGTTTTGTCAATTCAGAAAAAGATAGTACCTTTGCACTCGCAATTCGGCGGAATTGCCTACGAATGTTGAAATTTTGCGGCAATAGCTCAGTTGGTAGAGCACAACCTTGCCAAGGTTGGGGTCGCGAGTTCGAGTCTCGTTTGCCGCTCAAGTGAAACATAAAAGTAGTTCTTTAACTTTATGATGCCCAGGTGGCGGAATGGTAGACGCGCTCGTTTCAGGTGCGAGTGTTGAGAGACGTGCAGGTTCGAGTCCTGTTCTGGGCACAAAATCACGATGGAGAGGTGGCGGAATTGGTAGACGCGCTACTTTGAGGTGGTAGTGCCGCGAGGCGTGGGAGTTCGAGTCTCCTCCTCTTCACCAGACATAGTTTTCCCTTAATTCATAAGTCCATCCCCGAAAGGGGATTTTATTTTTATACCCCCTCCTTGCATTTGACAATTTGACGATTTACAATTGGACAATTGGACTGCTCGGCTCGAAGAGACGATAGCCTTAGCAAGAACTCCTTAAAACTACAAGCCCTGGCACGGAATGCTGGGCTTTTAATTTTTACTTTTTAATTTTTACTTTTTACTTTATAGAGTTGGTAGCTGTTCCACAGGTTGTGCCAGACGCTGTAGAAACCGCCGGCAATGCTGGTGATGGGTGTCATGAAGGTGTAGCCCATCCAGATGATGAGCACCGTGTTCTTCTGTCCGCAGGCCTGACCGGCAGTGATGGGGTCGCCGTAGCGCCGTCCCATCTTGCGTCCGAAGGCAAACTGCAGGATGCAGGCCAGCAGCGAAACCAGGGCAATGCCTAGCTGGTAGTGCCAGGGGCAATGGGTGTGGACAATGCTGCGCACACTCATGGCGATGGCCAGTGACAGGCTGACGGCCCACAGGTAGAAGGGCAG
Organism: Bacteroidaceae bacterium; assembly: GCA_045220575.1. GTDB lineage: Bacteria > Bacteroidota > Bacteroidia > Bacteroidales > Bacteroidaceae > Physcousia. The sequence continues at coordinate 21,617 of JBGUVX010000034.1, forward strand.
GTCGCGACGCTGTGCCAGCCACTCGGTGACCTTGGGCGAAAGCCAGCGCAGCAGCACGGAGGCAAGGAAGGGGCCCAGCAGCAGGGGGAAGACCTTGGCAATGATGATGAGAAAGGAATGGAGGAAGGTGAGGCCGGACTGAGGGTGGATGATGGGCACGACGACGGGGATGAGCAGGGCAACGGACAGATTGATGGCGATGGTGTAGGTCATCAGCGTGCCGGCATCGCCTCCAAGCTTGCGGGTAATGACGGAAGCGGCGGTTGCCGTGGGGCAAATCATGCAGAGCATGGCGCTTTCCACCACGATGCGCCAGTTGTTGTCGGGCATGAGGTAAACGCCCAATGCCAACAGCAGGAAGATGCCTATCTGCAGCAACAGTAGCCAGCCTTGCCAGCCTGCAGGTTGCAGGTCGCTGGGCCTAACCTTGCAGAACGTCAGGAACAGCATGGCGAAGAGCAGGACGGGTTGCAGCACCGACACGAGGCTGAGCGCAAAGGCGTGTGTGGAGTCGAGAGCCGGAAGGCTGACATAGGCAAAATAGCCCAGCGCACCGGCCAACATGGCTATGGGAAGTGTCCAATTCTTGAAAAAATGAATCATATTGACTGCAAAGGTAATAATTTTTAATCTTTAATTTCCAGTTTCTAATTAATTATTGTATCTTTGCGCCCGATAAGTATTAGTTTTCGTATTTACCTTACATAATCAGATTACATGAATTTATACCTCCGATACTTCAACGATGAGGTGCTGGTTGAGAATGTCGACCAGGCTATTGATTTCCTTACACGCATTTCAGAGATAAAGTTGGACAATTCCCTGCGTAACGAACTGGTGAAATATGCCGAGGGGAACAATCCCTATCCCAAACGCTTCAAGGTGGGCCCGAAGGTCTATTTCATCGTAATCAAGACCACGGCGAAAAACATGGAGGAGTTCAAGGCCTATGCCGCAGAGAGTGGGGCAGAGGCTGCTGCTGGCGAGAAGGACGAGGACGCCAAGGCTGCAGAGGCTGTCGGCAGGGAGGCTGAAATGCCAGGATGGTATCTGGGCTCGATGAAGTTCAAGCGCGTGGTGGCTGTCGAGGGCACTACGAACAAGTTCCGCTACGTCGACACCGATTTCGAGGCAAAGCTGAAGGCCTACAGCATTCAGGATTGCTACAATCGCATCATCGACCACCTGCGTTCGCGCGGCGATGTGGATTCGCGCAGCCAGTTCCCCTCCATCCGAGGCCGTAACTTCAAGGCCGAGTTCCTGGGCCTCAATTAATTTTATTTCTTTTTCTTGATGATGATGTCGCGTAGGCCGTAGTCGTCAACAAAACAACTCTGGTCTACCGGGCCGCTGATGCCCTTTACACGTCCGCTGGCGCTGAACTGCCAGAGGGCGAATCTGGGATTGCCGTTCAACTGGGGAATCCCCTCGCTGTATTTGGCAATCATGAAGAGGTAGTCGTCGAAGTGCCCGCTCAGGTATTTGTTGAAGAAGTTCTGTCCGGTGTAGATGAGCGGCTTCACGCCATAGTAGTCTTCCACGCCTTTCAGGAACTGACGGAGGCGGCGGCGCAGTTCTTCGTCCGACGTCCTCTTGCCCTTCACCTCCACGTCAATCATGGGGATGAGGTCGTGGTCACCGAGATGGGGCACTGCCGAGGTCAGGTTCTTCAACTGTGCCAGCGGCGAGGCCGTGGGGCTGAAGAAGTGGTAGCATCCGACGGGGATTCCCACCTTGCGTGCCTCGCGCAGGTTGGTCTGGAACATGTTGTCGACAAGTCCTGCGTTTTCCGTAACCTTGATGTAGACATAGTTTACGTTGTCGTCCTCGGCTACGGCCTTCCAGTTGATGCGACTCTGGTAGTGCGACACGTCGATGCCCCGCTTGCCCAATGAACGGCGGCGACGAAGGTTGAGTTCGGGCTGCTGGAAGAGCGGCTTCTCGGGCTTCAGCGGCTGCATCAGCACGTCAGGCTCCTGATAGCTGGGTTGTGCGATTTGCGACAGGGCATTCTTCTTCCTGCCAGCTTGTGCAGAAGGCACAAACAGCGTCAGGCAGAGAATCAGGGTGAGTATTTGTCGCATTTCGTGTGTAGGGTTTGTAGAATAGCCTCCCCACTTTCATGGGCGGGGAGGCTGTTAAGGGTTCATTACTTAATCTCGATTTCTTCTTTCATGTCAATCTCTTCTCCCTTGCTGTCGTAGAACTCGTACTGGAGGAATGCCAGCCGCTGGTTGGGGATGATTTTCACGCCGAAGCCGTATTTCATTTGCCACTGACGACGGATGGACCATATACCTTGGGTGATGTAGGCCATCACGTAGGGATGTACGTGCAGCGTGAACGACTTCGTGTTGAGTTTGTTTACGAGTAGGTCTATCTTGCTCTCCAGCACGTCGGTGAACATGAAACTGCTCTTGATGGTGCCCTTGCCGTGACAGGTGGGGCAGGTCTCGTCGATGTTCACCTCCGTAGCGGGACGAACGCGTTGGCGCGTAATCTGCATCAACCCGAATTTGCTGAGTGGCAGGATGTTGTGGCGTGCGCGGTCTTGTTTCATGTTCTCGCACATGCGCTCGTAGAGTTTCTGCCTGTCTTCTGCCAACGCCATATCGATGAAGTCCACAACGATGATTCCGCCCATGTCGCGCAGGCGAAGCTGGCGAGCCAGTTCGTCGGCTGCTCCCAGATTCACGTCCAGCGCGTTGGCTTCTTGTCCGTCGTTGTTGCGGGCGCGGCTTCCACTGTTCACGTCGACTACGTGCAGGGCCTCGGTGTGCTCGATAATCAGATAGGCACCCCGTTTGAAGGAAACCACCTTTCCGAACGAAGACTTGATTTGGCGTGTGATGTCAAAATTGTCGAAGATGGGCAATTTCCCATTGTAAAGCTTCACGATGTTGGCTCTTTCCGGTGCGATGAGCGTTACATAGTCCTTTACCTCATGGAAAATGGTCTCATTGTCGACGTAAATGTTTTCATAAGAGGGATTGAAAAGGTCGCGCAACATGCCAACCGTCCTGCTGGTCTCTTCATAGACCAATGTCGGCAGTTCCTTGGCTGCTACTACTCGCTGCATGGTTTCTTCCCATCGTCCCACCAGCACTTTCATCTCCGTGTCCAGCTCGGCTACGCGCTTGTTCTCGGCAACGGTGCGAACGATTACGCCGAAGTTCTTGGGCTTGATGCTCTGTATCACCTGCTTCAGTCGTGCCCTTTCGGCTCCCGACTTAATCTTTGAGGACACGGAAACATTGTCCTGGAAGGGGAGCAGCACCAGATAGCGCCCAGGGAACGAAATCTCGCACGTCATGCGAGGACCCTTTGTCGAGATGGGCTCTTTGGTAACCTGCACCAGCACTTCCTGTCCCTGCTGCAAGGTGTCCTGAATGCTTCCTTCCTTGCCCAGTTCTTCTTCGATGTGTGCTTTGGAGATGGGGGGAATACCCTTCTTTCCGCTTCGTACCTGCTTGAGGTACTTCTTGTAAGAGAGAAATTGAGTACCGAGATCGAGGTAATGCAGAAACGCATCGCGCTCATAGCCTGCACTAACGAAACAGGCGTTGAGCCCGGGCATCAGTTTGCGCACTTTCGCCAGGTAGATGTTGCCTACGTTGAAAGACGCAGTCTGTGCTTCCTCCTGAAACTCCATCAACCGCTTGTCTTCGGTCAGGGCAATGGAGATTTTCTTAGGATTGGCGCTAATGAATACTTCGCTCGTCATTAATTACATAATTACACGGACATTTTGTCGCGACTCGGCCAAACGTGCAGGCACGATGGCTCTCGCTGTTCCAAAAGTTCGCTCGTCATTATTACATTTACATTATTAATAATAGTGAGCGAGTGAAGAGAACTCTCCACTCGCTTTACTCACTATTTTACTTGCTCTTGTGTCTGTTCTTACGCAGTCTCTTCTTACGCTTGTGAGTCGACATCTTGTGTCTCTTCTTCTTCTTTCCGCTTGGCATAGCTTAAATGTTTTTTATAAGTTAATTAATCGATTTTACACTTTTCGGCTGCAAAATTAGTGCAAATCGAGCGAAAAACCAAATTTTTATTTGAGTTTTTCCGAGATGCAGCCTAATTTCGACCTTGAAAAGGTCAGAGGTACGTATAATTGAGCAAAAAACCAAATTTTTATTTGAATTATCCCGATATGCAACCTATTTTTTTATACCTTTGCCGTAATGAATGCTTCGGATTTCTCTCTTCGGCTACTCGAATGGTATAGCCGGCACGGTCGTGAGCTGCCTTGGCGGCAGACGCGCGACCCCTATCGCATCTGGGTCAGCGAAATCATTCTGCAGCAGACGCGTGTGGCTCAGGGCTACGACTATTTCCTGCGCTTTGTGCATCGTTTCCCCGATGTCCAGTCGTTGGCTGAGGCTACGGAGGATGAGGTGTTGAACCAGTGGCAGGGCTTGGGCTACTACAGCCGTGCCCGCAACCTGCACGCTGCGGCCCGTCAGATAGTTTCGATGGGTGGATTCCCCACAGACTACGCGGGCATTCGCTCGCTGAAGGGTGTTGGCGACTACACGGTGGCAGCCATTGCCTCGCTGGCTTTCGGCCTGCCCCATGCCGTTGTGGACGGGAATGTCTATCGTGTGCTCTCGCGCTATTTCGGTATCGACACCCCCATCGACTCCACTGCTGGTAAGAAACTCTTTGCGGCATTGGCAGGGGAGATGCTCGTCGCCAGCCGTCCTGCCGACTACAATCAGGCCATCATGGATTTCGGAGCCTTGCAATGTACGCCCCGCGCCCCTCAGTGCCAAGGGTGTCCGCTTGCCGAAGGCTGTCAGGCTCTTGCCGACGGCAGTGTGGAGGAACTGCCCCGGAAGGAGCACGTGACACGTGTTCGCGACCGCTTCTTTACCTATATCTATTTGCGTTGTCAGGGGCAAACCCTGTTGCAGCGCCGTCCGGCAGGCGACATCTGGCAGGGGCTGTACCAGATGCCGATGTTCGAGAGCGAACGCCCCCTTTCGCCCCGCGAGGTGGAGGAACGGGTGGGGCACAGCGGCAGTCTGACGCAACTGTGTTCCGACTATCGTCACCAGCTCACCCACCAGCGCCTTCACGCCGACCTCTACCTGCTGGAATCTGCCCAGCGCGCTCCTGTCGATGGGTTGTGGATACAAGAGACGGAGCGCAGCCAGTATGCCGTGCCCCGTCTGGTGGAGGAACTCTTGAAGTTGGTTCCTGTTTTCTAATTATTCACTCTCGCTCCTTATTTCTTGAGGAAGAGGTGTCCGTTGCTGATGTATAGGCCCTTCTGCAGCGCCGATTCCTTCGGGAGGCGACGGCCTGTGATGTCGTAAATGGCCTTCTCATTCTTAATTCTTAGTTCATCATTCTTAATTTCATTGATGGCGTCAGGGTCGATGGGAAGCACCAGCTTGAAGCCCAGGGTGGTGAATGCTGCGTTGCTGACCTTGTCGGCATCAACATAGAGTGTGGCTTCGGCAATGTCGCCTGAGAAGAATGCCTTGGCGCTGATTTCAGGAACGGTGTAGGGCAGTACCACGCGCTCCAGCGGGCCGCCCTTGCTCTGACAGCCAGTCTCGGCCCATGCGCTGAAGGCGAAGTCGCCAATCTTGTCTATCACACCCACGGCCTCCACGTTCTTCAGGTTCCAGCATTCGGCAAAGGCACCCTCGGGGATTACGCTTACGTAGTCGGGCAACAGGATGCTGCTGATGGCTGTGTTGTAGAAGGCCCATACGCCGATGGATTGCAGACCCGCAGGCAGGGTGACGGATGTGAGTTTCCAGTGGTTGTAGAATGCTCGGTCGCCAATGGCTGTTACGGGGATTGGTTGCTCGTACTCATCGATGACTACGCTTATGCTTTCAGGTACTACCAACTCCCAATTGTCGAGGTTCTCGGGCGAGTGGGCGCGGTTGAAGCCTACCACTGTGGCAACGCGGCTTTCGGATGAGATGGCGTAGCGCAGGCCGAGGCTGTCGGTGTATTCGATGATGCCGTCGCTCTCGTCCAGCGGCTCTACTGCCTTGAAGCCGATGCGCGTGTACATGGTGTCTGTAACTAATGTATAGTGTACGTAGAGCGTGTCTTCAGCCACGTCGCTGGGACAGAAGGCCTTTCTGTTGATGATGGGGGCTTCCTTGGCATAAATCCACACACCCTTCGACAGAGGACTCCACGACGGGTTGGCATACAAGGTGTCGGCATTGCTCCAGTCGCTGAAGGCAAAGGCGTCGATTCTCGTTACCTCGCCGCGCAGGGCTATGAAGTCGAGTGCCCAGCACTTTGCGAAGGCTCCTTCTTGGATTACGGTCACGCCGGCAGGGATGTCGAGGCTGTCAATGCCGCAGTTGTTGAAGCTCCAGCCTGCAATCTCCTTCAGATGCGAATCCTCCTCGAAATGGAGTTTGGTCATTGCCCAGCAGTTGGTGAATGCTCCGCCCTCAATCTTCTCCACGTTCTTGCCCACCGTGATAGCCTTCAGGTTGGCGTTTGCCAGGAATGCGCTCTTGGCAATGCTCGTCACGCTGTAGTTCTTCTCATTGACGGTGATGGTGGCGGGGATGATGACCTCGTCCGAAGCCTTCGTGCCGTCAACAACGGCTGCCGTATTGTCCTTCTGGTTCAACTCATATCGCACGTCCTGTTCGTCGATGAACTCGTTCTCGTCGGGCTTCTCCTCCTCGTTGGTGTTGTCAATGTCCTCTTCGTCGTTGGCATTGCCGATGCGGGTTACGGTGAAGTCGTCGAAGTAACCATAGTTGTCGGTCCACTCCTTCGTACCAATGCCAATCTCCAGATTGCCGTTCCTTACATTCGTGGTGGCAGCCCAAGTGGCAGGTGTTTCGGGTGCGATGGCTGTCTTGGCACCACCGGCATACAGATAGAATCCCTTCTTGTTTGTCTTGGCTTTGAGGGTGATGGTGTAGCGTCCGTTGGGCACGCTTGCCACCTGGCAGATTACGGGACCTTCCACAGCGTTGGCGTTCCAAAGTTCCAGCGCGTGGGTGCCGCGAACCACATCGGTGCTCATCCACGAAACATCGCCATCTGCCTTCTGTGTCGAGAAGGTCTGCACTACAGTCCAACCCGTCAGGTTGCCAGTCTCAAAACTCAGGTTCTGGAAGTATTCCCCAGCATCCTCGCGAGGTTCTACTTCGGCGTCTTCGAGGTACTGAGCCAGAGCCTCCACGGGGTTGTTTCCGTCGTTGGTGATGAGCATGGTATGTTGCTGCTGTTGGCTGCTCTTCCACATACCTCGATTGAAGTTGTGTCCCCATACAGTCTCATTAAATCCTTTTCCACACTCTTCTGGATTCCAATAATATATGCCATCTACGTTGTCGTAAAGCTTTAAGCGAATTATGAGGTCGTTGAGATACTGCACCATACCCTCGGCATCGGCTGTCCACTTGGGGTTCAGGGAGGCAATCGAGTACTCGTTGTCGCCATCTGCAGAGTAGGGATAGTTGGTGTTGTACCATGCAGTTTCCACCACCTGAACTGTCTTCTCGGGGAAGTCGGCTTTCAGCTTTGTAAGCAGCACTTCGAGGTTCTCAATCTTGCCGTTCCAGAAGGGGTAGTAGGAGAGGCCTATGACGTCGTAGTCGGTGAAGCCTGCCGTCTGCAGGTGCTTGTAGAAATTGTCGCTGGTCGTAGGCTGTCCGCCCATCTCGGTGTGTACAACGACCTTGGCATCGGGGTTACCCTCACGAACGGCCTGAGCGGCTTTTGTGAGCAGGGCAGCGGTACGTTCCCACTGAGCCTTACCTGCATTGTACTGGCTGCTCCACGTGGGGCAGTAGCCTGCTGCTGCATAATCGCTTGTGCTGGCAGGGAATTTGCCGTCCTCGGTGTTCCACAGCAATCCGTAGGTTATCTCGTTGCCTATCTGCACATAGTCGGGAGCGGCATCTTCCTCCACAAAGCCGCTGACTACAGTCTTTGTGTATTCGTAGATTTGCGTGCAAAGGGCTTCGTTGCTGCGTTCGGTCCACGATGCGGGAATCTTCTGCGTACCTGGGTCTGCCCATGTGTCGCTGTAGTGGAGGTCGAGCAGCAGAGCCATATCGGCCTCCTTCACTCGCTGGGCAAGTGCAAGGGCGTAGGCGTAGTCCTGACACACGGCAGGGTCAGTGTCCTGCGAAGGGTCGACAAACAGGCGCACGCGCACCGCGTTCCAACCCTTTTCCTTGACGTACTGCACAAGGTCTGTTATCACCGTTCCGTTCTCGTCGAGCCACTTGTCGCCAGCCTGTTCGTAGGCAGGCACCATACTGAGGTCGCCTCCTACGAGGCGGTCCTGTGCGAGAGCGCGATTAGCAATCGGCAATTGAAGAATGCCAATTGCAAGAAGTAGTAAAATTCTTTTCATCTTTTTATGTTAGTAATTAACCTTTTAATATTTTCACATTTTAACCTTCAAAAACTGTCCAGTGTAGCTCTGCGGGCAGGCGGCTACCTGTTCAGGTGTGCCCTGCACGATGAGTTCGCCGCCGTGGTTTCCGCCTTCGGGACCAAGGTCAATGATGTGGTCGGCACACTTGATGACGTCGAGGTTGTGCTCGATGACGATGATGGTATGTCCGTGACTGATGAGCTTGTCGAAGGCAGTGAGCAGCTTGCGTATGTCGTGGAAGTGCAGGCCCGTTGTGGGTTCGTCGAAGATGAACATCGTAGGGTCGTTCTTCTCCTGTCCCAGGTAGTAGGCCAGTTTCACGCGCTGGTTCTCGCCTCCCGACAGGGTGCTCGACGACTGTCCCAGCTTGATGTATCCCAGTCCCACGTCCTGCAGCGGTTTCAGGCGTGCTACGATGCGTTTCTGGTTGTGTTCCGTGAAGAACTCTATGGCTTGGTTTACGGTCATGTCGAGGATGTCGCACACGTCCTTCCCGTGGAATTTCACTTCCAGAATTTCGTTCTTGAAGCGCCGTCCGTGACACGATTCGCATTCCAGCACGAGGTCTGCCATGAACTGCATCTCCACTGTCACCGTTCCCTCGCCCTTGCATTCCTCACAGCGTCCGCCTTCGGTGTTGAAGCTGAAGTGTCCGGCTGTGTAGCCCATCTGCTTCGACAGGGGCTGTTCGGCAAAGAGCTTGCGTATCTCGTCCCATCCCTTGACGTAGGTGACGGGGTTCGAGCGTGTGGACTTCCCGATGGGGTTCTGGTCCACGAACTCGATGTGTCGCACCTGATTCATGTCGCCCTCCAGTGCGAGGTGTTCGCCCGGACGGTCGGCAGGCTCGTCGAAGTGGCGTTTCATTGCCAGATACAGGATGTCCTTGACCAGCGTCGATTTTCCGCTTCCGCTGACACCCGTCACGCAGGTCATCACGTTCAGGGGGAATCGCACGTCGATGCCCTTCAGGTTGTTGGCTCTTGCTCCCTTCACCTCGATGTAATTGTTCCACGGACGCCTCGAAGAGGGCACGGGCAGCGTCTCTTGCCCAGAGAGGAATGCTAATGTATGCGACCCATTTTGAATTTTGAACTTTGAACTTTGAATTCCCATGGGGGGCTCTCCCTGCCACACCACCTTGCCGCCCAGTCGTCCGGCATCGGGACCGATGTCGATAATCCAGTCGGCGGCGCGCATGATTTCCTCGTCGTGTTCAACCACCACTACCGTATTCCCCAAGTCGCGCAGTTGGCGTAGAACCTTGATGAGGCGTTCCGTATCGCGGCTGTGCAGGCCGATGCTGGGTTCGTCCAGTATGTAGAGCGAGCCTACGAGGCTGCTGCCCAGCGAGGTTGCCAGGTTGATGCGCTGGCTCTCGCCGCCCGATAGCGAGTTCGACAGGCGGTTCAGCGTCAGGTAGCCGAGTCCCACGTCGAGCAGGAATCCCAGTCGGTTCTTTATTTCCACCATGATGCGCTGTGCTATCTTCTCCTCGTGTTCGCTGAGCGTGAGCGTGTCGAACCAGTGTTTCAGTTCCGTGACGGGCAGGTCTACGAGGTCTGTGATGCTTCGTCCGCCCACCTTCACGTAGTTGGCTTCTGGCTTCAGTCGGGTGCCGTGACACTTGGGGCACAGCGTCTTACCCCTGTATCGAGCCAGCATCACGCGGTTCTGTATCTTGTACTGCCCCTCGCGCAGGTAGTCGAAGAAGGCATCTATGGAGATGAGTCCCCACTCTTGTTCCTCGGGGCTGAGTCGGCGTTGCTTGTCGGTCAGGTAGGCAGGGAACGTGCCGTGCCACAGCCAGTCCTTTTCCTCGCGCGACAGTTGGAAGTAGGGTTTGTGTACGGGGAATCCGCGTTCCGAGTTGAAGCGGATAAACCAGTTCTTCCATTCGCTCAGTTTCTCGCCTCGCCAGGGCATTACGGCGCCCTCATAGACCGACAGCGCCGAATTGGGGACTACCAGATGCTCGTCGATGCCCACGATGCGCCCGAAACCCTCGCATTCGGGACAGGCTCCGGCTGGCGAGTTAAAGGCAAACATCTTGTCGGAAGGTTCCTCGAAGGTGATGCCGTCGGCCTCGAATCGCATGCTGAAGGCGTGCAGAATGCCGGCAGGGTAGAAGCGCAGCATCATCTCGCCGCCTCCCTCGTAGAAAGCCGTCTCTGCCGAATCCACCAGACGTGCGATAACGTCCTTCTCGTCGCTCACCGTCATACGGTCAATCACCAAATTTATGGTTAAGGGTGAAGGGTTAAGGGTTAAGGATTCGTTGTTGAGAATGTCCTCGATGCGCAGGATTTCGCTATCCACCTCCACGCGGGCAAAGCCAGCCTTCAGTTCCATCTCCAATTGTTGCTGCAGAGTGCGTCCTTCGGGCACGTGCAGGGGGCATAGCACGGCAAAGCGTGTGCCTTTGCTATAAGAGAGCATGGTGCTGATGACATCCTCCGTCGTGTGCTTCCTCACCTCCTTGCCGCTGATGGGCGAGAACGTGTGTCCCACGCGGGCAAAGAGCAGACGCAGGTACTCGTAGATTTCGGTGCTGGTTCCCACAGTGGAGCGCGGGTTGCGGCTCGACACCTTCTGCTCGATGGCTATCGAGGGCGGAATGCCCTTGATGTAGTCGCACTCCGGCTTCTGCATTCGTCCCAGAAACTGTCGGGCGTAGGCCGAAAGGCTCTCCACGTAGCGGCGCTGCCCCTCGGCATACAGCGTGTCGAAGGCCAGACTCGACTTTCCGCTTCCGCTGACACCTGTAATGACGACCAGCTTGTCGCGCGGAATCTCCAAGTCGATATTCTTCAGGTTATTTACCCTCGCACCCTTTATCTTGATGTTCTCTTCCATCTGCGTCGTGAATTGGTTTACAAAGATACGATTAAGCGAGCACAAAACCAAAAAAAGGGTAGAAATATGTTGTGATGGCTCGAATTTATATTTATATAAGGATTCGGGACAGCGCAACAGATTCAGGCCATCGGCCTTTTATGGCAATAGCCATACCCTTTTTGGGGCTTTGTCGAGCGCGAGTATCTTCGACCAAAGGTCAAAGATACGAAAGTCTTCAACACAGTTAAAGATACGAAATAGGCGCCAAAGCATAAAAAATATACTGAAAAAAGTGTTGAATCTGTAAAAAAGATGTATCTTTGTACGATTATGTTAAGCAACGACGAACTAAAGGGAGAGTAGGGTAGTAGAGGAATGAAGAGAATCGCAGTCATGGCAGCCGTTCTGCTGCTTGCCCTGAAGGGTGCCGCACAGTTGCCGTATTTCGCAGCAACGGTGGGCGACGGCAAACTCTATGGCTACTCGTCCGTGAAATGGCGACCGGGCACCAACCGGCAAGAGACCTACACCACCTTCCAGTACGGCATCGGCGACCACTTTGCCCCTGGCATCGACCTCTACACAGGCCCCAAGTGCGCCTACTGGGGCTTCCTCGTGCGCTACGGGCAGACGGTCAACAAATGGTTCAACGTGGGCACAGAGATCATTCCCTCCTTCAACCTCAACGACAGCTTCCGCTTCTCCTACCTCTCGTCGGCCCTCTACATGAACGGCGCCCTGACGAAAAACGGACGCCTGTTCTGGTGCTCCAACACCTGGTGGGTCATGAACCCCCACGCCGACGACACGATTGTCAACAACGAGTACCTCGGCTACACCTTCAAACTGAAGAAAGGACAGTCCATCACCCCTATGGCAGGCACCATCCACTCGTGGAAGTTCGACCGCGAGGTGGACATCACCGCAGGCTTCTACTACACCCTCAAGAGCTGGAACTTCTATGTCTGGGGCAACGATTTCCTGAAGTCCCACCCCCGCCTCATCGTCGGAATCGACTTCGCCCTGTAGCTGCTTGTGTCTTCGGAATTTTGCTACTTTGCTACATGCTACATTGCTACAATAAGGTACTTGGAGAGGTTCAAAGTTCAGAGTTCAGGGTTCAGAGTTCAGAGTGGGAGAGCTTAGGTAGATAGATTATAATTTATAATATATAATAATTAATATTATTATTAGACATAGTTCGAGGGTGAGGATGGTGTGTCTTCCCCCCCCTTAATGTAGCAATGTAGCATGTAGCAATGTGACAAACTGCGGGCAAGGCGCACGATGCTCGCGGGTGAGGACACGCGATAGTGTCGCGTGGGGCGATGCGATAGTATGGCGTGGGGGCATGCGACGGGTCGCTTGGTGGGGTGCGACGGGTCCGCGGGTAAGTAATGAACCTGTCGGCTCAGGAATTAAAAAGAGGGAGTAATCGACTTTGTTAGCTTGCTATTGTTCGAACCTGCTGGGGCCCGAAAAGATATGATGTGGGCACAATTTTATAAAAAGAATTTGCGTGGGGAGTTATATTTTTGTATCTTTAACTATGTTGAAGGTACTCCCGCTCGACAAAACTAAGATAAAAGCATGAACTGCGTTCATCGCGTCCTGCGGACTCTCACATATTGCCCTGTATCGCCAACATGCGAGCATGTGCGATACATTTCAACATGTTTTTCGCTTTTATCTTGGTTTTGTGCTCACTTATTCGTAACTTTGACCTGTAAAATGCGTAAATAAGAGAAACGATGAAGATTAAGTCCCTACTTCTTGTGCTGTGCCTGCTTTCGCTGAAGGCTGTGGCTCAGCAACCTAAGCGCGAGTTCCGCGGTGCGTGGATTCAGTGTGTCAACAACCAGTGGAAGGGCGTCGGGCGCGACCGCATGCAGCAGACGCTGACCTACCAGCTCGATGAGCTGAAGAAGTCGAACATCAATGTCATCCTCTTCCAAGTGAGACCCGAGGGCGATGCGCTCTATCCGAGTTCGCTGGAGCCTTGGAGCCGTTTCCTGTCGGGAGAGCAGGGTGTGGCACCGGAACCGCTGTGGGACCCCCTTCAGTGGATGATTGACGAGTGTCACCGCAGGGGCATGGAGCTTCATGCCTGGATTAACCCCTACCGGGCAAAGACGAAGGGTACGCCCATGCTGACGAGCGCCTACTATCGCCAGCACCCCGACCGCTTCTTCGAGTACGACGGGCTGTGGCTCTTCGACCCGGGCATCCCCGAGAACCGTGCCTACATCTGCGAGGTGGTGCAGGACATCGTGAGCCGCTATGACGTGGACGGTCTGCACATCGACGACTACTTCTATCCTTACCCCGTCGTGGGTATGCCCATCCCCGACGACCGCTCGTATGCCATCTACGGACAGGGCATGAACCGCGACGACTGGCGTCGCCAGAACGTGAACCTCTTCATCCGCGACCTCTATCAGACCATTCATGCCACCAAGCCTTGGGTGAAGTTCGGTGTGTCGCCCTTCGGCATCTACCGCAACGAGAAGAACGACCCCAACGGCAGCAAGACCAACGGCACGCAGAACTACGACGACCTGTATGCCGACGTGCTGGAGTGGGTGCGCCAGGGATGGATTGACTACAACATTCCGCAAATCTACTGGGAGGTTGGCAATCGCGTTGCCGACTACGAGACGCTGGCTCGCTGGTGGGATGCCAATGCTGGCGAGCGTCCCCTGATTATCGGTCAGGACGTGGAGCGCACCGTGAAGTATGCCGACACCACGAACCCCCAGGCCCATCAGGTGTTCCAGAAGTACAACCTGCAGCGTGCCCTGCCCAATGTGGTGGGCTCGTGTCAGTGGTATGCCAAGGCCTGTGTCGACAACCCGCAGAACTACACCACCGTGCTGCGCCAGTACTATCATCCCTATCCCGCCTTGCAGCCTCAGATGCCGTGGCTGGACAAGAAGGCTCCGCGCCGCGTGAAGAAGGTGCGTGTGGTGTGGATGGAGGACGGCCCCGTGCTCTTCTGGACGGCTCCGAAGGCAAAGGACGAGATGAACCGTGCCACACGCTATGTGGTGTACCGCTTCGTCAAGGGCGAGCGTGTCAACCTCTACGACCCCAGCCACATCGTAGCCATCACGGGTGAGACCTTCCTGCGCCTGCCCTACAAGGGTGGTTCCACCCGCTACGTCTATGCCGTGACAGCCCTCGACCGCGTGCAGAACGAATCGAGACCCGCCCGCAGAAGAGTGAAACTCTAATACATCTTATATAGTATGCAACCTCTGAACAAGCAAACGGCTAACAAGCCGCAGCGCACCGAGCGCATCATACAGTTTGGCGAGGGTAACTTCCTGCGCACCTTCGTCGACTGGATAATCACACACATGAACCAGAGCATCGGATTCGATGCCAACGTAGTTATCGTGCAACCCCTTGCCAACGGCATGGTGGAACGACTGGAGGAGCAGGACTGTCTGTACCATGTGAACCTGCAGGGCCTGCAGGGCGGAAAGGCCGTGGACTCGCTGGAGATGATAGACTGCGTGAGCCGCACCGTCAACCCCTATGCCAATCCCGAGGCCTACTGGGAGCTGGCCAAGCAGCCCGACATCCGTTTCGTCGTTTCCAACACCACCGAGGCCGGTATCGCCTTCGACCCTGCCTGCCGACTTGCCGACCAGCCCGCATCGAGCTACCCCGGCAAGCTGACCCAACTGCTGTGGCAGCGCTTCCTCGCTTTCGACGGAGCCGCCGACAAGGGACTTATCATACTGCCCTGTGAGCTCATCTTCCAGAACGGCCTGCACCTGACCGACTGCATCCGCCGCTACATCGAATTGTGGCACGACGAGATGGGGGAGCGGGCCGACGAGTTCCTGCAGTGGTTCAACACCTCATGCTACGTCTGCATCACGCTGGTGGACCGCATCGTGCCCGGATTCCCCAGAAAGGACATCGACGCCATCCAGCAGCGCTTAGGCTATGCCGACAACATGGTGTCGCAGGGCGAGGTCTTCCACCTGTGGGTCATCGAGACGGCTCCCAACCTGTCCCTCGAACAGTTGGAGCGCGAGTTCCCTGCTCCCAAGGCTGGGCTGAACGTCATCTTCACCCACGACGAGTCGCCCTACCACGAGCGTAAGGTGACTCTGCTCAACGGTCCCCATACCGTGCTTTCGCCCGTAGCCTTCCTGTCGGACATCGACATCGTGCGCGACGCCTGTCAGCATCCCGTTGTGGGACGCTTTGTGCGCAAGGTGATGTACGACGAACTGCTGCCTACCCTCGACCTGCCTGCCGACGAACTGAAGAAGTTTGCCGACGACGTGCTCGAACGCTTCCAGAACCCCTTCGTCGACCATCAGCTCACGAGCATCATGCTCAACTCCTTCCCCAAGTTCGTGACGCGCGACCTGCCGGGACTGCGCAAGTACCTGCAGCGCAAGGGAAGCCTGCCACAGGGCATCGTGCTCGGACTGGCAGCGATTATCACCTACTATCGCGGCGGAAAGCGTGCCGACGGCACTCCCATCCAGCCCAACGACGACCAGCGTATCGTGAGCCTGCTTGCCGAGCTGTGGCAGACGGGCGACACCCGTAAGGTGGCAAGCGGAGTGCTGGCAGCCAGCGACGTCATCTGGGGCGAGCAGGGCGACCTGAACGCGATACCCGGACTGACGGATCGCCTCGTAGAGCTGCTTGACTCGATTCAGGAGCGTGGCATGCTGGCAACGGTGGAGAGCGTGCTATGAAGACCATACGCATCCACCCCGACGACAATGTTGCCGTAGCCTTGCAGGACTTGCCTGGCATCCCTGCAGGTCATAAGATAGCCCTGCGCGACTTCCGCGAAGGCGACACCGTTGTCAAGTATGGCTTCCCCATCGGACATACCATACACCCCGTAGCCGAGGGCTCGCTGCTGGACCATCGCGACATTGCCACGAACCTCAGCGGAACGCTCGACTACAGCGACATCCAGATTCAGCCGCAGCCGACCCGCCCGACTTCCGACACATCACGTACCTTCCAAGGCTATCTGCGTTCCGACGGACAGGTTGGAATCCGCAACGAGCTGTGGGTCATCCCCACCGTGGGCTGTGTCAACGGCATCGTACGCCGCATTGTGGACCGCGTGAAGGCCGAAGTCCTTGAACAGGGCGGGGCAGTGGACGCCATCGTCGCCTTCCCCCACAACTACGGCTGTTCGCAGCTTTCCGAAGACCACGAGAACACCCGCAAGATACTTCGCGACATGGTGCGCCACCCCAACGCGGGGGGCATCCTTGTCGTGGGACTGGGCTGCGAGAACAACCAGCCGCGCGAGTTCGAGAAGTTCTGCGGCGACTACGACCGTCAGCGCGTGCGCTTCATGACGTGTCAGGAGGTGCAGGGCGACGAGGTGGAGCACGGCGTGGCTCTGCTCACCGAACTCTACCGTCAGGCTGCAACCTTCCAGCGCACGGCACAGCCGCTTTCGAAACTCCGCATCGGACTGAAGTGCGGGGGCTCCGACGGCTTCTCCGGCATCACGGCAAATCCCCTCTTGGGACGTTTCTCCGACTGGCTCTGCATGGAGCAGGGCGGCACGACGGTGCTTACCGAGGTGCCCGAGATGTTCGGTGCCGAAACCCTGCTGATGCAGCGTTGTGCCACACCCGAAATCCTGCAGCAGACCATTCGACTCATCAACGACTTCAAGGAATACTTCCTCTCGCACGGCGAGCCTGTCGGCGAGAACCCGTCGCCCGGCAACAAGGCTGGCGGCATATCCACCCTCGAAGAGAAAGCCCTCGGCTGCACGCAGAAGTCAGGCTCTTCGCCCGTCCGCGGCGTGCTGCCCTACGGCGAGCGCATCGGCACAGAGACCGGACTGCACCTGCTCTCGGCACCCGGCAATGACCTTGTGGCTTCCACGGCCTTGGCAGCTGCGGGCTGTCAGCTCGTGCTCTTCACGACGGGGCGTGGTACGCCTTTCTCCACCTTCGTGCCTACGATGAAGGTTGCCACCAACAACCGTCTGGCGAGCGAGAAGCCCCATTGGATAGACTTCAGCGCGGGCTCCCTCATCGAAGGCGAGCCGATGGACTGTCTGCTGGAGCGCTTCGTAGAGGCCGTGCTCGCAATCGTCGAGGGCAGGCAACGCACCGCCAGCGAGCTGAGGGGCTATGCCGAGATATCCATCTTTAAGAACGGTATTACCTTATAATATATAAAGGAAGAACTATGGAAAGAACATGGAGGTGGTTTGGAAAGAAAGATAAAATCACCCTGAAGATGTTGCGGCAGATTGGAGTTGAGGGCATTGTGACCGCCCTGCACGATGTGCCGCTGGGACAGGTCTGGACGCGCGAGAAGATTCGTGACTTGCGTGAGTACATCGAGGCCGAAGGCCTGCGCTGGAGCGTGGTGGAGAGCCTGCCCGTGACGGAAACCATCAAGTACGGCGGAGCAGACCGCGACCAGCAAATCGAAACCTACAAGGAGAGCCTGCGAAACTTGGCTGCCGAGGGCATCTACACCGTTTGCTACAACTTCATGCCTGTGCTCGACTGGGCACGTACCGACCTTTTGCATCCCAACCCCAACGGTTCGTCGAACCTCTACTTTTCGTATGCCGAGTTTGCTTACTTCGACATCTACATACTGAAACGTAGCGGCGCCCGTGAAGAGTGGGCCTCGTTCTCGGACTTCCCAGGGCGAAACGTGCTGGCAGAGGCCGACGCGCTGGCAGCCACCATGACTCCCGAGAAAGACCACAAGCTGGTGGAGAACATAGTCATCAAGACGCAGGGCTTCGTGAGCGGAAACTTCAGCGAGAACGACGAGGCCCCCATACAGAAGTTCCGCGAGTTCCTCAACCTTTATAAAGGTATCGACAAGGCCAAGCTGCGTGCCAACATGAAGTACTTCCTCGAAGCCATCATGCCCACGTGCGAGGAGTGCGGCATCAACATGTGCGTGCATCCCGACGACCCTCCCATCGAGATTCTCGGCCTGCCGCGCATCGTCCGCACCGAGGAGGACATCCAATGGTTCCTCGATGCCGTGCCCAACAAGCACAACGGCCTTACCTTCTGTGCCGGTTCCTTGAGTGCCGGAGCGTACAACAACGTGGTGGAGATGGCAAGGAAGTTTGCCTCGCGCACCCACTTCGTGCACCTGCGTTCGTGCCACATCTTCCCCAACGGCGACTTCACGGAAGCCAGCCATCTGGGCGGGCGTGCCGACCTTGTGGAACTGTGCCGTATCTTCGAGAAAGCTAATCCGCAGTTGCCCATGCGCGTTGACCACGGGATGACATTTACCGATAAGCCAGGCGGCATCATGGACGAGAGCAGTCACGGACACAATGCCGGCTACACGCTGCTCGGCCGCATGTTTGCCATGGGGCAGGTGCAGGGCATACTGGCAACCGTGGACCGTGAATTAGGAATCGACTATAAACAACCTGGATTTTATGAATAACTCACTATTCGATATCCGCGACAATGTCGTGGTAATTACGGGCGGTACTGGCGTATTGGGCCGTGCCATTGCCAAGTATCTGGCTGCCGAGGGAGCCAAAGTTGCCATTCTGGGGCGCAAACAGGAAATGGGAGATGCCATCGTGTCAGACATCCGTAAGGAGGGCGGCGAGGCTGTCTTCCTGAAGACCGACGTGATGGATGCCGCGCAGCTCAGGCAGAACCTGGCCGACATCATGGCTCGCTACGGGCGTGTCGATACGTTGCTGAACGCAGCGGGAGGCAACATGCCTGGCGCAACGATAGCTCCCGACAAGACATTCTTCGACCTCGACCCCGAACAGTTCCAGACGGTGCTGAACCTGAATCTCACGGGGACGGTCATCCCCACGCAAGTCTTCCTCGAGCCCATGGTGAAGCAGGGCAGGGGCAGTATCATCAACTTCTCGTCGATGGCAGCCTTCCGTCCCATGACCCGCGTCTGCGGCTATGCGGCGGCAAAGGCCGGCATCTCGAACTTCACGGCCTACATGGCTACGGAGTGTGCGCGCAAGTTCGGCGAGGGAATCCGCGTCAACGCCATTGCCCCGGGTTTCTTCATCACGGAGCAGAACCGCGCCCTGCTGACGAATCCCGACGGCTCCTTCACCGAGCGCGGTCAGGACGTTATCCGTCAGACTCCCTTCGGACGCATGGGACAGCCCGAGGAACTGTGCGGAACGATTCACTACCTGATGTCCGACGCGGCGCGTTTCGTCACGGGAACGGTCGCTGTCGTGGACGGAGGCTTCAACGCCTTTGCCATGTAAATAATGTATGTGCCTATGAAACCTTTCCTCGACGACAACTTCCTCTTACAGAGCGAGACGGCGCAGCGGCTCTATCACGAGCATGCCCAGCATCTCCCCATCATCGACTACCATTGTCACCTCAATCCCCAAATGGTGGCTGAGGACTATCGTTTCCGCAGCATCACGGAACTGTGGCTTGGCGGCGACCATTACAAATGGCGGGCTATGCGCACCAATGGTGTGCCCGAACGGCTGATTACGGGCGACGGCTCGGACTGGGAGAAGTTCGAGGCGTGGGCGGCTACTGTGCCTTACTGCCTGCGCAACCCCCTCTACCACTGGACTCACCTGGAGCTGAAGACGGCCTTTGGCATCACCAAGCGCCTGAACCCCGAAAGCGCGAGGGAAATCTTCGAGGCGTGTAACGACCGCCTGCAGAACGACCCCTCGATGACGGCACGCGGCCTGATGCGCCGCTACGGGGTGGAGGTGGTCTGCACTACGGACGATCCGGTGGACGACTTGCGTTTCCACAAGCAAGTCAAGGCCGAGGGCTTCGACATCAAAATGCTGCCAGCCTGGCGACCTGACAAGGCGATGGCTGTGGAGCAGGCAGGGGACTTCAACTGCTATGTGGACCGTCTGGCAGAGGCTGCCGACGTGGACATCAGCACGTTCCCAAGTTTCGTGGATGCCCTGCGCCGCCGCCAGCAGTATTTCCACGAGGCGGGCTGCCGACTGAGCGACCACGGGCTGGCGGACTTCCCTTCGGAAACCTGTTCGCAGGCCGAGGCGGAGGCCATCTTCAGCCAAGTGCGCAGCGGCAAGGAACTGAACGGTCAGCAGGTGGAGAAGTTCAAGTCGGCTATGCTGGAACTCTTCTGCGAGATGAACCACGAGATGGGTTGGGCGCAGCAGTTCCACTATGGTGCCCAGCGCAACAACAACAGCCGCCTGATGAGGCAGTTGGGGCCTGACACGGGTTTCGACAGCATCGGGCAGGGCTTGAATGCCGAGGCCATGTCGCGCCTGCTGGACCGTCTGGACAGCAAGGGCCGTCTGGCCAGAACCATCATTTACAACCTGAACCCGGCAGACAACGAGATGGTGGCTACGATGATTGGCAACTTCCAGGACGGCACGACGGCGGGCAAGATGCAATGGGGCAGCGGCTGGTGGTTCCTCGACCAGAAGCTGGGCATGCAGCAGCAGATGAACACGCTGTCGGTGCTTGGCCTGCTGAGCCGCTTCGTGGGCATGCTCACGGACTCTCGTTCCTTTGTCTCCTATCCGCGCCACGAATACTTCCGTCGCGTGCTGTGCAACCTCATCGGAGAGGACGTCGAACGCGGCGAGATGCCGTATGACGGCTACGAGCGGGCACGTGTCGAGGAGATGGTGGAGGACATTTGCTACTACAATGCGAAACGATACTTTAACTTCTGACCATGAATAATGTAAAGACTAATTGGCGGTGGTGGATTTGCAGTCTGCTCTTCGTTGCCACCATGGTGAACTATATGGACCGCCAGGTGCTCTCGCTGACCTGGAAGGATTTTATCGCCCCGGAGTTCGGATGGACGAATAGCGACTACGGACTCATCACGGGCTTCTTCTCCCTGGCCTACGCCTTCATCAGCCTGTTTGCGGGCCGCTTCATCGACTGGATGGGTACGCGACGGGGCTACCTGATTGCCATCTTCGTGTGGAGCTTGGGTGCCTGTCTGCACGCCGCCTGCGGGTGGGGGGCCTTGCGCATCGCCTCGCTGATGACACTGACCGTAGGCACGCTGTCGGTCTATCTGTTCCTCTTCTGCCGCTTTGTGCTGGCCTTGGGCGAGGCGGGCAATTTCCCTGCTGCCATCAAGGTGACGGCGGAGTACTTCCCTCGCAAGGACCGCGCCCTGGCTACCAGCATCTTCAACGCCGGCGCCTCGATTGGTGCCCTGCTGGCGCCTGCCAGTATTCCATATCTGGCACGTGTCTTCGGCTGGGAGATGGCGTTCATCATCATCGGTGCGCTGGGCTTCGTGTGGATGGGCTTCTGGGCTACGATGTACGAGAAGCCGCAGGCGAGCCGCCACGTAAACGAGGCTGAGCTCAGCTACATCCGTCAGGACGACGCTCCCGTAGGGAGCGATGCCGCCGCAGCACAGCCGTCTGGCGAGGACGAAAGGCAAATCCCCTTCCTGCGCTGCTTCTGCTACAGGCAGACGTGGTCGTTCATTGCGGGCAAGTTCTTCACCGACGGCGTCTGGTGGTTCTTCCTGTTCTGGGCGCCGGCATACTTCAGCGACCAGTACGGCTACCGCAGCGATTCGCCCGAGGCCGTGATGCTCATCTTCGTGCTCTACCTCATCGTGACGCTGCTGAGCATCGGCGGCGGCTACCTTCCCAAGTACTTCGTCGAGCGGCGAGGCATGGAGGCCTATGCAGGCCGCATGCGTGCCATGCTGCTCTTTGCCTTCTTCCCCCTGACGGCCTTGCTGGCTCAGCCGCTGGGCGTCTATAGCGCCTGGTTCCCCGCAGTCATCATCGGACTGGCAGGGGCGGGTCATCAGTCGTGGTCGGCCAACCTCTACAGCACCATCGGCGACATGTTCCCCCGCTCGACGGTGGCTACCATCACAGGCATCGGCACGATGGCTGGCGGCATTGCCTCCTTCGCCATCAACTGGGGTTCGGGCCTCTTCTTCGACTACGCCGGCAGGATGGGCAGCCAGTTTGCCTTCGCCGGTTTCGAGGGCAAGGAAGCCGGCTACATGATTGTCTTCTGCCTCTGCGCCGTGGGCTACTTGGTGGCTTGGTCCGTGATGAAAGCCCTCGTGCCCCGCTTCCGCAAGATAAACGCCTGACGACCTGACGTTTCTGCCGAGACGACACGTCGCTGCGACGATAACAACGCTTTGTCCCTCTTGACATACAGCTGTGTGTCAAGGGGGACATTACTATTCCTTCAGGTGAGACGATAGTATCGCGTTGCTTGGCACACAATTGTGTGTCAAGAGCAAGAAAGTGTGGCTCCGGGCTTGGAAATGTGACGGAAAAGCCGTAACTTTGCTTGGACTAAACAGAAACGACTATGTCTGTACATCACTACGACTACATCATCGCGGCCAACCCGCCTGCCTCGCGTGCCGAGGGTTCGGCCCAGCCCCTGAGCCACCACGTGCGCCTGTCGCACTCGACGAGTGTCTCGGCAAAGCAAGTGTTGGAAGAAATGCACCGGCTGGAACCCACCCTCAGCGTGGGCACCTGCACGGCTGCCGTAGATGCCTTGGCACGTGCCTTGGGCGGACTCCTGGCGGACGGGCATTCGGCGGACATTCCCGGCATCGGTGTCCTGCAGCCCTCCATCACGGGCAGCGTGTCGCAGACGGTTCGCGGACTCGTGGCCAGCGACGTGCACATCAGCGGTCTGCGCTTCGCCCCCAGCCGCGAACTGCTGGCAGCAGCCAACGAGGGCCGTCCCACGTTCAAGCCCCACGGCGGTCGTCAGCAGCCGTCGGAGGATGAGGTGCAGGCCTTCCTCGACGAACACTTTGCCCGTCAGCCCCAACTCGCCCGCAAACAGCTCGCCGAGCGTTTCGGCCTTACGCGCTACCAAACAATCGTGCTCCTGCGACGCCTCGTTTCCGAGGGCCGCCTGCGTCCTGTCGGCTCGCGCTCCACAGCCTGCTACACCCGTCCTTTCCAGGGGTAGTCACTCCAGGAAGCTGCGGAGGCGGCTCAGGTATTCTTCCGTGTAATCTTGATAGGAAAGGGCATGCTCCGTGCCCGGCGTCACCCAGAGTTCCTTGCCCATCGGCTTTGCCTCGTACAGCGGGTGCACCATCCACGAGGGCACGAAATGGTCGTTGTCGCCGTGGATGAAGAGCATCGGCCAGCGGCACTTTGCGACCTGTTGCAGCGAGGAAGCCTCGCCAAAGCTCCAGCCGTTGAGCAGGCGGCAGAGTAGGGAAGTGGTGTACATCAGCGGAAACTCGGGCAGTCCGAACTCCACCTTCAGCTCGTAGCCGAACTCGTCCCACACGCTCGTGTAGCCGCAGTCCTCTACGAAGCGCACGCGCCTCACTTCCTCGGGCATCATCTCGCCGCTCACGTTCATCACCGTAGCAGCACCCATCGAAACCCCGTGCACCACGAAGTCGTCGGAACGGAACAATCCGGCGCCCACCTGCATCCAATGCAGCACGTCCATCCGCTCCTGCCAACCCATGCCGATGACCCGCCCCTCGCTCAGCCCGTGGGCATGCAAGTCGGGCATCAGTAGGTTGTAGCCCAGTTGCTCGTGGTAGAGCCGACCGATGTGCATGAAGTCGATGGCACAGTTGCGCCAGCCGTGCAGCACCACAGCCACTGGCCGTCCCGCCAGTTTCGACACGTAGTAGGCATGGTGACTTTCGCCCGTCGGCATCGTGACGAACGTATCCCGCAGCGCCCCCATGCGGCGCAGGCTGTCCAGCCAACCCATCGCTTCCGGGTGCCGCTCCGCCAGTCTGCGGAAACACCTCGCCGTGTCCTCCCTCCCCCCTTCCGGCGCCAGCGAGTACTTCAGCATATACACCCCTGCCCCCGTCACGATGGCAAGCAGCAAACAAAAGATTGTCAGGACAAACCAAAATAATCGTTTCATGCGGCAAAGTTAGCGATAATTTTTCACTTTTCACTTTCCACTTTTCACTTTATTGCGTATCTTTGCAGCGTGAATATAATAAATAAGGTATGAAGCATACAGGATTTTGGACGGTTTTGGCTGTCTCGGCGTTGGTGCTGACCAGCTGTGGCAACAAGGATAAGAACAAGGACGGATGGGTGGCGCCCGAACACGAGGTGGTGACCCGGCAGATGCCAGACCTGCAACTGACGGACAGCGTCCGCATGGGAGGCAAACAGTATGTGTACGACATCATGCGCACGCCCAGCGATTCGCTCGACAAGGTGAAGGACGACATGGAAGACCTGTATCTCGACAACACCATCCGGCTGACGATACGTCGCGACGGAGCCGTCTTCTTCGACCGCACGTTCACAAAGGCGACCTTTGCCGCGAGCATCGATAAAAGCTTCTATCAGAATGCCATCCTCGACGGCATCCGCTTCATCAAGGCAGAGCCTGGGCAGGGACTCATCTTTTCCTTTGCCGTCAGCTACCCCGACAGCGACATGTCCGTACCTTTCCTCATGACCATCGCGGACGGCGGTTCCTACACCTTCGTCAAGGACGAGAACCTCGACCATGAGGAGGGCGACTCGGCCTTCTTTGCCGACGACGACGGAGTGTGAACTATAGTATCAATCCCCCAACATAACGAACGGCCCCCAACTGGAGGCCGTTTTCGTTATTACTTCATGTTGCGGGCGCGGTAGATGCGGTCCTTGGCATCACCTATCTCCTGGAACTTTCGTTCGGCCTGCTTGCGGATGTCCTCGCCAAGGCTGGCTACGCGGTCAGGATGGTTCTCGCGTGCCATGCGCTTGTAAGCCTGCCGCACCTCTTCGTCCGTAGCATCGGGGCTGAGTCCCAATACGCGGTAGGCATCGTCAAGCGACTGACCTCCAAGGCCCAGCATCTGTTCGGCAGTGCCGCCGTCGAGTCCCATGCTGACGCACACCTGCTGCAGCGCCTCGCGTTCCTCCTGCTGGATGGTGCCGTCGGCTTTGGCTATCTCGCACAACATGGCGATAAGCTGCAGACGTTGTTCCATGGGCATAGCGTAAGCCAGTTGCTGGCAGACAGCCGTGATTTGCTGTTGCCAAGCGGCTTCGCCCATGCGCTTCTTCTCGTCGAATAGCTTCATCAGAATTTCCTCGCCCTCGCGTTCGGCATCGGCAGAGAAGTTCATGCGCAGGAAACGACGCACGTACTCCATCTCGCTGTGCATCACTCGACGGTCGGCGTGAATGATGTGGGCAGCCAAAACCATCAACGAGAACAGGAAACCGTTGCGCTCGCCCATCCTCATGCGCGACTGACGGGCATCGCTGCCATATAGCCTCCTGCCTCCCATGCCTGCATCTCCGGGCTGGAAGTAATTGTCTGTATCGAATGCGGAATCCACCACGGCACCCAGCACGATGCCTGCCAACATGCCCAGCGGGCCGCCGCTCATCAGCCCGAGGAATCCCCCTATCCATTTACCTATTGCCATCTTGTTTAATTACGAATTACAAATTACGAATTACGAATACGAGTTATGGAAAATAACATTGCAAAGGTACGAATCTTTTTTCCTTTTGTTAGCGAATAACTAATAATAAGTGTTAAATTCTACGTTTTTATGCAAAAAGTCTTGCCTGCCGCTTGCAAATACTAAATAATTAGTTTTACCTTTGCGTTGTACAACTAAACTCTTAGTAATATGAGGAGCAGAAACGAATATTCTTTAACGAAGTCTGAAATGCAGGTAATGAACGCATTGTGGACGGCAGGCAAGGCGTTGGATGTGCACGAGGTGGTAGCCAACTACAACGAGCCGCGACCGGCCTACACTACCGTATCGACCTTCTTGAAGATACTTACTACTAAAGGTTTCGTAGATTATAAGAAGGGCAATGGCAAGCAATACCTCTACTTTCCCGTCATCTCGCGTGCCGAGTACACCAGCCACGTGATGCAGAACGTCAAGGAAAACTTCTTCGGGGGCAGTGCCTCGTCACTTGTCCGTTTCTTTGTCGAGGAACAGCAACTGAGCGAGTCCGACCTGCGCGAACTACTCTCCCTTGTCTCCCATTAGTCCCATAGGTCCTATAGGCCCCATAAGTCTCATTAACCCCATCCCAGAAACTATGGAAACCATCACACTATACGCCATAAAGTCGAGCATCGTGCTCGCTCTGCTCTACCTTCCTTATACATTATTATTAAGGAAAGAGACGTTTCACGCTTTCAATCGTGTTATGCTGCTCGCGATTGTCGTCACGTCGCTCATAGTGCCTTGTTTGGATGTGCCAAGCCCCATCCCATCCTCCCCCGTGGGGGATGCTATAAGCAACGTGGTGATGCTGCCAACCTTTGTCATAGAGGCCCCCCTCTCATCCCCCGAGGGGGAAGCCGTTCCTCCCCTCGGGGAGGTCAGGTGGGGGCTGTGGGTAGTGCTTATATATTTAATAGGTATGTTCGTCTTCCTGTTGTGGAAGCTGGTGGGACTGGTACGCCTCGTGCGTTTTATCCCTCGTGGTTGCCTGTGGACGGACAATATGAAGGAGGCCACAGTCTATTGCCATGCGGGAAATGTTTCGCCATTCTCATGGATGAAGAGCATCGTCATAGGTGAGAGCGACGTTAAGGACGCAGTCCTCGCTCACGAACTTGCTCACGTCCGCATGGGACACTCGTGGGACACACTACTCGTCTCCCTCGTGGAGGTGTTGCAATGGTTCAACCCTTGCATTTGGATGCTTGACGCCTCGCTGCGTGAAGTACATGAATATGAAGCCGACGACGCCGTACTGCGCAGAGGTATCTCGGCACGTGATTATCAACTTTTATTAATCGAAAAAGCCGTAGCGGGTACGCGCTATCCTATGGTCAATGCTCTAAACAGCGAGTGCAGAGCCATGCTTGAATGGCTATGCCGAGTCGTGCCAGAGTTTCGACCGAAGGTCAATGCCTTCCGC
Source organism: Bacteroidaceae bacterium (assembly GCA_045220575.1). GTDB lineage: Bacteria > Bacteroidota > Bacteroidia > Bacteroidales > Bacteroidaceae > Physcousia. The sequence continues at coordinate 48,700 of JBGUVX010000034.1, forward strand.
CATAGCCAACTCAAAAACCGTATCACTATGATGACAAAGAAGAAATCCCACAGTTGGGCACGACTGAAAGTCCTCTACGCAGTGCCCCTGACCCTCATCGCCCTTGGCGCTTTCGCCAGTCGCGAAATTAAAGAGATGAGCACGCCCATTACACCCAAGACAGAGTCAATAAAGAAACAGCAGACCAAGACCCTCAAAGCCGTGCCGGAAACGCCTCGCGTGGTGGTCGACGGCGAGGACTTGACTCCTCAGGAGACCGTGAAAGCCGTAGAAGGAAAGGAAATTTCCGTTGCCTATATTGAGCACGAGAACAAGGCTTTTGTGTCAACAACTTCCACCAGCGACGACGACAAGATTGTAGAAGTTCCCGAGGTGCTGGCCGAGTACCCCGGCGGTCAGAGCGAGATGTGGAAGTGGCTGATGATAAACATCAAATATCCTCCCATGGCTCGCGATTGGGGCGTTTCGGGACGTGTGCACGTGCAATTCGTCGTGGAGAAGGACGGTAGCATAACCAACATCAAGACGTTGCCCGCTCCGGCAGGAAAGGGACTTAATGAAATTTCTGTTATGGGCAAGAGCACAAATGCAGAAGAAACGACCGAAGAATTGGAACGTAAGGAGAACGAAGCCAAGGCTCGCCAGGCTCTGGAGGACGAAGCCATCCGCGTGGTAAAGGCCATGCCGAAGTGGACGCCAGGCAGCGTCAAGGGACAGCCTGTCCGCACCAAGTTCATTCTCCCCATCTCGTTCCGCCTCAGTTAATACTGTTTTTCAATAATTGGATTTTGTTAGTAAGGACCCACCCCGGCAGACTACTCGTGATGAGTCGTTTGTCGGGGAGTTTTATGACTATTTATTTGTATTTCTGCTTACTAAATTGTATCTTTGCAGTACAATCTTTATTCTTATGAAAGTACTACTTATTAATGGAAGTCCACGCGAGCAGGGGAACACGTTTACGGCCCTCTCGGAGGTGGCAAAGGCGCTGAATGCGGAGGGCGTGGAGACAGAGATTATCAGCATCGGCAAGAAGGCGGTGCAGGGTTGCATAGCCTGCGGATGGTGTGGCAGGGAAGGGAAGTGTACGTTCCGCGACGACCTCTACTTCAAGATATTCCGTGCCGTGAAGGACGGCATCGACGGACTCGTCATCGGTTCGCCCGTCTACTACGGCGGCCCCAACGGTTCCTTGTGTGCCTTGCTGGACCGCGTGTTCTACTCCCTCGGAGCCGACCTCCGCTTCAAGCCAGGAGCCAGCGTGGTAGTCTGCCGTCGTGGCGGTGCTTCGGCTGCCTTCGACCGGCTGAACAAGTACTTCACCATACTGAACATGCCTGTGGTGAGTTCGCAGTATTGGAACATGGCATACGGGCAGACGCCCGGTCAGGTGGCTCAGGACGAGGAAGGCATGCAAACCATGCGCACCCTCGGTCGCAACATGGCTTGGATGATAAAGAAACTCGACGTCCGCAACGAGGGACACCCAGCTATCGAGCCCCAGGTGAGAACGAACTTCATCCGATAAACAAACGGCCCTTGGAAAGATGTCCAAGGGCCGTTTATTATAAGGGTGTCAATGTAGTTGTTCGTGAATCTCCTCCCAGTGGTCGGCGAGGTACTGCATGGAGGGCAGGACAAGATCGGCACCTGCTTCCTTCAGGACTTCATTCTTCAGTGGACCCGTGTTGACGGCTATGGTGAAGATGCCTGCGGCGTGGGCGGCCTGCACTCCAAGCGGAGCGTTCTCCACCACTATGGCTTCGTCGGCATTAATACCTGCTTTCTTCAGTCCCATTAGGTAGGGCTCTGGGTTCGGCTTGCCGTGTTTCACATCAAAGGCTGTAACCATCAGTTCCTTTGAGAAGATGCCGGGGTAGGCCGCATTCACGCGGTCGAGTAGGGCATGTGTGGCACTTCCTGTAACGATGACTCGCATCAGCCCTCGCGCGCGTACCTTATTTAATAGCTCCATCGCGCCAGGCATGGCTTGCGGTTCGGGCAGGGTGTTGAAAAGTGCGCTCTTGGCCTTGTATATTTGTTCGCACTCCTCGTCTGTAGCGTCCCGCCCCCAATAGCGATTCGACAGGATGTTGATGGTTCCTTTGCCTGTCCGGCCTTCGTTCATGTACACTTCCTCCGGCTCCATTTTCAGGCCGAAGTCCGTCATGGCGTGGCTCCATGCATAAGAATGGTTCGGCATGCTGTCAAACAGCACGCCGTCCATATCAAACAGCACAGCTTTTAACATAGATAAAAAATAAAAGAGAAAAGATAAAAGTGAGATAAAAGTTATTTGTTGTCCTTGTTCTTCTTGGCTGTGCGAATAATGGCTGCCATTAATCGACGCAATTCCTGACAATCTTTTCCCAACGAATTAAATTCTTTCTCGTTGATAAAGCCAGTACGATACAAGAGCAAAAGCCAATACTTCGTTTCATTACCTTCCTTGAAAGAGATATAGACCTTATGTATAAAGTCATCTTTCGACTCAGCGGCCAGTGCCTCACTGATATTGGCTCCAATTGAGGTTCCACTTCTCAAGACTTGCTTACTTATTACGTTTTCGCCTTTCTCTTCTCTTAAATATTTACAGAGATTAACTATGCGAACCGCAAAGTCCAATGCCTTAGTGAAGGTGACATTATCTTCCAGCTCTTTGTAAAAGTGCACCATCGTCTGGTAATCCTCATTCATGCCACTCTTATTATCGTTTATCTCACTTTTATCTTTTTAATTTTTCTCTTTTTCTCTTAGCCATTAAGGCGCGCCTTAATGGCGGCTGTCTCCTTCTCGTAGCCGGGCTTGCCGAGCAGGGCAAACATATTCTTCTTGTAGGCTTCGACACCAGGTTGGTTGAAAGCATTGACACCAAGCAACTGGCAATAGAGACCGCAACCGAGCTCGAAGAAGTAGATGAGCTGACCAAGGTTGTAGGCATCAAGACGCTCGATGCTGATGCGGATGTTGGGCACACCGCCGTCGACGTGAGCCAACTGAGTTCCCAGCTCAGCCATCTTGTTCACTTCGTCAACGCGCTTGCCAGCGAGGAAGTTCAGACCATCAAGGTTCTCCTCGTCAGAAGGGAAGAGCAGCTTGTGCTCAGGATTCTCCACGCTGATAACGGTCTCGAAGATGCTGCGTTCGCCTTCCTGAATCCACTGGCCCATAGAGTGCAGGTCGGTTGTGAGGTCAACACTGGCAGGATAGATACCCTTGTTGTCCTTGCCTTCGCTCTCTCCGTACAACTGCTTCCACCATTCGGCGATGAAGTGCAGCTTGGGCTGGTAGTTGGCAAGAATCTCAATCTTCTTGCCCTCAGCATACAAGGCGTAGCGGGTTGCGGCGTATTCTGCAGACAGCTCAGGTGCCTTCTCCATATCCTGAGCACCCTTCACCAGAGCCTCAATGTCGAAACCAGCAACGGCGATAGGCAGCAAGCCCACGGGAGTGAGCACAGAGAAACGACCACCTACGTTGTCGGGGATGATGAACGACTTGTAGCCTTCCTTGTCGGCACAGGTGCGGGCGGCACCACGCTTGGCATCGGTGATGGCCACGATAACCTTCTTGGCAACCTCCTTGCCGCGCTGCTCCTCGCACTGCTTCTTCAGCAAACGGAAAGCAAGGGCTGTCTCGGTGGTGGTGCCAGACTTGGAGATGTTGATGACGCCGAATTTCTTGCCCTTTAAGTACTCAGTCAGTTCAAAAAGGTAGTCCTCGCCGATGTTGTTGCCTGCGAACAGGATGGTAGGATTCTTCCCGTCCTGAATCAGCCAACCAAACGAGTTACTCAAAGCTTCGATAACAGCCTTGGCACCTAAGTATGAGCCGCCAATGCCAGCCACAACCACAGCATCGCATTCCTCGCGAAGAGTCTGAGCCGTGGCCTTCACTTCTGCCAGAAACTCTGGAGTGATGCTGCTGGGCAGATGCAGCCAGCCGAGGAAATCGTTGCCTGGGCAAGTGCCGTTTTCCAATGTCTTCTGTGCTTCGATAGCACGTGCTTTGTAACCATTAATAGTTTCGAGACCCACGAACGGGGTCACCTTTGTAATGTCGAGTTTCATAATTTTATGTTTTTGTAGTTTGGATTTATATAAAAGAAAACTGCTCAACGGAAGGAATCCGTAAGCAGCTTGATTTCAATGCTTGGAGCAATGCGCTCGTAGAGGATGTTGTACATGGCATCGAGAATGGGCATGTTGACGTGCATATGACGGTTGATGTCCTTCATACACTTGGTGCCAAAGTAGCCTTCTGCTATCATCTCCATCTCTATCTGTGCGCTCTTCACCGAGTAGCCCTTACCTATCATGTTTCCGAAGACGCGGTTACGCGAGAAGTTTGAATAACCTGTGACGAGCAGGTCGCCCATGTAGACGGAATCGATGATGTTGCGGTCGATGGGATGCACGGCACGCAGGAAGCGCTCCATCTCCTGTGCGGCATTGGTCATAAGCACAGCTTGGAAGTTGTCTCCGTATTTCAGTCCGTTGCAGATGCCTGCGGCTATGGCATAAACATTCTTCAGCACGCTGGCATACTCGATGCCCAGCACATCGTCAGAGGTTTTCGTCTTGATGTAGTCGCTGGCTATCAAGTCGGCAAACTCCTCGGCTTTGTCCAAGTCGGCACAGCCTACGGTCAGGTAGGTCAGTCGGCGCAGAGCCACTTCCTCGGCATGACTGGGACCTCCCAGTACCGCTAGATTCTCATCGGGCACGCTGTACACTTGATGGAAATATTCGCTGACAACGAGGTTCTCGTCAGGCACGATACCCTTGATGGCAGTGATAATGAATTTGTCGCGCAGGCGTACCTTCAGTTTCTTCAGGTGACTCTTCATGTAAGGCGACGGGGTTACGAAGATAAGCGTCTGACAGGCGTTTACCACTTCGTTGATGTCCGAAGAAAAGTGTATACGTTGCACGTCGAAGTGCACACTGGTAAGGTAGGCGGGGTTGTGCGACAGGCGACGGAACTCCTCAATGCGATCGTCACGGCGCATGTACCACCAAATCTCATCGGTGCTTTCAAGCATTATCTTGGCGATGGCCGTTGCCCACGAACCGCCGCCCATAATGGCTATCTTTCCTATTCTGTCCACTTCTTAATCTCGTCCTGGCTGGGGCGTTCCACCTCCAGCTTGTATTTCTTTACGATTTCGATAATCTGCTGTTGTATCTTGGCAGGGTTCTCGCCGTTCAGCGTCTGTACAAGGTTGTATCCCGCCTTGCGTAGTATAGGGATAATCTCGGCAGGGATTCCTTTCTCCAAGAATAGTTCGTCCTTGTCGCGAGGAGCCTTCACTTCGGGCTTCATCTGTGGGAACAACATGACCTCGCCAATTTGGAACTTACCTGTCAGAAGCATTACCAAACGGTCGATGCCGATGCCAATGCCGAAGGTGGGAGGCATGCCGTATTGCAGGGCACGCAGGAAATCTTGGTCGATAATCATGGCCTCGTCGTCGCCCTTCTCAGAAAGGCGCATCTGCTCCTTGAAACGCTCCTCTTGGTCGATGGGGTCGTTAAGCTCGGAATAGGCGTTTGCCAGTTCCTTTCCGTTCACCATCAACTCAAAGCGTTCGGTCAGTCCGGGTTTCGAACGATGCATCTTTGTCAGGGGAGACATCTCAACGGGATAGTCTGTAATGAAGGTTGGCTGAATGAATGTACCCTCGCATGTCTCGCCAAAAATCTCGTCAATGAGTTTGCCCTTGCCCATGGTCTCATCTACCTCTATGCCAAGCTTCTTGGCCACGTCGCGAATTTCGTCCTCGCTCATGGGGTAGAGGTCGTATCCAGTCTTCTCCTTGATGGCATCCAGAATGGGCAGGCGGCGGAACGGGGCTTTGAAACTGATTACCTTACCGTCGATCTCCACCTCGGGCTTACCATTTACGGCTGTGCAAATCTGCTCTAGCATCCGTTCCGTGAAGCCCATGCCCCAGTTTAGATCCTTGTAGCTGATGTACAGCTCCATGCAGGTGAACTCGGGGTTGTGGGTCTTGTCCATGCCTTCGTTGCGGAAGTTCTTGCCCATCTCGTACACACCCTCAAAACCACCTACGATGAGGCGCTTCAGGTACAGTTCCGTTGCGATGCGCATGTACATATCCTGATTCAGCGCATTGAAGTGGGTCATGAAAGGACGGGCAGAGGCGCCGCCTGGAATGTTTTGCAGAATGGGAGTGTCAACCTCGGTGTAACCCGCATCGTCAAGGATGCGGCGCATGGTGCGGATGATGGTGGCACGTTTTAGGAACGTCTCCTTCACACCTGCGTTCACAATCAGGTCAACGTAGCGCTGGCGATAGCGCAACTCTGGGTCGTCAAAAGAGTCGTAGACATTACCCTCAGCATCCGTCTTTACAATAGGCAGGGGCTTCAGGCTCTTACTCAGCACGGTCATCTCCATTACGTGAACGCTTATCTCCCCCGTCTTGGTGCGGAAGACATAGCCCTTCACTCCGATGAAGTCGCCGAGGTCGAGCAGTTTCTTAAATACCGTATTGTAGAAGTCTGCACCATTCAAGGTGATTTCACTCCCCTCGCCTTTTGGAGAGGGGGTGGGGGTGAGGCTATCACGCTGCACGTACACTTGGATGCGACCCTTCGAGTCCTGCAACTCGGCGAATGCGGCCTTGCCCATGATGCGCTTGCCCATGATGCGACCGGCAATACTCACCACAGGGCTGTTCTCGGGTGTGGCAGTCTCGCGTACATCGTTTCCTTCCTCGTCCTTGCCGATAATGGGCAGGTCTATAAAGTTGTCAATGATGTCCGTGCTCCATGCTGTTACAGGATACTCGGCTGCGGGGTAGGGGTCGATGCCCAGGTCGCGCAGTTGCTGAAGGTTGTTTCTGCGAACTATCTCCTGTTCGCTCAGTTCCAATATATTCATCGTGTTGTTTCCTTGATTTTTATTTTATGCGTGCAAAGATAGTGCAAACGGAGCGAAAAAACAAATTTTTATCCGATTTTCCGAGGTATCACCTATCTCCGAGATTCGAAGAAACGCAATAAAGTGAAATGTGGAAAGTGGAAAGTGAAAAAATATTTGTACCTTTGCCGTAACAACATCAATAAGGTACTGAAATATGGCAGCACACAACGAATTGGGTCGCTGGGGCGAAGAATTGGCGGCGGCTTATCTTGAGCGAAAGGGGTACACGATACTGGAGCGCGACTGGAAATCGGGACATCGCGATATTGACATCATTGCCCGTACGGAAGAGGAGGTGGTGTTTGTGGAGGTGAAGACGCGCCGTACAAGCGACTTCGGAGCGCCATACGAGGCAGTGGACTTTCGTAAGCTTCGCAACTTGCAGGCTGCCATTAATCATTACATAGGATATAGGCAAATCGACATGCCTGTACGCTTCGATGTGATTTCTGTCGTTGCAGTTCCTGGCTGCGAGCCTGAAATCGAACACATCGAGGACGTAAGAATCATGTAGTCTGTTTATTCAAGTGTCTTAAGCCACTGTTCGACCAAGGGAGGCCATGTAAGGCCGACTCCGCGACGCATTCCGTAGCCGTGCCCACCCTTTGTCAGGTAGTGTGCTTCGATGGGTGCTCCTGCCTGCTGCATGGCTTGCATGATTGTTATGGTGGAAGGGCCGCTGTAGCGGGTGTCGTCTTCTGTGCCGAAGACAAAAAGGGGCGGGGTGTCCTTTGTCACGGTCAGTTCTGGGGTGAGTGTGTGGTTGGGGCCTTCATCGAGGTAAGCTGGATAGATGAGTATGCCGAAGTCGGGACGGCATGAAAGTGTATCCACCTTGTCCTTGGGATTGGCTTCGTAGGATGGTTCGTTCCAGCGGGTGCAGGCGCGGCATGAGAGACTTGCACCTGCCGAGAATCCTATTACGCCCACTTGCGTGGCTCCCTTGCTGCGCACCAGTCGGATGGAACGCTGTATGTCCTGCAGGGCTCCCAATCGGTTGTTGGGTACGCGATAGGCCAGTACATAGGCATTGTACCCCAGATTTGCCAACCATAGCGCCACTTCCTGACCCTCTTTTTCGTAGGCCAACATCGCATAGCCGCCACCAGGGCAAACGATGACTGCTTTTCCGTTACTTTTCGCAGGGTCTGGGGTGAAGGCTTCGAGCGTAGGACTGGTGACACCATAGAAACATCGTCCGTCGCTTGGATGTTCGTTCCATATCAAATCTTTCTTCTCATTACCGCCCGGTACATCCTTGGGCCATATCTCCACACCCTTGGTCAGGTATTGTGCCATCGACGGTGCGGAAAATAAAAATGAGAGATTTATGAGTAAAAGCGCTATGTGTTTCATGGTCTATATCTTTACTTTCTTAAAGTATATGCACGGTCTTGTTTAATAGATAGTTATCTAATATTGTAATAGCTGCCATTGCCTCTACTACAGGCACTGCACGGGGCAGGACGCAAGCATCGTGTCTGCCACGGGCTTTTAGCGTGGTGGCTTCGCCTTCCGTGCTCACTGTTTGCTGTTCGCGTAGCAGCGTGGCTACGGGTTTGAAGGCTACACGGAAATATATGTCTTGTCCGTTTGAGATGCCGCCTTGTATGCCGCCGCTGTGGTTACTGCGGGTCGTGATGCCGCCGTCCTCGTCAGGCATGAAAATGTCGTTTTGTTGTGAGCCGCGTTGCGTGACTCCTGCGAAACCCATGCCGTATTCGAAGCCTTTGGCTGCGTTAATCGAGAGCATGGCATGTGCCAGTTCGGCGTGTAGCTTTCCAAAGGCAGGTTCGCCCAGTCCGACTGGGCAACCTTTGATGACGCAGGCTATCACGCCACCTATGGTGTCGCCTTCTGCCTTCACTTCGCTGATGAGTTTGGCCATGTAGTCTGCCGTCTCAGGGTCAGGGCAGCGTACGTCGTTTTTCTCAGTCTGGCTGAGGTCATAGTCTTCGTACGAACCTTCCAGGCAAATGCTACCTACTTGTTGGGTGTAGGCTTGAATGGTGATTCCCAACTGCCGCAGAGCCAGTTTGGCAAAGGCTCCGGCTACGACGCGGCTGATGGTTTCGCGTGCAGATGAGCGTCCGCCTCCCCTATGGTCGCGAATGCCGTATTTCTGCCAATAGGTGAAGTCGGCATGGCTGGGACGGAATACGTTGCGTAAGTTCTCATAATCTGTGGAGTGCTGGTTCGTGTTGCGTACCAGGAATCCTATGGGTTGTCCCGTGGTTTGTCCTTCGAACACGCCGCTCAGTATTTCCACTTGGTCGGCTTCCTTGCGGGCTGTTGTCAGTTGGTTTTGGCCTGGTCTACGACGATTGAGTTCGCTTTGGATGAAATCCAAATCCACATTGATGCCGGCAGGCATTCCGTCAATAACGCCACCTATGGCTGGTCCGTGGCTTTCGCCGAAGGATGTCAGTCTGAAAACGTGTCCGTATGAGTTCCTCACTTTTAATCCTAATCTAAATACTTAATGACAATGTCCGCAACCGCAGTGGTCGCCGTGGTGGTCATGGTCGCCACAGCCTTCGCAATCCTCACATCCGCATCCACAACCGCCTTCGCCGGTAATCATCTTCAGTGTGGCCGTAATCTCATCCTTCGTGGCTTCGCGGATTTCAGTCACTTCGCCTACGAAGATGAGTGCTTTGCCTGCCAAGGGATGGTTCAGGTCGAGTGTCACCTCTTTGTCGCCAATCTGCTGGATGAGGCCGTTGAAGCGCTGGCCGTCTGCGTTCTGCAGGGGTACGATAGCGCCTTCAAAGATATAGTCTTTGTCCAATCGTCCGTCGATTTCGAACGTCGAGCGTGGAACCTTGATTATGCGCTCCTCTTCATATTCGCCGTAGGCTTGGGCGGGTGTCAGTTCGAAGTCAAATTCGGCATCCTTCTCCAACCCTATTATCTGGGCTTCGAAATCATCGAGCGTCATGCCCAGTCCGCTCACGAACTGGAACGGCTGTTCCTTCGTTGCTTCCTCTACTAGTTCGCGCTTGCCTTCCTTGTCCTTCGTGTACAGTCGATATGCAACTGCCACGTACTTATTCATTTCTGTCATGTTACCTTATATATATTATAATGGCAGCAAAGGTACGATTTTCTTTCAAGAAAAGCAAATATAATCATAGAAAAAGCGGTTGAATCCCAAGTTCGCAAAGGACACATGGGTTAATATCTGTTAAATCTACACTCGAATCCATTGCCGTATCAAATTAAGTACATATCTTTGCGATATCAAAATGATATCAATATTTCAACCAAAACATTACAAGACTATGGAAAAGAAAGAGTTTGATTTCAAGGGAATGGTCATGAACGGTTTTTTGATGCTGTTCGTGAATTTGGCTGTTCTGGTGCTGACGATTGTTAGCATTGTGTATAGCATTAAAGTGTTGGATGCCACGGATGGTGACAATGGGGGCTTGATGTTGCTCTGTGGATTCCTGGTTATCATCGTGAACATCATTATGTGGTGCGGTTTCATTCAGTTGGAACCCAATGAGGCTCGCGTGATGACATGGTTTGGCAAGTATAGCGGCACATTTGCTAAGGCTGGTTACTACTGGATTGTCCCCTTCTACGGAAAGAAGAAGCTCTCGTTGCGTGCTCGCAACTTGGATGCCGAGCCCATCAAGGTGAACGACAAGGTGGGCAATCCCGTGATGATAGGTTTGGTGCTGGTGTGGAAACTGAAGGATACGTACAAGGCTTTGTTCGAGGTGGACACACAGACAATGGCAACTCCGTCGCAGGGAACGGTGGGCTCGGATGTGAAGAGCATCATGAACGCATTGGAGAAGTTCGTGCGTGTGCAGAGTGATGCTGCACTTCGGCAGGTGGCTGGACAGTATGCCTACGATGATGAGGACGGTGGTGCTGGCGAATTAACCTTGCGCTCAGGTTCTGAGGAAATCAACCAACTGTTGGAGCAAAAGCTCGACGACCGCCTGACGTTGGCTGGTATCGAGGTTGTAGAAGCTCGCATCAACTATCTTGCGTATGCTCCTGAGATTGCAGCCGTTATGCTGCGCCGTCAGCAGGCAAGTGCTATCATCACAGCTCGCGAGAAGATTGTGGAAGGCGCTGTCTCGATGGTGAAGATGGCACTCGACAAGCTGTCGAAGGAGAATGTCGTGGAACTTGATGATGACAAGAAGGCCGCTATGGTTTCGAATCTGCTCGTGGTTCTCTGCGGCGACGATTCGGCTCAGCCCGTTGTGAATACAGGAACCCTTAATCATTGATGATATGAAAAAGTACGAATACAAGACCGTAAATGTTTTCTTCCGCACAGAGAGCAAACTGAATCGGCTGGGATATGACGGCTGGGAACTGGTAGCTGTGTGCAACGGTGTAATGTATCTGAAACGTGAATACAACGATTGATGGCCAAGGCAGCAAAAAACTTCATCCTGCGTATTGATGCGGACACTATGGCGGCTATTGAAAAATGGGCGGCAGACGAGTTTCGCTCCACCAACGGCCAGTTGCAGTGGATTATTACCGAAGCCTTACGTAAGGCCAAACGCCTGCCCAAGTCCCACAAGAGCGAGTAAAATAGCATTAGTATCCTTTCGGCTTGTGCCATAGTATGGCATAGCTTGTAGCGACGTGTCGTCTCTCCTTAGGCGACGCGTCGTTGTTTTTCAAGTCACTTGTTGTCTAAGTCAAAACCATGCGTGATATTGTTTTTTACGGAATGCACGCCGATTTTATGGAATGAATTATTGGAAGTCGGGGATTTTCTGTATATTTGCATGCAAATCTATATAATTCAACCATAAAACAAATAAATATGAAGAGAAAACTACTATTATCTGTACTTGCTTTGTTTACGGCAACAATGTCCAAGGCAGACGTGAATGTTAATGAAACAAACTTCCCGGATGCTAATTTCCGTAATTTTATCAAAGGTGAGTGGTATGGCGCGGACGGCGTGCTGACATCGGATGAGATTGCTGAAGTCATCAATATCGATGTCAGCAACAGGTACATACAAAGCCTGAAAGGTATCGAGTACTTCACGGCTGTGTCAACGCTGAATTGTAAGTCAAACCAACTGACAACGCTCGACTTGTCGAAAAATACTGAGTTGAGAGCGTTGGACTGCTCTGCAAACCAGCTGACGACGCTCGACCTATTGTTGAACTTTGGTTTGTATCGCGTGGACTGCAGTTCCAACAGACTTACGACACTCAATGTTTCAAGCTGTACGCAGATGACGGAGCTACGGTGCCAGACTAATCAGTTGACCGTACTTGATGTTTCAAAGAATACGGATTTAATGACGCTGTATTGTTCCAGTAACCAGCTGACCTCGCTTGATGTGAGGAACTGCCCAGCATTGACATCAATGTACTGCGAAAACAACCAGCTGACAGAGCTTATCATGGGGAGTAACAGCCAATTGACCAGCCTGACTTGCAGCAACAACAAAATGACCAGCCTTGATTTGTCTGGATGTACTTCGCTGAGAACGCTGTACTGCATGAATGGCCAACTGACCTCACTCAATGTGGCGAATACCAAGGTGGCAGATATGTATTGCAGCAGCAACCAACTAACGGCGCTTGATGTGTCAGGATGTACGGCACTGACAACGCTGGATTGCTCCGACAACAAACTGAAGACACTTAATCTGTCAAGCAGCACTAAACTGACTTCTGTGAATTGTTCCAGCAACCTGATAAATAACGAAGGTATGGATTCTTTGGTTCAGAATCTTCCTACTGTCACCGCTGCTTCGCTGAATGTCAGATATGGCTATAGTGAAGGCAACGTGATGACCACCACCCAGGTAGCTGCTGCTAAGGAAAAGGGTTGGACACCCAAGGCCTGGAATAGCAATTTATATACGTGGGAGGATTATGCTGGAGTCGAGCCTACGCCTGTTATTCCTCCGACTCCGACAGGCGAGGACATTGACATCAACGACGAGACTATCTTCCCCGATGTACGTTTCCGCAACTTCCTGAAGTCTCAGTCTTATGGTGCGGACGAAATCCTGACAGCGGAGGAGATAGCAAGCATCACAAGTATCAACATGATTGGCAGATACATCGAAAGCCTGAAGGGTATAGAGTACTTTACGGCGTTGACCATACTGATCTGTGGCGACAACAACCTGACGGAACTCGATGTATCAAAGAACACAGCTTTGACCAGTCTGACTTGTAGCAACAACAAGCTGACCAGCCTTGACGTGTCGAAGAATGCTGCCCTGACAGGTCTTAATTGCAGTATGAACATGCTGACTTCGCTTGATGTGTCAGGCTGTCCGCTCTTGACAAGCTTATCTTGCTATCAGAACCAGATCACGGGCACAGCGATGGATTCGCTGGTGCAGAGCCTGCCTGTGACCACCAATGGCTCTCTGCTGGTTTACAACAACGCAAACAGTTGGACCTGGAAAGAGCAGAACGTGATGACTACCGTGCAGGTGGCAGCTGCCAAGGCCAAGGGCTGGACACCCCAGTGGATGGACCCCAGCTACGGCTGGGCGGAATATGCCGGGAGTGAGCCTGTAGACGGAATTGAATCAATTCATAATGCACAATTCACAACGCACAATTGCTACGACCTCAGCGGGCGTCGCGTGAAGAAAGCACAGAAAGGACTGTACATCGTTGACGGCAAGAAACTCTTGATAAAGTAATAGAAAGAGACGATAACTACAGGTATTGGCTGGTGTATCCCACACCAGCCTTTTTTAGTTCTTCTGGTGTGCCTTGGAACAGCAGTTGGCCACCTCGCTGTCCGCCTTCTGGCCCCATGTCTATGAGATAGTCGGCTGAGCGGATAATGTCGAGGTTGTGCTCGATGACCACCACCGTATTGCCCTTGTCAACCAAACGATTCAAGACGGAAAGCAAGACGCGGATGTCCTCGAAGTGCAGTCCCGTTGTGGGCTCGTCCAGAATGTACAGCGTGCGACCTGTGTCGCGCTTGGCGAGTTCCGTAGCCAGCTTCACGCGCTGGCTCTCACCTCCGCTGAGCGTAGTGCTGGGCTGCCCCAGCTTGATGTAGCCAAGCCCCACGTCCTGCAAGACCTTTATCTTGTTCAGTATCTGTGGCTGGTTCTCGAAGAACTCTACGGCCTGATTGATGGTCATATCCAGCACGTCGGCAATAGACTTGCCCTTGAAACGAACCTCCAAGGTTTCTCTGTTGTAGCGCTTGCCGTGACATTCCTCACAGGGCACCAGCACGTCGGGCAGGAAGTTCATCTCGATGGTGCGATAACCGTTGCCGCCGCACGTCTCGCAGCGCCCTCCCTTCACGTTGAAAGAGAAACGGCCGGGCTTGTAGCCCCTGATTTTGGCTTCAGGCAGTTGGGCAAACAGGTCGCGGATGTCGTTGAATACACCTGTGTAGGTGGCAGGATTAGAGCGCGGCGTCCGTCCCAATGGACTTTGATCCACGTCCACCACCTTGTCCACGTTCTCCAGTCCCTCGATTCGGTCATAGGGTAGGGGGTCTTTCAGCGAACGGTAGAAGTGTTGCGAGAGAATGGGCTGCAACGTCTCGTTGATGAGCGTTGACTTGCCGCTTCCGCTGACCCCCGTCACGCAGATAAGTGTGCCGAGGGGGAAGGTAACGTCAACCGACTTCAGGTTGTTACCACGACAACCGAACAGGGAAAGGTGCTTCCCCGAAGCCCCTCTCCGTCTCCCCCTATGGGGGGAGTGATAATCTTTCATGCTGAGTTCACCGACAATGTATTTTCGAGTGAGGGAGTTTCTCCCCCCTATGGGGGAGTCAGAGGGGGGCTCCTTCAGCATGTCCTGATATGTGCCTTGAAATACCACTTCGCCACCCTTGCGACCAGCCTTCGGACCTATGTCGATAATCCAGTCGGCAGAGCGCATCATCTCTTCGTCGTGCTCCACCACGATTACGGTGTTCCCCGTGTCGCGCAGTTCCTTTAGCGAATTGATAAGCCGCAAGTTGTCGCGTTGGTGCAGTCCTATGCTGGGTTCGTCCAGAATGTAGAGCACATTCACCAACTGACTGCCGATTTGTGTAGCCAGTCGTATGCGTTGGCTTTCGCCGCCCGATAGGGAGGCAGAGGCGCGATTGAGTGAAAGGTAGTCGAGTCCCACGTCAAGGAGGAACTTCAGTCGCGTCCTGATTTCCTTCAGTATTTCAGGCGCAACTTTCTGCTGATAGGCATTCAACCTCCCCCTTTCCCCTCCCAAGGAGGGGGTATAAGCCGCCTTGTCCGAATCCCCCTCGCCTTTGGGAGAGGGGGTAGGAGGGGTGAGGTCTTCTAACCACTGATACAGGTCGCCAAGGTCCATAGCCGAGAGTTCGGCGATGTTCTTGTCGGCAATGCGGAAACTGAGGGCCTGCTGGTTGAGGCGCTGTCCCTGACACTCTGGGCATTTGCAGTCGCGGCTGAACTGTCCCACCCACTTCTGTGCCGTAGCGCTTTGGTCGTTCTCCTGTGTCGAGCGGATGTATTTCACCAGTCCCTCGAACGTGCAGTAGTAGTCGCTCGAAGTCTTTGTCTTTTCGGCAGGGATGCGCAACCGTTCTATCGAGCCGCTGAATATCTCATCCAGTGCCTCTTCGCTGAGCGAGCTGACAGGGTCGTTCTCCGTAAATCCGTATTTCTCCAGTATTGCTTGTATCTGCCAGAAAATTATCGATGACTTCCACTTGCCCAGGGGAACGATGGCTCCATCGTGAATCGAGAGGCTCTTGTCTGGTATGATGAGGTTGCGGTCGATAAGCGACACATATCCCAGTCCCTTGCAACGCGGACAGGCTCCCTGTGGTGAGTTGAACGAGAAATCATGTGGAGCAGGGTCGCCATACGAAATACCGCTGGTAGGACACATCAGACGGCGGCTGTAGTGCTTTATTTCTTCCGTTGCCACATCGTAGACCATCATCAGTCCATCGCCCTGTTTTAGGGTATTTGTCACGCTGTTCTGCAAGCGGTGGTCGTCGGTTTCCTTGACGATGAGCCTGTCTACAACCACCTCAATCGAGTGGTTCTTGTAACGGTCGAGGTGCATGCCGCGTTCCACTTCCATCAGTTCGCCGTCAACACGTACATAGAGGTATCCCTTCTTGATTACCGTCTCGAAGAGTTCTTTGTAGTGTCCCTTGCGGTTCTTTACCAGCGGAGCCAGCAGATAGACCTTCTTTCCCAGATAGTCGTGCAACAGCAGGTCTACAATCTGCTCTTCCGTATATTTCACCATCCGCTCGCCTGTGACATACGAGTAGGCCTCGCCGGCACGGGCATAAAGCAGGCGCAGGAAGTCGTAGATTTCCGTCGTTGTACCCACGGTGGAACGAGGGTTCTTGTTCGTCGTCTTTTGTTCGATGCTGATGACGGGGGAGAGACCTGTTATTTTGTCCACATCGGGACGTTCCATGTTGCCAAGGAAGTTGCGGGCATAGGCCGAGAATGTCTCGATGTAGCGGCGTTGTCCCTCGGCAAATATCGTGTCGAATGCCAGCGAAGACTTTCCGCTGCCAGACAGGCCAGTGATGACTGTCAGGCTGCCACGCGGAATCTCTACATCTATATTCTTAAGATTGTGGACGCGCGCGCCCAAGACAGAGATACTTCCCTTCTTGTCATTCATTGGTGTTGCCTCCTCCTTGTGCATCGCTATTATAGCCAGTGATTACGGTTATGGCCTTTCGGATGTTGTATTTCTTGCCGTCTGCCCCCTTGGCGTTGACCACCAGAAAATAGACGCCGTCCTTCACCAGTCGTCCGTTCCACCTGCCGTTCCATCCTCCCTCTACATTTTCCCAAGTGTGGATTTTCTGTCCCCAGCGGCTGAAAACTGCAGCCTTGAATTCGACGATGCTCTGGTACTCGCTGGCCTTCAGTTCGTCGTTCCAGCCGTCAGGCACCTGGTTGGGTGAGAACGCATTGGGGAAATCCAGTTTGCTTTCATTGATGCTCACGCTGAAGGGATTCTCCTCGCCCTCTTCTGGGAAAGGTATGGTATCGGTGCCCTGCACGAAAGTGGCGTACAATTGCACGAAGAACGTGCCGCTTTCCACAAAAGTGTAATCAAGGTCTTCCTCAAAACGATGCACCAGAGGGCTGTTTTCCTCGCCTGCACGGTAGATTTTCCACTCGTATCGGGCTGTATAGTCGCCCAGATTGCTGGGATTGGCGGTGAAATGAGCTACAAGGGGCGCATTCTGTCCGCTGCTGGCATCCTCTATCTCTTCGCCATCGACGGTGGTGTACGATGCCTTGGGGTCAACACTTGGATATAGTGTCTGTGCCGATGCGTACATCGTTGCGCAAAGCATCAGGAAAAAGCAAATAATCTGTCTCATCATATAGATATAACGCACAAAGATACGAAATAATTATACATTAAAAAAATAATTGTGCATTATGCATTATGCGTTATGCTTTTTTTTTCGTATTTTTGCCCTATAATTAAACGCATTTGACAATGAAACGCATATTTTCGCTGTTACTTCTTTGCATCATTGGCGGCTTGCTGTATGCTGCCACAACGGTTAAGGTGGGTGTGTTGCTCCCCCTAAAAGAGCAGTCGGCTCGTGGAACTACGTTCGTTGAGTTTTACAGAGGCCTGCTGATGGCTGTCGAGCAGGTGAAGCAGGAAGGAACGAGTGTTGAACTCTATGCCTTGGATTGCGGCACATCAGAGACCAGCCTGCAACAGACGTTGGCTAACGAACAGTTAGCAACGATGGACTTCATCTTCGGTCCTGCCGATGTGGTGCAGGTGACCAGCCTTTCGGAGTACTGCCGCAAGCACAAAATCCGCATGGTGCTGCCCTTCAATACACCTTGTCCACAAGTGTACTCCAATCCTTGGATTTACCAAGTGGGTGTCAGTCAGGAACTGCTCTATCCGGGTGTTTCCACCTTGGTGATGAAGCATCTTGAGAACAGCAACTTCGTTTTCTACACGTCTGGCGAACAGGATGCGCGTGCCCAGACGTTTGTCAACCATCTGCGTCAAGTGCTTCAGTTGAGCGAGAGACAGACGACGGCGCTTGCTGCAGGCGCTGACGAGTATGCATACGACAGGGCCTTCAATCAGTTCCGTCAGAATGTGGTGATTGTTGACAGCCGTAGCCAGACAGCCCTCAGCCAGATGCTGGCTGGCATAAAAGCATATCAAACACAATATCCACAATATAAGATTGTGCTTTTGGGCTATCCTGAATGGCTGACCTATACACAGACCATGATTCACGATTACTACCAGTTCGATACTCGTGTGTTCTCGCCATATTATCGTAATCCCCTCAGCGGTCGCGTGTTGAAGTTCGAACAGCAGTATCAGCAGAATTTCAATACTCCCTCGCGCCTTTCCTATCCGCGTGCAGAACTGTTGGGCTACGACCTTGGCTACTATTTCATGCATGGGCTGGCAACTTTGGGGCGTGACTCTTTCGATGCGGCACAGCGCACCCTGCAGCAACAGCCGTTGCAGCATACGTTCGGTTTCCAGCGTGTGGGCGAAGAAGGTGGTTTTGTTAACCTCAATGTTCAATTGGTTCACTATAGCGTCAACAACACCATTCTGATTGAACGATGAAGCGCCTCTTCTTTTTCATTTTTTCATTCTTTCATTTTTTCAATCCGCTTCACGCGCAGGTCGGCGAGTATCGCAATGCACTGGCATTGGGTGTCAATGGCGGCTACGTCTTGGATAAGGTTTCCTTCGACCCAACCATCAAGCAAACCTATCACGGAGGCACGACATTTGGCTTCACCATGCGCTACACCTGCGAGCGGTACTTCAAGATGCTCTGTGCCGTACAGGCCGAGGTCAACTATGCCCAGATGGGTTGGAAGGAGCTTATCGAAACCAGCAGCGATACCTACAGCCGAACGATTAACTATATCCAGGTTCCCCTCATGGCGCGATTGGGCTTTGGAAAGGAGGTGAAGGGTGTGATGGGCTATTTGGTTCTTGGTCCTCAGTTGGGATTCTATCTGTCAGACAAGGACAAGCGTGGGGGAGACTGGACGGCAGCGACGTTGGCTCTTCGCCCAAACAATGTGGTAGAGCAATACGACCTTTCCATCCAGAACCACTTCGAATACGGCATTGTTGGCGGATTGGGTATGGAGGTGAACACCAAGCATGCAGGCCACTATATGATAGAGGGCCGCTATTATTTCGGACTTTCCAACATCTTTCACGACGGAAAGTCGGACACCTTCGGACGTTCGGCAAATGGTGCCATTGTCGCGAAGGTGTCTTACCTATTCGATGTCTTTAATAAGAAATAGCTTGCTGCTTTAGCGGAGACGGTCAAGTGACTTGACCAGCAGTTCGTCCTTCAGTATGCCTCTGAAAGCCAGATAGTCGAGTACGAGGCAGATGAAGGGGAACGAGGCTGTCACGCTGGGCGTGTAGGAAAGGTCGCTGTTGACCATGAACACGAAGAAGGCCATGAAGCCGTAGTATCCCACGAGTATTATCATGCACAACGACAGGACGCGCATCTGCAGGGCACGGCGTGTGAAGAGGAATATGTCGAGAAAGGTGAGCGTTGTCGTCACCAGCAGCAGGGCAAACAGCGCCCAGGGGGAGAAGTTATGTGTGCCAGTCTCTGCGCTGCGTGTCCACAGGTTGAATAAATCCGACACCCGTTCACCCTCGACTGTGGTGAAGTATCCCAGCGGCATGCTCAGGCAGACCACTCCCAGAATGGTGCTCAGCAGCAAGTAAAGGCTCTGTATTCTCTGAATCATCTCCCAATTCTTAATTTAATTTGACAATTTGACAATTGCCATTTTCAATCTTCCGCTCGGCCCGCAGGGACGCTTGCCAGAGCAAGAATCTTCAATCTTCAATCTTCAATCTTCAATCGTTGCCTCTGCTGTGGGGTTGCGGAAGTAAATCTTGCCGTCGATGAACTCCTGAGTGGCAATCAGAGAGGGTTTCGGCAACTTCTCGTAGTAGCGCGAGATTTCAATCTGCTCGCGATTCTCAAACACTTCGTCGAGGTTGTCGGAAGAGGAGGCGAACTCCTGCAGCTTCTGCGAGAGTTCCTGCTTGATTTCCGTAGAAATCTGGTTGGCACGCTTGCCGATGATGGCAATGCTCTCGTAGATGTTACCTGTCTCCTTGCAGAGATTCATGATGTCGCGTGTTACCGTATTGGTAGGTGCGTTAGTCTTTTTGTAATCCATATTTTTATTTTAGTCTTTTAATCTTTCTCGTTTAGGTCTATGTTCTTCCGCTTCACAATCTTTTCTGCTTGCTGGAATATTCCCTTGGCTTCCTTCAGGAATCTCGATTCTGGGAAGTCGTTGGTGAAGGCGTAGTACTCGTCCATCGTGTCGCGGAAACGCTCGATGCGCTTCTCTTCAATGCTCTTCGAGGCCAGTTGGTATTTGGCACGAAGTATGAGGATGGAGAGCAGTTCGCGTCTTTCCGGTGCTGCATAGGGATAGTCGCGCAGGGCGTTCTGTGCCGTAACCACGCAGGCTTCATAGTTGCTGCCGCCGTATGTGCTGTTTCCGATGTACGAACCCAGGTCGTAGTACAGCTTCGCCGACAGGCATTCCTTTTCCACCAGTTTGTCCTGCAGGGCGAAAATCATGGTTTGTGTCTGTTCTCTCAGCGGAGTGTAGGGATACAGGTCCAGAAAGTCCTGAAACTCGCCCATCGCCTCGATGGTGCTTGTCTGGTCCAGACGTGGGTCTGGAGTCTGATTGTAGAGCGACAGGGCAGAGTAGAAGTGTGCCGGTTCGGCATACGTGCCCTTAGGGTAGGTCTGGAAATACTTCTTGAAGTTCTGGTGCGCGAGGTCGTAGTTCTTGTTGCCAAACTCGCTCATGGCAGTCAGGTAGAGCGATTCTTCGCCGTTTGCCGTTCCTTTCATGACGGCAAGCAGGTCGTAGAAGAGCATAGAGGCTTTGCTGTATTTTCCCTCCATGTAATAAGCCTTTGCTGCCTCGTATTTGTACTCGTAGTCAGCGCTTTTCTGCAGCAGGGCGTATTCGCCGCACGAGGTCAGCAGCAGGCACATCAGGGCAACAAGGCAAGGTAGAAAAAACTTCTTCATTCTCTTCTTTTCGCGCATTTGGGCGACAAAGATAGTAAATAAAATTGAAAATTGAAAATTGAGAATTGAAAATTCTTCTCAATTGGGGCTATATTGGTGTTGTTCTAACAATTTTTCACTATTCACATTACATTTTTCACCACAATTCGCTATATTTGCACCATTATGGCAGTGTTTAATTTGTCTTCTTCGTTTCAGCCCACAGGCGACCAGCCTCAGGCCATCGAGCAATTGGTGGCTGGCGTGCGTCGTGGCGACCCAGCTCAGGTGCTCTTGGGCGTAACGGGTTCGGGCAAGACGTTTACGATGGCAAATGTCATAGCGCAGGTGGGTCGTCCCACGCTCATCCTGAGTCACAACAAGACGCTTGCTGCCCAGCTCTTTCGCGAGATGAAGGCCTTCTTCCCCCACAATGCGGTGGAGTACTACGTTTCCTACTACGACTACTACCAGCCAGAGGCTTACATTCCTTCTACGGACACGTACATCGAGAAGGACCTTGCCATCAACGACGAGATAGACAAACTGCGTCTGGCAGCCACCAGTGCCCTGCTCAGCGGACGGCGCGACGTCATAGTCGTCTGCTCCGTCAGTTGCATCTACGGCATGGGCAATCCTGCTGCTTTCTACGAGAGCGTCATTACTGTCAAGGTGGGTCAAGAGCTCGACCGTAATATGCTGTTGCGCAAGCTGATGGATAGCCTTTATGTACGTAATGATGTAAGTCTCGGACGAGGCGAGGTTCGCGTCAAAGGCGACACGGTGGACATTGCTCTTGCCTACAGCGACAACCTGCTGCGCATCACCTACTGGGGCGATGAAATTGAGAGCATCGAGGAGATAGACCCAGAGACCATGCAGCGCGTCAGTTCGTTCGACGAGTACCACATCTATCCTGCCAACCTGTTCATGACCAGCAAGGAGACACAGGAGCGGGCTGTGCGCATGATTGAGGACGACCTTGTCAAGCAGGTCGAATACTTCGAGGAGGAGGGCAAGACGCTGGAGGCCAAGCGCCTGCAGGAACGTGTCACCTACGATGTGGAGATGATTCGCGAGCTGGGGCATTGTTCTGGCATTGAGAACTACAGCCGCTACTTCGACGGACGCGAGGCTGGCACACGTCCCTTCTGCCTGCTCGACTTCTTCCCCAAGGATTTCCTGATGTTTATCGACGAGAGCCACGTCAGCGTGCCCCAGATAAGTGGTATGTACGGCGGCGACCGTGCCCGCAAGGTCAACCTCGTGCAGTACGGCTTCCGTCTGCCTGCCGCTATGGACAACCGTCCGCTGAAGTTCGAGGAGTTTCAGGAACTTACAAACCAGATTGTGTATGTCTCTGCCACACCTGCCGACTACGAGCTGGCGGAGGCCGAAGGTGTTGTCGTTGAGCAGCTTATCCGTCCCACGGGCTTGCTCGACCCCATCATCGAGGTGCGTCCGCGAGAGCACGAGGCCGACGACCTGCTGGAGGAGATAGTGAAGCGCGTGGATGTCCACGAGCGTGTGCTGGTGACCACGCTGAGCAAGCGTCAGGCAGAGGAGTTTTCCGAATACCTCATCCACAGTGGCATCAACGCCTGCTACATCCATCACGAGGTGGACACGATGGAGCGCGTGCAGATTATGGACAGCCTTCGCAAGGGCGAATACGACGTGCTGGTGGGTGTGAACCTGCTGCGCGAGGGACTCGACCTGCCAGAGGTTTCGCTCGTGGGCATTCTCGATGCCGACCAAGAGGGCTTCCTGCGCAGCAAGACCTCGCTGACGCAGACCATCGGACGTGCTGCCCGTCACGTTCACGGCAAGGCCATCTTCTATGCCGACAAGATTACGAAGTCGATGGCTGCCTGCATCGAGGAAACCAACCACCGCCGCGAGGTGCAACTGCGCTACAACGAGGAGCACGGCATCACGCCCCACGCCGTCAAGAAGGATTCTGCCCCCATGCCAATGGGCTCTTCCGCAGCCAAGCCAGCCGCCGCTCCTGAGCATAAGGTGGTCGATTATCCGTCGTCAACCGCCCATGCCGCTATGGCTGCCGACCCCATCGTGGAGAACATGACGCCCCAGCAGTTGCGTAAGACCATCGAGAACACGCGCCGACTGATGCAGGAGGCTGCCAAACGTCTCGACTTCCTTGAGGCTGCCCAGTATCGCGACGAACTCCTGCGCTTAACTGTGCTACTTGACAACCCCTCTCCCCGCTCCCCCGAGGGGGAGAGCCTTCCTTAATCCTTTAAATCAAAAAGTCACCTCTCACCTATAACCTATAACCTATAACCTTTAATCCCCCATGAAGCGCCTCCTCTTTTTCATTTTTTCATTCTTTCATTTTTTCAATGCGCTACACGCGCAAGTTGGCGATTTGCTGGGACGTATTCTGCCTAACGGCCAGGATGCCAAGCGATTCGAGTGGAGGATTGACAAACGGGCCTCTGAACAGTATTTCTCCATCAGTTGCAATGGGAAGAAGGTGCGCGTGACGGGTTCCGACAACATTGCCGTAGCCACTGGCATCAACTGGTATCTGCAGCACTATGCGGGCATCGATATTTCGTGGAACTGCCCAACGGCCTCGCTGCCAGCCAGTCTGCCCGTCGTCAGGGAGGAGCGCCACAGGAGCAGCGTCGATTATCGCTACTACCTCAACTTCTGCACCCACAGCTATTCGATGGCCTTCTGGGACTGGGAACGCTGGCAGCAGGAACTGGACTGGATGGCGCTTCACGGCATCAACCTTCCCCTCGCCATCACGGGCATGGAGGGCGTGTGGCGCAGGGTGCTGGAGAACTACGGCTACAGCTCGCTCGACCAAGTGAATGAGTTCGTCTGCGGCAGCGCGTTCTACGGATGGTTCTTCATGAACAACCTGACGGGGTGGGGCGGACCTCAGCCCGACAGTTGGTATCGGCAGCGCACAGAGTTGGGACGCAAGATTTTCAAGCGAATGTCGGAACTGGGCATGAAGCCCGTGGTGCCCGGCTATGTGGGCATGGTGCCGAAGGATTTCCTCCGCTATGCGGCTCCCCAGAAGGTTGCCCAGTGGCAAGCGGCTGACATCGTCGACGGCGGCATGTGGTGCAGCTTCGTGCGTCCTGCTTTCGTCAACAATACCGACCGCCTGCGCGAGTTTGCAGCGGCCTATTACAAGGCTTTCGACGAGTTGTTCGGCGATGTCTGCTCGACTCGTTTCTATGCCATCGACCCCTTCCACGAAGGCGGCGTGCCCAGTGGCGTTACTGACGCAAAGGCCTCTGTCCGTGCCATGTACGATGCTATGCTCGCCTACAATCCAGAAGCCGTCTGGGTGTGTCAGCATTGGCAGGACAATCCCACGCCCATCCTCACGCATACCGTGCCTGCGGGCCGTCTGATGATTCTCGACCTTCATGGCGACAACAACGGCGACACCTCGTGCAGCGGACACTGCACCACAGCCGACGGCAAGCCGCACGACTGGGTGTGGGGACAGGTGTCGAACTTTGGTGGCAACGTGGGGCTGTTCGGACGCATGGACCGCTTGATTGACTGCTTCTACGAGGCATGGCGCAATGCTTCGTCGAACGGCCTTGTGGGCATCGGAGCCCTGCCAGAGGGCATCGAGAACAACGCCATGCTCTACGACCTGCTCTATGCGCTCCCCTGGACAAATGCCGACTACACGCGCCAGACGTGGCTCGCCGACTACGTGCAGATGCGCTACGGCGTAAGGGCTGGCAGCAACGCCTACGACCGCCTGCTGTCCGCTTGGACACGACTGGGCAAGGGTGTCTATAACTGCCCCAACAACCCCCAGCAGGGCACCACGGAGAGCGTCTTCCTCATGCGTCCGTCGCTGAAGGCAGGAACGGTCAGCAGTTGGGCAGCCTCCACGTGGTACTGGGACTTCGCCGACCTGCGCACAGCCCTCCGCGAGATGCTGAGCGTGGCAGATGAGCTGCAGGACAACGAGAACTACCGCTACGACCTTGTGGACCTCATGCGGCAGGTGCTTGCCGACCGTGGGAAACTCACCCTCGACAGCATTTCCGCAGCCACAGGAGCCGAGCGCGAGCGGCTGATACAGGCCTTCCTGCAGCAAATCCTCGACCAAGACCGCCTGCTTGCCACACGCACGGAGTTTCGCCTCGGACGCTGGACGGAGATGGCGCGAGCCATTGGTGAGACTGCCGCCGAGAAGGCGCTCTACGAGAAGAATGCACGTATGCTGCTGACCACGTGGGGCGACCGCCCGCAATGCGAACGCGGAGGCCTCCACGACTATGCCAACCGCGAGTGGCAGGGCTTGCTCTCCAGCTTCTACTATCCCCGCTGGAAGGCATTCTTCGAGCGCGACTGCCAGCCCCAGCGCTGGTTCGACGACTTCGAGTGGCCTTTCGTCACAGGCTCCCTCACCCCCTACGGCACCTTCACCGCCACCCCCCAGGGCGACGAGCTCTCCACCGTCCGCTCCCTCTCCACCAAGTACCTATAACCCCACATCGTGTCGCGTGGGGCGATGCGATACTGTCGTGTGGCGCTATGCGATAGTATCGCGTGGCGGGAGGCGACTTGCACGCTACTTCACTGTAACATACGACAAAATCTTTAAAAAAACACGTCACTATAGTAATAATAATTTAATATATAATTTATAATATAATATATTATATTATATTATAAATTCATTAGTGAGAATATTTGACGTATTTTTTTTCACTTTTTGTCGTAAGATATTTTGTAGTACCGTTATTTTTTTGTATCTTTGTATAGAAAAAGAAAGGAGAAATATACTATGGAATATCAAGAAACAGAAACAGACAACCGTCCGCTCATCGAACGTCAGATGGAGCACTACGGAAAAGAGATTGAGAGATTAATGAGTTACTACCCCTGCCTGCGCGAGGTGTGCAAGGGAGTGCAGACTGCTGCCTATCCTGCTGCCATGTTCACGGCTGCCAGCATCATGGGTACGCTGATGACGCGCTGTACCTATCGCTTCTACCATCGCCCGGAGGTGCAGCGCCGGCTGAACTACGGCGTCTACATCATTGGCGACCCAGGCTCTGGAAAGTCGTTTGCAACACGCCTCTACCAGTTGCTGGCAGAGCCTATGATTCGTGTATCGAAGGAGGGCATGAACACCATGAACCGCTACAAGCGCAAGTACAGCGAATGGCTGAACGGACCTCAGAAGGAGGACGGTCCCGCGAAGCCCAAGGCCCTCATCCGCACCCATCCTGCACGCACCTCGAACAAGGTGTTCATAGAGGACATGAACAATGCCATCGACACGGTAGAAGGCAAGGAGATGCACCTCCACCTCTTCTCGTTCGACACGGAGCTGGACAACGTGACGCGCTGCACGGGAGAAGCCTGGAACAACCGCCTGTTCATGGAACTGAAGGCATTCCACAACGAAGAGGACGGCGAGTGCTACGTCAACGACAACCTGTATCCAGCCTTCAATGTCTTCTGGAACTACATCTACACGGGCACTCCCATGGCGCTGGAGAGAAGGGTGAATCAGGCGAACATCGGCAACGGACTGTCCACGCGCCTGGCAGCCATCCCCATGCCGTCGAGCCACTACCGGATGATTGAATACGAAAAGGGGAATCAAGCCACATTGGAGCCCGAGGAGGACAAGGTGCTGCGCCTGTGGGCCGAACTCCTCGACAAGGAATACGGCGAGCTGCCCATTGGCAAGCTGGTGGAGGAGTGCTACGGCTGGACGGAACGCCGCATGGCGGATGCAAAAGACGATAATTCGAAGGTCGACGAACTGCTCTGCAAGCGTGTGCCATACTACGGCATCAACGTCTCGGTGCCCTTCATCGTCATGCGTCACTGGGACGAATGGAAGCTGCATCGCACACTCAGCATCGACGACATCGACCTCTACTTCTGCCAGCTCATCTGCAACATCCAGCTCACCTGCCAGCGCCACTTCTTCGCCCGCTACTGGGAGGTGTATTTCATGACGCAGGAAATGGAACTCACCGAAGCCCAAATCCACAAGCACTATTCGCGCAAGATGCGCCAGCGCTACCAATGCCTGCCTGACGAGTTCATGACCATCGACGTTGAGGAAATGTGCTACGTCACCAAGCGCAATGCCGAGAAAATGGTGGAACGCTGGAAACGCGAGGGCTACATCGAAATGACCGAATACAGCCTCTACCGCAAACTCCTCCCCACCCTCCTGTAGCCCCCACGCCACAACTTACGACAAAAAGCGAAAAAAGTTTGGGGAAAGTTTGGAGGTATTGAATTCTTTATTTACCTTTGCCATTGATGGTAAATAACTAATTATCAATTAAATACTTTATAAATATTATGAATAAAGTTAAGGTTTTAATTGAGAAATTAAATGCTATTTCTCAAATAAAGGATAAGAGCGAAATGCAGCCGTACTTTGCTGATGTTGCCAAATACCTGTTTAATAATGTAGCCATCGGTGCAGGCGAGGACAGATATACTTTTGTGGAGATAGAGTTCTATTACTATAGAAAAGGCAAGGAGGGTGAAAGAGGCATTTTCGAAGGTCCGCGATTCAACTGTACTTACCCACGCACTCGCCGTGCAGGACAATTCTTCTGGCACTATAGTGGTCTTGATATCTGTTTCGAGAGTAAAGAAAGTGAGCAGTACTTTGGAGGCATCCTGATAAGAAGCCTTATGAAGAACGATAAGGACATAATGGCAGGTCCTATGCGCTGTTCTGATGAACTATTGAATAGTTGTGGAGACAAACTGCCTTCGTTGATAGACTATGAAGCACCTTTAGAAATAAAAACTATACACACCACCAGATACGGCATTACAGCTGATTTGGAGCAAGACAATAACGATATCTTTTTAGGTTATTACATCGAGCTAAATACGTGGAAAAGGATGCGAGAAAATGTTTTGATTGCAGACAAAGAAAGTGGAGGATATAAAATAGTTCCTAAGAAGATAGTAGACTATACTGCACGACCAGATAAAAGAAAAAGGGACTAATATTTCGTTAATTTATGGTTACTGATGTTCAAACTACCAAGGTGTATTTTTCATCTTGGCTACCGAAGGTATGCCCAAAACTATGGGATGTGCTCCATGCAGTATTGCTCGAGAAGGACGTAGACTACGGCTTCATTAGTGGCACTGCAGATATATGGTGCAGAGACTATATGCCAATTCAAGTCGCGACAGATGAAATAGTCTCATATAAGTACTGGCCTGATTATCTGGTCAATCGAGGTTTGCATCAGTATATTACCGATTCAGGCTTGATGGCTCAAAACATAGTGAAGGAGTATCCAAACATTCGGAACAAACACCTCGATTTTATAATAGATGGTGGAAATATAGTGAAATGTGATGATGAGATAATAATGACATCAAAGGTGTTTTTTGAAAATACTGATTACTCATATTCGTTCGTATCAGGCCATCTGGAGAATGCCTTTGGCTGTGAAATCTTATTTCTGCCTTGGGATAGGGAAGAGAAATACGGTCACAGCGATGGTATCGTCCATTATCTGGGAAACAATCAGGTTTTGCTCACAAATTACGATGATTATTCTACCGCTTACTTTAATTGTTTTATATCCGAACTTGAGAAGAAATTCGAGGTCGTACCTTTGAAATTTGATGTCAAGAAGAAAAGTCGGTACAATTGGGCATATGTCAATTATCTGCAAATAGGCAGTTTGATATTAGTCCCACAATTAGGAATAGAAGAAGACGATATGGCAATCGAACAGATCCGACGTGCGTTACCTGATACTTTCGATGTTGTCGGAATCCCTGCACTGGAAGCTGTAAGAAGAGGTGGTGCTTTAAATTGTATTTCATGGAATATTGATGCAAATAT
This sequence comes from Bacteroidaceae bacterium, assembly GCA_045220575.1. Classification (GTDB taxonomy): domain Bacteria; phylum Bacteroidota; class Bacteroidia; order Bacteroidales; family Bacteroidaceae; genus Physcousia. The sequence goes on from JBGUVX010000034.1 coordinate 77,546, forward strand.
TGCGCGTTCTACCCCCATAATTAAAAAGCTCATTTCTCCTTTTCGGAAGGATGCATTTAGTGAGAGTGCCATATACAAGGTGTTGCAGCAACGTCTTGATTTCAATTTACCCCTGCAAATGTGGAATCACATCAACGAGGCGTTCGCTATCTATTGGAATGAAGAAGTGGGGGTTGGAAATCTTTTTGGGTATGATGATATGTTTTGGTCAATTAAGCGTCAGTTAGCTGCTAATCATATCCTTTTGCCTGATGAACAATTATATCGAATAATAAAAGAAATCAGTAATTATATAGATTCCATTCCTGGTGTTGTCCTACACGAATAGGATCATAACACAATAACTTACGACAAAAGCGCGAAAAAAGTTGGGACAGGGGAGGGGCGATAGTAAGGCATAAAACAACAAAAGCGGCCCGAAGGTCGCTTTTGCTTTGTTATGAATATCTGTGGTTGCAGATTATTGTATTGGACGATCCGCCCAATACGGGAATCTCACTGGGAATTCTGAGGCACCGGATTTTTTTTCAACGTACAACTGATCTCTTACGATAGACACATACAATTCGCTCTGCTCCTCGTCGTCGAGTACGATATATACCTTTAGGTCTTTATCGGCTTTCCAAGCCTTGATGCCGAATGAAAAATCGCCGCGAAAGTCGATGTCCCCGGAAATACTGCTCTCTGTGATAGTAAGTCTCATACCTGTTTGTCCACCTTCAACGCTAACTATACCATCCCAATCACCAAGTACAAGGGCTTTTACTGAATCAACAGCAGCTTTGGCTTCTTCTGAGGGCTGTTCTTCTTTGGGGGTGTTGTCCTCCTCGTCGTCGTCACCGCAAGCGGTCATTACAGCAGCACCTGCGAACATGCACAGGCACAGGCTCATCAAATAAAAAAGTTTTTTCATTTTGTTTGTTGTTTAATTTGTTAATAAAACGGGTTAATAAAAAATGTTCAATACTATACAACGCAACAAACCTGTGCCACAGGGCACAGGCTGTCGTGATATATTTGGGAAGACGAAAGGGAAGCCTCTATTTTAGCAAATAGGGGGGTAATTTATTGATTGTCAGTTTGTTATATCCCTTTGTCATATTTCTTTCTACCTTTTCGACTGCAAAGATACGATTAAGTGAGTAAAAAAGCAAAAGAATTTTGTTTTTTCGAACGAGAGTATCTTCGACCGCAGGTCAAAAGTAGTGCAAATCGAGTGAAAAAGCAAATATATTTGCATTTTTATCTCCCTTCGGTCAATGGGTCTGCGACAAATCTCCGAGAGGGCAGTTAGTTGATGAGGAAGACCTTCTGCTGGCCTTGGTAGGTGCATGTGACGGTGGCACGACCAGCGACGATGGGGCTTACCTCGCACTTCACCTCAGGCACGTTGGAGGTGGCTTGCAGCAGGCTGCCGTCCTTCAGCGGGCCGTAAACCTGATAGGTGCGGGCCTCGGTCAGTCCGTTCTGGTTGGTGGAGCGGATGGGCGTCTGCGGAATGGAGAGCTGCTTGCCGTCAACGGTGATGGTGACTTGGGGCACTACGGGAGGCTCGCAGGCGGTGCCTTTCTTGGAGAAGCCGATTCCCTGAAGGTCGAACAGTCCCACGGGGCGCTGCGGCTGCTGGGGGCGCTGTCCCCACTGACCACGCTGTGGGCGCTCGGGCTGCTGCACCTCTGGGCCTTCGGCTACCAGATAGATGGCGTGCTTGCCTGTCAGTCCCTCGACGGCGGGCACTGCCACGCGGAAGGTGGTTGCCCTCTTGGCAGCGTTGGCAGGAACGTCGATGACGCCAATCTCACGTCCCTTCCAAGTGTCGTTGGCATAGGGGCCGTCGAGCATGACGCGAATCCTGAAGGCTCCGTTGCCGCTGGGCGTCAGCGCCACGTTCAGCTCCGTGCCGTCGCCCTGCTTGGTTCCCTCGAAGGCCTTGATGCCCTTGGCGCTGTTCTCCAGACCTCCGAAGCCGAAGTACTTGAAGCCCACCACGCCGCCGTTCTGTATGCCGGCAAGGTCCATGTGGTTGCTCCACACGTCGTGGTTGTCCTGCATCCAGTTGTTGGCATTGGGACCAGCCATGTAGCAGGCAATGCCGGCAGAGTAGTATTGATAGGGGGGCAGACCGAAAATCTGGAAGCCCTCGCTCGTCACCTCAGCACCCGTGTAGGTGTTGCCGTCGCTGGCAGCGGCTGTCCATTCGTTGTTGGGGGTAAAGGGGTCGTAGGCCGTGATGTGTACCTGACCGCCCTTGGCAACGGGCTTCTTGTCCCACGTTATCTTCACGGGAGCCACCATAGCCTGACGGGCGTTGGCAAAGCCGCGTGGGGGACGATGGTAGAAGACGTACCACTGGCCGTTGATTTCCTGCAGCGAGCCGTGGGTGTTGTGGGCAGCATTGGTGGTGGTGAGGTGTGTGCCGTCCTCGTTGGGCACTACGCCGCGAGAATCCACCAGCACGCCGCCTGCACGCCAGGGGCCGAGGGGAGAGTCGCCGTAGGCATAGCGCAGGGCAGAGTTGGTGTTGCCCAAGCCGTATTCCTTGCCGCTGTAGCCGCTGAACACCATCACGTACTTGTTGCCTACCTGACGAATGCTCGAAGCCTCGAAGAAGTTGAAGTCCAGCGGGTTCTGACCCTTGTAGAGGGCTTTGTACTCGCTGCCTTCCTTGTCGAGCAACTTGCCGTCGTGACTGCTTGCGGGGATGAAGGGGTCAATCAGCTCCGTGCCCTCGCGCTTGCTGTACATCGTCTGTTGGTCGAGCTCGCAGGCCGTAGAGTGCTGGAAGCCGTAGAAGACGTAGGCGCGGAAGCCCTTGTCGAAGTCCTTGTCCTTCTTGTCGGTAATGTTCTCGATGAAGACAGAGGGGTCGAAGTCGATGAGCGAACCCGGCAGGCAGGCCCGTCCGTCCTCAGTCAGGTTGATGGGCTTGAAGGGGCCGTCAGGACGGTCGCCCTTGCACACCATAGCCACACGGCGCCAACCGCGAGAGTGGGGGTAGAGGTAATATGTCTTCTTGCCCGTCTGCTTGTCCTTCACCTCCACAAGGTCAGGAGCGAACATCGTGTCCCACTGGCCATCGACGAACCACGAGAAGATGGGGCCTTCGTCACGCCACTGGCTCAGGTCTTCGACAGGAGCCGACCACATGCGGATGTCTGGGCCGCAGTAGGCCGAATACGTTACGTCGTGCGAACCGATGATGTAGGCACGCAGCTTGCCTGGGTTGTCAGGGTCTTCGAACACGCGGGGTTCGCCGTCGGGCAGGTGCTCCCACAGGGGCAGGTAGGGATTCTGGGCATTCGCCGTCAGGGCAAAGGCCGACAGCAGGATGGTTAAGAGTCTTTTCTTCATGATGATGTTACGTTTATTTGAATGGTTAGAAATTTGCTGCAAAGTTATCCCTTTTTCTTAAAAGCCACTTCTACTAATGTCTCAAAAACTTTTTCTACCGATTTGCCGTTTGCGAAATAATTGCTATTTTTGCACCGCATAAGAAAAGATAACGTCATGAAAGCGAAGATTTTTGTACTGCTGTGCCTGTTGAGTGCAGGCGTGTGGGCAGAGGACTACACCCAGTTCGTCAACCCCTTCATCGGAACACAGACCGACGAGACGGGAGCCCTCAGCGGCAGCACCTTCCCTGGTGCCTCCATGCCGCTGGGTATGGTGCAACTGAGTCCTGAGACGCAGAACTACGTCACATGGGACCCCTGCAGCGGCTACGACTTCGACCGCGACAGTATATATGGATTCACGCACACGCACCTGAGCGGAACGGGCTGCACAGACCTCTTCGACGTCAGCCTGATGCCCGTCTCGTGGGAGGTGAAGGCGCAGGAGCTGGGCAAGGGCAACTTCGGACAGCGCTTCTCGCACGAACAGGAGGGCGCAGAGCCTGGCTACTACTGGGTCAGGCTGCAGGAGAGTGACGTGAAGGTGGAACTGTCGGCAACCGTCCACGCTGGAATCCACCGCTACACCTTCCCAGAGGGAAAGCCGCAGACCGTGGTGCTCGACCTCGACCGCAGCACTTGGCGCGGCGATGCCTACTACACGGGCCGTCGTGCCTACGACATCATCATGAGCCAAATCCGTCAGGTTGACGAACGCACCATCGAGGGCTATCGCATCATCACGGGATGGGCAAAGCTGCGCAAGGTGTACTTCCGTGCCGAGTTCTCGCGACCCATTGCCAGCCGTCTGCTGATGGAGGGTGGGGCACAGCGCGGCGAGACGGACGTCATCAACGGGCGTGGCCTGCGGGCTGCCCTGTCGTTTGACCCCTCAGCAGGGCGCGAACTGACGGTGAAGGTCGCCATCTCGCCTGTCGATAATCTGGGTGCTCAGCGCAACATGAAGGCAGAGGCCGAGTCGTGGAACTTCGACCAGTATCGCCGCATGGCTCACAACGAGTGGGCAAAACGCCTGGCCTGTATCGACATCGAGGGCACGAAGGACCAGAAGACCATCTTCTATACAGGACTCTACCACGTACTGCTGCAGCCCAACACCATGAGCGATGCCGACGGCAGGTACATCGATACGAACTTCGAGGTGAAGCAGATGCCACAGGGGCAGGCCTACCACAGCACATTCAGCCTGTGGGACACCTTCCGCGCGGCTCATCCGCTCTACACCCTGATAGCACCTGACGAGGCGGCACAGTTCGTGCGCGACATGGTGCTCCATCACCAGACCTACGGCTACCTGCCCATCTGGGACCTGTGGGGACAGGACAACTACTGCATGATTGGCAACCACGCCATCCCCGTCCTCTCGTATGCTGTCTTGGCAGATTTGCCTGGCATCAACGTCGAGGAGGCCTATCAGGCTATGGTGGAGAGCAGTACGCGCAACCATAGGAACTCACCCTTCGAGGTGTGGGAACAGTACGGCTACATGCCCCAGAACCTGCAGGGCACCAGCGTGAGCATCACCCTCGAACAGGCCTTCGACGACTGGTGTGTGGCTGCCGTTGCCAAGAAGCTGGGGAGGCAGGCCGACTACGAGCGCTTCCTGCGCCGCAGCGAGTTCTACCGCAACCTCTTCGACCCCTCGGTAGGTTTCTTCCGTCCCAAGGACGACAAGGGCAACTGGCTCCCTGATTTCGACCCGCTCAGCTACGAGGAACCTTCGTTCATCGAGGGCAATGCCTGGCAGTACATGTGGTTCGTGCCGCAGAATCCGCAGGGGCTCATCGAACTGCTGGGGGGCGAGAAGGGCTTCCTGAAGAAGCTGGACGAGAACTTCTCGCTGACGGCTACCAGCGGCGAGGTGAACGGCAACGCCAGTGGCTTCATCGGACAGTATGCCCACGGCAACGAACCCAGTCACCACACGGTGTACCTCTATAATTTCGCGGGCCGCCCACAGCGCACGCAGGAACTGGTGGAACAGGTGCGCAGCGAGTTCTATCGTGCCTCGCCCTGTGGCTATGCGGGTAACGACGACTGCGGACAGATGTCGGCCTGGTACGTGTTCTCGGCCTTGGGCTTCTATCCCTTCAACGCAGGCTCCGCCGAATATGTCATCGGCACGCCGCTCTTCACAAAGGCCACCCTGCACATGGCTGGCGGACGCGACTTCGTCATCAATGCCCCCAACAAGACGCCCCAGCGCGTCCACGTCAAGAGCGTGAAGCTTAACGGCCAGCCCCTTCGCGACATGAAGCTCACCCACCAGCAAATCGCCGCTGGCGGTTCCCTCGATTTCGTAATGACAAAATAGGATTCCTGATATGACAGATACAAAGATAGTGACATTCGGAGAACTGCTGCTCCGCTTCTCGAAACCCGGTCAACTGCGACTGACGCAGGGCGACCTGTTTGCCAGCAAGTATGGTGGCAGCGAGGCCAATGTGGCTGTTTCGCTGGCTATGCAAGGCGACCACGTAACCTACATTACCCGTCTGCCCGACAATGCCGTCGGACGTGCTGGGGCGATGAGCCTGGCACAACTGGGCGTCGATGTCAGTCAGGTGCTTTATGGCGGTCAGCGCATCGGAACCTATTACTTCGAGCCCGCTGCCGGTATGCGTGCTGCCAAGGTCATCTACGACCGCGACGGCTCTGCCTACTTCGACCTGAAGCCTGGCATGATTCCTTGGCGCGAGATTCTGAAGGATTGCAAGTACTTCCATGTATCGGGCATTACGGCTGCCATTTCGCAACAGGCCGCCGATGCCACCTTCGAGGCGCTCGACATTGCCGACGAGCTGGGTGTCACCGTTTGTTTCGACATCAACTATCGCAAGAACCTGTGGAAGTATGCTGGTGCCGACCCGCACCGTACGCTGAGCCAGATGCTTTCGCGCTGCGATATGGTGTTTGGCGACGCCATAGAGTTCGATTGGATTTCAAACCATCCGCAGCCTCCCTTCACGGCTGTCGATTCAAGCTTCGAGATGCAGATGCCGGAGTACCGCGAGTGGTTCGACGAACTGCACGCCAACTACCCACGAGTGAAGCATTGGATGATGGGAATGCGTAACATCGTGAATTCCACTCACCACACACTCGCCGCCCTGCTCTGGACGGACGGACGCTTGCTGTTGGCGCCCATTGCCGACATTCCTGAAGCCATAGACCCCATAGGCGTTGGCGATGCCTTCATGGGCGGTTGGCTACACGCCGTAAGCCTGTTCCCCACCGACTTCCAGAAGCAGCTCGACTATTCGCTCGCCGCCGCAGCGCTCAAAAGCACCATCCCCGGCGACTTCAACCTCTCCACCCACGACGAAATCCTTGCCGCCATGACCCTCCTCACTGGCAAAGACCGTTAGCCATTCTCCATATTCAGATTAGAGGGAAGGGGAGTCGTCGAGGAAGCGGGAAGTGAGGCCTGAGAAGGCATCGATGCGACGGTCGCGCAGGAAAGGCCACCAGCGGCGCACTTGTTCGCTGCGTCGCATATCGACCTCCACTACGGCGTTTTCCTCCTTGTCCTTTGGAGCGCGATAAAGTAGTTCGCCCTGAGGCCCAGCCACGAAACTGCTACCCCAGAACTCGATGCCATTGGTCTGTCCGCTTGGGTCAGGCTCCAGTCCCACACGGTTTACGGCAACTACGGGCAGTCCGTTGGCTACGGCGTGTCCGCGCTGCACGGTGGTCCAAGCCTCGCGCTGGCGTTCCTGCTCCTCTGGTGTGTCGCTTGATTCGTAGCCGATGGCTGTGGGGTAGATGAGCAGTTCGGCTCCTGCAAGTGCCATCAGACGGGCTCCTTCAGGGTACCACTGGTCCCAGCAAACCTGCACGCCAAGTAGTCCCAACGAAGTCTGTATGGGCTGGAAACCAAGGTCGCCAGGCGTGAAGTAGAACTTCTCGTAGTAGGCAGGGTCGTCAGGAATGTGCATCTTGCGATAGCGGCCAGCTATGGAGCCATCGGTGTCGAAGACTACGGCTGTGTTGTGGTAGAGGCCTGCCGAGCGGCGCTCGAACAGACTGGTAACTAGCACGATGCCGTATTGCTTGGCAAGCTGACTGTAGAACTCCGTCGATGGGCCTGGTATGCTCTCTGCCAGATTGCAGTTGTCCACGTTCTCTACTTGGCAGAAGTAGAGCGAGTTGTGCAACTCCTGCAGGACTACGAGTTGGGCACCTTTCTGTGCCACATCGGCTATGTTGCGGGCCAGTTTCTGCTTGTTGGCCTCTACGTCAGCTACGCACGACTGTTGGATGATTCCTATTCGCAACCTCCCCTTTTCCCCTCCAAAGGAGGGGACTTGAGCCGCCTTGCTTTTCTCTTGAGTATAATGTGTGTTCATATTCAAATTAATTATTTATGTGGTTCATGCCCCCTCCTTGGGAGGGGGTAGTGGGAGGTACTACCCCTTGCGGGAACTGCATGGTGCAGCAATGGAGCGAGCCGTGTTGCTCGATGAGCACGCGGCAGTCGATGGGCACGATTTCGTGTTTGGGGAATGCCTGCTGCAACTGTCGGCGTGCCTGTTCGTCCACTTCTGGGTCGCGATAGGTGGGCATCAGCACGGCACCGTTTATCACCAGGAAGTTGGCGTAGGTGGCTGGCAACCGCTGTCCTTCGTCGTCGTACTGAGCACTGGCCATGGGCAGCGGAATGAGGCGATAGGGTCTGCCGTCGAGTGTGCGGAATTCCTTCAGTTGTTGCTCCATGCGTTGGAGTTCCTCGTAGTGCTCCTCGCGCGCGTCCGCGCACGATACATATATTATTGTATCATTGGGACAGAGACGTGCCAGGGTGTCGATGTGTGAGTCTGTGTCGTCGCCAGCCAGATAGCCGTAGTCGAGCCAGAGGATGCGCTCGGCTCGCAGGTATCGCTTCAGGCGTTCCTCCAGTTCTTCCTTGGTTAACGGCTGATTACGATTCGGCGCCAGCAGGCACTGGCTGGTGGTGAGTATGGTACCCTTGCCGTCGCTCTCAATGCTGCCGCCTTCGAGCACAAAGTCCAGATGGTCTTCGTATTGCCCTTGGAGCACACCTTGCTCCATCATGCGGCGACAAATCTGATTGTCCAACTCGGCTGGGAACTTACGGCCCCACCCGTTGAACTGGAAGTCGAGCAGCAGATGTCCCATCGAAGTCTGCAGGGTGATGAACCCATGGTCGCGTGCCCACGTGTCGTTTGTCTGTGCCTCGCACAGGGTGATATTCTTGAGGGCTCGCTGGGGCAGGCGTTCGCGCAGCAACTGGCCGACCTTCTCTGTCTCTGGTGTCACGATGACGAGCCGTTCCCTTTCGCTAATCTCCAGAGCCATACGGATATAGCACTCCGTCACTTCCTTGAGGACGGGAGCCCAGTCGGTCTTTTCGTGAGGCCACGTTAGTTGCACACCGCTCTGCCTCGCCCATTCGGCTGGCAGATAGGTCTGGCGTATCTCGCTCTGCTCAGGACCTGCCACGTCTTTTAGCTTCATGTCGTAGGTAAGGTCCTCGATGGTGGTTGTCGTTAGTCTGTATTGTAGTGCCATGTTTCGCTGTTTTTCCTATATTATTAGCACCGTTTGTGTTGCGAAGTTACAAAAAAAAGCCGAAGTCCGTGTGCTTTTGACTAAAAAGTTTTACTACGAAAGCACACCCAAGAAACGATTTCGCAGCCATAAAATTTGTTTTTTCGTTTAGTTTGCACTAACTTTGTAGCGGTTTTTGAAACCTACATATTTCATACAGCGTGAAAATTAAGGAGATTTTAAGCGCCCTTGAACATTTTGCGCCGTTGCCGCTGCAGGAGAGCTACGATAATGCCGGCTTGCAGATTGGGTTGACAGCGGAGCAGGAAGCCTCAGGGGCATTGTTGTGTTTGGACGTCACGGAAGACGTTATTCGCGAGGCCATTGACCTGGGTTGTAATCTCATTGTCAGTCACCATCCCCTGCTGTTCCGTCCCTTGAAGCATGTGACGGAAGACACGCAGGTGGAGCGTTGCGTGCGGCTGGCCATTCAGAATGACATTGCCATCTATGCGGCCCATACCAATCTGGACAATGCCGAAGACGGCGTTAACTACCGTATGGCAGAGAAACTGGGACTGGTGGACGTGGAAATGATGCAGGCTCATCAGGTGGCTGTAGGCGAACGTCGTGTGACGGCTGGCAGCGGACTGATAGGCTATCTGCCTGTGGCTGAGGATTCTCTGGCATTCTTGCAGCGGATAAAGGACGAGTTCCATGTGGAGTGCCTGCAGCACAACGAGTTGCTGGGACGCCCCATAGAGCGTGTGGCGCTGTGCGGAGGTGCAGGTGCCTTCATGCTGGACGAAGCATTACGACTGGAGGCAGATGCCTTCATCACAGGCGAAATGTCGTATCACCAGTTCTTCGGACATGAGCAGGAGATACAGATAGCTGTGATGGGACACTACCAGAGCGAGCAGTATACGCGTGACATCTTCTATCGGCTCATCAGCGAAATGGCGCCCGAACTGCCCCTCTTCATCACGAGCATAGATACAAACCCCATAAAATATCTATAACCTTTTAACTTTTAAACCTTTAAACATTTTAACCTAAAATATATGGCAACAACAAAAACAAAGGACCCTGCAGAAATGAGTGTAGAGGAAAAGCTGAAGAACCTGTACCAACTGCAGACAATGCTGAGTGAGATTGACAAGATTAAGACCCTGCGTGGCGAACTGCCTCTGGAGGTTCAGGACTTGGAGGACGAAATCGAAGGCCTGACCACCCGCATCGAGAAGATTCAGAACGAAATCGTGGAGTTGAAGCGTGAGATTGCTGACCGCCGTAATAACATAGAGACGGCTAATGCCTCCATTGCCAAGTACAAGGAGCAGATGGACAACGTACGCAACAACCGCGAATACGACAGCCTGAACAAGGAAATCGAGTTCCAGGAGCTGGACGTAGAACTGAACCAGAAGAAGATTCGCGAGGCTGACGAAGCCATCCGCCGTAAGACGGACGAACTGGCTGCAAGCAGCGAGGCAGTGACGGAGCGCCGTACGGACTTGGACATCAAGAAGTCGGAGCTGGAGGAAATCATCTCTGAGACGAAAGCCGAGGAAGAGAAATTGCGTGAGCGCTCCAAGAATCTTGAGCTGCAAATCGAACCCCGTCTGCTGGCTGCCTTCAAGCGCATCCGTCGCAACAGCCGCAACGGTCTGGGTATCGTGTACGTGCAGCGTGATGCCTGTGGTGGTTGCTTCAACAAGATTCCGCCCCAGCGTCAGCTCGACATCCGCATGCGTAAGAAGATTATCGTTTGCGAATATTGCGGACGTATCATGATAGACCCCGAACTGGCAGGCGTGAAGATAGAGAAGGCCGTAGAGGAGAAGCCAAAGCGCACGACTCGCCGCCTTGCTGCCAAGAAGAGTGTGGAACCCACAGAGGAGTAACTCATGATTTCTTTGCTTATTAGTTTAGTAGCCCTCTTTTTGGGCTACTTTTTCTATGGGCACCTGGTGGAGCGCCTGTTTGGGCCGGACGACCGTGTAACACCCGCTGTGGCTAAAGCCGACGGGCTTGACTTCATTGTGATGCCAGGCTGGAAGGTGTTCATGATTCAGTTCCTGAACATTGCAGGAACGGGTCCCATCTTTGGAGCCATCATGGGGGCACAGTTCGGTCCTGTCAGCTACCTGTGGATAGTCTTCGGCTGCATCTTCGCAGGTGCCGTCCACGACTACATGGCAGGTATGCTCTCGATGCGTCACGACGGAGCAGGGCTGCCAGAATTGGCTGGTCGCTATCTGGGTAAGAGCACGCGTGTGCTGGTGCTCCTGTTTACCGTCTTCCTGCTGTTGATGGTGGGCACGGTGTTTGTCTATTCGCCTGCCCAGATTCTGAGTGGCATGGGTGGTGAGAAGATGATGTGGGTAGCGCTCATTTTCGTCTATTACGTCATTGCCACCATGTTGCCCATCGACAAGATTATCGGCAAGATATATCCCTTGTTCGCCTTCTCGCTGCTGTTTATGGCTGTGGCGCTGATGGTGGTAATGTTCGTGAACTGGCCCGCTATCCCTGAGGTGTGGGACCACATGTACAACATGGGAGCGGCGACGGAACCTGAGAAGTGGACTGACCAAATTTTCCCCTGCCTCTTCATCACCATTGCCTGTGGAGCCATATCTGGTTTCCACGCTACGCAGACCCCTCTGATGGCTCGCTGTACGCAGCATGAGCGCATGGGACGCCCCATGTTCTACGGAGCCATGATTACTGAGGGTGTTGTGGCACTCATCTGGGCCAGTGTGGCCTCGTGGTTCTTCTATAATAATCCTCAGCCAGGTTACGCCTTGATTGAGGGTGCTGCAAACGGATTCCACACGTCGGCTGCCGATGTGGTGACCTTGGTGTGCAACAACTGGCTGGGTGTGTTTGGCGCTGTGCTGGCCATACTGGGCGTTGTGGCTGCTCCCATCACGAGTGGTGATACGGCCTTCCGCTCTGCACGACTGATTGTGGCAGAAGGGCTGAAGCTCGACCAGCGCCCCATCCCCAAGCGTCTGCTCGTTGGCGTGCCCCTGTTCCTGGCTTCCATTGCCATCCTCGTTTGGCAGATTGAGAACCCAGACGGCTTCAAGGTCGTTTGGCAATACTTTGGTTGGGCAAACCAGACGCTGGCCACCTTCATGCTTTGGACGGCTACGGTGTATATGGTGAAGAACAACAAATGCTTCTGGATTACCCTGCTGCCGGCGCTCTTCATGACGGCTGTCTGCACCACATACTTTTTCGTATCGAAGTTGATGCTCTTCCTGCCTGAATCCGTCGGCTATCCTCTGGGCGCGCTTTGCCTCGTGGTGGCTGCCGTCTGGTTCTGGCTGTGGTATAGAGGGCAAAAGAGAAAATAGGTCCCATTGGGCTTATGGGACTCATCGGTCCTATAAACTGAGTTCCTCGTAGGCTGGGATTTCACGTAAGAACTCATACGCTTGTCGCTCGTAATCGATGCGGCAAGCGTAGTGTTTTATGCCGTTGGAAATGATGAGATAGGGCACACGCATGACTATGTTGTAGCGTGAAATCTGGTCGAACACACGCTGCGAGAGAGCGATGTGCGGAGCCTTGTACTCTACAATCATCAGAGGTTGTGCGTGCTGGTCGAAGAGCACGGTGTCACAGCGCTTCGTAGTGCCGTTGAGAGATAGCGAGACCTCGTTGGCCAACTGTCCTGCGGGGTAGCCCCTATGCTCCATGAGAAAATGCACGAAATGCTGCCTTACCCATTCTTCGGGCGTCAGTTTGATAGAGCGTCGGCGTAAGGTGTCGAACACATAGGTCTGACCGTCGTGCTCGGATAACTTCAACGTCGTGGGAGGCAGATTTAGTGGTAACATGACTACAAAAATAAAAATTAAAAATCAAAAATTAAAAAATATTCGTATCTTTGTAGCCGAACTAAATATAAAAGGTATGAAAACGAAGGAAGAAATCGTTGCGAACTGGTTGCCCAGATACACAAACCGCGAGTTGGAAGACTTTGGTGAATACATTCTGCTGACAAACTTCAACAACTATGTCGACATCTTCTGTGACCGCTACGGCATAGAGCATCCCGACTATACGGCCAACATGCGTACGGCTACGGCAGAGGACATCACCATCATCAACTTTGGTATGGGATCGCCCAATGCTGCCATCATCATGGATTTGCTTTCGAGCATCAATCCCAAGGCTTGTCTGTTCTTGGGAAAGTGTGGCGGCATATCGACAAAGACAAAGCGTGGCGACCTGATTTTGCCCATCGCTGGCATACGTGGCGAGGGTACGTCGAACGACTACTTCCCTCCTGAAGTACCGGCTCTGCCTGCGTTCATGATGCAGCGTGCCGTTTCTTCTGCCATCCGTGATATGGGTTACGACTATTGGACGGGAACTGTCTATACCACCAACCGACGCGTGTGGGAGCACGACGATGAATTCAAGGCTTATCTGAGGACTACGCGTGCAATGGCTGTGGATATGGAGACGGCAACGCTGTTTACCTGCGGCTTTGCCAACCACATCCCCACGGGCGCCTTGCTGCTTGTCAGCGACAATCCCATGACGCCAGAGGGCGTGAAGACTGCTGCCAGCGACCACATCGTTACGGCCAAGTATGTGCAGGACCACGTGGAGATAGGCATCGAGTCGCTGGAGATGATTAAGCAGGAGAAGAAGACCGTCAAGCACCTGAAATTCGACTATTGATGGCTGCCAAGGATACTGGTCCCACACACATGGACATCGTGCGCGATGTGCAGCAGGGGAAGTTCGTGCCCGTCTATCTGCTGATGGGCGACGAGGACTACTATATCGACATGCTCAGCCAGTACATTGCCGAACAGGCGCTGAAGCCTGAGGAGCGCGATTGGAACTACGACCTGCTTTATGGTGCAGAGACGCGTGCTAACGACATCATCAACGTAGCCCGGCAATACCCCATGATGGCAGACCGCCGCGTGGTGCTGGTGCGCGAATTTCAGTCGCTTTCCGACAAAGAGGCATTGGCGGCATACGTCAAGAATCCCAATCCCAGCACCATCCTCATCCTGTGCCACAAGCACGGAAAGCTGGACGGCAGGCGCTCGTTGGGCGCTGAAATCAAGAAGCAGGGCGTGGTCTTTGAGTCCAAACGACTCTACGACCGCGAATTGCCAGCTTTCGTCACTTCGTATATGCAGCGTAAGCAGAAGTCGATAGAGGGTGCTGCCGTGCAGATGCTCTGTGACCATGTGGGGAGCGACCTCTCGCGCCTGGTGGCTGAGATGGATAAGTTGCTTATGGCGTTGCCGCAAGGCGAGACAAGGGTAGGGGCGAGCCTCGTGGAGGAACTGACAGGAGTGAGCAAGGACTTCAACAACTTCGAGCTTCAGAGCGCACTTGCCTTTCGCGATGTTTATAAGGCAAACCAAATAGTAAAATATTTTAACAGCAACCCTCGTACATTTGCTTTGCCTGTTACACTGTCTTCCATCTTTAATCTTTTTTCCGATGCGCTGCTTGGTTTCTTTGCTCCCAATCAGACGGACGATGGCATTGCACAGTATCTGGGGAAGAGTACATGGGTGGCACGTCAGGCAGTCATTCCTGTACGCAGAAATTACTCAGGAAAGAAGGTGATGGATATAATAAGTGAAATACGCCAAACTGATGCTAAATCGAAAGGAGTAGGGGGGTGCAAAACCTCGCCAGGTGACCTCCTAAAGGAGCTCGTTTTCTTCATTCTTCACTGATTTCCGATTTATTTGCCTCACTTCGGTGAGGCTATTTTTTTCGTATAAAACCCTATTAACAAAGGGCTTGACCCACGTTCCCGTTCGCTGAGAATCGCGTAGAATTTTCTTCTCGTCTATTTGCCTGAAAATATCGTATAGATTCAAAAAACGGCTTCATCGCCTTGTTTGGCGATTTAGGTTTCAAATCTCTAAATTTCACTTCCTTGAATATGTGATTTGGAAATGTAGTGCGTATTATCCGCCCTTTTTAGTTTAGAATATCGAATTAATAGAATGAAATCGCCCGTGCGGACTTTAAAATAGCGATTTGCGAACTGTATATTGGGCTATATGAAATAGTGAATGAATATTCATTCAGCTTCGCGTGCCTTGAATAAGGTATTAAAACCCAGTAGTTTATATATTGTAGTATGTAAATTTGCTTTATGTGTATAGAAGCCTTGCGAGACCTGAATATTCATTCGCGGTCTATAGTTGCCATTTTGCAGGATTTCAGCGCTGAAAACCAGCGTTTTACGGCAATTTGCTAAAGTTAATTGTATAATATTCTAAATTTATCGTTGCCAATTCTCGCTTCTGGATTCTGAACTCTATTTTTTCGCATTTTAATATTATTGATTCGTCAATCAAACACGAAATCAAAATCGCGGAATTTAATTTTTGATATATAAATTTTGCAATACGAATTAAATTTTATACCTTTGTATCGAGTTAGAAACCTAAAATGAGAGGGGGCATCCCCTGCCCTCGAAAGTCAAGATGAAAGATCGCATCAAGAAAATCATGGAGCATGAGCGACTCAACCAAAAAGAGTTTGCTGCTACGACTAAAATCAGCCCTGCCACGTTGTCAAGTATTTTCAATGGCAGAACCAGTCCAACGCTGAACCATGCTGAAGCGCTTCATCGTCGCTTCCCCAATCTGAATATGTCGTGGTTGATGTTCGGTGAGGGCGATATGTATATCAGCGATACTCAGGGTAAAGGTACTGCTGGTGGCGAAGGAAATGCTGCGTCTGGTGGTTCGCTCAACGAAGATGGGTCAACTGGAGGGTATGTTGGTTCCGGAAAGGGCGATGCTCCAGAATTGAATTTTGATGTGCCTGGAGGCACCCCTCATGTGCCTGTTATGCGTGAGGTGGTAAAGTATATTGACAAACCACAACGTCGCATTACCAGCATCACTATCTTTTTTGATGACGGAAGTTT
This sequence comes from Bacteroidaceae bacterium, assembly GCA_045220575.1. GTDB lineage: Bacteria > Bacteroidota > Bacteroidia > Bacteroidales > Bacteroidaceae > Physcousia. The sequence continues at coordinate 93,413 of JBGUVX010000034.1, forward strand.
CGAGACTTTCCCAGGAAAGTAAGCTTTTACTTTATTATTAATTTGCATTTCCGCTCGCTTAATCGTATCTTTAACTTTTTGTTTTAGATACTCACACTCGGGAAATAGCAAATAAATTTGTTTTTCCGCTCGCTTAATCGTATCTTTAACTTTGTTGAAGATACTTCGTCTCGGCATAAAAAATAAACGAGATTTATTTTGTTCTGCTCTCGACTATTCGTATCTTTGCAGGGTAATTCTGTGTAATGATATGAAGAAAGAGATTCTGGACTTGAAGGTGACCCACAGCGAGCGTGTGGGCGCTGGATGTGTATTGCTGAAGGCTGAACCTGTGGAGGGCAGTCTGCCTGAGTGCTTGCCTGGTCAGTTTGCCCAGTTGAGGGCTGATGCTCCTGGTGTGCTACTGCGCAGGCCCATCAGCATTCACGATGTGGAGAATGATACTATTTCTTTTCTCGTGCAGGTTGTGGGCGAAGGCACGCGCTGGCTGGGTGCGCTGCGCGAGGGCGATGTCCTGAATGCGGTTTTGCCCTTGGGACGCGGCTTTACGGTTCCCTCTCAGCCTTCCCATGATGGGGTTTTGCTCATCGGGGGCGGCGTAGGTGTGGCTCCCCTGTTGTTCTTAGGCAAGACGCTGAGGGCGCGTGGCATAAAGCCTACGTTCCTGCTTGGTGCTCGTTCCCAGGCGCAGTTGCTCCGGCTCGATGCTTTCCGCGAGGTAGGCGAGGTGCTTATCACCACAGAAGACGGCAGCGAGGGCGAGCGTGGCTTTGTCACTCAGCATTCCTGCTTCTCACCTCTCACTTCTCACCCCTCACCTCTCACCTTTATCTACACCTGTGGGCCGAGCCCTATGATGAAGGCCGTTGCCCGTTTGGCTCGCGAGAGGGGCATAGACTGTGAGGTGTCGCTCGAAAATCGTATGGCTTGTGGCGTGGGGGCCTGCCTGTGCTGTGTGGAGGAACTTTCCGACGGTCACAACCATTGTGTCTGCACCGATGGTCCTGTTTTCCGCGTCGAGGAACTCAAGTGGTGAAGGGGAAAGGTTTTAAGAGTTTAAGGGTTCAAGAGTTTAAGGATTTGTAAGATGATAGACTTAACGACGAAGATAGGCGCATTGGAGTTGCGCAACCCCGTGATGACGGCCAGCGGCACGTTTGGCTACGGGCTGGAGTTCGAGGATTTTGTAGATTTGAGCCGTCTGGGCGGCATTGTGGTGAAGGGTACAACGCTGCATCCCCGCGAGGGTAATCCCTATCCGCGCATGGCTGAGACGACGGGCGGCATGCTCAATTGCGTGGGCTTGCAGAACAAGGGGGTGGACTATTTCTGTAGCGAGATTTACCCTCGCATCTGCGACCTTGATACTAACGTCATTGTCAACGTCAGCGGTTCCACCATCGACGACTATGCTGAGTGTGCGCGCCGCATTGGCGAACTCAGCAACATACCTGCCATCGAACTCAACATCTCCTGCCCCAACGTGCGACAGGGCGGCATGGCCTTCGGTGTTACCTGTGAGGGCGCTGCCAGCGTGGTGAAGGCCGTCCGCAAGGCATACCCCAAGACGCTGATTGTGAAGCTTTCGCCCAACGTGACGGACATTGCTGAGATAGCCCGTGCCGTAGAGGCAGAGGGTGCAGACAGCGTATCGCTCATCAACACCCTGATGGGAATGGCCATCGATGCCGAACGCCGCTGCAAGGTGCTCTCCATCGGCACTGGCGGTCTCTCGGGCCCAGCCGTCAAGCCTGTGGCCTTGCGCATGGTCTATCAGGTCAGCAAGGCTGTCCAGATTCCCGTCGTGGGACTTGGCGGCATCATGACAGCTACCGATGCCATAGAATTCCTCTTGGCGGGAGCCTCTGCCATAGAAATCGGCACGGCAAACTTCGTTGACCCAGCCGTCACCATGAAGGTCGTAGCCGGTATCGAGGACTACCTGCAGCGCCACAACTTCCATTCCGTCCGCGACATCATCGGCGCCCTCGACTGAACATTTTTGGGCTTCCCCTTTGTAAGTAATCACAGAGATTCATAAATAAAGCAAAAGCGACCTTCGGGCCGCTTTTGTTGTAATTGATGATAAAACTAAGTATGATTTTACCTCCAGTTCTCTATTGTCAGTCCCTCCATGCGCTCAAAGTGCTTGAGGTTTGAGGTTACTAGGGTCATCTTGTGATGGAGAGCTGTAGCTCCGATGAGCAAGTCAAACTGATCCACACGCTGCCCAGTGTGTTCTAATGAATGGCGAATCTCACCGTATTCCTTGAATGATGAATAGACAGGGATGACGCGAAAAAGTTTCTGTACCTCACGGATGTCTTCCAACTTACGTTTCTTGTCCGTAGCCTTAGCCAGTCCGAAGTACAGTTCTGCAATGGTAATTTCGGAAATGAAACAATTCTGTGTGCCAATCTTCTTCAATGTTTCGCGTACACGTCCCTCATTTCGAAACATGGAGATGCAGACGCAAGTATCGAGTAGGTATTGTGCCATAGCGAGTTACCAAGTTTCTACAGTTCTGCTGTTCTCTACATTTTCACTTCGCAGCATGTCGGCATACTCCTCCGTAGACATATCTCCTCCCCAATCGCTTGAGAAACGAGCAAATATGTCTTTAGGCTCTTTTTTGACAGCCACAGCACTCTTCATCGACTTTAGAAGTTTTGAAATTAAGTCGAGTTTTTCTTCGTTTGGCAACGTACCAAGCATATCCATGTATACGTCGCTAACTCTAAGCGTTCCTATCATATTTTCATACTATTTTGCTGCGAAAATACAAATTATTTCCGTAACGCCCAAACTTTTTCGCCCTTTTGTCATAAGTTGTGGTGTGGGGGCTATAGGAGGGTGGGGAGGAGTTTGCAAAGCATTGTGAAGCATCAGCGAACCACGTGGTTCGAAAATAAACTGTGAATCTGTGAATCTGTGAAGACCACCTGTCAAGGTTAGCAAAAGGTATTCCTCATCAACTAACCGAACTCCGAACATTTGGGGGGGCTTTTGTTTTGCGCCTGCAACATTTTGCCGTTATCGTTTTCCCCATTCGTTTATTTATTGTATATTTGCAGCCGAAATGAGAACTACGACAGCTACAACGCCAATGGGCAGGGCAAATAATACCCCCCCCCATACAGCTTAAGAGATATCATGAAGGCGCAGGCAGCGCCTGACCACATACGGCACATCTCGGCCCCATAGCGGGGCAGGGACGTGCTTTTTTGTGTGCCTACAGACAACGATAAATACAATAAACCCAATTAATAACTTTTTAATCAATCCTTCAAAACATGGAAAAGAAAAAGATTTATCGCAAGGCTACCATGGAGGTAGTGAGCGTAGAGAGTGAGAACATGTTGGCAGCTTCTGCAGGCGGTGGCGATGCCTTCGCACGTGCAAGCTACACTGGCACTTCCCTGGCTTGGGAGTAATGAGAGGAGGAAGTACGACTATGAAGAAGATGAAGCTTTTCTCCCTGGCCGCCCTGCTGTTGGCAGGTGCCGCCTTCACCGCTTGCTCCAGCGACAACGACATCGCCGACGAGCAGCAGAACGTGAACACCACTGGCAAGTACACCCTGACCATCAAGGCCGCCAAGGGTGACGTTACCCGCGCCCTTGCCGTAGATGACATCAACGACGACGGCAAAGACGACCTCGTCGCTACATGGGCAGTTGGCGACCAGGTGACTGTGTATAACGAGACAAAGAAGGCAGCCCTCGGCGGCTATCTTGAAGCTGAGACCAGCGGTGCCGAGACCACGCTGACTGGTGACCTTGAAGGCACCATCGAGGTTGGCGACGAGCTGACCCTGAAGTTCCTCAGCGCCAACTACAACAACCAGCAAGGAACACTGGCCTACGTCGCAGCCAACTGCGACTATGCCGTAGCTTCGGTTGAGGTAGCAGGCTTCTCAGGCGGCAACATCATTCCCGTGGCTTCCACCACTACATTCACCAACCAGCAGGCCATCCTCAAGCTCACCCTGCAGGACAAGGGCAACGGCAATGCTGCCATCAGCCCCTCGGAGCTGACTGTCAGCGATGCCACCAGCACGGTTGAACTAACCACCATCCCCGCTGCCACCTACACCACTAACGGCGACGGCGTGCTCTACGTAGCCTTCCCCGCAGCAGGCGTGTCCAAGACCATCACCCTGACCGCCACCGTAGGCGACGACACCTACACGTACGAGAAGAGCGGTGTGACCTTCAACAACGGCGAATTCTACGACATCACGGTAAAGATGACGAAGCAGGTCAGCTATCCTATTATCAGCACAGTCACGACAAGCGACTACGGCAAGGTGGTGTGCGCCGCAGGCCATCTGCACGATGCAAATACCCCAGTTCCCGCTGGCTGCACTGGAGTGGGCGTCATTGCCAAGGTGACTGATGGTGGTCACGGTTTGATTATGGCCCTCCAGGACGCTGAGGAGTGTGCTTGGGGAAATATCAACTGGTGTACATCTGTAACCTATGCTGGCTCCACGATGAAGCGACTGGACAGCTGGATGCTTGGCAGCCTGCCGAGCTACACCTCGCTGGGCAGCATCTCCGTGTCGAACTGGTGCGTGGCGCAGAAGAGCGACTACGAAACAATGTTCGCGAACCTCGGCTCGACACACGATAACTCTTTTGATGACAACGTAAATGCCAAAATCAAAAGTGCCGGCGGCACAGTCCTAAGTGATGGTGACAGCTATTGGGGCTATTGGTGTGCTACGCAGGCGTCAAATGGCAACGGTTGGAGCTTTAAGAAAAATTGTTGGGATGACGAAAGTTATTATGATGATAATACGATATATTCCAAGTATCTCAGGCCTGTGCTCGGCTTCTAATCCGTTAGAGGCCTGAAGACTACCGACAACAACTAAGAACCGCACTTGTCACTGAGGTGGCAGGTGCGGTTTGTTGTGGGGGCAAAGGGATGAATAGGACGGATTTTGCTGTCACGCCTGTCACGGGTGTCACGCCTACGAGGCGTAGCGGAGTTGTTTGTAGGTGCCGTCGGGGAGTTCGGTGATGAGGTTTCGGGATTTCCATGCACGGATGGTTTGGCTCACCTTTTTTACGTCCATGCCTCGTTTGGTGTAGAGTTCTGTTGCATCTTGTCGTGTGAACAGTGCGCCGAGGTCGAGCAGCAGGCTTTTGGGCTGGTTGTTGCTGGGGGCGGTGTAGCGGTTGGCTTGTGCTACGGCGTCGCCGAAGAATTCCATCTTGCACCAGAGGTCGTAGTGGAGGCTCCAGCGCACGAATTCCTCAATCGTCTTTTCCCACTTGCATCCGTTGGCTACGTAGAGCACGCAGGCCTTGAGATAGGCAATGACGTTGGCACGGAACGAGAAGTTCTCGTAGGTGCGCGACTGGCACTCGACGGCTTTCAGTTTCAGTTCGCTGTCGAGTTTCTTTGCCAGTCTGTAGGCTTCGGGGCAGGCGATGTTGCCGCGTGCCGCGCACAGGTTGTCGATGTAGGGTTTGAGCTCTTCGTCGAACGCCGCATCGTATTTTCCGTAGAGTGGCATGGGCGAACCGATGGGCTGCTGGGGAATGGTGCAGAAGTTGATGCGCGAGAGGGGGCCGTCGACGAGGACGTTCTTGAAGTACTGGCGGCCTTTGTTGATGGTGGTGCAGGCGTTCCAGTTGAAGAGAATCTTCACGCGGGCGGAGATGGACTGGGTTCCCACGCGCGTCTGTCCATATTTGTTTTCGGGGTCGAATGCGAGGCACATGATTTGGAACTGCTGTCCTGCCTTGCCGTTGCCCCGGAGTGCGTCGAACTGCTGGATTTCGTTGAGTTTCACGTAGAGGAAGTGGCCTTCTGCCTCGTCGAGTCGCATGACGAAGGCTGCGTTGGTCATGTCGGCATCAATCTGCTGTATGACCAGTCCTTCGGGACGCTTGGCCTTGTCCTTGTTGGCACCTTTCGTGTTCACCTCTTCCTTCCATTTCTTCTCGCGTTCGAGGTTCTGGCGGTCGCGCACTTCGATGTCGGCCATGATGTGCTGGATGGGCTTGTCGATGCAGCTTTTGCCGGCACCTGTCTCGGCCATCACGACGTTCATCAGCGTAGCCTCGTGCGTCACTCCGTCGATGTATTCGAAGCCTACCTTCCACAGGTGTGCTGCCAGCGAGGGGAATACGGCTTGCGCCACGGTGGGCTTGTAGATGTCGGGTGTCTTGGAGGTTAGCAACTTGATGAGTTTGGGCAGTCGCTTGGGCATCACGGGAGGCATGTTCTCCGTGTTCTTTTCGTTGTTGGTCACGTTCGTGTTGTTGTTCAATGTTTCCATGTGGTTTGTTGTCGCCGTCCTTTTCGGCGTGTTCTAAGGTGTGGTTTGTTAATTGTTTTGGGTGCAACCGGTTTGCGCCGCCGAACCGCTGTCCGACGATGCAAAATTAGGACAAAAAAAGGAGGCTCACCTGCTACGTAGCGGATACGTAGCGGGTGAGTCCCATGCACAAACGGCTGTTCGTCAGCCTATTTCAGTTTTCTTTTCAGCTTCTGCTCAAATTCGTCGGTCTTTCGGTTGTATTGTGTTTTGTTGTAGTCCTGCCGCATGTTCTTCCTGTGCCAAAGGTGTTCGAAGGGTGTCCAGCCCTCAATTCCGAGCAGCTTTGCCATTCGGGCTGCCAGCAGTGCTGCGTCGGGGCGCGAAAGACCCACGGGCTGCAGCTGGTCGTCCACCCAGCCCTGTTCCTGTGCGCATTCCCATAGTTCCATGGCTCGGGGTGTCTGGAGTTTGCTGGCGGGGTTGTCGTCCGTCGATGTGGGAGAGCCCGTAAGATGCGCCTTACGTTGCTCGTCGTCCAAGTTGTTGGCGGAGGCAGGCCGTCCGATGAAGGCATACGAGTGCAGTGCCACGCCCAGGCTCTCAAGAACCTGACGTGCAGCCTCGTCGCCTGTACTATTGTATTTATCCTGAAGAAGGCCTATGATTCCGTTGACGGAATTGAGATGCGACAGGGCCTCTTGCCTCAGGAAATCATACGTTGAGGTCATTACGCTTGGGGCGCATTTCTGCTTCCTGACGGTTTACTCTGTCTATCACTTCGGCAAACTCGCTGTCTTCTTCCCACAGGAATGTGATGTGGAACTGGTGGTTGCTGAATGCGCGATAGTACGACCTGATGCCGAGCAGCAGCCTTGCTTCCAAATCCGCTTCCGTGTCGAAATCGAAGTAGAAGTACAAGCCCGCACCACCGCGATAGGCCGTATCGTCGTCCACTCCCATGTCGTGGCAAGTGTATATAGTAGGTGAGCCCTCGGGGTTGCGTCTGATGCGTAGGCCCACTTCAAACTCTGTCTGTGGCGCCCGACTGCCGTCGTCCTCGCTCACCGTAGGCCATTCCACCTCTATGCCGTAGCGTCCCAGCACATGGTTCCAAATAACAGGGTCTGACGACGTGGATATTCCATTTTCCTTGCCATCCTCATCCAGATTCAGGAATCTGCTATCGCTGACGAAATCGTAGAACTGCTCCATGGTGATGCTTCTTTTGTCCTCGCTGCACAGCACCTTGCAGTCCGTCGGCTCGGCACGGTTCCACACCGTTCCCCCAGGTCGGTTCGGGTACTTCACCACGGGGTGGCTGTGCGTCTGCAGCCGGTAGTTGCCGTCCTCGTCAGTAGTGGCCTCGTAGGTAATCATTGTGGCTATATGCAGCCCGATAGAGCCGTTACAGGAGATGTACTCATACGGCCGTTCCAATTTCAGTATTTGTGATTCCATATCAATAATATCGTTTCTGCAAAGATACAAAAAGTTAGTCATACATGTCTTGTAATCTTCGATTTTTGTCAGGGAAATTTTTCCCTCGCATCGTACCAGGCAGAGCGTGACAGGCGTGACAGGCGTGACAGTCTTTTTCGTGCCATTTCACAGCTCTGCCTTTTCCCAATTATTATAATTATTAATTATATATAGATATATAGATATAAGATGTAAGAGTGAGTGGAGAAGTCGGGCAGGCGAAAACCACGCAGTTTTTGCTGTCACGGCTGTCACGGGTGTCACGCCTCGAACTCACGTAATTGGCTTTGCCACTTGCGTAGCGAAGAGGAGCAAGAACCTCTATCGACAAGTTGTAGAACATGGGGCGATAAGGTCGTGAACCTGTGGCGACAGGGTCAGCACCTTGCGGCAGGGGGGTAGCGGCCTGTTGGTGGGGGGATGGTATGGCAAGGCACGGAGGGATAGTATCGCTCCGTGCCTTGCGTTAGTATCGCGTGAAGGGGTGCGTCAGGGGACGCGGTAGCCGGCGATGCGAGCCATTGCGGGGGCTATCTCGATGTTGTCGATGCGGCCTTGGAAGACTTCGGTGCCGGGGCCTACGGCAAAGACGGGTACGTAGCCGTTGGAGTGGCCTCCGCTTGCCCAGCTAATCATGGCTACTTCCGAGAGGATGTGCTTGGTGGTCTCGCAGAGGTCGTTGATGCGGTCGTTGACCTTACCGTTTTCGGCAATGGCCTTCTCGATGGCTTGCCAGCGGTTCTGCAGGCGTTCGCGCTGCTTGTCGCTGAGGGTGATGCCTGCGCCGAAGCCCATCTGCTCCTTCAGCACCTTCTCGACAGCTGCCCATGTGAACTTCTTGGGCGCTTTCTTGTACTGCTCGCGGAGCATCCACTTCAGTTCGTCGATGCTCTTGTGCTGGAAGCGCAGCAGGTCGGTGTGTATCTCGTAGGGGCCGACGCCCATTGCCAAGCCGCCCGTCTCGTGGTCGGCGCTGATGACGATGATGGTCTCGTCGGGGTGCTGCTGGTAGAACTCGTAGGCCACCTTGATGGCTTTGTCGAAGTCCAGCACCTCGTTGATGGCGTTGCCGATGTCGTTGCGGTGGCAGGCCCAGTCAATCATGCCGCCTTCGATGGCGAAGAAGAAGCCGTCGGTCTGCTTGTTGCTGAGGTAGTTGATGCCGGCGCGTACAATCTGCTCCAGCGTCAGGTCTTCCTTCGTCTGGTCAAGAGCGTAGGGCAGCTGTTCGCTGTTCCACTTCTGGTTCATCTCGTCGCGCTGCAGCAGGATGAGTTTGTCGGCCTTGCGACCCTTCTTCTCATACTCCTTGTAGCCCTTCACGATGGTGTAGCCGGCAGCCTTGGCCTGCTCGTGCAGCGAGGGCTCACCGTCTTTCTGATAGGGCTTGTTGAAGTCGGCACCAGCGAAGAAGTCGAAGCCGCTCTTGCACAGGTCCTTGCCCAGTTCATAGTACATTTGGCGTCTGGGCTGATGACCATAGAAGGAGGCTGGCGTGGCATGAGTGATGGACACCGTTGTGGCTACGCCAACGGCCTTGCCTGAGTTCTTAGCCCACTGTGCGATGCTGGTGCAGGGGGTCTGCAGGTCTTCGAGCACGCCGATGGCGCCGTTCTTGGTCTTGCAGCCTGTTGCCAGCGCTGTGCCGCCTGCAGCAGAGTCCGTCACGCCGTTGGTGGCGGAGTAGGTGTTTACCAAGCCCACTACGGGCAGACTGGCCATGAGGATAGGCTCGATGCCAATCTTTCCCTTCAGGGCTGCCTGATAGGTTTCGGTGACGTTGATTTGGTTGACGCCCATGCCGTCACCAATGAAGTAGAATACATACTTCACCTGCCCCTCAGCCATTGCGGCGAGGACGAACAGGGTTGCTACAAAGAGCGAAAAGAAGCGTTTTTTCATAATTGTATAATTGATTTGAAGTTAACTCGCTTTACTCTTTTACTTCCACTTTTACTTCCTTTTTTACTTCCTCTTTTACTCCCCCTTTTTACTTCAGGATTTCATCGGCCAGAGCCTCCAGTTGGGGCACATCGCTCTGCTTCATGCGGCTGCGGATGGTCACCAGCGGGCCTACGATTTCGCAGCCCTTCAACTGACCAATCATCTCCGTCATCACCTTGCCGGCTGAGGGAGCCCACGAACCATTCTCCACCAAGGCAAAGCGGCGACGCTGGAAGCCCTTTATCTGCAGGTGCCAGAGGAAATCGTGCATGGGAGGGAACACGCCGGCGTCGTAGGAGGCAGCCAGCAACACCAGTTTGGGGTAGCGGAAAGCGTCCTCTATGGCCTCTGCCATATCGTCGCGCGTGAGGTCGCTGACAGCCACCTTCTTGCAGCCCTTGGCCTTCAGTATCTCCACCATCTTCTCGGCAGCCTTGCGCGTGCCGCCGTGAATGCTGGCGTATGCCACAAACACACCCTCCGTCTCAGGCTCGTACTTGCTCCACGTGTCGTAGAGACGAATGGCTTCTGTCAGCGCATTGCCCGTGAGCACAGGGCCGTGCAGCGGAGCTATCGTCTGAATGTCGAGCCCAGCGGCCTTCTTCAGCACGTTCTGCACCTGCATGCCGTACTTGCCCACGATGTTGAAGTAGTAGCGGCGAGCCTCGCAAGCCCAGTCAGCAGGCGTTCCGTCGGCATTGCGCTTTTCATTGCAGAGGGCACCGAACTTGCCGAATCCGTCAGCCGCAAAGAGTACCTTCTCCGTCTGCTCGTAGCTCATCAGCACCTCGGGCCAGTGTACCATGGGAGCCGCAATGAACTGCAGCGTGTGGCTGCCCAGCGACAGGGTATCGCCCTCCTTCACCACCTGACAGCGGCCTGTGAGGTCGGCTTCGGGGAAGAAGTTGGGCACCATCTTCAGGGCTGCTGCCGAGAGCACAATCTTTGCCTCGGGGTAGGCCTCTGCCAGTGCGGCTATGTTCGAAGCGTGGTCAGGTTCCATGTGGTGCACCACAAGGTAGTCCACCTTGCGCCCCTGCAGCGCCTCGGTGAGGTTCTGCATCCATTCCTGCGACTTCCGCTGGTCGGCAGTGTCCATGACGGCCACCTTCTCGTCGAGGATGACGTAGCTGTTGTAACTCATGCCCTCGGGCACATGATATTGGCTTTCGAAGAGGTCGATGTCCAAGTCATCAACTCCGATATAGAGAACCCCTTCCCCAATCCCTCCCCGAGGGGAGGGCGTATATACATTACTTTGCATATTATTCATTATATTAAATTATTTTATAGTGACCACTCCCTCCCTCGGGAGGGGAAAGGGGAGGGGTCTTTATTACCACTTTATCTCGCGGGCTGGGACATCACAAACGCGGCCACCCTGACAGATGATGAAAGACAGGTCGTCGTGCAGGGCACGGTCAAGCAGGCGTCGCTGAGCCAGCAGAATGCCCTCGTCGATGCGTTGCTGCATGAGCAACACGTCGCATTTCTTATTTCTCTTGCTGCTCATTTTTTGCCTGATATTTAGTTCGTAATGCTTCAAACTTCTCTGCGTCCAATATGACGGGCTTCTTGCCCAGTTCGCCGCTGGCGATGTGCTGGGTGGGGATGTTGGAGTTGTCGTAGAGAGCCCAATAGTCCACAATGGGCATATACAGGTTGAAGAGGTTTGCAAGACCACTCTCGAATCTGCGGTAGATGACATCGGTGGGGATGTTGTGACCACCTTGGCTCACACGCTTTGCCACGCGCTGCACGGCCTGCTCTGGGGTTGCCAGCGAGAAGAACAGCAGCGTAACGAAATAGCCGCGCTTCTGGGCTTGCTGGATGAGCTTCACGTAGGAACGTGTGGATAGTGTCGTCTCGAAGGCAAATGCCTCGCCCTCCTTCAGCAGATAGATGACGCGGTCTATCATCAGTCGGCCTGCCTGTATGGCTACGCCTTCGGGATGGAAGGGAGAGAGCCCCTTTGCTATCTCGTCGGCATTGACAAATTCGTGGCAGTCCAGCATCTCGGGCAGGACGGTAAACGACGCTGTAGTCTTGCCTGCGCCGTTGCACCCTGCGATGATGTAGAGATTCAGTTTTTTGTCTGGCATATATATTATTTCTTACTTTTTACTTTTTAATTTTTTTTAAGCAGGTCTGGCCTTAGCCGCTTCGTGCGTTCGAGGCTTTGGGCCAGTTCCCATTCCTTAATGTTCGCTTCGTGACCAGAGAGCAGCACCTCGGGCACCTTCCAACCCTTGTATTCGGCAGGGCGCGTATAGACAGGCGCTGCCAGCAGATTGTCCTGAAACGAATCGCTGAGGGCACTTTGCTCGTCGCCGATGGCTCCTGGCAGGATGCGCACGATGGCATCAGCCATCACGGCTGCCGCCAGCTCGCCACCCGTCAGCACGTAGTCGCCGATGGATACCTCCTTGGTAATCAGGTGTTCGCGTATGCGGTAGTCTATTCCCTTGTAATGTCCACACAGGATGATGAGGTTCTCGCACAGGCTCAGTTGGTTGGCCATGGGTTGCGAAAACTGTTCGCCGTCAGGGGTTGTGAAGATGATTTCGTCGTAGTGGCGCTCGCTCATCAGTTGCGAGATGCAGCGGTCGATGGGCTCACATTGCATCACCATGCCGGCAAAGCCTCCAAAGGGGTAATCGTCCACACGACGCCACTTGTTGGTGGAGTAGTCGCGCAGGTTGTGGAGATGTATCTCCACCAGTCCCTTCTTTTGTGCCCTGCCCAGAATGCTTTCGTTGAGAAAGCCCTCTATGAGTTCGGGAAGTACGGTAATGATGTCTATGCGCATCTGTTTTCGCCTTTAGCGACAACAAAGATACGATTAAGTGAGTAAAAAAGCAAAAGAATTTTGATTTTTTCGAATGAAAGGATCTTCGACCGTAGGTCAAAGTTCGTGCATAGCGAGCGAAAAAAGCAAATTAATTCGCGATTTTCCGAACGTGACTATCTTCGACCAGACATTATTTGTCCAAAGGCTTCTTGATTTCCACGCCGTCGGCCTCGATGACTTTCAGCAGACTCTTTGCCCAAATCTCAGCCAAACGCTTGGCACCTGTTTCGTTGGGGTGCAGATAGAACGTGCCTGCATGGCCATTCTCGGCAGTAAACAGCACATTGTTGTCCTCGAAGAACTCCCAGACACCACGATTGCCGGCATAGACTTGGTTGTATTCGGCAATCACTTCGTCCAGAATGGGGTAGTAGCTGTGCAGGCGGTCGAGTCCTTCCTGCAGGTACCTAGCGCCGTTGTAGGTGCTGGGGCTGTACCAGATGGGATAGTTCAGCAGAATCTTGCAGGTGGGCACGGCCTCGATGAGTCCGTCGATTATCTTCTTGATGTTGCTTTTGTAGGTATCGGGGCTGACAGGTGCTCCCTCGGTGGTGGTGCAGGCGCTGTCGTTGGTTCCCAGCATGATGGAGAAGTACACCAGTCCGCCGTTGCTCTCGTAGAAAGCCTTTGCCGCATTCGTGACTTTGGCAAAGTCGTTGCGTCCAGGCAGGAACCCGTAGGTGGTGATTCCTGAGTGTCCGCCGTTGAAGACATTCGTCGTCACACCCGTTGCTTCCTCTACGAGGGCGCGTGCCAGAATGGGAGGGGCCTGTGTCGAGGCATTGCTCAGGGTGGCACCTGCCGTGATGCTGTTGCCGATGAACACCAGATTGATGTCCTGATTGGTCTCTGCTTGTATGGGTTGAGCCAGTATGCCAGCCAGCGCTATGATGATGAATAAAAAGTGCTTCATTTTTCGTTTTTTTGGTGTGCTTTTAACTCTTTCCCTGCAAAAATACGGGATTCGGGTCATATTTCCAAACATGGGGCGTGGTAAAATGAAAAAAAATGTGTAAGTTTGTAACGAAGAATTGTTTATTTATTAATGTATAGGTAATCATGAAGACAAGACTTGTGGCCTTGGCGCTGACCTTGGCTTTTGTTACAGGCGCTTTTGCGCAGAAGAATCGCACCCATGTGATTAGTTCGGAAACCACCTCCCTTGTGGTTACTACCAACGAGGGCGGAGCTGCCTACTATCAGTATTTCGGGCCGAAGATTCAGGACTCGGACATCAAGGGCTTCTTTGGCGTCCGTTCGAACTTTACTGGCAACACGCTGCCCGCCTTCGGCATTCATTCGGCTGGTGAGAAGGCTCTGGCTGTGGAGATGCCGGATGGTAACATGAGTGTGGACCTGGGTATGGAAAGCGTAGAGCGTACTCGCGATGCGCAGGGCGAGGTGCTGGTGCTGACATTCAAGGATAAGCTGCAGCAGTACCCGTTCACCGTTAAGCAGTATTTCAAGAACTACGAGGGGACGGATGTCTTCTCCACTTGGACGGAAATGACCAACGGTGCCAAGAAGGGTGAGATTACACTCCTCACTTTTGCCAGCGCCGCTGTGCCCATGACGCGCGGCGAGAACTGGGTGACACAGTTTCATGGCGGCTGGGGCTCAGAGAGTTATATGAGCGAAGAATGCCTGCCTAACGGTCAGGTTGTGTTGTCCGACAAGGCTGGTTTGCGCAATGCCTTCGGCTCGAATGCCGGCTTCATGGTATCCGTAGGAGGACGTGCTACGGAGAATCGTGGCGAGGTGTTTGGTGGAAACCTGATGTGGAGCGGAAACTACAAGACACGAATCGTGGCATCGAACAACGACCTTACCATCTTCAGCGGCATCAACGAGGAAACTTCCACCTATCATCTGGTGGCAGGTGAGACGTTCCGTACGCCAGAATTCGTCATGGCCTATTCCACAGAGGGAAAGGGTGGTGTGAGCCGCGCCTTCCACCGCTGGGCCCGCAAGTATGCCCTGCACGGAGGCGACAAGCTGCGCGACATCCTGCTGAACAGTTGGGAGGGCGTTTACTTCAAGGTGAACCAAGAGGTTATGAACCAGATGATGGGCGATATTGCCAGTCTGGGCGGCGAGCTCTTCGTGATGGACGACGGCTGGTTTGGCGACAAGTATCCTCGCGACAACGACCACACCAGCCTTGGCGACTGGATGGTGGCTAAGGGAAAACTGCCGCAGGGAGTCAAGGGTCTGACGGATGCTGCCCGCAAGCATGGCATCAAGTTCGGCATCTGGATTGAGCCTGAAATGGCGAACACCAAGAGCGAGCTTTTTGAGAACCATCCCGACTGGGTGCTTCAGCAGGACAATCGTACCATCACCACAGGTCGCGGCGGCACTCAGGTGGTGCTCGACCTTTGCAATCCGAAGGTTCAGGACTTCGTGTTCGGCATCACGGATAATCTGCTGACAGAGAATCCTGAAATCGCTTACATCAAGTGGGACTGCAATGCCGACATCATGAACTACGGCTCGACCTATCTGCCCAAGAACCGCCAGAGCGAGATTTACATCCGTTACCACATGGGACTGCGTAGCGTGCTCGACCGCATTCGTGCCAAGTACCCCGATGTGGTTATTCAGGTGTGTGCCAGCGGTGGCGGACGTGTCACCTACGGACTGCTGCCTTGGTTCGACGAGTTCTGGACCAGCGACAACACAGATGCCTACCAGCGCCTGTTCATCCAATGGGGCGACAGCCACTTCTATCCCGCTATAGCACAGGCCTCACACGTCAGTGCCAGTCCCAATCATCAGACGGGTCGTGTCGTTCCCATCAAGTTCCGCTTCGATGTGGCTATGACGGGTCGCCTGGGTATGGAACTGCAGCCAAAGGATATGACGGATGCTGAGAAGGCTTTTGCCAAGCGTGCCATTGCGGCTTATAAGCAAATCCGTCCCATCGTCCAGCATGGCGACCAGTATCGTCTCGTTTCTCCTTACGACCACGGTGCAATGGCTTCGCTCATGTATGTCAATACTGAGAAGACACGTGCTGCCGTCTTTGCCTATCGCATTGACTATCTCAACGGCCAGCAGTTGCCGAAGCTGCGTCTCGATGGCATTGACGAGAATCGTAACTATCGCATCAAGGACCTTACTCCGCAGGACGAGAAACGTCCATGCAACCTCGATGGGCAGGTGGTCAGCGGACGCATTCTGAAGAACGCTGGTCTCAGCCTCTCTGGCGCCTTGGGCCGTCCTTGGACCAGCGTAGTCCTGGAGCTTACAGCCGAGTGACGCTTTCCCGTCAGCATTACAATACAACAACTCACGCCAGTTCACTGCAGAACTGGCGTGAGTTGTTACTATGTAAATGGGTGAGCAGACGTGTTAGCGGTTGCGCTGACGCTGCTGTTCCTCAGCCATTTTCTGCATGGCTTCGAGGCGGGCGGCAAGGCTGTTCGTCTTCTTTGGGTCGTTTGCATGCTTGGCTTTGTAGGCCTCCAATTGTTCACGCAGCTTCCTGTCGTCCGTGAAACGGCGCAGGCCCCACATGATGAGGATGGTGGTGAGACCAGACAGGAAGTAATAGTAGGAAAGCCCCGACGAGTATTCGTTGAACATGAAGAAGAAGGCAACGGGCATGATTATCATCATCCACTGCATCATCTTCATCTGTTGTTGCTGTTCGGCACCCATCATGGCGTTCGACTGCTGCTGGCGCATGCTAATCCATGTGTTGATGATGTTCGTGAGGGAGAACAGGAGGCAGAAGATGCTGATGTGGTTGCCGATGAGCCACAGGTCTTTGCCCCAGCGGATTACGTCGTCGTAGGCCGAGAGGTCGTTAGCCCACAGGAAGCTCTGTCCGCGCAGTTCTATGGCATTGGGGATGAAGTTGAACAGGGCAATCCAGATAGGCATCTGGATGAGCATCGGCAGACAGCCGCCCATGGGTGATACACCGTACTGGGAGTAGAGCGCCATCATCTCCTGCTGTTTCTTCATGGCATCTTCCTGCTTGGGGTATTTGGCTGCAATCTTGTCCATTTCAGGCTTCAGCACACGCATGCGGGCCGAGGCCAGATAGCTCTTCTTGGTGGCAGGGTAAACGAGTGCCTTCACGATGAGGGTGAGCAGCAAGAGCACGATGCCCATGTTAAGGCCGAAGCCCGTGAGCCAGTCGAAGAGGTAGAGAATGAAGAAACGGTTAATCCATTTTACGATAGGCCAGCCGAAGTAAACCAGACTCTGCAGGTCGAGATCCTTGTCTGTGAGGCTCAACTTATTTGTTGCCTTCAGCGTGTGGAAGTCGTTGGGCCCCAGATAGAACTGCATTTCTGTGGGTTGCTTGCCCGTGGGGTCGAACTTGGTCTGCATCTGAGCCGCATAGCGCTTCAGGTAGCCGCTGCCTTCCTCCTGCGGGGTGCTGGCGAGGGTGACGTTGCGGAAGTCCTGATGGGCAATGAAGATGGCAGAGAAGAACTGGTCCTTGAAGTCTATCCAGTCGAGCGTCTTGTCGATTTCCTTCGTAACGTCCTTCATCTCGTTCAGCTTCTTCGTGCCCTTATCCTTTACTTTATACGTGAGGGCAGCATAGCGGTTCTCGAACGAACCTCCTTTCTCCTGCTGGCGAGCCATGTTTTCCCACTCCAGGTCGATGGTGTTGGACTTGGGGGCAAAGAGGTTTCCCAATCCCTCGCTCTCCATGGTGAAGTCGAGCATGTACGAGTCGGGCTGCAGACGATAATTCAGTCGCAGTTGGCCTGTGCCAATGGCAGCAACAAGGGTGAGCGTACTGTCAGTCTGCTGGGTTGGCTGGAAGTATATCTCGTCGCTCAGGATGTTCTCGGTCTTTGTAGCCAGCGCATACGAAAGGTGGCTGTCGGCTTTCGAGAGCAGCACTACGGGCTTGCCCTGCTGGTCGTTGTATTCCTTCAGCGTGGCACTCTCTACCACACCGCCCTGAGTGCTGATGCCTACCGTTAGGTGCTTATTCTGGAGCTTCAAGGTCTCGGCCTTTCCCTGCTTTGCAGCAAAGAGAATCGACGAAGAATCAGTCACAACCTCCTTTGGCTTTTGTGCCTCTGCTATTTGTTTATCGAGCTCAGCTTGCTTGCGAGCCTGTTCCACTTGTAGTATGCTGTCCTGACGCGCCATCTCCTGAAGCTGTGCCTCGGAGGGACGGCTCCACCACGAGAAACCAATCAATACCAGTGCTATCAGTACAAATCCTGTAATTGTATTCTTGTCCATCGATGTGTTTGTTTGCGGGCTTTCACAGCCCTTTTATACATTAATTACTTAATTTAAGGCGCAAATATACGAATTATTTATGAATAAATCACTATCTTTGCATCACAAACCAACGAAAATATGAAACAGAAATCACTAATTGTCGCTTGCCTGGCGTTCGTGCCAAGTTTAGTTTTCAGTCAGGAAACTGCTGATACGATAACAACTGAAACCGATAACGTGATGACCAGAGCCATCGAGTCCTATCTGCAATCGCTGGACAGCCTGACTCAGGTGCGTAAGCAGATTTCCAAGGAATTGGAAAGCAAGGCCTCGACGACCAAACTGAATCCATATTTTTATCGCCTGATGGTTCCAGGCACATACTACAACAATTCCCTGCATCAGATGCTCGGCATTAACTGGACGCCTGAAGGCAGCAAGACCTCGAAATACATCAGTTGGTACGATGCTGCATTGAATGCCACAGATGCTTCGGACAGGGCCTTGACACAGTTGTACGTCGAAAATCCTTCGCTGGTGAAGCGTACCGAATCTGTCCTGAAGGAGACCACAGCCATACTGAAAGATGTGGAGAAGAAACCTGAGAACGTAACGCAGAAACTGGCCGACAAAGCTGTAGATGTGGCCTTGGAAGCAGATGTGCCAGATGCCGTAACATTCGTGGCTAAGAAGCCCAAGTTCTGGAAACTGGTGGGAAACATCTCTCTGCAATTCACGCAGTCCTATTTCTCTGACAACTGGTACCAAGGCGGTGAGAACAACTATGCCGGTTTGAGTACTGTGACTCTTGAAGCCAATTACGACAACAAGCGCAAAGTGCAATGGGACAACAAACTGGAGGCACAGCTGGGCTTCCAGACAGCAATGAGCGACACCTGCCACACCTTCCGTGTGACGAGCAATCTGCTCCGTTTGACTTCAAAGATTGGTTACAAGGCCGCCAAGAACTGGTTCTATACTGGTCAGGTGATGTCCTATACGCAGGTCTATCCCAACTACGACCCGAATACGAACCACGTGAATGCCGACTTCGCATCACCTCTGTACTTGAACGTGTCTGTCGGTATCGACTACAAACTTAAGAAGAAAAAACACGACCTCTCTGTTTATATCTCTCCCGTTGCCTACAACATGTGCTGGGTAGATCGCCAGTGGTACAACGGACAGTGGGGAGGCATGAGAAAGAAGTACGGTATGGAACTGAAGAAGGGTAGCACCACCGACTATAGGGCTACTTATCACAAGTATGGTCCCAGCGTCACCATCAACTACAAGGTTGGCATCATGAAGAACGTGTCGTGGGCAACTCGACTGTACACCTTCGGCAACATCTTCGACAACAAGACGGATATGTATGTGCTGGTTGAATGGGAAAACACCTTCGACTTCACCATCAATAAGTACCTGTCAGCCAAGTTCTTCCTCTATCCGCGATTCGACAACAGTACGCGCGACAAGAAGAATCCCCAAAAGGCTCACCACTTCTTTATGTTCAAGGAATGGCTGTCGCTGGGCTTGAGCTATAAGTTCTGATTGATGTCTTCGATGTAGCCAAGCACATCGTCACGACCGGCACCCGTTTCGGCACTCGTCACAAAATAGGGGGGCAGTTCTTCCCACTGCTCCTCTAATTTTTTTGTGAAAGCGTGTACGTTGGTCATTGTCTTCGAGTGACTTTGTTTATCGGCTTTTGTGAACACGATGCTGAAGGGCACTCCGTTCTCGCCCAGCCATTCGATGAACTCAAGGTCAATGCGTTGTGGCTCGTGGCGACTGTCAACGAGTACAAAAAGGTTTACCATCTGCTCGCGACGGGCAACGTAGCCGCGAATCATCTCCACCAGTTTGTCCTGCTCCTTCTTGCTGCGTTTGGCATAGCCGTAGCCTGGAAGGTCAACTAAGTACCATTGACCATTGATGAGGAAGTGGTTGATTAACATCGTTTTACCTGGCATTGCGGAGGTCTTGGCCAACCCTTTCTTGTTCGTCAGCATGTTGATGAGGCTGGACTTGCCCACATTGCTCCTGCCAATGAAGGCATACTCAGGTTCCTGGGTTTGGGGGCAGCGTTCAACGGAAGGACTGCTGATGGTGTATTCTGCGCTCTTGATAATCATGTTCATGTAATTTTGAAGGGCAAAGTTAAGCCTTTTTGGCCGATTTTGCAAAGCTTTACAGCTTTTATGCTCCGACGTGCGGATTTTTTTGTATCTTTGCGACGTATTTTAGAAAAGGAACTAATCAAATAATAAAACATACAAAAATGGCAAAGATTGTAACGCTGGGCGAGATTATGCTGCGCTTGTCTCCCCAAGGAAACGACCGTTTCATTCAGAGTGAATCATTCCGTATCATCCCTGGTGGAGGTGAGGCGAATGTGGCTATCTCATTGGCAAACTACGGGCACGAGGCCTATTTTGTGTCGAAGTTGCCAAAGCACGAGATTGGTCAGATTGCACTGAACGCCCTGCGCCGCTATGGTGTCGACACTCGCTTTGTGGCTCGTGGCGGCGAGCGTGTGGGTCTGTACTATGCCGAGACAGGTGCTTCCATGCGTCCCTCAAAGGTGATTTACGACCGTGCTCACAGCAGCATCTCTGAGGCTCTGCCCGAGGATTTCGACTTCGACGCAATATTCGAGGGAGCCGATTGGTTCCATTGGTCTGGCATCACGCCTGCCATCAGCGACCGTGCAGCCGAACTGACCCGTCTGGCTTGCGAAGCTGCTAAGCGTCACGGAGTAAAGGTCTCTGTCGACCTGAACTTCCGTAAGAAGCTGTGGACCAGCGAGAAGGCCATCTCCATCATGCGTCCTCTGATGAAGTACGTCGATGTTTGCATTGGCAACGAGGAAGATGCAGAACTCTGCCTGGGCTTCAAGCCTGATGCAGACGTTGAAGGCGGTCAGACTGATGCTGCCGGCTACGAGGGAATCTTCCGTCAGATGCGCGATGAGTTTGGCTTCGAATACGTTGTCAGCACCCTGCGCGAGAGTTTCTCTGCCACTCACAACGGTTGGAAGGCCCTGATATTCGACGGCAAGGAATTCTACCAGTCGAAGCGCTACGACCTTAATCCCATTATCGACCGCGTGGGCGGAGGCGACTCTTTCTCTGGCGGTTTGATTCACGGCTTGCTCACTAAAGCCACTCAGGGCGAGGCTCTTGAGTTTGCCGTTGCAGCCAGCGCTCTCAAGCACACCATCAACGGCGACTTCAACCTTGTTTCGGAAGCCGAAGTCGAGGCTCTCGCCGGAGGTAGTGCCAACGGTCGCGTTCAGCGCTAAGGGACCCACCCCCGTCCCCTCCCTTGTAGGGCGGGGAGTGGTTGCTTAAAACAAATTAAAAAAAATACAATAAAGTAGAATTGCCTCCCACAAAATATTCTACTCTCCCCATATAAGGGGGAGCAGGGAGGGGGTCCTTATATGGCAAAGTTCGATAAGATTGCAGTATTGCAGAAGATAGCAGAGGCACCCATGGTGCCCGTGTTCTATCATAAGGATGTCGAGGTGGCTAAGAAGGTCATCAAGGCTTGTTACGACGGAGGCGTGCGTGCTTTCGAGTTCACCAATCGTGGCGATTTCGCTCAGGAGGTGTTTGCCGAGTGCGTGAAGTTCGCAGCAAAGGAGTGCCCAGAACTGGCTCTTGGCATAGGTTCTGTGGTTGACGCTCCCACAGCCGCAATGTACCTGCAGCTGGGTGCCTGCTTCGTTGTAGGTCCGCTGTTCAATCCTGAGATTGCACCCGTCTGCAACCGTCGACTCGTGCCTTATTGCCCTGGCTGTATGACAGTTAGCGAGATTGGCAAGGCACAAGAACTGGGTTGCGACCTGACGAAGGTGTTCCCAGGCGACGTCGTAGGTCCCAACATGGTGAAGGGTCTGAAGGCTCCCATGCCATGGTCGAAGATTATGGTTACGGGCGGCGTTGCTCCTGAGGAGGAGAACCTGAAGGCTTGGTTCAAGGCAGGCGTGTTCTGCGTCGGCATGGGCTCGAAGCTGTTCCCGTCGGACAAGGTGAAGGCTGAGGATTGGCAGTATGTCACAGACAAGTGCCGCGAATGCCTCGACATCATCGCTCGCGTGCGCGCGTAAATTAAATATGGTATCGAAGAAGAAACTCAACGAATGGATTGTCCCTGCCGGCCAAGCCCTGACTGACATGGACCGTCGCATACTGGAGGCGCGTAGCAGAGGCAAACTGGTGCCAACGCGAGAACTCATCAAAACTCCTGAACAGATTGAGGGCATACGTCGAGCTGGAGTGCTGAATACGGCTGTGCTCGACACCGTTGCCGAACGCATCCGTCCAGGAATGAGCACGTTGGAAATCGACCGCATCGTCTATGACTACACCACGAAGCACGGAGGAATTCCTGCTCCGCTCAACTACGAGGGCTTTCCAAACTCCTGCTGCACCAGCGTGAATGACGTTGTCTGTCACGGCATACCCTCTGAGGATGAGGTGCTTGAGCCGGGCGACATCATTAATGTCGATTGCACGACAATTCTGGACGGATACTTTGCCGATGCGAGTCGTATGTTCGTCGTTGGAGGCAAGACCGAACCTCGCTGGCAGCGACTTGTTGACGTTGCTTGGGAATGCCTGAAAATTGGTGAGGAGGTCTGCAAGGAGCCGTACGTCTATGTTGGGGACATTGGCAACGCGATACAGCGTCACGCCCACAAGAACCACATGTCCGTCGTTCGCGACCTTTGTGGACATGGGGTGGGGCTGCAGTTTCACGAAGAACCTGACGTAGAGCACTATGGACACAGGGGAACAGGAATGTTGCTCGTGCCTGGAATGACCTTCACCATCGAACCAATGATTAATCTGGGGCATTGGCAAGTATGTCTCGACGAGGACGACCCAACGGAATGGACGGTAGTTACTGAGGACTACGAACCTTCAGCACAATGGGAGCACACATACGTAATGACAGAAAACGGCGTAGAAATTCTAACACACTAAAAGACCTTTGTGCTGGACGGCATTGTCCTTTTTAACTTCCATGAGCGTAGCGAATTAACTTCCATTTTTACTTCCACTTTAACTTCAGAAACATCAATAATGAATAACAGTCAGGAGGAAATCACCCTCCCTACAAGGGAGGGACGAGGTGGGTCCGTAATAATACTGGGCATTGAGAGCTCGTGCGACGATACGAGCGCTGCCGTCATAAAGGATGGCGTGTTGCTGTCGAACGTGACAGCCTCGCAAGCCGTTCACGAAAGCTATGGAGGTGTGGTGCCCGAACTGGCGAGTCGTGCCCATCAGCAGAACATTGTGCCCGTTGTCGACCAAGCCCTGAAGCAGGCAGGTGTGGAGCGCGAACAGCTCTCTGCTATTGCCTTCACGCGCGGACCAGGTCTCATGGGCAGCCTGCTCGTTGGAGTGTCCTTCGCGAAAGGTTTGGCAGCCTCGCTCGGCATCCCCATGATTGACGTCAACCACCTGCAAGGGCACGTCCTGGCTCACTTCATAAAGGAAGACAATAGCTCCTCCCCCTCGGGGGAGGCTGGGAGAGGGGTTTTTCCTAAGTTTCCCTTCCTCTGTCTGCTGGTAAGCGGCGGCAACTCGCAGATTATCAAGGTTAAAGCCTACAACGATATGGAGATAATCGGACAGACTATCGACGATGCTGCAGGCGAGGCAATCGACAAGGCAGCCAAGGTCATGGGGCTGGGCTATCCGGGTGGACCCATTATCGACCGCCTTGCCCGTCAGGGTAACCCAGAGGCCTATCAGTTCTCGAAGCCACATATTCCTGGGTATGACTATAGTTTCTCTGGCTTGAAGACTTCCTTCCTCTACAATCTGCGCGACTGGCTGAAGGACGACCCCGACTTCATCGAGCACCACAAGGAAGACCTTGCTGCGTCGTATGAAAAGGCAATAGTCGATACTCTGATGAACAAACTTCGCTTGGCTGCTCGCGACCTTAAGATTCGTCAGGTGGCAATGGCTGGCGGAGTGAGTGCCAACAATGGCTTGCGCAATGCCTTCAGAGAGTACGCCCAGAAGTACCATTGGCAAATCTTCATTCCGAAGTTCGGCTACACCACCGACAATGCTGCAATGATAGCCCAAGCCGGCTATTTCAAGTACCAAGACAAGGACTTCTGCCCGATGGAAGCTCCCGCCTTCAGTCGCGTCTCCATGCAGTAACTATCGCCTCTTACCTCGCACCTCTTGCCTCTTACTCCCACAACCGTAGGCTGCTTTCAGCCGATAGTATCGCGGAGCGGTAAGGGATAGTATCGCGTCGCCCCATCCGACACTATCGCACAAATAGAGCGTTGCGTTGCAGTTGTTGCAGTTCCCAAATAGCCTTCCCTTGCATCGTATCATAAAATACTTCTATATCTATATATCTATATAATTATATATATTATACATAATATATATATAGTTAAATTTTGAGTTTCGTAATGCCTGTTTTCGAACTGCAACAACTGCAACAAAAATCCCACGATTCTCTTTCGACTGTGAAAAACTTTTCGTAATTTCGTAGCGAAACAGAACTGCTAAAACGATGGCTGAGAAAGATAACAAGCTGATACTCTATAAAGATGAAGAGGGCAAGGTAAGTGTGAATACTCGCTTTGCTGACGAGGATGTGTGGCTGACGCAGGATCAATTGGCTGATATATACCAGACTACACAAGAGAACATCTCGATGCACATCTCCAATAATTATTCGGATGGAGAACTTGAAAAAGAGGGAACTTATAAGAAATTCTTATTAGTTCGTCAGGAGGGTAAACGCCAAGTGCGTGCATCAGGAAGCTATTGAGAAAGCAGAGCGCGAGTTCGAAATCTACCGCGAGCGCGAAATGCGCATGCTGGAGAGCGACTTCGACAAGGCCGTGAAAGGCTTGCTGAGCGAAGCTCAACATTAACTCCTAACTACTTATCTCCAACATTTTGGGGCTTTTGTTTTTGCTTATCCATTATTATTTGTAACTTTGTGGCGTAATACCTCTATAATATGGCTATAGACAAGGTAATATACTGGTTAGACATTGCGAGCTATGACCTTGATACTGCAGAAGCAATGTACTCCACAAGCCGTTGGCTTTACGTTGCCTTTATGTGTCATCAAGCAATAGAAAAAACCTTGAAGGCTTATTGGTGTGGCACAAAGACTGACGACCCTCCGTTTACTCACAATCACATGCGACTTGCCACAGGATGTGGACTTTATGATAAAATGAGTGATGAACAAAAAGATTTCTTGGATACTATCACCAATTTCAATATAGAGGCGCGATATCCAGAGGATAGGGATGCACTATCAAAAAGACTTACCAAACAGGCCTGCCGAGCTTTTATTGACGAGACTAAACAACTTATACAATGGATGAAAGACGAACTCTCAGCCGCGACGAAGCTTTAGACCTTGTCCGTCGATATAAATTAGTCATTAGCCCTCGCTTCCAGAAGGAACCAAGGGTAATGATGTTTGGCTCGTACAGTAAAGGCTACGCTAATCCTGATAGCGATATAGACGTGGCTGTTATTGTACCCACATATGGCGACCAGAAGTTCGAGATTTCAAAGGAACTCTGGAAGGATGTCCGTCAAGTTAGTTTCCTAATAGAACCAGTCCTTATGGCCGATGACCGTTGGTCGCCTCTGTACGACGATGTAATGCGAACAGGCATAGCTGTGTAAAATAAACATATTCCTTATACCTTTAACCTATTTAAACCATTAAACTGAAGAAACAGACAGTAGATTAGACATACAGACAGAAGCGTCCGCTTAGATTCTTGTTCTTCGAAAATCGGCAATATTTAGAAGAATGCACAAGAGTAAAAGTCAAGGATGCTCACGCCGATGGCGTGGGCTTTTACTCGTTAAAGTGCA
Source organism: Bacteroidaceae bacterium (assembly GCA_045220575.1). Lineage (GTDB taxonomy): Bacteria > Bacteroidota > Bacteroidia > Bacteroidales > Bacteroidaceae > Physcousia. The sequence continues at coordinate 119,064 of JBGUVX010000034.1, forward strand.
TTGGGTGTTTGCCGATACCTCGAAGGACGTAGACGAAGTGAAGTCCACGTTTTCTTTTTGTATTTATTCATACACACCAACCGAATAAAACCATAATACAATATGAGATACAACTCCCTGACCTTTTTACTTGCTGTGCTTATGAGCATAGTTTGCAGCACGGCCTTCGCCCACGACTTCGAGGTGGACGGCATTTATTACAAAATTATCCCCACAATTGATAATGATAATACCGTTGAAGTGACATATAAAGGTAATAGCCCATTACAATACAACGAATATATTGGCCATTATACAATTCCATCGTCTGTCGTGTACAATACAAAGACATACTATGTGACTGCTATTGGCGCAAATGCGTTTAATGGCTGTACAAACCTACACGGCATCGACATTCCTGAAGGTATAACTTCAATTGGCTGGTCTGCTTTCGATAAGTGCTCCGGTTTAGTCTCCATTACCATTCCCAACAGCGTGGCCAAGATCGGAGAACAGGCTTTCTATTGCTGTGATCTACACTCTATCAACATACCCAACAGCGTTACTGACATTGGTGAAGGTGCATTCTTGGGCTGCTCATCGTTAGAGACCGTCTCTATTAACAGCAACAATATAGCTTCAAAGGCATACACTTCCGACAAAACACTATCCAGCATATTTGGTTCATTCGTAACTGCGTATATCTTCGGCGAGGACGTGAATAGCATCGGAGCCTATGCCTGCTATAGTTGCAAGGCCCTAACCTCCGTCACCATTCCTAATAGCGTGACCTCGATTGGTGACAATGCGTTTCGTGATTGCATCGGCCTAACCTCCGTCGTCATTCCAAATAACGTGACCCAAATCGGTGGCGAAGCGTTCAGTAATTGCTCAAGTCTAACCACCATCACCATTCCAGGGAGCGTGACCTCTATAGGATGGTTTGCTTTCGCTGGCTGCAGAGGTCTGACATCTGTCATCATTGGCAACGGTGTGTCTGGATTTGATTCGTATGTTTTCTCTGGTTGTACAAGCCTTACCGACTTCTATTGTTTTGCAGAAGAAGTTCCATATGCATACGATACATTTTACGGCCTTAATGTTTCAAATTTAACTTTGCATGTTCCCTCTGCATCATTGGAGGTGTATAAGACAACTGCCCCATGGAGCGACTTCGGCAACATCGTGGCGCTGACGGACGAAGAGATTACCCTTGGGGAATTGAGAATTACAGACAACAAGAAAATGAGTAATGACGAGGAAATCTACGACCTTGGCGGGCGCAAGCTGAGTCTGATGCAGAAGGGCATCAACATCATCCGCATGAAGGACGGAAGCACTCGTAAGGTTCTCCGCCGATAGCAGAGGCCTTACGGGGGGGGCGATTTCGCAGTTCGTTGTGTGTTGAATGGATAGAAGAGGGCAAGCCAAAGTGAAATAACCCAGTCCAATTTTAGACTCGGGTATAAATCAACAAGCGGGAAATTTTTCCCTCTTGTAAATCACAGCTTGTTAATGGGCGCATTTTTGCGCTGGTTGAAACATGTGAGCACTCGTAAACTGGTGAAGTAGGGGAGGGCTTTCGGTGAATTTGTGCTTTGCGCTTGCCGATTTTGCGGCTTGACCAAAATAATTGGCGAAAGATTTGGCAGTTCGGGAAAAATGATGTACCTTTGCACGCTGTTTGGAAGAAGCTATTGGAATAGCAAAAGAAAGAATTAGAAATGTCTAAGATTTGTCAAATTACTGGAAAGAAGGCAATGGTAGGAAACAATGTTTCCCACTCAAAGCGTCGCACAAAGCGTACTTTCGACGTGAACTTGTTCTATAAGAAGTTCTACTATGTGGAGCAGGACTGCTGGATTACGCTCCGCGTTTCTGCCGCTGGCCTTCGCATGATTAACAAAGTTGGTCTCGATGCAGCCCTCACACAGGCTGTTGCCAATGGCTACTGCGATTGGAAGGACATCAAAGTAATCGGTTAATTGAAAGGAGAATCACATTATGGCAAAGAAAGCAAAAGGTAACAGAGTTCAGGTGATTCTTGAATGCACCGAGCACAAGGCAAGTGGTATGCCCGGCACAAGCCGCTATATCACGACCAAGAACCGTAAGAACACTCCTGAGCGTCTGGAGTTGAAGAAGTACAACCCCATCCTCAAGCGGATGACTGTACACAAGGAAATTAAGTAATCAATTTGTAAGTAATAAGATACTATGGCAAAGAAAACCGTGGCCACCTTGCAGACTGGCAAGACTGATGGCCGTTCCTACACCAAGGTAATTAAGATGGTTAAGTCGCCCAAGACTGGTGCTTACATCTTTGACGAACAGATGGTTCCCAACGAAGCCGTTAAGGATTTCTTCAAGAACTAATCGTAAGACTTACATCCAAGTACAACGCGTCCATATCAAGATATGGATGCGTTTTTTGTTGTATATCTTGAGATTCTTATTTATTTTTGTTATCTTTGTAGCCAAATTCAGTATTATGGGATTTTTTAATCTATTCTCGAAGAAAAGCAAGGAAGAGCAGGTCGAAACCCTCGACAAAGGACTCGAAAAGACCAAGGAAAGTTTCTTTGGCAAACTGACCCGTGCCATTGCCGGAAAGTCGAAGGTTGACGACGATGTGCTCGACAATCTGGAGGAGGTGCTGGTGACCAGCGATGTGGGTGTGGAAACGACGTTGAATGTTATCCGTCGCATCGAGGAACGCGTGCAGCGGGATAAGTATGTGACAACGGAAGAGTTGAATGGAATCCTGCGTGAGGAAATAGCCGCACTCCTGACAGAAAACAACACGACGGACACCGAAGGCTTCCAGATTCCTACGGACAAGAAGCCATACGTGATTATGGTTGTGGGCGTGAATGGTGTGGGCAAGACCACCACGATTGGTAAGTTAGCCTACCAGTTCAAGCAGGCAGGACTGAAGGTCGTGCTGGGTGCTGCTGATACATTCCGCGCGGCTGCTGTCGAACAGATTGTAATCTGGGGCGAGCGTGCTGGTGTGCCTGTGGTGAAGCAGCAGATGGGCAGCGACCCTGCTTCTGTGGCTTTCGATACATTGCAGAGCGCCATTGCCCAAGGAGCCGATGTCGTTCTGATAGATACCGCTGGACGATTGCACAACAAGAAAGGTCTGATGGACGAGTTGTCGAAAATCAAGCGTGTGATGCAGAAGTTGATTCCTGATGCTCCCCACGATGTGATGCTTGTCCTCGACGGTAGTACTGGACAGAATGCTTTCGAACAGGCCAAACAGTTTACTGCAGCAACGGATGTCACGAGTATGGCGATTACGAAACTCGACGGAACGGCGAAGGGTGGAGTAGTGATAGGCATTAGCGACCAGTTCAAGATACCCGTGCGCTACATTGGCTTGGGTGAGGGTATTGATGACCTGCAGGCCTTTAACCGAGTTGATTTCGTAAACTCTCTCTTCAAATAACGAATGAAGCGGAACACGGTAGATATCATCACGCTGGGTTGCAGCAAGAATCTTGTCGATTCCGAGCGCCTGATTAGCCAGTTGGAAGCCAACGGCTATCAGGTGACGCACGACAGCGAGCAGCCAGAGGGTGAGATTGCCGTAGTCAACACCTGTGGCTTTATTGCTGATGCTCAGGAAGAAAGCATCAACACCATACTTGAACTTGCCCAGCGCAAATCACAGGGTAAGCTGAAAAAGCTTTATGTGATGGGATGCTTGTCGCAGCGCTTCATGAGTGACCTGCAGCAGGAAATACCAGAGGTGGACAAGTATTATGGTAAGTTCAATTGGAACGAACTGCTTGCCGACCTCGGAAAGACCTATCGCACCGATTTGAGGCATCAGCGGCGCATTACCACACCGTCGCACTATGCCTATCTGAAGATAAGCGAGGGATGCGACCGTCATTGCAGTTACTGCGCCATTCCTATCATAACGGGGCACCACGTAAGTCGCCCAATGGAGGACATTATTGACGAGGTGCAGACGCTGGTGCAGCAAGGTGTCAAGGAGTTTCAGGTTATAGCCCAGGAACTCACGTATTATGGCGTTGACCTATACCACCGCAGAGCGATAGCCGAACTCGTCGAGAAGATAGCACATGTGCCTGGTGTCGAGTGGATTCGCCTGCATTATGCCTATCCCACCGACTTTCCCAAGGACCTCTATCGGGTGATGCGTGAGAATGACAATGTCTGCAAGTACTTGGACGTCGCACTTCAGCACATATCCGACCTGGTATTGAAAGCTATGCGTCGTCATATCACCAAGGAAGAGACTTATCGTTTTGTCGAGGAACTGAGGCGCGAAGTACCTGGCATTCAAATTCGTACAACCCTTATGGTGGGCCATCCAGGGGAGACAGAAGAAGGATTCCAGGAACTGCTCGACTTCGTCCGTTGGGCTCGTTTCGAGCGAATGGGAGCCTTCGCCTACAGCGCAGAGATGGGAACCTATAGTGCCGAGACGTTTGCCGACGACATTCCTGACGAGTTGAAACAAGCTCGGCTGAGCAAGCTTATGCGACTGCAGCAGCGTATCTCGTCCGAGGTCCAGGAGGCAAAGGTGGGCAAACAGTTGAAGGTGATTATCGACAGGCAGGAAGGCAACTACTATGTCGGACGTACGGAGTTTGATTCCCCAGAGGTTGATCCGGAAGTGTTGATACCTGCTGACAAACGTGAACTTGTGATAGGTGAGTTCTATACCTGTCTGATTACGTCATCCGACGACTTTGACTTGTATGCTGAAGTAGTAAACAAATAAATATCTAATATATGAATAACAAGGAATTTATTGCGTTGATAGCAGAGAAGACGGGCGCTTCTGTCAAGGATACGACGTCGCTCCTTTCTGCCTTCACAGCTGAGATGAGCAGTCAGCTTGAAGATGGCTCAAGCATCTCTATCAGTGGTTTCGGCAACTTCGAGGTGAAGAAGAAGTTGGAACGTGTTGTGATAAACCCCTCAACCAAACAGCGTATGTTGGTTCCCCCCAAATTGGTATTGGGCTTCAAACCAAGCGCAGTCCTTAAAGATAAATTATAGCAGATTATGGAGAACAAGGTATTACTTGCCGACCTGGCCGAGGGATTGGCTCGTCGGAAATCTATATCTAAGAAGGATGCTGAGAACTTCATCCGTGTCGTTTTCGATGCTATTCAAGGACAGCTTCTGGCAGGAGAGTCAGTAAAGATAAAGGGGCTGGGCACTTTCAAGGTCGTAACGGTAGATAGCCGCGAAAGTGTGAATGTGAGTACGGGCGAACGCTTTACGATTGGAAGTCACGGAAAGATTACCTTCACGCCAGATAAGACGCTGAGCGACCAGGTGAATAAACCGTTCGCAGACTTCGAGACGGTGATTCTGAACGACGAAACCAGTACCGAAGAAATGGAGCGTATAGATGCGGAACCTGCTGTAGAAGCAGAACCCGTAGAGACTCCAGAGCCTGTTGCTGAGCAGGAATCAAAACCCGTAGAGGCTTCAGAGCCAGTTGTCGAGCCGGTTGCAGAACCTGAACCAGAGCCTGCTCCTGTTGTGGAGGAAGTGAAGCCAGTAGAGCCTGAACCAGAGCCCGTTGTCGAGCCAGAGCCAGTCGCTGAGCCAGAACCTGTTGTCGAGCCAGAACCAGTTGTCGAGCCTGAGCCTGAGCCCGAACCTGAACCAGAGCCAGAACCAGCTCCCGAACCCGAGCCCGAGCCTAAACCTGCTCCTGTTGTGGAGAAGGAGAAGCCAGTAGAGCAGAAGCCTGTTGAAGAGCCTAAGCCAGCTGCTGAAGAACCCAAGAAATCGTCCAAGGCGTGGATATGGTTGTTGCTGATTGTTGTGCTGTGTGCGTTGGCTTGGTTCTTCGGTAAGGATTTCATCAAGCCGCAGGCAGAAAGCGAGGAACCTGCAGCTCCCGTTGTCGAAGTTCCTGTTCAGGATACCGATACCCTGCAGTCACAGGAAACTGCTGAGCCAGAACCCGTTGCAAAGCCGAAGACAACGCTTCCAGCAGGGAAGACCATAGAGGAGATAACTGCAGAATATCAGCAGGTGAAATATGGAAAATACTGGATTGTAGGCACGAAAACGACCCACGTACTTCAACACGGTGAGGACCTGACGATATTGGCAGACAAGTATTATGGGGATAAGCACATGATAAACTACATTCTGCGTCACAATAACTACACGATGGCGAAGGCGAATGGACTGATGGCAGGTGCCGAGGTGAAGATTCCCGAATTAGTGGAGAAAGAAAATACGAAGAAATAAGTGAACACCATACGATTAGAACATACGTTTCCAGAGGTCTTTGCCAAGCGCTCGGATTTGCAGAGTGAGGTGTGGCAGCAGGATGTGACGCTGGAACGTGGGAAACTCTATCTTGTTGAAGCCAGTAGCGGCACAGGTAAATCGTCGCTTTGCAGTTTCATCTACGGCTACCGTCGCGACTATCAGGGCATGATTTCCTTCGACGGGCAGAACATCCGCAACCTGAAGACAAAGGACTGGACACGCCTGCGTCAGCGCAGTTTGAGCTTGATGTGGCAGGAGTTGCGTCTTTTCCCAGAGCTGACGGCGATGGAGAATGTACAAATCAAGAATCGCCTGACGGGTTTCAAGGAGAAGAAGGCTATCCTGCAATGGTTCGAGGAGTTGGGCATCGCCGATAAGGTGGACACGAAGGTGGGTATCATGAGCTTTGGTCAGCAACAGCGTGTTGCCCTCATGCGTGCCCTCGTTCAGCCATTCGATTTCCTGTTTGTCGATGAGCCAGTGAGCCACCTCGACGATGTGAATGCCCGCAAGATGGCAGACATCATGATGGAGGAAGCCACCCGCCAGGGGGCTGGTGTCGTCGTGACCAGCATAGGCAAACATGTGGATTTGAACTACGATAAAACCCTACGCCTATGAGACTTGTTTGGAAACTCCTGCGTCAGCACATCTCCGGCCTGCAGTTGCTGGGTTTCTTCCTGGCAAACCTGCTGGGTATGCTGATTGTGCTCTTGGCTTTGCAGTTCTATCGCGACGTTCGTCCCGTATTCTCTCAGGAGGATGGAGTCATCAACAACGACTACCTGATTCTCTCCAAGAAGATTTCGGCGATGGGCTTTGGCACCACCACTTTCTCCGACAAGGAGCTGAAGGAGATTGAGCAGCAGCCTTTCACCAAGCAGATAGGTGCCTTCACGGCCAGCCAGTACAAGGTGTCGTGCTCGATGGGCATAGACGGTGTGGCAAACTTTGGCACACAGATGTATTTCGAATCCGTTCCCGACAACTTCGTGGATGCGGACAGAGCCCAGTGGAAGTACGACGAGAACAGCGACTTCGTGCCCATCATCCTGCCCCGCAGCTACCTGACTATCTACAACTTCGGCTTTGCACAAAGCCGTTCCTTACCTAAGCTGTCGGAGGGCGTTATCTCGATGATAGACATGATGGTCATCTTGCGTGGCGACTCGAAGGAGCGCCGTATGCGAGGCAAGGTGATAGGTTTCACCAGCCGACTGAACACCATTCTGGTGCCTGAGAGCTTCATGCAGTGGAGCAATCAGGAATTCGCTCCCAATGCCGATACGGAACCCACAAGGCTGATTGTCGAGGTGGGAAATCCCACGGACGACCGCATTGCCAAGTTCGTGCAGAAACACGGTTACGACATCGACGAAGATAAGCTGCAGGCAGGCAAGGCTACCTATTTCCTGAAGGTGATGAGTGGCATTGTGATGGGCGTGGGACTGCTCATCAGCGCCCTGTCGTTCTTCATCCTCATGCTCAGCATCTATCTGCTTGTGCAGAAGAATACCGTGAAGCTTCAGAATCTGTTGCTCATTGGCTACAGCCCTGCCCGTGTGAGCCTGCCTTACCAGTTGCTGACGATAGTGATGAACGCCGTAGTGCTGCTGATGGCGCTCGGCGTGCTCTACTGGTTGCGTTCGCAGTATATGGAAATGCTGTGGGCTATGTTCCCTGCAATCGAGGAAACGTCTATGTGGCCGGCTATCGTGCTGGGCAGCGTGCTGTTCCTGTTGGTGAGCGTGCTGAATGTGATAGCCATTCGCCGCAAGGTCTCTAAATGCTTCTGATAAACGCGTCGGCTTCGGCCAGCGTGTCCAGTTTTCCTACATCCATCAGGCGAAGGCCTGGTTGGATGTAGCCGTATATGGCGTGTTCGGCACAGGTCGAGAGGTAGAAGTCGATGATGGAGAACTTGTCTGGCCACTCGTCCATCAGCGGAAACATACGGGTGCTCATCTGGTGTATGCCGGCAAAGGCGTACTTGTGGCAGGCGGCAGGGTCGAGGTTGGGGTAGGGGCTTTTCACTTCGCCCGTCTTCGTGTTTGTCCATCCCACCAGTCGCATGTTGTCGTCGAAGAGCAGATAGCGCTGAGTCACGCGCTCGCTTACCAGCAGCGTGGCATCGTGCTGACTGCCAACGCTCATGAAGGCCTTCAGGTCCACGTTGCTCAGTATGTCCACATTGTGGATGAGGAAGCGGTCGCACCCTTCCAACAGGGGGCGTGCATGCTTGATTCCGCCTCCCGTCTCCAGCAGTTCCTTACGTTCGTCGCTCAGTTTTATGCCTGGCTTCCCCATGCACCACTCTTCAATCATGTCGGCAAAGTGATGCACGTTGATGACGATGTCGTCGAAGCCCGCACGGTTCAGTTTCTCCAGCACGATTTCGAGCAGGGGACGTCCGTCAACAGGCACCAGTGCCTTGGGCATACGGTCTGTCAGGGGCTTGAGTCGTGTGCCGAGCCCTGCGGCAAATATCATGGCCTTCATTGTGTTACAGCTTTTTGGGGTAGTGTTTGGCTGATGTTCTGTTCTCTGTGGCAGAGCCTTACCTCTATGCCGTATTTCTCGTTGAGGTGCTGTGCCAAGTGCTGTGCCGAATAGACGCTGCGGTGTTGTCCGCCCGTGCAGCCGAACGAGAACATCAGGTTTGTGAAGCCCCTTTGCAGGTATCGCTCCACGTGGGCGTCAGCCAGTTTATAGACACTTTCCAGGAAGGTGAGAATCTCCCCGTCGTCTTCCAGGAATCGGATGACCGGCTCGTCGAGTCCCGTCAGTTTCTTGTACGGCTCGTATCGCCCGGGGTTGTGTGTCGAGCGGCAGTCGAAGACGTAGCCGCCTCCGTTACCGCTTTCGTCCTCGGGTATCCCTTTCTTGTAGGAGAAACTGAAGATGCGAACCACGAGGTGGTCCAATGGGGTCGATGGGGCAGGGTGGACTACGGTAAGTTGCTGCAGCACCTCGCGCAGGTGGGGATAGGGGCAACCGTCTTGAGCCAGGATTTGGCGCAGGTTGTCCAGCGCGGGCGGAATGCTGTCGAGGAAGTGTTTCTTGCGTTCGAAGTAGCCTCGGAAACCGTAGGCTCCCAGCACCTGCAGCAGGCGGAAGAGCACTACGAGTTGCAGCTTCTTGCGGAAAGCAGCCTCGTCCACCTCGATGTATTGGCTGAGGGCCTGAATGTAGACGCTTATCAGTTCCTCGCGCAACTCCTGCGGATAGCGGGCCGAGGCCTGCCAGAGGAACGAGGCTACGTCGTATTGCAGCGGCCCGCGGCGACCGCCTTGGAAGTCGATAAACCAAGGATTGCCCTTCGTGTCCAGCATCACGTTGCGTGCCTGGAAGTCGCGATAGCAGAAGGCCATCTCCCCTCCTTGTGTCAGGTCCTTTGCCATCTGGCGGAAGTCCTGTTCCAGTCGGATTTCGTGGAAGTCAACGCCCGTAGCCTTCAGGTAGCAGTACTTGAAGTAGTTGAGGTCGAACATCACGTTCGTCTCGTCCATCGCGGGCTGCGGGTAGCATTGGCTGAAGTCGAGTCCCTCGGCGCCCTCCATCTGTATCTGGGGCAGCAGGGCTATGGTGCGGCGCAGCAGGGCGCGTTCCTCCTCGCTGTATTTGCCGCCGGCTTCGCGTCCGCTGCGGATGGTGTCGAACAGCGTGGTGCTGCCCAAGTCGTTCTGCAGGTAGGCGTGCCCGTCGTCGCTCACTTTCAGCACCAGGGGCACGGGTATGCCCTTCGCGGCAAAGTGGCGAGCCAGATAGATGAAGGCATTGTTCTCCTCTACTGACGTTCCCACAACGCCGATGAGGCTCTTGCCAGCATCGTCGCTCAGGCGGAAGTACTGCCTGTTGCTGCCGCTGCCCGTAATGGCTTCGCAGCTCGCCGCCTCCCGTCCCGTCAGTTCCTTATATAATTTCCTCAGCTCTTCCACTTATAATTTTTATTTAGAAGTTAAATAGGAAGTTAAAATAGAAGTTAATTCGCTACGCTCATGGGAGTTATAAAAGGACGAATGTATTAGACTGGTTGCGTATTGTCCATTTTTACTCCCTCGGCTGAAAGCCGATTACTCCCATTTTTACTTCCTGCTCCGTAGGAGCTTTACTCCCATCCTTATCTTTTACTTTTTAATTTTTAACTTTTAATTTTTAATTACGCACTCCGTGCGGCTATTCCCACTCGATTGTCGAAGGTGGTTTTGAGGAGATGTCGTAGCAAACGCGATTCACGCCGCGCACCTTGTTTATGATGTTGTTCGACACCTGTGCCAGGAAGTCGTAGGGCAGATGTGCCCAGTCGGCGGTCATTGCGTCGGTCGAGGTCACGGCACGCAGGGCAACGGGGTTCTCGTAGGTGCGTTCGTCGCCCATCACGCCCACGCTGCGGACGTCGCTCAGCAGGATGGCTCCTGCCTGCCACACCTTGTTATAGAGGGTTTCGCCATCGCTGTCCACGTAGTCGCGCAGGCCTTGGATGAAGATGTCGTCGGCATCCTGCAGGATGCGCACCTTCTCGGGGGTGATGGCGCCCAGAATGCGGACGGCCAGACCCGGACCTGGGAAGGGATGGCGCGTGATGAGGTGTTCGGGCATTCCCAGCTGACGGCCCACGCGGCGCACCTCGTCCTTGAACAGCCACTTCAGCGGTTCGCACAGGCTCAGGTGCATCTCCTCGGGCAGTCCGCCCACGTTGTGGTGGCTCTTGATGACCTTGCCCGTGATGTTCAGGCTCTCGATGCGGTCGGGGTATATCGTGCCCTGTGCCAGCCACTTGGCATCCGTTATCTTCTTGGCTTCGGCGTCGAAGACCTCCACGAAGTCGCGACCGATGATTTTGCGCTTCCGTTCCGGTTCCGTCACGCCTTCGAGGTCCTTGAAGAACTTCTCAGAGGCATCCACGCCGATTACGTTCAGCCCCAGGCATTCGTAGTCGCGCATCACGTTCTGGAACTCGTTCTTGCGCAGCATACCGTGGTCTACGAAGATGCACGTCAGTTGCTTGCCGATGGCTCTGTTCAGCAAGACGGCAGCCACAGAACTGTCCACACCGCCCGACAGACCCAGGATGACGCGGTCGTTGCCAATCTGCTGCTTCAGCTCCTCAACGGTAGCCTCCACGAAGTTGGCAGCGCTCCAAGTCTGGTGTCCGCCGCAGATGTCCACCACGAAGTTGCGCAGCAGCTGAGTGCCCTGCAGCGAGTGGAACACCTCGGGATGGAACTGTACGCCATAGACGTGCTTTCCCTCAGCCTCGTAGGCAGCAAACTTCACCTTGTCCGTGCTTGCCACACAGCGGAACCCGTCGGGCAGGGCAGTGATGGTGTCGCCGTGACTCATCCACACCTGGCTGTTCGGCTCGAAGCCCTTGAACAGCGGGCACCGAGTGTCTATTGTGCTCAGGTTGGCACGACCATACTCGCGGCTGTCAGCAGGCTCCACGCGGCCTCCCAGCGTGTGACTGATGAACTGCGCTCCGTAGCAGATTCCCAGCACGGGCATCTTGCCCATAAACTGCGTGAGGTCTACCTTGAAAGCCTCCGGGTCATACACACTATAGGGCGAGCCTGCCAGTATGACGCCAATCACGTCCGGGTCCCCCACGGGGAACTTGTTGTAAGGCAGAATCTCACAGAAAGTATCCAGTTCGCGCAGGCGGCGTGCAATCAGCTGCGTCGTCTGCGAACCGAAGTCGAGAATGATAATTTTTTCCTGCATATCGTGTAGGGTTATAAATTTGTCTGCGAAGATACAAAAAAAAATCCACATCCCGTCCCTTTTACCTTAATAATATTACGCGCGTAGCGAAACAAAGCGTCCCCTCCTTCGACGCGATACTATTCCTATGGCAGACGCGATACTATCCCTTCGCCCCACGCGATAGTAATCCTTAGACCGTAACATCACGATGTTCCGCGCATAGGTTCACGATGTTCTTGGCATAGGTTCACGATGTTCTGCGCTTAGGTTCACGATGTTCTTGGCATAGGTCCACGATGAAATCAGGAACGCTGTCAACGATGTCAGGAAGGTTGTCAACCTGTTCAGTAAAACGACTGTCAGCCACATCAGGAAAAGACATACACCAGGCAGAGCGTGACAGGCGTGACAGGCGTGACAGTCTTTTTCGTGCCATTCCACAGCTCTGCCGTTTCCTGTTTTCTGTTATAATTATTATATGTACATATTGATATATAGACGTATAGGAGAACACAGTAAAAGCACACTCTGTAATACTATAATAATATAAATATATATATAATTTTATATATATAAATCTATAGATATAGATGGAAAGTGGAGAAGTCGGGCAGGCGAAAACCACGCAGTTTTTGCTGTCACGGCTGTCACGGGTGTCACGCCTCCCGACTACAACCACAATTTTTTTTCAATTTTCTCCCCTCTTC
>JBGUVX010000035.1:0-15100 GCA_045220575.1 Bacteroidaceae bacterium
GGGTAACAAGACGATTGGGAGTACTCCCTACAGCCTGGCTCTTCATCCTTCTATACCAGGCGACAAGCACAGCGAGAAGAAGGTTTATGGTAGTATCCAGCAGCGCGAGACGATTGGCCTGAAGACTCTGGCGCAGCACATCCGCGAGCACGGCAGTTCGTTCTCGGTGGGCACGCTTCAGGGTGTGCTGTCGGACATGATTGAGTGTACGCGCGAGTTGCTGAAGCAGGGCTACTCGGTTGACTTCGAGGGCCTGATGCGGCTCTACGTGACTGGCAAGAGCCAGGGCGTGGACTCTGCCGAGGACTTCAACCCCGCGGTTCACTTCACCCGCATCAACCTCAGGGGCGACGTTGCCGAGGATGTGCAGACCTACCTGAACTCGGAGGTTGAGTTCGAGTACGTGATGACGCGCGAGGAGCAGCGCCTTGCCAAGAAGGCTGCCAAGGAGGCCCTTGTGGTTCCTGGCGGTGGCGATGGCGGCGATGGTGGTGATGATGACTCTGGCGATGACGGAGAAACCGAGTAAGGCCTCTCCCAACCCTCTCCATAAGGAGAGGGCTTTTTTGTGGGGGAATGGGGCCTATGGGACTAATAGGACTAATGGGGCTTAATCGTATCTTTGACTGCGTCTTGGGGGAATCATATCTTTAAGTTCATGTTATTCGTATCTTTGAGTCTGCGTGCAGCCTCGAAGAGACTGCGTCTCGGCATAAAAAATAAACGAGTTTTATTTTGTTCTGCTCTCGACTTTTCGTACCTTTGTAAGAAATTTATCGTGCTATGGAGATTGTGTATGTTTTGATAGGTGTGGTAGTGGGGCTGGGTGTTGCGGCGTTACTGCTGACTCGGCTGCGCACGCAGGTGGCGGTGCTGGAACAGGAGAAGCAGCATGCCCAGCAGTATGTAGGCGAACAGCGGGAGCAACATCAGCGGCAGGTGGAGGAGCTGAAGGAACAGCAGCGACAGCAGTTGGAGAAGGCTGAGGCACAGTATCGGGAGGCTCTGGAGCAGATGCACCGCCAGCACGAGGAGCTGACGGCCAAGCAGATGGAGCTCATCAAGGAACAGATGAATACGGCCTCGGAGCACATTCTGAAGGAGCGTGCCGAACAACTTTCCGTGGCCAACAAGGAACAGTTGGCGGGCATTCTCAACCCCCTGCAGACCCACATCCAGCAGATGCGCGAGGCGGTGGAGAAGAGCGACCGTGAACAGACGGCCACGATGCAGCGGCTGGACGCCAGCATCAAGACCTCGTTCCAACTGAGCCGCGAGGTGGGGGAGAGAGCCGACAAACTGGCGCAGGCCCTGACTGGCGAGAACAAGACACAGGGCAACTTCGGCGAACTGAAACTGAAGCAGTTGCTGGAGGACATGGGGCTGGAAGAGGGCGTGCAGTTTGAGCTGCAGGAGACCATGAAGGACAAGGACGGGCGCACCATCTACGAGGAGGAGGGACACCGCATGATACCCGACGCCATACTGCACTTCCCTGACCAGCGCGACGTAATCATAGACAGCAAAATGTCGTTCACAGCCTTTGAGGACTACCACGCCGCCGACACCGAAGAGCAGCGCCAGGATGCCCTCAACCGCCACATTGCCAGCATGAGGGCACACGTCGGCGAACTGGCCAAGAAGAACTATTCGCGCTACATCAAGGACGGGCGCGGAAGGCTGGACTTCGTGCTGATGTACGTCTTCTCGGAGTCGGCCCTGCAACTGGCCCTGTCCAACGCCCCCACGCTGTGGAAGGAGGCCTATGACAAGGGCGTGGTCATCTCTGGCTCGCAGAACCTGTACATGATGCTCCGCGTGTTGGAAATGACGTGGCGACAGGTGCGGCAGGTGGAGAACCAGCAGCAAATAATGCATTGCGCCGACGAACTTGTCAACCGCGTGCAGCTCTTTGCCGAAAGGATGGAGGACGTGAAGCGCCAGTTCGACAAGACCAACGAGGCCTTCCTGAAGGTGGAGGCCAGCACAGCCGAGAGCGGGCAGAGCATCATCACCACCGCCCGGCAACTGCTGAAAATGGGTGCAACGGAGAATCCCAAGCGCAAAAAGTCGCTGAAAGAACCCCAAAACACCTCCGAAACACCCGAAATCGCGTATGTGGATTAAATAATTCTTAATTCTTAACTCTTAATTCATAATTATTTTGTACCTTTGCGGCCAATGTCACGAGTTGGCAGAAGTTTCAAACCTATTAAATAAAATTTTAACTAAAAAATGGCAACAAAAATTAGATTACAGCGCCACGGTCGCAAAGGCTATGCCTTCTATAGCATCGTGATTGCTGATGTAAGAGCTCCACGTGATGGTAAGTTTACAGAGAAGATTGGTACTTACAACCCCAACACCAATCCTGCCACTGTAGATTTGAAATTCGATCGTGCTCTTTACTGGGTAGAGGTTGGTGCACAGCCCACCGATACCGTACGTAACATCCTCAGCCGCGAAGGTGTGTATCTCATGAAGCACCTGAAGGGTGGTGTAAAGAAGGGCGCATTCGATGAAGCCGCTGCTCAGGCTAAGTTCGAGGCTTGGAAGGCTGACCGCCAAAAGGGTCTTGCCGCTGTCGAAGCCAAGATGGTTGCTGACAAGAAGGCTGCTGACGCAGCTCGCTTGGAGGCAGAGAAGAAGGCCAATGCAAAGGTTCAGGAGAAAGTAGCAGAGAAGCGTGCAGCCGAGGCAGCAGCCAAGGCTGAGGCAGAAGCCGCTGCAGCATCAGAGAACGAAGAAACTACAGAGACCAACGCTGAGGCAACCGAGGCTTAAGCTGAATCAAAGTTAAAAATTTTATTCTAATAGACTATTCCAAACAACAGCAGAAAGGGCTCCGCCGTGAGGCAGGGCCCTTTCATATTGTCCGTATGTGAAGTACGCCAGCGGCTTACCACTTGCGGTATCTTCCGTACTTGTTGTAGTTGTTGTAGTCCGTATGGTCCTTCAGGGGATTGATTTCGTCAATCATGGCGGAGATGCGGCGCTTCGGACTGTTGTTTGGTCTGCTCTGAGAGCGATGGCCACGATGGTAGGCGTTCCAGAAGAACCAAAGAGACAAGACGCAAATAGACCCACCGATGAACATATAGAAGTAGGTAAAGAAGTCGCCATCGACAGCAATTCTGATTCCATTAGAGATTCCACCACGTGCCCGTATGTCCATGACAGCCATGAAGTTATTGACGGCATGAATGAACAAAGTTGTATAGATATTTCCCGTCTTGATGAAGATGATGGCAAAGATGATGCCCATGGCGAAGGCAAAAGGAATCTGAGATGGATTGAAGTGGACGAGGCTGAACGCCAGCGACGATACCATTATGGCCTCCCAGCGGTGGAAATCGCGACGGAGCATGTGGGTGATGATGCCCTCGCGGAACACCACTTCCTCGACAAAGGGGGCTACAATGACCATGGCGATGGCGCCAATCGGGTTGTAGGCCAGCTTTATGACTTCCGTCTTCGTGAAGTCGGGCAGGTTCATGGCTTCGCAGATGATATTCAAGGTATATACACCCGCAAATGCACCTACGATACCCAACATCAGGGGCTTCCATTTCATGCGTATGAGCTCGAAGGCTCTGGTGTGGATAAGTCCCAGGTAAAAGAGTACGACGACGGTGATGATGCCGCTAAGGATGAGGGCAATAGCCAGGGAAGTCGTGTGACTCAGACCCGCCATGCTGCCAATTGCGGCAAAGAGGCCAGCAACTAATTGCATAACCAGAAAAATCACCACCGAGAAGATGGGTTTGATGAATTTTTTCATGCAGTATGTTTTAAATTTGCCGCAAAGATACAATAAATTTTTTATAAAATTGGTTTTTCGCTCGCTTATTCGTATCCTTAAACAGCTTTGAAGATACTCTCTTTCTTAAATACCTAAATTAATTTGGTATTTCGCTCACTTATTCGTATCTTTGTAGCCTAAACGCGGCTTAATCAGAATGAGAGAAGGGCAAATCGAGCATCAGGGTGTTGTGGAACGTGTTACGTCTCACGGCATTCGGGTGTCTATCATGCAGCAGACGGCATGTGCTTCGTGCGCTGCCGCCCAGTTGTGCCGCAGCTCTGAATCAAAGGAGAAGACGATGGACATTGCCTGCAGCAACGCCGCTTCCTATCAAGTGGGTCAGCAGGTGACAGTCGTGGGCAGGCTCGGACTGGGACTTCGTGCCACCCTGTGGGCCTACGTGGTGCCTCTCGTCCTGCTGATGGCGGTGCTGTTGGCGGTAAGTCAGTTCACGGGCAGCGAAGGCTTGGGGGCACTCATGTGTCTGCTGGCCTTGGTGCCTTATTACGGAGCGCTCTACCTGTTTCGCAACAGGCTGCATCGCACCTTCCAGTTTCAAGTTAAATCACAAAATCAATAAACATTAAATCAAGTTATGAATCTAATTCTTATGGCAATTATTGCCTTGGGTGCCATTGGACTCATCGCTGCACTGCTCCTGTACTTTGCTTCGCGCAAGTTTGCGGTACACGAGGATGAGCGCATTGGACAAGTGAGTGCCGTGCTGCCGCAGGCCAACTGTGGCGGTTGCGGATTCCCGGGCTGTGCCGGCTTTGCTGGAGCCTGCGTGAAGAGCGCAGATGAGAAGGGCTCGCTGGAGGGACTGCTGTGTCCCGTGGGCGGACAACCCGTGATGCAGCAAGTGGCCGACATACTGGGCATGGCCGTCGAGGCATCAGCCCCGAAAGTGGCTGTGGTGCGTTGCAACGGCTCGTGTGAGAACCGTCCGCGACTGGTGACGTTCGACGGAGCACAGTCGTGCAAGGTGCAGCAGATGATTGGTATGGGCGAGACGGGTTGCTCGTATGGTTGCTACGGATGTGGCGACTGTGTGGCTACCTGCCAGTTCGGTGCCCTCCACATCAACCCCGTGACCTTGCTGCCCGAGGTTGACGAAGAGAAGTGTACGGCTTGCGGAGCCTGTGCCAAGGCATGTCCGCGCCAGATTATCGAGGTGCGCCTGAAAGGTCCCAAGAACCGCCGCATGGTGGTGCTGTGCAACAACAAGGACAAGGGTGCCATCGCCAACAAGTGGTGCAAGGCTTCGTGCATCGGTTGCGGCAAGTGTCAGAAGGTGTGCGAGAAGTTTGAGGCCATCACCGTTACCAAGAACCTGGCCTACATCGATGCCGAGAAGTGCAAGCTCTGCCGCAAGTGCGAAGAGGTTTGTCCGAAGGGTGCCATCCACGCCATCAACATGCCTCCGCGTAAGCCCAAGACAGATGCCCCCGCAGCTCCTGCTACTCCTGTAGCCCCAAAGGCTCCCGAAGCACCTGCAGCTCCTAAGGCCGAGACTCCAAATTCTTAATTCTTAACTTTTAATTCTTAATTCAGTTTTGTATATGAAGACATTTAAGATAGGAGGAGTTCATCCCGAAGAGAATAAACTGTCGGCTCAGAGCCCAATACGCGAGGCTCAGTTGCCAAAGCAAGCCATTTTCAGCATGTTCCAGCACATCGGAGCACCCGCCAACGCCGTTGTCAAGAAGGGCGACGTGGTGAAGGTCGGCACCCTGCTGGGCGAGGCAGGAGGTTTCGTCAGCGCACCCATCTACTCCAGCGTAAGCGGTAAGGTGAGCAAGGTGGACGTGGCACTGGATGCCAGCGGACTGCGCCGCATGGCTGTTACCGTTGATGTGGAAGGCGACGAGTGGGAAGAGACAATAGACCGCTCCACAGATTTAGTGAAAATGGCAGACCGTCCCGAGCTTGATGGCAAGACAATAGTAGAGAAGATAAAGACCGCAGGTATCGTGGGCATGGGCGGCGCTACGTTTCCCACCCACGTGAAGCTGTGTCCCCCTCCCGGCAAGGTGGCAGAGTGTGTCATCGTGAATGCTGTGGAGTGCGAGCCATACCTGACTGCCGACCATCGCCTGATGCTTGAGCACCCCGAGGAGATACTCGTAGGTCTGCAACTGGTGATGAAGGCCGTAGGTGTAACTAAAGGTTACATCGGCATAGAAATGAACAAGCCCGACGCCATCAAGCTGATGACGGAGAAGGCAAAGCAATATCCCGAGATAGAGGTCGTGCCCCTGAAGGTGAAGTACCCGCAGGGAGGTGAGAAGCAACTCATCGACGCCGTCATTGGTCGTCAGGTGCCTGCCCCACCAGCACTACCCATCGACACGGGAGCCATCGTGCAGAACGTAGGCACATGCTTCGCCATCTACGAGGCTGTGATGAAGAACAAGCCCCTCATCGACCGCGTAATCACAGTCACGGGCAAGAGTCTGGCCAAGCCCTCCAACCTCAAGGCACGTCTGGGTACACCATTCAGCCAACTCATCGAGGAGTGCGGCGGACTGCCCGAGGACACAGGCAAGGTCATCGGTGGTGGCCCAATGATGGGTAAGGCCCTGCTGAGTCTGGACGTGCCCATGACAAAGGGTTCGAGCGGACTGCTCATCATGAACGAGAAGGAAGCTAAGCGTGCCGAGGCAGAACCCTGTATCCGATGCGCCAAGTGCGTAGGTGCCTGCCCGATGGGTCTGGAGCCTTACCTGCTTTCAAAGGTCAGCGAACAGTGCGACTGGGAGGCTGCCGAACACGAGGACATTGTAAGCTGCATAGAGTGCGGTTCGTGCCAGTTTACATGTCCCAGCCATCGCCCCTTGCTCGACTACATCCGTCTGGGTAAATCAACAGTTATGGGTATCATTCGCAGCCGTGCTGCGAAATAGTAGCCCCACCCCCTAACCCCTCCCGAGGGAGGGGAGTGGTAGCGATTAGGAAATAAAAAGAAAAATAGAATGTAAAACCAATAATTAGAGCCCTTAACCTTATAAATGTTTATACGCCCTCCCCTCGGGGAGGGATTGAGGAGGGGGCAGTTATATTATGAATAACAAATTAATAGTTTCACTATCGCCACATGTTCACGGAAAAGACTCCGTACGGAAGAACATGTACGGCGTTTGCCTTGCCCTGCTGCCCGCCATGCTTGCCAGCTTCTACTTCTTCGGACTGGGAGCACTCGTGGTAATGCTGACATCGGTCTTGGCATGCGTATTCTTCGAATGGTCCATCAGTAAGTTCATCATGGGCCGGCAGAAACTGACCATACTGGATGGCAGCGCCGTGCTGACTGGTATTCTGTTGGGCTTCAACCTGCCCTCGAACCTGCCCATCTGGATTATCGTGCTGGGCGCCCTGTTTGCCATTGGCGTTGGCAAGATGACCTTCGGCGGACTGGGTCAGAACATCTTCAATCCCGCCCTGGCAGGTCGTGTGTTCCTCTTGATTTCCTTCCCCGTGCAGATGACGTCCTGGCCCAAGCCCGGACAGTTGACCGCCTACACCGATGCTGTCACGGCAGCTACTCCTTTGGGAGGCGGTGACATTCCTGCTGCCAGCGACTTGCTGTTCGGACAGATGGGCGGCTCGCTGGGTGAAGTCAGCGCGTTGGCCCTTCTCATTGGCTGCGCCTTCATGCTTTGGAAGAAGATTATCACCTGGCACATTCCCGTTTCCATCCTCGGTACGGTGGCCGTATGCAGCGGTTTGCTGTGGCTGGCCAATCCCGAGCAGTACATGAATCCCGTGACGGCCTTGCTGACGGGTGGTCTCGTGCTCGGTGCCTGCTACATGGCAACGGACTACGTGACCTCGCCCATGTCGCACAAGGGACAACTCATCTACGGCGTGTGCATCGGTCTGCTGACCGTCATCATCCGTAACTGGGGTGCATATCCCGAGGGTATGTCGTTCGCCATCATCATCATGAACGCCTTCACACCGCTCATCAACACCTATTGTAAGCCTAAGCGCTTTGGCGAAGTCGTAAGAAAGGAGGCCGCAAAATGAAAAAGCTGAAATCAACATTACCTAACATGGTGATTGTGCTGACCTCGATTGCCGTAGTGGCAGGTCTGGCACTGGGATATGTGAACAGCGTTACGGCTGAACCCATCAAACTGATTAAGGAACAGCAACTGAGCGATGGTATCAAAGCTGTGTTGGCTGCCGACGAACTGAAGGTGGTAGCGCCTGACACGTTGGCTTCGGGTGCAATCCTATATGCTACAGATAAAGGTACTGCCGTACAGGCTACCGACCCCAATGGTTTTGGTGGTAAGTTGACCGTGCTCGTGGGCTTCAACGACGAAGGCCTGATTCAGGGCTATCGCGTGTTGGAAACCGCAGAGACTCCGGGACTTGGTGCTAAGGCTGGCGAGTGGTTCCAGGAAGGTCAGAAGGGCAATATCATCGGCAAGAAAGCTGGCAAGCTCACCGTGTCGAAGGATGGGGGAGAGGTGGATGCCATCACGGCCTCTACCATCACCAGCCGTGCTTTCCTGCGCTGTGTGAATGCAGCCTATGCTGCCCTGGACGAGGCTAAGGCCGATGTACAGACAGGTGCTTCCCAACAAGTTAAAGAAGAAAAGGAGGTGACAAATGAATAATATAAAGGTATTTCTGAATGGACTCATCAAGGAGAATCCTACGTTTGTGCTCCTTTTGGGTATGTGTCCCACGCTGGGCACAACATCGTCCGCCATCAACGGTATGTCTATGGGACTGGCCACAATGGCTGTGCTGGTGTTCTCAAACCTCATCATAGCGCTCATCAAGAACCTGATTCCTGACATGGTGCGCATTCCGTGCTACATCGTGGTCATTGCCTCGCTGGTGACCATCCTGCAGATGCTCATCAAGGCATACGCCCCTGCTGTGGATGCTGCCCTTGGACTCTTCATTCCCCTGATTGTGGTTAACTGCATCATTCTGGGACGTGCCGAGGCCTTTGCTGCCAAGAACGGTGCCATCCCCAGCATCTTCGACGGACTGGGCATCGGACTGGGCTTCACATGGGCTCTCACATTGCTTGGTGCCTGCCGTGAGTTGCTTGGTACGGGTAAGGTATTTGGCTTTACGCTGTTCCCCGAGAACTATGGCGCCCTGCTCTTCGTGCTGGCTCCCGGAGCCTTCATCGTGCTGGGTTACCTCATTGCAGCGTTTAACAGAGTTCGTAATTCTTAACTCTTATTTCTTAATTCTTAATTTGATTTTGAATTATGGCATTCCTACTTATATTTATCACAGCGATATTCGTTAACAATATCGTATTGAGTCAGTTCCTCGGCATCTGCCCCTTCCTGGGTGTGTCGAAGAAGGTTGAGACTGCAATGGGCATGGCCGCAGCCGTAGCCTTTGTGCTGGTCATTGCCACGCTGGTGACCTATCTCATTCAGATGTATGTGTTGAACGCCTTTGGTCTTGAATACTTGCAGACCATTGCCTTCATTCTCGTCATCGCCGCCCTCGTGCAGATGGTAGAGATTGTGCTGAAGAAGGTGAGTCCCGCCCTGTATCAGGCTCTTGGCGTATTCCTGCCCCTGATTACCACCAACTGCTGCATCCTTGGTGTTGCCATCTTGGTCGGTAATGGTACATACGATGCTGCAGGCATGGAGCCCGGTCTCGTCAGCGGTGTCTGGTTCGCCCTGTGCACGGCCCTCGGCTTTGGTTTGGCACTCGTCGTGTTTGCCGGCATCCGTGAGCAACTTGCACGTATGGATGTGCCTAAGGGTATGCAGGGCATGGCCATCGCTCTCGTGGTGGCAGGTCTGCTCTCTATGGCCTTCATGGGCTTTAGCGGTGTCAACAATGGCTTGGCCAAGTTGTTTGAATAATTTATTAACCTATAGACCTATAACTAATTATGAAAGAAACTATTTTGGTAACAGGCGGTTGCGGCTTCATTGGCTCGCACACCACCGTTGAGTTGCAAGAGGCTGGCTACGATGTAGTCATTGTTGACAACCTGAGTAATTCACGCATCGAAGTACTGGATGGCATCGAGAAGATTACAGGCATCCGTCCTGCCTTCGAGCAGATTGACCTTCGCGATATGGACGCTACGGAAGGTGTCTTCAAGAAGTATCCTGGCATCAAGGGTATCATCCACTTCGCTGCTTCCAAGGCTGTAGGCGAAAGCGTGGAGAAGCCTCTGCTGTACTATCGCAACAACCTTGTTAGCCTCATCAACCTGCTGGAACTTATGCCCAAGTACGATGTGAAGGGTATCATCTTCTCTTCGAGCTGCACCGTCTATGGTCAGCCCACGAAGGAGAATCTGCCCGTGACCGAGCAGGCTCCCATCCAGAAGGCTCTGTCGCCCTATGGCAATACGAAGCAGATTAATGAGGAAATCATTCAGGACTACATCCACTCTGGTGCACCCATCAAGAGTGTTATCTTGCGCTACTTCAACCCCATCGGTGCTCATCCCTCTGCTGAGATTGGCGAACTGCCCATCGGTGTGCCCATGAACCTAATTCCTTTCGTAACACAGACGGCTATCGGTGTTCGCAAGCAGCTGAAGATTTTCGGTAACGACTATGACACTCCCGATGGAACTTGCATCCGCGACTACATCTATGTCGTTGACCTTGCCAAGGCTCACGTGAAGGCTATGACCCGCGTGCTGGAAGGTGACGGTGAAGCTGTTGAGGTGTTCAACATCGGTACTGGCCGTGGTCTCTCCACGCTGGAGGTTGTCGAGGGCTTCGAGAAAGCTACCGGCGTTAAGGTGAACTGGGAATATGCTCCTCGTCGCGAGGGCGATATCGAGAAGGTTTGGGGTAACGTCGATAAGGCCAACAAGGTGCTTGGCTGGAAGGCAGATACTCCCACCGACCAGGTGCTGGCTTCGGCATGGAAGTGGCAGGAGAAGCTGCGTGCCGACGGTATCATGTAATATCTAACTAACAAATTTAATATGTACGATAAAGATATTTCGGCTCAGTATGATAGGATGAGTAGTGCCACGAGCACTTCTGCCTTTGGTCAGCTCATGCGTCGTGTCTATCTGTGGATGGCACTGGGACTGGCTATGACAGGACTTACGGGCCTGTTTGTGGCCAGCAACCCCCAGATAATGACGGCGATACTCACCAACCAGGCGCTTTTCTGGGGACTTCTCATCGGTGAGGTCGTTCTCGTGGTATGGGTTTCAGCAGCAATTAATCGCCTCAGTTTTGCTACGATGGGCATGCTGTTTGCCCTTTACTGTCTGCTCAATGGCGTAACGCTTTCTGTCATTTTCCTGGCCTTCACGATAGAGAGCATCGCTCAGACCTTCTTCATCACGGCAGGAACCTTTGGCGCCATGTCGCTGGTGGGCTATTTCATAAAGCGTGACCTCTCTGCTGTGGGACGCATCCTCTACATGGCCCTCATAGGTCTCATCATTACTACGCTGGTGAACCTGTTCTTCCAGAATAGTATGGTGATGATGCTGGTCAACTATGCTGGTGTGATTATCTTCGTTGGTCTGACAGCCTACGATACGCAGAAAATAAAGAATATTCTCATTCAGGCAGGGCAGAGTGCCGATGGAGAGACCTTGGGTAAAATAGCCCTTATGGGTAGTCTTACCCTCTATCTTGATTTCATCAACCTCTTCCTCTACCTCCTGCGTCTCTTTGGCCGTCGCCGTTAAGATGCAAAGCCAAGGTTTTATGTTTCCCCGCGACTCGAATAGGGCCGTGGGGATTCTTTTAATAGAGATGAATAGTTTTCTACGGGAAAATTTGGCGTATTAATATCTTATTCGTATCTTTGCAGACAAACCTATCAAGTAACACATAATTTAATACTACTTAACATGAGTCAGAAAAGAGTCTACACCTTCGGAAATGGACAAGCCGAGGGTAACGCCCAGATGCGTGAACAACTGGGTGGTAAGGGTGCGAACCTGGCCGAGATGAATCACATCGGTGTGCCTGTTCCTCCTGGTTTCACTATCACCACCGACGTATGTAACGAGTACTACGAGGTTGGTCAGGAGAAGATTATGGAGCTGCTGAACGACGACGTAATGGCTGCTGTAGCCCACGTCGAGAAGCTGATGAACTGCAAGTTCGGCGATGCTGCTAATCCCCTGCTGGTCAGCGTTCGTTCAGGTGCCCGTGCCTCCATGCCCGGTATGATGGATACCATTCTGAACCTGGGTCTGAACGACGAGGTGGCTGAGGGTATGGCCAAGAAGACTAACAACCCCCACTTCGTATATGACAGCTACCGTCGCTTCGTGCAGATGTACGGTGACGTGGTGCTGGAGATGAAGCCCGTGAACAAGACTGACATCGACCCGTTCGAGGAAATCATTGAGAAGGTTAAGGCCGAGCGTGGCGTGAAGCTGGACAAGGACCTGAGCGTTGACGAGCTGAAGAAGCTGGTTCAGATGTTCAAGGCTGCTATCAAGGAGCGCACTGGCAAGGACTTCCCCAACGATCCCATCGAACAGCTCTGGGGTGCCATCTGTGCCGTATTCCGCAGCTGGATGAACGAGCGTGCCATCCTGTATCGTAAGATGGAAGGAATTCCCGACGAGTGGGGTACTGCTGTTAGCGTTATGGCTATGGTATTCGGTAACATGGGCGATACCTCTGCTACTGGTGTATGCTTCAGCCGCGATGCTGCCAATGGTGAGAATGTGTTCAACGGTGAGTATCTTGTGAATGCTCAGGGTGAGGACGTTGTTGCCGGTATCCGTACTCCTCAGCAGATTACCAAGCTCGGTTCACAGCGTTGGGCAGAGCGTGCTGGCATCAGCGAGGAAGAGCGCGTAGCCAAGTATCCTTCTATGGAAGAGGCTATGCCCGAGATTTATGCTCAGCTCGATGCTCTCCAGAACAAACTGGAACAGCACTATCGCGATATGCAGGACATGGAGTTCACCGTACAGGAAGGCAAGCTGTGGTTCCTGCAGACCCGTAACGGTAAGCGCACAGGTGCTGCCATGGTGAAGATTGCCATCGACCTGTTGCACGAGGGTATGATAGACGAGAAGACCGCTATCCAGCGTTGCGAGCCCCAGAAGCTCGATGAGCTGCTGCACCCTGTATTCGATAAGAAGGCTCTGACACAGGCTAAGGTTATTGCTCAAGGTCTGCCCGCCAGCCCCGGTGCCGGCTGTGGTCAGATTGTGTTCCACGCTGACGATGCTCAGGCTTGGCATGCCGATGGTCACAAGGTAGTTCTGGTTCGTATCGAGACCAGCCCCGAGGACCTCGCAGGTATGTCTGCAGCCGAGGGTATCCTCACCGCCCGTGGTGGTATGACCTCTCACGCTGCCGTTGTGGCTCGTGGTATGGGTAAGTGCTGCGTCAGCGGTGTTGGTAGCTTGAATGTTGACTACAAGGCTAAGACCGTTGAGATTGACGGCGTAGTATATAAGGAAGGCGACTATATCAGCATCAACGGTACGACCGGTCAGGTTTATGCTGGCGAGGTTCCCACCAAGGCTGCTGAACTTAGCGGCGACTTCAAGGAGTTGATGGACCTCTGCGACAAGTACACTAAGCTGCAGGTTCGTACCAACGCCGACACTCCTCACGATGCAGAGGTGGCTCGTGCATTTGGTGCCAAGGGTATCGGATTGACCCGTACTGAGCACATGTTCTTCGACGACCAGAAGATTATCGCCATGCGTCAGATGATTCTGGCCGACAGCGCCGAGGGTCGCGAGAAGGCTTTGGCTAAGCTGTTGCCCTACCAGAAGGCTGACTTCAAGGGTATTCTGAAGGCTATGGACGGACTGCCCGTTAACATCCGCCTCTTAGATCCTCCCTTGCACGAGTTCGTGCCCCACGACCTTGCTGGTCAGGAGACCATGGCTAAGGAGATGGGTGTAGACCTGCAGACCATCCAGCGCCGTGTTGAGAGTCTGGCCGAGAATAACCCCATGCTGGGCCATCGTGGTTGCCGTCTGGGTATTACCTTCCCCGAAATCACAGCTATGCAGACCCGCGCCATCCTTAGCGCCGCTTGTGAGCTGAAGAAGGAAGGTTTCGATCCCAAGCCCGAAATCATGGTTCCCCTGATTGGTATCCTTTACGAGCTGAAGCAGCAGAAGGCCATCATCCAGAAGGTAGCTGCTGAGGTATTCGAGGAGTATGGTGTGAAGGTTGAGTTCGAGATTGGTACGATGATTGAGATACCTCGTGCTGCTCTTACCGCCGACCGCATCGCTACCGAGGCTGAGTACTTCTCGTTCGGTACCAATGACTTGACACAGATGACATTCGGCTATAGCCGCGACGACATCGCCAGCTTCTTGCCCGCTTATCTTGAGAAGAAGATTCTGAAGGTTGACCCGTTCCAGGTACTTGATCAGAACGGTGTTGGTAAGCTTGTGAAGTATGCTGTCGAGAAGGGTCGTGGTGTTCGTCCCAACCTGCGCTGCGGTATCTGCGGCGAGCATGGTGGCGAGCCCAGCAGTGTTAAGTTCTGCGCCAAGATTGGCCTGAACTACGCAAGCTGCTCTCCCTTCCGCGTGCCCATTGCACGTCTGGCTGCCGCACAGGCTGCCGTGGAGGCATAAGCATCAGACTACAAACAAACGATGATAAAGGGGCTTGTCCGTAAATGGGCAGGCCCCTTTTCTTGCGTATGTCGCAAAGTATTCGTAATTTTGTCATGCGAAACAAGTGAGTGTGACTTGTGAAGCATACGGATAAGACCTGCGAAAGAAGTAAGAGTGACTTGTGAAGCATGTGAAATTGGATAATTAAGCGCGTATGGATAGTTTACCCCAAGACCCGATGATGCTGTACTCGGCAGTTAACATGATGCTGCGCGACCGCTATAACTCGCTGGACGAACTGTGCGACGACCTCGACGTGGACCGCCGTGCATTGGAGCAGAAGCTCTCGGAGGTCGGCTTCGAATATAGCGTGCGTGACAACAAATTCTGGTAAGCCTTCGCAGCAATCTAAATATCCCTTCCCAGCAAACCTTATAAGCTATGAGACGAATCCTACTTTTCCTGTGCCTGATGCCTATTGTTGTCTTTGGACAAAGGCAGTGGCGTGTGCGGACGAACGTACCGATGGACAGCATCCGGCTGAGTGACCCTGCTATACTGGCTGATACGGCGACGATGATGTATTACATGACGGGCACGGGCGGCATGCTCTGGACGAGCCGCGACCTTCGTCTGTGGGATGGCCCTTATCACGTTGCGGAGACTGACCCCGAAGGATGGATGGGGCCGCACCCGATGATATGGGCGGCGGAGCTGCATAAGTATAAGGGCAAGTACTATTACTTCGCGACGTTCAC
>JBGUVX010000036.1:0-16273 GCA_045220575.1 Bacteroidaceae bacterium
TAATCAAAAAATAATTTTATCCTTATAAACAACTAATTATAAATAATTTAAACGCTATCGGAGATTATTTCTCCGGACAGCAGTGAACGAAATAAGCATATTATGAAATCGAAGTTCTTAACAAATTATACAGATACGACGTTCCTTGCAACGATTCAGGCAAATCTGAGAACTTGCAGGGAGTTCTTGTTCTCTGTTAGTTTTATCAAGAAAGCAGGACTGGTATTGTTGGCCAATGACATCAAGTCTGCATTAGAACGTGGAGCGACAGGAAAGCTAATTACATCTACCTATCAGAACTTTACAGATGTTGAGTCACTCAATTTCTTTCTGAAACTGGCTGTGTCTTTTGAGAATTTCGAATGTCATTTGGACGATGAGTGCTTTTATGAAGAGAAGAGTTATTCCACAAACGGATTCCATACTAAAGGCTATCTTTTTGAATTTGACAGCAGATGCGAATTGATTGTTGGTTCTTCCAATATTACTCGTTATGCTTTACTTAAAAACATTGAATGGGACCTTGTCGTTGATTGTCAGAAAGAGGATGAGGCGTATCTGAGTGCGTGTAATGAGTTCGATGACCTATGGAATAAGACCCTTGAACTCACTCAGGAACGCATCAACCTCTATGCGCAGAAGATAAACTTCGCCATAGAGCGTTGGGATATGGACTATGACCTTGCTGAGCAGAAGATAAAGCCCAACTACATGCAGCGTAAGGCCCTTAAAGAGCTAAACCGCAACAGGGCTATTGGTGTCGGGCGTGCGCTTGTTATCTCAGCCACAGGTTCTGGAAAGACATATTTGGCTGCTTTCGATGCACTTAACTTTGCCCCTAATAGATTGTTATATGTTGTTCACGAAGGCTCAATTCTGCGTAGGTCGCTTGAGACTTTCCAAGAGGTGTTTGGTGGTTTGAAGACTTGCGGCATGTATTCGGGCGAGGCTAAGGAACTTGAGGCAGATTTCATTTTCTCGACAAACGTTTCCATGTGCCGATCGCTGGAGTTGTTCGACAAGAAGGAGTTCGATTATATCATTATTGATGAATGTCACCATGCAGTAGCTGACACTTATCGTCAAATCATCGACTATTTTGAGCCAGAGTTCTTGTTAGGCCTGACGGCAACAGAGAATCGTATGGATAACAAGGATGTTGTGGAACTCTTTGGTAACAATATCCCTTATGAATTACGTCTTCGTGACGCTATCATCAATGACCTCATAGTTCCGTTTCATTATTATGGCATCCGCGATGAACTGGTTAACTACGGCCTAACGGATTCAGAAGAACGTCGTCTGATAGCTCAAATATCAGGTGACGAGAATTGCGAATTCATATACCAACAGATAGAACGTCACCGTCCAGATGGACAAAAGTTAAAAGCGTTGGCTTTCTGCCGTAATATTCAACATGCCCGCATGATGGCAGAGAATCTTGGAGAGCATTACCATACAGCTTTTCTAAGTGGAAAGAACAAAACGGGCGAACGTATTCGTGCCTATAATGACCTTCAGAGCGATAGCAAGGATTTGGAAATACTCTTTGCTGTTGACATATTGAATGAGGGTGTGGATATACCTGGAGTAAACATGGTATTGTTCCTGCGTCCAACGGAATCAAGTACTATCTTCATTCAGCAGTTGGGACGTGGATTGCGTAAATACCAGAATAAGAGTTATGTCACCATACTTGATTTCATAGGGAACAGCTACAAACGAAGTGTTCATATCGCTCTTGCACTTGGAAGCCTATCAAAAGGATATATTCTAGAGAAGAAGTTGCTGAAGTATATGGTTAGGGACGATTTCCGTGTTCTTGGGTTGGAAGAGTATGGCGTCAAGATTATGATTGATGACCTTTCTAAGGAAGAAATTCTTCATCATATAGATAACGAGAACTTCAACCAAATTCGCTATTTGAAGAAAGATTATCAGAACTTCAAGAGCTATCTGAAGACACCTACGTTCCCAAAACACATGGACTACGTGAATTGCGATTATGCTCCTAATC
Organism: Bacteroidaceae bacterium; assembly: GCA_045220575.1. Classification (GTDB taxonomy): domain Bacteria; phylum Bacteroidota; class Bacteroidia; order Bacteroidales; family Bacteroidaceae; genus Physcousia. Next base: position 2,018 of record JBGUVX010000036.1, read on the forward strand.
TGCTGAAGTTTATGAAGATCAGGATAGATGGGACGAAAACCAATTCGTACTATGGTTTCTTAAAGGGCATAGGCGAGGACATACCTCTATTTACAGAAGAACAGATTACTGCTATCGATTACATTTCGAGTCTGTTGCCCTTGGTTCGTCGGCATGAATTTCTTGTAGTGAAGCTTTTGCTTAATGGCATTACCTCTGAAAATGTAATCCGTCAGACGCTTTCAAATGAGATAGCAGGTTATACTGACGAGCAGATGAATCATGCGCTTAGATTTATGAAAGAAGGCGGCGTTATTCAGATGTCAGACGGGAGCATTCGTTTCCGTTGTACGGTCGATCCAGAGTTCGTTGAATTCGTATCCGACCTTCTTGAATATGGCCTGTCACAATATATCGCCAAATATAAAGATGATGATGATTTCTTGATTTATCAGGATTATCGTAAGGATCAAGCGCTTTTGAAAATTCTTATGAATCCTAAAGGTGATCAAAAGGGAACTTATTATAATAATGGAAAAATGTATATCTTTGCAGCGTTAAAGAAAGATAGCTCTGTGCAAGAGCATCTAAATTATAAAGATAAATTCCTGGACAACGAAACCTTCCAATGGGAAAGCGTTGCTAATATAAAAGTTGACGAAGAGCGCAAGCAAAGAGAAAGCAAGCAGGCATTAGTTTTCGTTCGTAAGGTGGAGTCAGAGAATAACATCACCTTGCCATTCACGTATGTGGGTACAGGTCAATTGTATAACCCACGTAAGGATGCTACAACGAATGGCTCTATCCTTTATGACATACACATGGACTCTCCACTTCCAGACGATCTAATGGAAGATTTCGAATGGACAGCATAAAAATAATTGGTAATGAAACAGATAGAAGTCGTAGCAGCAATAATCCGCAAGGATGATAAGATATTCGCCACCCAGCGAGGATATGGCGAGTGGAAGGACTGGTGGGAGTTCCCTGGCGGAAAGATGGAGATAGGAGAGACACCGAAGGAGGCGCTTGTGAGGGAGATTCGCGAGGAGCTGTCAGCGGAGATTGGCGTGGACGAGTTCCTTTGTACGGTTGAGTATGATTATCCAGCCTTTCACTTGACGATGCATTGCTTCCTCTGCTCGCTCATTGGTGAGGCGCTACATCTGAATGAACACGAGGCGGCTAAGTGGCTGGCGAAGGATGAGTTGGATAGCGTGAAGTGGTTGCCAGCGGATGTGAAAGTGGTGGAAGCGCTGAGAAGTAAGATGTAAGATGGAAGAGGTAAGATGTGATTCGGAACAAACAAATGACAACAATGGATATAAAGGAACTTTTGAATCGGACGGATAGGTTTGCAGCCAATGCGGGTTGCAGGATTACGGAAGTGGACGAACGGCATGCCGTGGCGGAGATGACGGTGACGGCGATGCACCTGAATGGCGGTAATGTGTGTCAGGGTGGGGCGCTGTTTACGTTGGCCGACTTGGCGATAGCGGCTTGGATGAACCACAACGGACAGCTGACGTTCGGCATCAACAACAGCATCATGTTTGTGTCGAGTGCACGTGAGGGCGATGTGTTGCGGGCTGAGGCCGTAGGTATATGCGACCACCACAAGATTCCTGCCGTAGAGGTGCGCGTGACCAATCAGGACGGACGGCTCATCTGTCATGTGACGGGCATGGGATATCGTAAAAACGTAAACGTGCCAACGGAATAATGAAGAAAATAAACAATATGACAAACAACAAGATTACCGAAGGCTACATGCCTTTTATGGGCTACAAGACCTATTATCGCATAGTGGGTGAGAAATCTGAGAAGGCACCTCTGTTGCTGCTTCATGGCGGCCCGGGAAGTACACACAACTATTTCGAGGTGCTCGATTGCATAGCCGAAACGGGGCGGCAGGTGATCTCCTACGATCAGATAGGCTGCGGCAATTCGTACCTCGACGGTCACCCTGAGCTATGGACGCAGAAGACCTGGATTGACGAACTTATTGCCATCCGTGAGCATCTCCACCTTGACAGGGTTCACATCCTCGGACAGTCGTGGGGTGCCATGCAGGCCATCGCTTATGCCATTGACGAGAAGCCCGCGGGCATCAAGTCGCTCATCCTTTCGTCGGGCCATGCTTCCAGCAGTCTGTGGGCCAGCGAGCAACATCGGCTAATCAAGCAGCTCTCGGAGGAAGACCAGGAGGCTATCAGACAGGCGGAGGCCAATGGGCAATGGGATTCGCCTGCCTACCTGCGTGCCAACGACCATTACTTCGAACAGTTTGTCATCAGCGTTGATGAGCATTCGCCTGAGTGTCTGCGTCGCCCGAAACGTGCTGGAACAGAGGCCTATCTCTATGGCTGGGGTCCTAACGAATATCAGCCGCTGGGCAGCCTGAAGGATTTCGAATATACCGACCGCCTGCATCTCATCACCCAGCCGACACTGATTTGCAGCGGCACGCGCGACATCTGCACGCCCGTCGTTGCCGCCTCGCTCTATGAGCATATCCCTGGCAGTCGCTGGCACTTGTTCCGCAAGTCACGTCATACATGTTTTGTCGATGCCCACGAAGAATACTGCAAGGTGCTGGTTGACTGGCTTGAAGAAAACGATTAGAATATATCCAGCGATATTTGGAATAAGACCCATAAAATATGGCGATGAAGGTATGAAAAAGGTTATCGTAGCAATTGATTCGTTCAAGGGTTGTCTGACATCGGCTGAGGCAAATCAGGCGGCTGCTGAGGGTATTCTTGCGAAGATGCCTGAGGCCGAGGTCGTACAAGTGCCTGTGAGCGATGGCGGCGAGGGTTTTATGGAAGCATTTCAGGCTGCGATGGGCGGCTCAATCGTAGAGGTCAACGTGAAGGACCCGCTGATGCGAACGATCGTGGCGCAGTATCTCGTGAAGGACGATACGGCAGTGATAGAGATTGCCAAGGCCAGCGGACTGACGCTGCTCAAGCCTGAGGAGCGCAACCCGATGGTGGCTACGAGTTATGGCACAGGCCAGTTGGTGGTAGATGCCATCAGACGAGGTTGCAAGCACATCATCGTAGGGCTTGGCGGAAGTGCCACTAGCGACTGTGGCATAGGAATGCTTAGAGCAATTGAAGATTCTTCGACTAGCGAAGCGGCAGAGCCGATTACAAAATTGAAAATTGAAAATGATGTGCGTTTCACGATAGCCACCGATGTCACCAATCCGCTCTGTGGAGAGAATGGGGCAGCATACGTTTTTGCGCCTCAGAAAGGCGCAACACCCGAAATGGTTGAGGCCCTTGATGCTCGTGCCAAACGTTTTGCGGAGGCATCTGCCAAGCACATGGGTCGTGACTGCCAGAACATGCCTGGGGCAGGTGCAGCAGGAGGCTTAGGCTATGCTTTCCTCCAATACATGAATGCTGAGTGCCGCTCTGGCATCGACCTCCTGTTAGATACCATCCATTTTGACGACCTGTTGCAAGACGCTGACCTCGTGATTACTGGTGAAGGCTCTGCTGACCGCCAGACCCTTATGGGCAAATTACCCTTTGGTATCTTGCAACGAGCCCGGCCTCACCCCCTAACCCCCTCTCCAAAGGGCGAGGGGGAAGCCTTCGGCGTGCCCGTCATGCTCATAGCTGGCCGCATAGCTGACGAACGACAACTCCTCGATGCCGGCTTCTCTAGCGTTGCCTGCATCAATCCTCCTGATATGCCCCTCGAAATCGCGATGCAACCTGAAACTGCGAAGGAGAATATCTGGCGAACCATTTCTGCTGCTTTGTTTGGAAACCTCGATAAGTCTTCGTAACTTTGCCTACAAATGATGACTGCCAAGGAGATTATCGCGTATATGGAGTCGCTGCAGAATGAGGAGCAGCGAAGGATACTCATGGGGTTCTTTAAAACGGGACCAGGTGAGTATGGCGATGGCGATGAGTTCCTGGGACTGAAGGTGCCACAGACAAGGGAAATGGTGAAGAATGTGTGGAAGGACTTCCCATTGGAAGAGGTGCCTGAGTTGCTGATGTCGAAATGGCATGAGGTGAGGCTCTGCGGACTGCTGATACTGGTGGCGAAATTCGAGAAACTAGCTACCAAGCGACTGGAAAATGACGAGGAGGCTATAAGAGGGCGCGATGAGATCCTGATGCTTTATCTGCAGTATGCTGAGCAGGCGAACAATTGGGACCTCGTGGATTTATCCGTCCATAAAATCCTTGGTCATTGGCTGCTTTTACCGACAAAACTAAGCCCCTTCCCGATTCCCACCGTCGCGAATGGGGATTCGCTCCCCTTTGTGGGGCCGCAGCCACATCCGGTGGCTGTTCTAAAGACCCCAGTCGCCCCCCAAGGGGGAGGAGATACTCTCCAAATCGCTTACAAACGGCAGATACTTGATGACCTTGCCCAAAGTCCATGCCTATGGAAGCAGAGGATGAGCATTGTGTGTACGTGGAAAACCTCACAGATGGGCGACCCGTCGTGGTGCTTGCGCTATGCTGAGATACACCTACACCATCCGCATGACCTGATGCATAAGGCGGTGGGGTGGATGTTAAGGGAGATGGGCAAGCGCGTAAGCATGGATTTGCTTCGTGAATTTCTACGTCAGCATGCTCATGAGATGCCTCGCACCATGCTGCGCTATGCTATCGAGAAGATGTCGGAGCAGGAGCGACAGGAGTGGATGAGAAAGCCTTCCTTCGCGGCAGAACCGCGAAGCACTGTGGAAGCAGGGCTAACAAAGAATAAAAGGGTGTTGCGTTTTGCTGGTATCCCTGTGCCCGACTTTGTGGAGATAATTCTGAAGGGCGATGATGAGGCGATGTACTATCTGTTGCATGAGCGTTTGAATCATCAGCTACAGGCGCGTTATGAGGCGTATAACAACCATCTCTTAGATGATTACGAGGATGTTATTGATGATTTCTTCCTTTATCTTCGAGAGAGCGGGCGCTATCCTTATCAGGCCCTACAGCGCATCAAGAAAAAGGAAGCTTTTGAGACGTGGCTGCTTAATACCTTCCGCAACTATCTGAGCAACCGGGCTGAGGTAGAAGGACGTGTTTTTTCTTCGCAGGGAAACTGCGAAGCACACTGGATGCAGGGGAACTGCGAAGCACACTTGCCAATAATGGGAGAAGGGGGAATCTGTGATGATGAAAAGATTAATGTTGTGTCGCTATTGATAGCCTATGCCCATCAGGTGTTCTATCCTCGTGGCCGTTTTATCTTCCTGCGTTCCCTGTTGACTATGCTTAATAAACAACGGGCTGTACCCAATAAGGAGATGGCTAAGGCGCTTGATATGTCGGATTTGGCGTATCGTGTTGCCGTCTATCGCATGAAACAGAATGTGCGGCATTTCCGTGAGCGTCTGCTCAAGGGTGAAACACTCAGACTCGATGACGAACACCAGCAGATGGCAGATAGCATCAATTGTGACTTCATTCACCTATATCCGACGCTTTTCCGTATCTACATGGAATGCATCGACACACTCAAGACCAGTACTGCCGTCAAGAACCTTCGTCAGCAGTATCTTGAGGAGCGAGGCTTCGTTGTTCATGAGCCAGATGCTGATAGTCCTATTCGCGTTAGGATTCCTGCATTTTGGGAGAAACTGAACCGTTGGATTACAATATAAAGACGATGACTTCTTATCTGAACATAGAGAATGTAGCTCGCAGCGAGGGTGGGGTAGAGTACCATCCGCTGCGTCCCTTCCTGCCCGAGAATGCGAAGGTACTCTTCTTGGGTAGTTTTCCACCCCAGCGCAAACGGTGGTGTATGGACTTCTACTATCCCAATTTTATCAACGACCACTGGCGCATTGAGGGGCAGATCTTCTTTTGTGACAAGAATCACTTTGTGGATGTGCCAAACAAACGCTTCAAGATAGACGAGATTGTGGCGTTCTGCGAAGAGAAGGGGCTCGCGTTTTTTGATACCTCTACGGCTATCCGTCGACTGCAGGACAATGCCTCCGATAAGTTCCTTGAGGTGGTGGAGGCAACCGATATCCCTGGTCTAATCGCCCAGCTACCCCATCTTCGTGCTATCGTCACCACAGGAGAAAAGGCTACAGAGACGATTTGTAGGACGATGGGGATAATGGATGTGCCCAAGGTAAATACATATTCCATCATACCTCAAACATCTTCCATCATACTTTATCGCCTCCCTTCCTCCTCCCGTGCCTATCCCTTGTCGTTCGACAAAAAGGTGGAGGCCTATCGTCGTTTTTTCAACTTCATTCAGATATGAGAGACATTGAGATACATAGCTGTCCGGAGTTAATGGACCTCATCCAAGAGGTGGGTTTCCTGCCACTGCTGGATAGTGGAATCAAGGGCTATTCGGCTGAGGAACTGGTGGATGAGGATAATCGCTATGTGGTGTTCGACGATGGCGGTTGGGACTGGCCGCTGTGGAAGTGGAAAGGCCCTATCGTCACCGAGGGACGCTGTGTGTATGGCAAGTTCTTTGCAGGCAAGGCAGGATTCGTGAGCAAGGACTGGTGGCCCGATTTGTGCAACTATCGTCGCGCTTCGAGACCAGCACCAGAAGAGGGCTCTATTGAGGAATCCATCCTGCTGACCTTGGCTGAGCATGGCAGCCTGATAACACGAGAACTGCGTGCTGCCTGCGGTTTTGACGGCCCCAAGATGAGGAGTAAGTTTGACGGTTATGTGACGCGCCTGCAGATGGCCTGTCGCATTGTGACCGAGGACTTCGTGTATCCTACCGACAAGCATGGGCGCGAATACGGCTGGGGCTGGTCGCTGTTGACGACGCCAGAGCTGCTATTCGGTCGCGAGATGTGCGATTGCACGCCACAGGAGTCGTTCGAGCGGATGTTTGAGCACCTGCGCAGGCTGTTGCCCGAGGCCACCGAGAAGCAGATTGCGAAGTTGATAAAGTGAGTGGTCATGCAGAACCATCCCAGTCAGATGAAGCCAGAGCTGGCGAGTGTCTTGGAAGGGAAATTTACGGTTGGGAAAGAGAAAAATGCTAAAATAGTTAATTCCTTGCGAAAAAAAGTTGTATATTCGTAGCGTGAATGTGAAATAACGAGCCGTATGAGGGTGCGTGATATATGGCATTTGTACTATGACGGGTTCCGCAGCATGACGCTGGGGCGCGTGCTTTGGGCAGTCATATTCATCAAGCTCTTCGTCATCTTCGTTGTGCTGAAGCTCTTTTTCTTCCCCAACTACATAAAGGAACACGCAGAGGAGGGTAGAGAAGCGGAGTTCGTTTTTAGGGAGCTGACCGTTGACACCCCTTAACCTTTTAACCTTTTAACCCTTTAACTTTTTAACCTTAAAATATTACCAGAAAACATGATTCAGTTATTAAACATCGACTTAGCAGCGGTGGATTGGGCAAGAGCTCAGTTCGCCCTCACGGCCATTTACCATTGGCTGTTTGTCCCCCTGACCCTCGGCTTGGCTGTGGTGATGGGCATTATGGAAACGCTGTATTACCGAACGGGCAAGGAGTTCTGGAAGCAGACCGCCAAGTTCTGGCAGCGGCTCTTCGGCATCAACTTCGCAATGGGCATTGCCACGGGACTTATCCTGGAGTTTGAGTTCGGCACCAACTGGAGCAACTACAGTTATCTCGTGGGCGACATCTTTGGTGCCCCATTAGCGATAGAGGGTATTGTGGCCTTCTTTATGGAGAGCACCTTTGTTGCCGTGATGTTCTTTGGCTGGAACAAGGTCGGCAAGGGCTTCCACCTCGCTTCCACCTGGCTCACGGGTCTTGGAGCCACCATCTCGGCTTGGTGGATTCTGGTCGCCAACTCCTGGATGCAATACCCTGTGGGACAGGCTTTCAACCCCGAAACCATGCGCAACGAGATGACCAGCTTTGCGGAGGTGGCGCTCTCGCCTGTGGCTGTGGACAAGTTTGTGCATACCGTCCTCTCGGCTTGGGTGCTGGGAGCCGTGTTTGTAGTGGGCGTTAGCAGTTGGTACTTGCTGAAGCAGCGCCACTTGGAGTTTGCCCGCAAGAGCCTTCGCATAGGTGCCGTCTTCGGTCTTGTCTCTTCTTTCCTGATAATGCTCTCGGGTCACCACTCGGCTTATACCGTTGCCCAGACGCAACCCATGAAGCTGGCTGCTATGGAGGCGCTCTACAAGGGGGGCACAGACCAGCCGCTGACCATCATCGCAGGCATCAACCCCTTTGCCCAGCCCGACTATGAGATGCAGGACGAGGCTCCGCTGAAGCTGGCTGTTCCCTACGCCCTTTCGTTCCTCGCCACCAACGACATGAATGGCTATGTGCCTGGCGTTCGTGACATTCTGGATGGCTACACCAAGCCCGATGGTACGCAGGAGCCCTCGCTGGAGGAGAAGATAGAGCGCGGACGGGCTGCCATAGCCGCACTTACGGAATACCGCAAAATGAATGAAGAATTAAGAGTGAAGAATGAAGAATTTGCTACAACTCTCAACTCCAACATGCCGTACTTCGGCTACGGATATGTGCAGGACCGCGCTCAGGTGGTGCCTTACATCCCCGTCTGCTTCTATGCTTTCCGTGTGATGGTGGGCGGCGGCTGCCTATTCATTCTGCTGTTCCTGTTGGCTTCGTTTAAGCCCTCCCTCCTCGGGAAGAAATGGTGGGGGACTATTGCTCTCCTGTGCATCCCCATTGCCTACGTTGTCAGCGAGGCAGGTTGGCTGGTAGCCGAGTTCGGTCGTCAGCCCTGGACCATTCAGGACATGCTGCCCACGTGGGTGGGTGTCAGCCAGTTGGGTTCGTCGGCAGTGATGACCACCTTCTTCCTCTTCCTCATTCTCTTCACGACCCTCTTGGCCGTCGAAATCAGCATCATGTGTAAATCAATCAAGAAAGGACCGGAATTATGACATACATTTTCTTACAGCATTACTGGTGCTTCGTAGTAGCACTTCTGGCAGCCCTGCTTGTGTTCCTAATGTTTGTGCAGGGAGCCAACACGCTTATCTTCTCATTGGGACGCACTCCCGACGAGCGTAGGTTGATAGTAAACTCCACGGGACGCAAGTGGGAATTCACCTTCACCACGCTTGTCACCTTTGGCGGCGCTTTCTTCGCCTCCTATCCCTTGTTCTATTCCACCAGCTTTGGCGGTGCCTATTGGCTGTGGATGATTATCCTCTTCTCCTTCGTGCTGCAGGCCGTCAGCTACGAGTTCCAAAAAAGACCCACCTCCAACCCCTCCCTTGCAGAGAGGGGAGAAGATGCTTCTGCAGACAAGAGTGAAAAACTAATTACTCCCGCCCTACAAGGGAGGGCTCGGGGAGGGTCTGTCTTTCAATGGTTGCTTGTCTTGAACGGTATACTTGGCCCCCTGTTGCTGGGCGGAGCCGTTGCTACGTTCTTCACGGGCTCGAACTTCATTGTGGAGAAAGGCAACATTGTGGATTCTCAACTCATCATCAGCCGTTGGGCAAACGCTTCGCACGGGCTGGATGCCCTGCTCAATCCCTGGAACATCGTCCTGGGACTGGCCGTAGTCTTTCTGGCACGCATTCTGGGTTGTCTGTACATCCACAAGCAGGTGGAGGACGCCCAGTTCGATAACCACAACCGCATCATCCGTCCCCTGTGGACCAGCACCATCCTGTTCCTCGGCTTCTTCCTCGCCTTCTTGGGACACATCCTCACGTGTGAGGGCTATGCTGTTGCAGCCGACGGCACCGTCTTCAAGGAACCCTACAAGTATCTCCACAACCTCTTGGCGATGTGGCCCCTGCTGGTGCTGATGCTCATAGGTGTGGTCTTCGTGCTCTTCGGCATCCTGTGGTCGCTGACGCATAAGGCATACAAGCGTGGCTTCTGGGTTGTGGGCTTCGGCACGGTGGTCACGGTGACCGTCCTGCTCCTACTGACGGCTTGGAACAACACCGCCTACTATCCCTCAACTGCCGACCTCCAGTCGTCGCTCACCATGCAGAACTCCAGCAGCAGCGAGTTCACCCTGCGCACTATGTTCTACGTCTCGCTCCTCATCCCCTTCGTCCTAGCCTACATCGTCCATGCCTGGCACGCCATCGACAAGAAGGAGCTGACCCTCGACGAGATAAACTCCGACCATGCATACTAACAATAAATACCTCATTATTAACCAAAAACCTAATAATTATGAAAAAACTTTCAATCGTTTTGCTGGCTGTTCTATCAGCAATGTGTTTTGTGTCCTGTGGCGGAGGCGCCGATGATTTTGGTAAGTCAACGGCAAAGAAACTGTTCAAGAAGGAAGCTGTTCGCCAGCACCAGCTTGAGGATGCTGCAACGGTTCCCACGGGCTATTTCGAGTGCAACGACGGTGATATACGTTACAAACTGCGCCAGTTGGCAGCCAACGAGATTATCACCTACTCCTGCGATGTCGTGAAGAAGATGGAGCGCGTGAAGAGAACACGCCGCGTGCAGGCAGGTTACTACTATCGTTACTGGACTACGGAGTCCTATTGGGCAAACGAGGAGGTCAACACCTACTTCGTGAAGGTTGCTCTGACGGAAAAGGGCAAAAAACTGGTGGTGGAGGAGAAAGAGGTTGAGCCCGATGAGGATACGAAGGACATGAAGAAGGACATGGAGATAGACTACAGCAAGTATCCTGAGTCTTCCGTCAACGTGAACGAGTTCCCCTCGCAGGACGCAGCAGAAGAGTATGCTGAGACTGAGATAGCAGAAGAAGCCGAGGAAGAGCACATTGAGGCAGACGAGATGCAACCCGACGTGCCCCTGCGAGCCGATGGCGGCCAAAGCGACTATGACAAGGCCAAGGCCAAGGAGAATACCGTGGAAGTCAACTTGAAAGCCTATGAACTCAAGGTTGTCAAAGCCCGCAACGTGCGCAAGACAGGTGACTACACAGCTTCGGCTGAAATCCTTCTTGAGTACGAGAATGTGACCCCCGTGGGCCGCATCATACGTGGCGTTTACGATGGTCAGCGCATCTTAGTGGAGAGCGTGGACTACACCTACTTCGAGGACAAAGGCTGGCGCGTCAACAAGTAATGTTGAAAAATAGTAGTCGCTGAAGTCCTTGCTTCCATCGCAAAAATTGCAAAATTGCATTGCATTTCATTTTTTTGAAACGAAAGGCAGGAGAATAAGTAAATATGTATATATTTATTATATAACTTATTAATATATAGATAATTATAATCATTAATTATCATTCTCTTCCTCTCTCGCATACTGCGAAAAATAATTTGCAATGCAATTTTGCAATTTTTCCCCCAAATCATACCAGTCTCTCCATTCACACATCAAAGTGCTACGTCGGAAGATTACTAATCCTCCCGCCGCAGGATTACTATTCCTTCAGCGGAAGGATTACTATTCCTATGGCGAAGCATTACCACCCCATGGCCAGAGGAACAGGACCGCGATTGTGCAGGGGCGCGATGATGGCGGCCTCTAAGCCTTTGCCATTGAGAGCCTGGCGAAGTTCGTTACGCACCGCGATGGCATAGCCGTTTTGCATTTTGCGATAAGAAAATAAAGCGGCAAAGTAACAAAAAAGGATGATTTATGTCCGAGGTCTAAAGAAAAATGCGTATATTCGCGGTGAAAATAAGTAAACGACACGGATAACTGGAATTAAGGTATGGCTAAGAAAGTATTTGTATCGGGTTGTTACGACCTGCTGCACAGCGGACATGTGGAGTTCTTCCGTCAGGCGGCGGAGTATGGCGACCTGTATGTCGGCATCGGTAGTGACAAGACCATCGAGGGATATAAGCACCACAAGACCATCTACAGCGAGCAGGAAAGGCTCTTCATGGTGAAAAGCATTCGGTATGTGAAGGATGCGTTTATCAATGCTGGGAGCGGAGTGATGGACTTTGTGCCCACTGTTGAGGCTTTGAAGCCAGACATCCTTGTGGTGAACGAGGACGGAGGAAACGAAGACAAACGTAATTTCTGCCGAGAGCATGGGATTGAGTACGTGGTGCTGCAGCGTGTTCCGCAGGAGGGACTGACGGCCCGTTCGTCAACGGATTTGAAGAAGACGGAATCGCAGATTCCTACTCGTCTGGACCTTGCAGGGACGTGGATTGACCAGCCATACGTGAGCCAGTTTGCCCCAGGTTGGGCCATCACCATCTCGCTGGAGCCTACCTTTGAAATCCGTGAGCGTTGTGGGCTGAGCACCAGCACCCGCAACATGATTAAGAAGATTTGGCCCTACCAACTGCCCAACATGGAGCCCGAAACGCTTGCAAAACTGGTGTTCTGCTTCGAGAACGACCCAGAGCGCTCGGATGGCATCATAAGTGGGGCGCAAGATTCGATAGGCATCTGCATTCCTGGCCTTTGCCGCCATTATTACGACAATCGTTTCTGGCCGGAGAAGATAGAAACCTGCTACGACGAATCGGTTTTGAACTGGCTGGAGGCACATCTCATAATGATTCCCATGGAACCCCGCAAACCTGGCTGTTCGGTAGTCGAAGGAAAGGACATCACGGAGCCCAAGGTGAAGGCACTGGCCAAGGCTGCCGACGACTGCTGGAAGGCTATTCTGAACAAGGACCTGACTGCATTTGCTGAAGCCTATCGTGGCAGTTTCAACGCCCAGACGGCTATGTTCCCCGCCATGATTCAGGGTTGCGTGCAAAGCTACATCGACCAGTACCGCGACAAGGTGCTGGCGTGGAAGATGCCTGGTGCAGGGGGTGGGGGATACCTGGCCTGCGTGGTGGAGAATGCAGAACAGTTCGTTGCGGAGAACCCCGTAGCTATCAGGCTGGTCATCAGAAGGCCCGGAATGTAAGTAATGATTACAAGAAAATATATGGTAAAGATTGGCACGCCGCTGACGAAAGTGGCAAAGAAGGCACTATTGTGCGGCTCAGGTGAACTGGGAAAGGAAGTTGCATTGGAGTTGCAGCGCTACGGCGTTGAGGTAATCGCTCTCGACCGTTATGAGAATGCGCCTGCCATGCAGGTGGCTCATCGCAGTTATGTACTCTCCATGCTGGACGGCGCTCGCCTGCGCGAGATTATCGAGAAGGAACAGCCGGATATGATTATTCCGGAGGTGGAAGCCATCGCCACACCCACGCTCGTGGAGTTGGAAAAGGAGGGATATAATGTTATTCCTACGGCAAACGCCACCTTCCTGACCATGAACCGCAAGGGCATACGCCAGTTGGCTCACGAGGAGTTGGGATTGCCAACATCCAACTACCGTTTTGCCGCCACGCGCGAGGAGTTCGATGCTGCCATCCGTGAGGTGGGCACACCCTGTGTTGTGAAGCCCATCATGAGTTCGTCGGGTCACGGACAGAGTGTGTGCAAGACACCTGCCGATGCCGACAACTCTTGGAAGATAGCCCAGGAGGGCGGTCGTGCCGGAGGTGGTGAGGTCATCGTGGAGGGCTTCGTCAAGTTCGACTATGAAATTACGCTCCTCACCGTGCGCCATTGTGCCGGCACCACATTCCTCAACCCCATTGGTCATCATCAGGTGGACGGCGACTACCGCGAGTCGTGGCAGGCACAGCCCATGAGTGAGAAGGCGCTGGCACAGGCACAGGATATCGCCCAGAAAATAACCGATGCCCTGGGTGGCTATGGTATCTTTGGTGTGGAGATGTTCGTCTGTGGCGATGAAGTGCTCTTCAGTGAGGTTTCGCCTCGTCCGCACGATACCGGTATGGTCACCATGATATCTCAGGACCTGTCTGAGTTCGCCCTTCATGCCCGTGCCGTGCTGGGGCTGCCAATTCCCAAGGTCAACTTCTTCGGTCCCAGCGCCTCAAAAGCTATCGTCGTGGAGGGCGACACTACAATGGTGGAGTTTGAGAACTTGGAGGAGGTGCTTGCTGAGCCTGATGTGCAAATCCGTCTCTTTGGCAAACCCTTCATCAAGGGACACCGCCGAATGGGCGTACTGCTGGCGCGTGACGAAAGCGTGGAGAAGGCCTTGGAGAAGGTGGAGCGTGCCTACGCAAAACTGAAGGTACGGGTATTGTAAGTACATAGGACAACCTTCGTCGGCATCCTCCAACTCGGCCTTAATAACGAATTTCTTGAATGAAAATTTGGTTATTCGCTCACTTATTCGTACCTTTGCAGCCGCAAATGGGAAAGTCCCGTACGGCATGCTCCCTCGGAATCCCCCAGGGCTTGACCGCAGCAAGGGTACTTGGTTGTAGCGGCGCGATGCGGCAAGCTTTCCCACCCGCCTCTTTAGCTCAGTTGGCCAGAGCACGTGATTTGTAATCTCGGGGTCGTTGGTTCGAATCCGACAAGAGGCTC
>JBGUVX010000037.1:0-22865 GCA_045220575.1 Bacteroidaceae bacterium
CTGTGAAGGTTTTCCCCTCTACCCCTCGACTATGCCTTATTTTAAAGGGTTCGTGACGTTATGCCCCCAAGGTCGTGAACTTATGGCGACAGGGTCTGCACCCTGCGGCAGGGGGGTAGCGGCCTGTTGACGGAGGGATAGTATGGCATGGGGCGGAGGGATAGTAACGTGTGAGAGGAAGGGATAGTATCGCTCCGCTTGACACACAATTGTGTGACAAGGGAAGGAATACTATCCCTGTGGGGAGGGGACGTGTCGCCGACGAGGCAGCGACGCGTGGGTTACTCTACGGTTACGCTCTTGGCGAGGTTACGCGGCTGGTCGACGTTGAGCCCCTTCTGCACGGCGATGTGGTAGGCCAGCAGTTGCAGGGGGATGACGCTGAGCAGGGGTGCGAGGCAGGAAATGGTGGCAGGCACCTCGATGTACTCCGACACCATGTTCTTCACCACTTCGTCGCCCTCGGTGATGATGGCTATGATGCGTCCGTTGCGGCTCTTCACCTCCTGCATGTTCGAGATAATCTTCTGATAGAGCTGGTGGTGGGTGGCGATGAAGACGACGGGCATCTCCTTGTCGATGAGGGCGATGGGGCCGTGCTTCATCTCGGCAGCGGGATAGCCCTCGGCGTGGATGTAGCTGATTTCCTTCAGCTTCAGCGCTCCCTCAAGGGCTACGGGGAAGTTCCATCCGCGACCGAGATAGAGGAAGTTGTGGGCATAGGTGAATATCTTCGAGAGGGTCTCGATGCGCTCGTTCTGCTGCAGGATGTGTTCTATCTTCGAGGGGATGCGCTGCAGTTCGTCGAAGACGTCCTTGTATTCCTTGGCATCAGCCGTGCCGCGTGCCTCGCCCAGAGCCAAGGCCAGCATCGTGAGCACGCAGACCTGTCCTGTGAAGGCCTTGGTGGAGGCTACACCGATTTCGGGGCCTACGTGGATGTAGGTGCCGGTGTCGGTGTTGCGGGCTATGGAGCTGCCTACGGCATTTACCACGCCGAAGACGAAGGCGCCAGCCTCGCGGGCCAGTTCGATGGCTGCCAGGGTGTCGGCGGTCTCACCGCTCTGCGAGATGGCCATCACCACATCGTCGGGGTAGATGACGGGCTCGCGGTAGCGGAACTCGCTGGCATACTCCACCTCGACGGGAATCTTGCAGAAGTGCTCGATGAGCTGCTTGCCGATGAGTCCGGCGTGCCACGATGTGCCGCAACTGACGATGATGAAGCGGCGGGCATTCATGAGGCGCTCGCGATGGTCGGTGATGGCACTCAGCACCACACGTCCGTGCTCGGGCAGCACGCGGCCTCGCATGCAGTCCTGCAGCACGTTAGGCTGGTCGAAGATTTCCTTCAGCATGAAGTGGGGAAAGCCACCCTTGTCGAGCATGGTGAGGTCCAGTTCCACGTTCTTCACCTCCACGGGCACATCCTCGTTGTCGAGGGTGAATACGTGCAGATCTTTGTCGCGCTCGCAAATCACCACCTCCTCGTCGTGGAGGTACACCATCTTCGTGGTGTATTCGGCAATGGGCGATGCGTCGCTGGCTACGAAGAACTCGCTGTTCCCCTCGCCAATGCCCACTACCATGGGGCTGCTCTTGCGGGCAGCAATCAGCCGGTTGGGCGAACGGCGGTCGAGAATCACGATGGCATAGGCACCGATGACGCGCTTCAGGGCTGCCTGCACAGCCAGTTCGAGGCTGAGCTTATGGGTCT
Source organism: Bacteroidaceae bacterium (assembly GCA_045220575.1). GTDB lineage: Bacteria > Bacteroidota > Bacteroidia > Bacteroidales > Bacteroidaceae > Physcousia. The sequence goes on from JBGUVX010000037.1 coordinate 1,718, forward strand.
GCTGCACATACTCGATGAGCTGCACCAGCACCTCGGTGTCGGTATCGCTCTGGAAGTGCATACCACGCTGCTTCAACTGGTCGCGCAGGACGGTGTAGTTCTCGATGATGCCGTTGTGCACGATGGTCAGGTTGCCGCTCTCCGAGGTATGGGGATGGGCATTGCGGGTAGAGGGCTCGCCGTGCGTCGCCCAACGGGTGTGGGCAATGCCAATGGTGCCGCTGCAATCCTTCTCCTGAGCCACGTTTTCCAGCTCAGAGACCTTGCCTTTGGCTTTGTAGACGTTCAGTTTGTCGCTGTCCGACAGCAGGGCAACACCTGCGCTGTCATAACCACGATACTCCAGTCGATGCAGGCCGCCTATCAAGATGGGATAGGCCCTGCGGTTTCCAATGTATCCAACAATTCCACACATAATCTTTTTACCTTTAAAATGTTACACTTTATGTTCGTTATTCATTTGAATTCCAGATAAGGGGTCAGGCGCCGGATGTCGGCCTCCGTGAAGTCGGGAAGCTGACGCAATTCGTCGATGCTGCGCAGGGGGCCTGAGTTGTGGACGTGGTCCCAAATGGCACGAGCGCGGTAGACCCGCACGTAGGGATGGCGCACCAGTTGCTGCTTCGAGGCATGGTTGACATCGATGCGGCGAGGCGGTGCCGACGTGTCCAGCGTCAGCCACTGCTCCACGCCCTCGGGCAAGTCCTCTATCTCCTGCAACTGCTGCATCGAGACAAAGCCACCCAGCGCATCGCGGTAGCGCACAATCTGTCGGGCGTAGTACGAACCGATGCCCGGAATCTTCTTCAGCGCCGAGGTGTCGGCCTCGTTCAGCGACACCTGCTGACCCTCCTCCAACTTCACGGGATAGCGCACCGTATCGCGATTCTGCACCAATTCATCGAAGATATCCACCTTCGCACGCTGTCCGTGGGAACGCGGCTGGGGTTCAACATACTGGTACTTATGGGCTATGCGGACGTGAGGAGCCAAGCGGTCCCACAGTTCGTTGGTCATGCCCGGAATGCGCTGCACGTCGGCCTTCTCGTGATAACGGCCTCCCATGGCGCGGTATTTGTAGATGCCTCGCACCTGAAACGGCGCAAAGCCCAGTCGGAGCAAGGTCGTAGAGTCAGCCTCGTTCGGGTCGAAGTCGAAGGTCTCTACCATCCTTTCCTCAGCGGCATAGTATCGCGGTGTCCGAGGCGAAACTACCCTATGGTCGTTGCGAAGCGTCGCTCCATCGGCAGGATTACTATCGCCGCGCCAGTCGACAAGCAAAGCCACACCCACAGCCAGCAGCAGGGCTGCAGCCAATACGGCCAGTCCCCGGCGTTCGCTTGATGTAGGCTCGAAGTACGACATGTTTTGAAAGGTTATAGGTTATAGGTTATAGGTGACTTTTTGTTTTGCTATTGATTATCTTCTCTGCGAATGGCATGTAATTTGGAGAGAATCATTGCTATCTCTCCGATATCTGTCTTTAGTCTGTAGAATGTTGTGTCAGGTATGTATTTCAAGTCCAAAGAGACTTGCAACTGACTATATACTTCCATTAATGAACCATAAGCGATTTCAAGGAAATGTGATTGTTCGCGCGAAGAAAAGCGTCCCATACCTTCAGCTATATTTGAAGTAACAGAAACAACAGCACGACGCATTTGACTACAAAGTGCATATTTCTCTTCTTCAGGAAAAAGCGGAAAAAGTTGGTATATATCTCGTACCAACTGTCGCGCTTTTTGATAAACCTTTAATTCTTCAAATCCGAAAGGGTTCATTATATGTATAACTATTTGTTTTGTTCTTGTACAAGCACAATATGTAAAAGTCACCTATAACCTATAACCTCTCACCTAATCATTCTATTTATTGAAGAGTTCATTGATGAAGATGAGAGCGATGGCGAGCGGCGACACCCAACGCACCAGGAAGATGTAGAGCCGGAAGAGGCGGATGCGCAGCATGCCGTTGTTGGTGACCTCGGCATAGACCAACTGACGGTCGAGCCGCCAACCGACAAACAGACAGATGACGATGCCCCCCAAGGGCAGGATTATCTTGGCCGAGATGAAGTCGAAGAGGTCGAACAGGCACAGGCCGCCGATGCGGAAACCGTTCCACGCACCCATCGACAACGAGCAGGCTATGCCCAGCAGGATGCAGGCCACGGTGACCATCCAAGCGGCACGGTGGCGCGACACCTTCCATTCCTCGTGGATGTAGGCCGTAACGGGTTCGTGCAGGGAAATGGCGCTGGTCAGGGCCGAAAGCATCAGCAACACATAGAAGAGGCTGGAGAACAGGTAACCGATGAGGGGCACGTTGTGGAAGGCAATGTTGAACACGTGAGGCAGGGTGATGAACACCAGCCCCGGGCCTTCGTTGGCCTCGACACCCGGCACGGAGAACACTGCCGGGAAGATGATGAAGCCACAGAGCACTGCCACACAGGTATCGATGAGACTGACACTCAGGGCCGTCTTCGTCAGGTTGGTATTCGGTCCGAAGTACGAAGCATAGGTACACAGGCAACCCATAGCCAGGCTGAGGGAGTAGAAGGCCTGCCCCACGGCACTCAGCACCACGTTGGGCGTCACCTTCGAGAAGTCGGGCTTCAACATGTAAACCATGCCTTCGGTGAATCCGCTCATCGAGAAAGAGCACACCACCAGCACGGCAATGATGAGAAGGAGCATGGGCATCATCAGTTTCGAGAACTTCTCGATGCCGTTCTGCACACCACGAATGATGACAACATGCACCATCAGCATGAAGACCACCGCATAGACGACAGGTTCCCACGGGCTGCTGACAAAATTCTGGAAGTAAGCTTTATAGTCCTGGTCGCCTGACAACTGATTGGCAAAAGAGGCCACCGTGTAGTGCAAGGTCCAGCCCGAAACGATGATGTAGTAACAGAAGATGAAGAAAGCCACGAAGACCCCCTCGATGCCGCCTATGCGCCACCACGTCTTGGGAGCCAGTTTGCGGAAAGCCGTAATGGTGTTGGCATGGGTGCTGCGCCCAATCACGAACTCACTAATCATCACCGGAACACCGATGAAAAGGACGCAAAACAGGTATATGAGGATGAAGGCCGCTCCACCATTGTTTCCCACTTCCGTGGGGAAGCGCCACACGTTGCCCAGTCCCACGGCTGAACCCGCAGCGGCCAGCACAACGCCAATCTTACTGCCAAAGTTATTTCTATCTGCCATCAGTTAGCAATTTCATTCAGGAATACAATACCCACACCGATGGGAGCCACCCAGCGGATGAGGAACAACAGGAAGCGCAAACCGCGCACCTTGAGCGTGCCTTCGTTGGTCAACTGTGCCACCACAAACTGGCGGTCGAGATACCATTCGACGAACATCGTTATCAGGATACCGCCCAACGGCATGAGGAACTTAGCCGTCAGGAAGTCGAAGAGGTCGAAGAAACCACGGTTCCATATCTTCACGTCGCTCCATGGGCCGAACGACAGGGAACAGGCCGCACCCAACACCATGCAAATCAGCGTCACCACCACAGCCGCACGCTGCCGCGACAACTTATAGTTCTCGTGGATGAAGGCCGTAGCTATCTCGTGCATAGAGATGGTACTCGTAAGCGCTGCCAACAGCAGGAGCACATAGAACATGTCCGAAAACAGGTTGCCCAAGAGAGGCAGTCCTGCAAAGGCTTCGTTGAAGACGTGAGGCAAGGTGATGTACACCAGGCCCGGGCCTGCATCGGGAGCGACGCCAGACACCGAGAATACCGCCGGGAAGATGATGAAGCCACTGAGGATGGCCACCAGCGAATCGAGGACACACACATTGAGTGCCGACGACACAAGGGGCATATCCTTCTTGAAATACGAAGCGTATGTGGCTAGACAGCCCAACCCGACGCTGAGCGAGAAGAAAGCCTGTCCCATGGCGCTGAGCACCACATCTGTAGTCACCTTGGAAAAGTCAGGGCGCAAGAGGAATTTCAACCCTTCGCCAGCTCCCGGCATGGTGAGCGAGAAGCACATCAGCACCACGATGATGATGAGCAACACGGGCATCATGACCTTGCTGAAGCGCTCGATGCCACGTTCCACACCACGTGCCACCACGAAATGGGTCATCAAGAGGAACACAAACTGGAAGATGAGTGGTTTCCACGGGTTTGTCACAAAATCGTTGAACACGGCACCGAAGTCCTGCCCTGCAGTGAGGCGGTTGGCAAAAGACTCGACCGTATAATGTAACGTCCATCCAGCCACCACGCTATAGAACGACAGTACCAAAATGCCACCCAGCACGCCCATGAAGCCCGCCACAATCCAAGGTTTACCCGGTGCCAGCGTACGATAAGCCCCTACGGTGTTGGCCTTACTGCCCCTGCCAATCACAAATTCAGCCAGCATCACAGGCATGGCCAGCAGGAAAACGAAGCATAGGTAAACAACGATGAAAGCGGCGCCACCATTGTTTCCGACCTCAGTAGGGAAACGCCAGATATTGCCCAGTCCCACAGCAGAGCCTGCAGATGCCAGAATCACGCCCATACGGGTTCCAAAACTGCCCCTGTCAACGGAACTTCTTGCACTCATGTTGTATTTATTAAGAAAAAACGGTGCAAAAGTACAAAAATATTTGTATTTTTGCAACAAAATCGTTCAATATGAAAGCATCCTACCTGAAAAGGTACCCATTAAGTCACGCGATTACAGCCATCGTCATTGTACTCTCCTTGGCACCCATTACCGAAGTCCCCCCGCAATTGCAAGGAATCAATCTGCTCGACAAATGGGCGCACATGGTCATGTACGGAGGCCTTTGTCTGACTATCTGGTGGGAGTATCTGCACAAGCACGAACAAATCCAATGGCGTCGCGCATTCATTGGTGCCATACTGTGTCCCATTCTGTTGGGAGGAAGTATGGAACTGGGACAAAAATATCTCACTACTTGCCGAAATAGTGAGTGGCTCGATGCTGTAGCAAACAGCACGGGAGTTCTGCTGGCCGCCGCCCTCGCCCTACTGGTTCACTGGCTCAAGAAAAAGAGCCTATAGGGCTCATGGGGCTTATGGGGCCTATAGGTCCCTATGGGACTTAAGAGTTTTCTCCCCAAAACTTATAAGGATTAGCACGCAAGTGACCGTTATAGTAACGACGGTCACCAGTTACTTCTTTGCCGATGAAATGGGGCTTTTCGAAGCTATCCGTCTCGCTGCGCAATTCTATTTCAGCCATTACCAGCCCATCGTTGTCGCCATGAAACTCGTCGACTTCCCACACGTGTTCCCCGTCAGGGCTTTTCACCAAATAGCGGTGCTTGTCGATGAGTCCTGGTTCGCATAGCTTCAGGAGGTCGCGGGCATCGTCGGGTGAGATTTCGGTCTCAAACTCGTAGCGCGACAATCCATCGTCGCCTGCTGGTCCCTTGATGGTGAGAAAGGCACGGTCGTCACGAAGGCGAATACGCACCGTTCGCCCTGGCTTCGTGCCGATATAGCCCTGTTGGATATGGCTCACGGCATAGGCCTGCTGCTTGAAGTCCTCGCCCTCGACAAGGAACTTCCGCTCTATTTCCTGTGCCATTACAGACTAAGCACGAGAGTCAGCACAAGACCCAGTACTACGAAGGCAACGATGATGCCACGAATCACGCGGCGGGCCTTCTCCTCTTCCTTTTCCAGATGTTTGGCTGTCTTCAGCTTGCGGTTTTCTTTTTTAATGCTGCTCATAGTATTTTATTTTATGGGGCCTATAGGGCCTATGGGACTTATAGGGCTTATGGGTTAGTCGGAGGTTTCGGCACCGAACTCCATGAGATAGGCCTTGATGAAGGCATCGATTTTGCCATCCATCACGCCACCCACGTCGCTCGTCTGGTAGTTCGTACGATGATCCTTGACACGGCGGTCGTCGAATACGTAGCTGCGTATCTGACTACCCCACTCTATCTTTTTCTTGCCAGCCTCCACCTTTGCCTGCTCCTGCATGCGATGCTGCAACTCCTTGTCATAGAGCATAGAGCGCAACAGTCGCAGGGCATTCTCCTTATTCTTAGGCTGGTCGCGGGTCTCGGTATTCTCGATGAGGATTTCCTCTTCCTCACCGGTATAGGGGTCTTTATATTGGTAACGCAGGCGGACACCTGATTCCACCTTGTTCACATTCTGACCTCCAGCACCACTCGATCGGAAGGTGTCCCACGAGATGCGGGCCTGTTCGATGTTCACCTCGATACTGTCATCAACCAAGGGGGTTACAAAGACAGAAGCGAATGAGGTCATGCGCTTGCCTTGAGCATTATAGGGAGAAACACGCACCAGACGATGCACACCGTTCTCGCTCTTCAGATATCCGTATGCAAACTCGCCCATGATTTCCAACGTGCAGGTCTTGATGCCGGCATCGTCGCCTTCGAGCAGGTTGCTGACAACACATTTGTAACCATTCGACTCGGCCCAGCGCATATACATTCGCATGAGCATCTGTGCCCAGTCCTGTGCTTCGGTACCTCCCGCACCAGCGTTAATCTTCAGCACGGCATCCATGCTGTCTTCCTCGCGGCGGAGCATGTTCTTCAACTCCAGGTTCTCGATAGCTTCTAAGGCACGAGCGTAGAGGTCATCAACCTCTTGCTCCGTTACGAGTTCTTCCTTGAAATACTCGAAAGCCAAGTCCAGCTCGTCGCACAAGGACTTCACCTCGCCATAGCCTTTAATCCATTTCTCCAGGCCTTTGACGAGTTTCATCTGTGCCTCGGCCCGTTTCTGGTCGTCCCAAAAACCAGGAGCCTGAGTGCGCAGTTGCTCTTCTTCGAGTTGAATCTGCTTAGCGTCTATGTTCAGGTAACGGTGAAGGGCCTCGGTGCGTTCCTTCACCTCTTTCAGTTGTTCTATTGTTATCATATACTTTTACTCTTCATACATCTTATCAATCTCGGCCTTGTAGTTCTGATAGACGACAGGACGCTTCACCTTCAGCGTGTTCGTCAGTTCGCCGCGCTCCATGCTAAACGGTGTAGGCAACAGGGTGATGCGCTTTACCTGTTCGTAGTGGGCAAATTCCTGCTGCAACGTCTCGATGCGCTCCATCACCATTTGCACGGCCTCGGCATTTTGACACAGGTCGGCACGGTCCTTGAAGTCGATATTGTGTTTGTGTGCCCAAGCCTCCAACACTGGGTAATCGGGAATGACAAGAGCCGATACGAACTTATGCTGGTCAGCAATGATGACAATTTGGTCGATGAAACGGTCAACAACAAGTTTCGTCTCTATCATCTGCGGGGCAATGTATTTACCGTTGCTGGTCTTGAAGAGGTCCTTGATACGGTCGGTCAGGAACAGTTCTCCATCCTTCAGGTAACCGGCATCACCCGTGTGGAACCATCCGTCCTTGTCTATGGCATTGGCTGTCACCTCGGCCTTGCGGTAGTAGCCCTTGGTGATGGTATCGCCCTTGAGGAGCACCTCGTTGTTCTCGCCTATCTTCACTGTGACACCATCGAGCACACGACCCACAGAACCCAAGGTGATGACCTGATTCCAACGGTCACAGGATACGGTGGCACAGGATTCCGTCAGACCGTATCCCACTATCATGCCGATTCCGCAGGCATGTACGAACTCCTCGACCTCGACAGGCACAGCGGCACCGGCTGTGGGGAAGAAGTTCTGGCGTTCCAAGCCCAAGTTCTTCAGGAGCAGGGCGATGATGGTCTTCTCGTAGAACTTGTACTTCATCTTCAAACCGATGGGAGGCACAAGACCACGCAAGCGATACTTTACATTATACTCCTTGCCGACACGCAAGGCATCGAGCATAAGTGTGCGCTGAACGGCAGGACTCGAATTTATCTTCTCCTTTACACCCGCATAGACCTTCTCCCAGAAACGCGGCACAGCCGACATACAGGTGGGATGAACCTCGAGCATGGACTGCAGGACATCCTGCGGCTTCAGGTTCACGGCCAAAGTACATCCGTAGGCAATACACAGATAGCTCCAGGCGCGTTCAAAGATATGGGTAAAAGGCAGGAAGTTCAGGATAACATCCTTGTCCGACAGAGGCAAGGCCGGCACGTGGCCGCGGAAGGCAGTAGCGTACTGCAGGTGAGTCTGCATTACTCCCTTCGACAGGCCTGTAGTTCCACTAGTATAGAGAATATTGGCTAATTCCTCTGGCTGTAGCTCATGTGCTCGTTTCTCCACCTCCTCATTGAAAGGCAGCCCCTCGCCCATCTTCAGGAATTCATCGAAATAGATGCTCGTCTGGTCCTGTGGGTTCTTCACAACCTTGGGGTCGAAGATAATCAGCTTCTTCACATGCGGACCTATCTGCATCACACGGAGGGCAATGTCGTACTGATATTGTTCACCCACAAAGATGTAGCGGATGTTGGCATCGCTGACCATGTACTTCACCTGCGTCTCACTACTCGTAGCGTAGAAGGGAATTGTCACGGCTCGAATGCCATAGGCGCCGAAATCTACGAACAGGCATTCGGGTTTGTTCTGCGAAAACGTGGCAATATTCTCCTGAACGCCCACGCCCAGACTGAGCAAAGCATTGCTGACAAGACGCACGCGGCGCGAAAACTCGTTCCACGAATATTCGCACCACTTTCCAAGGTCATAATCACGATACATCAAAGCCGTACGTTCGCCGTACCGCTCTGCCTGAGAATGAATCAAAAGGCTAAGGGGAGTTTCATTAAGCATAGTTACCTAATTTAGTTTCCTCGCAAAGTTACAAAAAAGTTACAAATATGTGAAGGAAAATATGAATAATATGCGCCGTTTATGGCATTTTTACCTTATCTTTGCAGGTGCAGAACCAAAAACAATGGATATACAGACCCTGACACGGGAGGCAGTAGAACTGCTGACCCGACTTATAGAGACTCCGCGCGTAAGCCGCGAGGAGACCGAGGCAGCCAACTTGTTACAGGCTTGGATGGAAGAACACGGGTTGTCTCCACAACGCGAGGGAAACAACCTGTGGACGGTCTGCCCCGATTACAATCCAGAACGGAAAACCCTGCTACTGAATGCCCACATCGATACGGTGAAACCTGCCAGCGGATGGAAACGCGAACCCAACCGAGCAACACTGGAGGACGATACGTTATACGGATTGGGGAGCAACGACGATGGCGCCTCGCTGGTCAGCCTCCTGCAAGTATTCCGCGAACTTCGAACCGCAAACCGCAGCTACAATCTGGTGATGCTGGTCTCAGCCGAAGAGGAGGTAAGCGGGCGCAACGGCATAGAACGGATACTGCCCCTGCTGCCCCCTATTGACGTGACACTCGTGGGCGAACCCACAGGAATGCAACCTGCTGTTGCCGAACGCGGACTGATGGTGCTGGACTGCACGGCCCACGGTCGCTCGGGACACGCCGCCCGCAATGAAGGCGACAATGCACTATACCATGCGCTGGACGACATCCAATGGATACGTACCACAGAGTGGCCCGAGGAAAGCCCTCTGCTGGGTCGAACCAAGATGACGGTAACCATGATTGACGCAGGCACCCAACACAACGTGATTCCTGACAAATGCCATTTCGTGGTGGACGTTCGCACCAATGAACTGCACAGCAACGAAGAAATATTCAACAGGATTTCGTCGCACGTGAAAAGCGACGTCGTGGCTCGCAGCTTCCGATTGGGTTCCAGCCGTATCGACATGAATCACCCTTTGGCACAACGTGCAATCAGTTTGGGACGAACACCTTTTGGCAGTCCGACCCTGAGCGACCAAGCCCTACTCGCATGTCCCAGCCTAAAAATGGGTCCAGGCGAAAGCTGCCGCAGTCACACAGCGGATGAATTCATTAAAATAAGTGAAATAAGGGAAGCCATCGAACTTTACATCAAAATGCTCGATGGGCTGGACATTTAATAATCCTTGCGAGGCGCATGCATGGGAATCGGCTCAAGCGCTTCGCCACCATAGGTCAGGCGAATCTCGCCAGAAGTTTCCTCCTCAAGTTCCACAGTCATCGTCAACTGGTAGCCCGAAGGAATGTTGACGGCACTCCAATCGTTGGGCAATGGAATGGGGTATGTCGTATCACCTACCGTTAACGATATCTGCTGTGTACTCGTCAGACGCTGAGGAGCAATGAGGGCATGAAATCCAGCCTCGACATCGCTATTCTTGACGTACTGCTCAAAGGTAACCTGCTTGCGGGATGTAGTACTGTCTATCGCAACCTTTTGTGCATTCAAGTCTACGTTAACGGTAACAAATACGTTGGTGATTTTGGCAGACATCGTATAGTCCAACAGATTCGAGCCCAATACACGAATGTTCACGTTTGCCATCATGCGCTTCATCTGCAGCACGATATCCGTATCTCGTGTCGTCAGTTTTTGCAAAGCCAAGTCACTCTTGGTGTAGTTACCCGCAATATGCTGGTTGCGATTTGCCGCGAACTGGAACTCTGCCTTACCTGCATACGAGAAAGGATAGATGAAATAATAGGTGAAGGCATTTACATTATGGCGATACTGCATAATGGAGTCGGCGACTGCCTTAAACGACTCACCATTGAAACGGTAACGAAGATTGTCGGCATAGTTGTCGAAATCGCTCACGCTATCGCAATGTACAGTAGCCGTATCAACACAAAAAATGCCGATTTCATCGCCGATTTGGAAATCATTGCCCGTCGCACGAGTGCTGATATCAACGTAAGGTTTGGAGGAGAAACGCACAGGCACCATGTCGTTATCTGGCTCCTGTTCGGGCGTCGTGTCGTTGGTGCACGCCGCAAGTCCCAGTAGCAGAGTCAGAAAAGCAAATAACGAGACATAATTCTTCATAAGATGTAGCCTGTGCTATGATTTCAGCGTGCAAAGTTATAAACTTTTTCCCTAAATCACAAAAAAACAACCTACAGAATTGGTCATGTCGTGAAAATTACGTTACTTTACGTTCTGAAATAACAAATAATCATGAAAATACATCGTTTCGGGCTTCTTTTAGCCTTCTTCCTTTTCTTTTCGCGCGTGCAGGCGGAAGACATCATTCAGATGCTGCCCTTGCGCACCACAGCAGGAATCACCACGTCCGATGCTCGTAGCATAGACTTCGTGCTGAACACCACCAGCAACGATCCAGTGTGGGGCTATCAGCTCGACATTCTGTTGCCCACAGGCGTGCAGTTCGACGAAAGTCTGAATCCGCCCTTCACCTTGCAGGCAGAGCGCTATCCAGTATCGCCCAATGCCCACCACATCGATTGTGCCCATCTGCCTACAGGCTGGTGGCGCATCATCGTCACCCCTGACGATGCCTCGCACCTCATCGGGAAAACGGGCCTCATCCTACGAGCCAGATTCACCACCAGCAACGACCTGACTGACGGGTTGCACCCCATACTGGTCAAACGCAGCGTCATTGCCCTCAACGGAACGGAAGGCATCGAACCCATGCAATCCACCTCGTACGCCATTGTTGGTGACGCGATTAGCACTGGATTGGAGCACGTCGATTTCAGCGAAGCAAAGGGACTGCTGCCCAGTTTTGTAGTGGACAGCCTCAACCAGGAACTTTCCACAAACGAGATTATCACCCGTCTCGACATACGGCAGGTAGACCAACTGGGTAAATCCTTGCATTCTCTGCCCAATGCCAACGCCCTCGTCATTGCCAAAGCCGGCACCGCCCACGCCACGAGGACAAACACCTTGGCCTGGGCCCAAAGTGTAACACCCATTTGCGACGACCTTTATCTGGACGAGGAGGCTGGCACGTTTGAAATGCCCTTCGACTTCCACGCCAATACTATGGAGGTAGTTCGCACGGTGTACAGATCCAAATGGAACACACTATGTCTACCCTTTGCCTTGTCCAAGGAACAAATCTATGACCTTTTCGGTGATGGCACCCAAATCGGTTGCTACAAAGGCATCAGACACGGGGTTAGCGACACGCTGGTGTTTGAACGCATGGACACAGCACTTTACGCTTTGGAAGCCAACACCCCCTACCTGATAAAAGCAGGTACGGATACATACTCGTTAATGCTCGACAACTTCGACTTAGAATATGCCAGCTCGCTGGAGCAGAATATCGACGATTTCGTGTTCATGGGCACTTACCAGGGTAAGAAAGTCATTCCCATGGGTTGCTACTTCATCAGCGACAATCAGTTCTGGCTGAATCAGGGGGCAAGTCTCCAGCGTCCGTTCCGCGCCTATTTCCGTGACGACACAGGCGGAGCAGGTGTCAAACAACTCAGCTTCTCGTTCTGGCAGCCCAGCGACGATGATGGTTTCGATGAAGACGAGGACGACGAGGACAAGGACGATGATGAGATTATGACAAAAATCGATGGTACAAACGCCATCATCAGCGACTCCAAGCCCATCTATAACCTACAGGGCCAACGTGTCCTTCACCCCCGTCGTGGCATCTACATTCGCGAAGGTCGCAAACTGTTCATTCCCTAAACCTTGCATCCAACCATGATACATACCGCTATTCGCACTAAGTTCGTCCTTCTCTGGACGCTCCTTTTGAGTTTCCTTCCGCTTTACGTCTCAGCCCAAGAGCAGGTTATTGAGGTAAACATGAGTAACGGAGCCTGGCACGACTGGAACAACAACCCTTCTAATCCCTATGCACGTTCCTGGTTCTCCACCACTCACCCCCAAATCTCTATCTGCTGTATTGAAGGTGGAACGAAAACAACCGACATTCGTGGCAAAGTAATCACAGGAGCCAACAACATCTCTGTTCACAACGGAAACTATCTCTCCTTTTATAGTGCATACGGGAGCTATTCCGACGGCGAATACGAAATCACGGTAGCCGACGGCTGGCATATCAAAGCCGTGGAGTTCGACTTCGAGAGCAGTGTGGATAATAATATCAGCGTTGTGCTTAACGGTCAAGCCGAGGTCGTCAGTTCAAGTCCTGGCAACATAGGACATGTATCAACGACTATCTCCAATGATGACACCTATTCTGTACCTTTCACCGTTAAGAAGGATATGGAAAACGGATTTGCACAGACAGGTAACTTCTACATCACGATAGCCAGAGACGCGGGACTGATGGAATCCTATGCAGCCCTACTGATTGAGGCCAAGACCCAGTTGCTGGGAGCCTTAAAGCTGGCAAACGCAGTCATCAACGTCAACAGTTCGCAGAACCTGATTACCTCTGCCACTCAGTTCAGCAGTCCTTATACAGAAACCCATGAAGGAAGCACAGAGGCTTTGCTGGATGGGAATCCCACGACTTTCTGGCATTCCGAATGGACAAGCGGAAGCGTACCCAACCACACTCATTATCTGCAAGTGGACCTTATCGAACCCACCTACGACGATATCGCGCTGACCTTCACACGCCGTTCTGGTGCCATAAACGACCACATCACCCTTTGGAGTGTGTACGGCAGCAACAATCCCGATGCAGCAGCCGAGGACTGGGAATTCCTGTCCTATCTCTACACCCCATACACCAGCAACACTGAAACCATCACCAGCCTGCCGTTCGGTGTCGGAGGCTATCAATACCTTCGCTTCTATATTGACGGAACCACCACCGGTCGCGGCTATGGACACATGAGTGAATTCCAATTAAACCCCGCATCATTAGAGGTCGATCCTAATGTCTCCTATCTGGGTAAGGCCATTCAGTTAGGTTTAGTCGTAGGACAACATAATCTGATTAACCAGAACGACATCGGCTGGACGGAATACAACACCCTACTGGCTGCCCACAATGCCCTGCTGGCCAAGTTCGTGTACGCCTTCGAGGTGGACAACATGTATTTCAAGACGAACTCGCTCACCGAACGAACCGCCGCCATCTCCTATCGCGGCAACCTATATAATACGTATGCCGATGAATACACAGGCGATGTCGTCATACCCGAATCGGTAATCTTCAGCGGATTCACGTATGGCATCACCACCATCGACGAATATGCCTTCGCTGCTTGCAGTGGGCTTACATCCGTCACCATTCCCAACACCATCACAGCCATTGGAAACGGTGCATTCTATGGTTGCACCAACCTGACCAGTGTAACCGTAAATCAGGACACACCGCTGCCCATCACCGCCAACACGTTCACCAACTGCACCAATGTCACCCTCCACGTGCCGGCAGGCAGTAAGGCAGCCTATCAGGCAGCACCGTACTGGCAGGACTTCAAGGAAATCATCGAAACTGGAACTGATGGCTCGCCCATCATTGTATTTGCTGATGCAAACGTGAAGGCCATTTGCGTTGCCAACTGGGACACAAATGGCGACGGAGAGCTGAGCGAAGCCGAAGCTGCCGCCGTCACCGACCTCGGGGAGGTATTCACGGGCAACGAGGACATCCACACCTTCCATGAACTAAGTTACTTTACGGGTCTCACGGCGATTGGCGACTCGGCTTTTGCCAACTGCGGACTACAGGAGGTCACCATTCCCGCCAATGTGACACTGATAGACAAAACTGCCTTCAAAGCCAGCGGTCTGACCACTATCACCATTCCCAGCGGAGTCACCAGCATCGGAGCATCTGCTTTCTATGGTTGCACCAGCCTTGCCTCCGTCACTATTCCAGAGAGTGTGACCACGATTGGTATGTCTGCATTCTCCCATTGTTCCAGCCTGCCTGCCATCACCATGCCCGAGGGTGTGACCACGATTGGTATATCTGCATTCAGCTATTGCAGCAGCCTGACCTACGTATCCATTCCCAGCACCGTAACCAGACTGAACGATTTCACATTCATGGGTTGTAATAACATCACCACAGTGAAGTCATATATCAAAAGTCCGTCAACGTCGCTGTTATTGGGACCGCTTACCTTCACCTCCACGACGAGGAACAATGCCACGCTCTATGTACCCAAGGGGAGCAAGGCCACATACGAGTCTCAAATGTGGTGGCAGAATTTCAAGCACATCGTTGAGATGGGAGGCGATGTAAACGACGACGGCGAAATCACCTTGGCAGACAAAGTGGCGCTGATAAACTGGCTGCTGATGCAAGACGATGATGCCTACGACCCCTTGTACGACGTGAACGACGACGGCGTAGTGGATGTGCGCGACGCCCTCCGCATCCTCGAACTCATTGCCAACCCCTGGTAAGCCCCATATCATCCGAATAAAAACATGAATCAATGAATACAAAACAAACTATCCAAATCCTGAGTAAACGAATTACGGCCCTGCTGGCCCTGTGTCTCTTCACCCTCACCCCCGCCCTCGCCCGCGAGGCTCCAGAGGTGAATACAAATGCAACGCCAGAGGCTGGAAAAACAATCTATTTATATAATGTAGGGACTGGATTGTTCTTGAATACTGAAACAGGAAGTCAGCCCTATGCTCTTTTATCCAATACGCCTACCGAAATAGAATTGCAAACGTCCTCATCTTCTGGTTGGTATCGTTTATATTTTGTAAACATTGGATGCTATCTTGACAGTGGCAAATCCGACTACTACACGCATCCCAATAGTAGTACTGGGCATTCTTATCACATGTTTTCTTTTCAAGAAACAGAAGGCGGATATAAACTTGTCAACTACAACTACCAAAGTTATTTTATTGGTAAAAAGTCTTCGAATTATCATATAACCAATCTTACAAGCGGTGATATTGTTTGGCGATTGTGGTCTGCCAATAACGTAACGGATTTAAGTAGATACTTTTTATATCAAGCCCTTGAAATATCTGACAATTATGATTTCGATGTTTCAAAGTATGAAGAGATATATGAGTCTAATACTTGTATCATTGGGGAAATACGGGAGGCCACACAAGAATTAAACAAGCGCAATGCATTGGCAAAAATAATTGCTGAAGCAGAACCGTACTACGAAGATCCAACCGTACTTAATAAATACAAGAACCTTCTAAATGATAGTGAAAAAGGGATTGATGATATTGAGGAAATATGGGATGAATTGGAAATGAGAAACAATTTAGCTAAAGCCATTTCCGAAGCACAACCGTATTACGAAAATCCAACCATACTTGATAAATACAAGGACTTCCTAAATGATAACGAAAAGTGGAGTGACGATTCTTGGTGGTCTTTATATGACGAATTGTGGGAAGAATTGGAAATGAGAAACAATTTGGCTAAAGCCATTTCCGAAGCACAACCAAACTACGAAGATCCAACCATTCTTAATAAATACAAGGACATTCTAAATGACAGCGAAAAGGGGAGTGATAATCTAAATGATGCAATTTCGGAATTGAGCGGCCGTAATGCTATAGCAGAAATTATTGCCAATGATAGCGTATATGGCGATTTGCTGAATAAATGGAAGACTATTCTATATGACACGGAGGTTTCTGCAACTCAATTGAACGAAGCTGTACTGGAACTGCGACGTGCAATGGAATTCACAGAAACTCTGGTTAAACCCAGTTGGAACGAAGGGACATTCCTTATTACCCGCACAAGCCCCAACCTAAAAATCAGGAAAGATGACCAAACTCGAATAGCCGTGCAGTATAATTCCGGCTCCTATTACAACAACTGGAATTACGTTACATCGTATGACAATAACCCTAGAATCTATTATACAGAAGGCACATGGGACATGCCCATCACCTTAAAAGTAGATGAGGAGGCAGTTTTTGTATTTAATTACTATTGCAATGGCAATGAGAATAGTAGGCCTCACTTAACCATACTCCTTGATGAGAAAGAAATACGTCAAGTAACTTATATTGAGGGTAACGAAAGTAAACGGCAAACTATACCTCTAACGTCAGGCACACACACAGTTACATTGCGTCTTCAATGTAATTCTGGAAGTGATGCCTATTTTAATATTTATAACATCGGCGTATTAAGTGGTGAAGAAATCTGTATAGACATGCTTGAGCCTGGTGAGTTAGCCTCGGAATTGTTTAAGCAAGTGAGCAATCTGCAACAGGTTCGTCGATTGAAAGTTCGAGGCCCCATGAACGATGATGACTGGGATCCTATCTACGCTATGAACAAGCTTATTTCACTTGATTTGAGCGAGACAAACCTTACTAAAATTAAGGCGCAACAACTAAGCTTGGATAAATACAATAGTCTGTCATTCTTATCAACATTAAGACTACCCAATACTTTAAAAGAAATTGGGGAAGAAGCATTTCAAGATACCCCTATAGATAGCATAACTTTTCCAAGTAGCTTAACTACAATTGGGAACTATGCTTTTAGCAACACTAATATAAGACAAGCCATTCTGCCCCAATCGGCAACAAGCATTGGTAATTGTGCCTTTTCTGAATGCAGGAATTTAAGAGTAGCAAAACTGCCACAAGATATAACTATTGTACCGCAGTATTTATTCTATCAATGTAGTGCTTTAGATTCATTAATCATTGGAACTCAATTAACCCGAATAAACAATTATGCCTTTTTCGAATGTAGTTCTTTAAAAACCTTTGACTTCCCAACTACTTTGGAGTATATCGGAACTTCTGCTTTTGCTGGATGTACAAGCCTGAAGTTTTCCACACTGCCCACAATAAATAATATTGGGACTAAGGCATTTAATGGATGTACTGCATTAGATACCCTTACCATATCCGATGGGATAACAATGGGAAATAATGTCTTCGATGTATGTAGAGGATTGAAGGTTGTAAACATTGGAAAGAATTGTAGTTTAGGACAATGGGCTTTTTATTATTGCGAAGCCTTGGATTCTGTAGTGATTGGTGAAGGCACAACATTGGGCAATCAGGTATTCTATTACTGCAGGAACCTGCGCTCTGTTGAATTCCCCACCACCTATTACACCTGCACAAGCCAGCAACTGGTTGGTTTAACTGGAAACAAATTGAAGACCGTAGTCTTAAAATCGCCCTCTCTGATAAAAGGTACCTCATACAAATCCTTCTTTAATAATGTTAATACAGACAGCCTGACCGTTTATGTGCCCTCTTTCCAGCTTAGCAACTACATGCTGGATAGCTACTGGTATCAATTTAACCTGCAAGCATTTGATGAAGAGATTTCCGACTGGACCATTAATGCACCCATGACATTGGGGTCTACGAACCGCATTGACGGCACGCCCAACCTGACCATCAACGAAACAGGTACGCTGAGGGTTAACGGCACGGCAGCACAGAACATCAATGACCTGTCAACCCGACGAAACGGCAACAACTCGGCTATGATTCTATCAAAGTGCGACAATGTACACATCGAGGGAACTTATGCCCACGACCACTATACAGCAAGGAACATCTGGAATTTCCTGACCATGCCCTTCGACTTCCGTGCTGGCGATGTAACGTCTTTGGACGAGGCACAAATGGTGCTGCGCCGCTACGATGGCGCTCATCGTGCTACGAGTGGAACAGGGAATAACTGGGTGAACTGCGGTGTGGACGATGTGGTAGCGGCAGGCGAAGGCTTTATCCTGATGACAAGCCGCGACGGATGGGTACGCTTTACCGCACTCAACACCAGCAGCAAGCAGAATGCCGTGAGCAACCAGACACTGACAAAGTCTTTGGAGGCCAACCCCTCGGCAACCACAGCAAATAAGGGTTGGAACCTGGTGGGCAATATGTGGATGACCTACTACGACGGACACAAACTGCCCTTCGTTGCGCCCATCACGACATGGACGGGCTCTACCTACAAGGCCTACTCACTTACGGACGACGACATTGCCATTGCCCCCACTCAGGCTTTCTTCGTACAATGCCCCAATGAGGTTAGTGAAATCACTTTCCCCACTGACGGTCGTCAGTTAACCAACGTCATTGAGAATCCCAATGCCGCTCCTTCCCTCTACCCCAGCAATAATCAGCGCTGGCTGGTGAATCTGGCATTGATGACCGATACCATACAGGACGAGACGCGCATTGTCATCAACAACCGTGCCTCGCTCGACTATGAATCGGCTTGCGATGCAAGCAAGTTCATGTCAATGGATACCAGCACACCACAGTTGTGGAGCATCGGTACGGACGGGGAAACACAGTATGCCATCAACGAACGTCCGTTGGATGATGCCGTAGTAGCCATCGGGCTGAGGATTCCCAGCGAGGGCACCTACACCCTGCAGGCTACACGCAACAAGGCCGGCCACATCCTGCTCGTGGACAAACTGATGTGTAGCGAGACCGACCTGTCAGAGGGCGACTACGAGTTCCTGAGCGCAGCAGGCACCCTGACCGAGCGCTTCGAACTCAGGTTTACGGATGACACCCTGACGGGCATTGAGCAGACTAATATGGACAAGGAAAAGACTGTGACCTATTCGCTGGACGGTCGCCGTGTCGAAACTACTGGACGAGGCATCTACATTATCAAACGCGGTCAACACACCCAAAAAGTCATCCTCAAGTAAATGCGCAGGATTATTCTCATACTGCTGTGGGCAGTAACGGGTGGAGTGCTGTGGGCGCAGAACACGCCGTTGGTGCTGCTGGCCAATCCTGAGGAGGGCGGCACACTCACAGGTGCGGGCAACTACGACAAGGGCATCATGGTGAACGTGAGTGCCCAGGCCGCCATTGACTACATCTTCCTGAGTTGGACCACGACCAAAGGGGACACCTTATCGACCGACGAAGAGTTCCTGTTCCGAAAGAACGAAACGACGGATACTCTGATTGCCAACTTCCAATACTCGCCCGTTTATTACCGACTGACCTTGATGGCAACACCAACAGAGGGCGGAAGCATATCGAGCGGCAGCGGCATCTATAAGTCAGGAACAAGCGTGACGGTAAAGGCCACACGTAACACGAACTTTGTCTTCGAAGGCTGGTATCGCGATGGAGTCAAACTCTCCAGCAACATCAACTATAACTACACCACGCGGGCACAGACCGATACGCTGTGGGCACACTTCACCTTCGACCCTACCAGCCCTGCCGAGCCATCGGAACCACCCGTACCTGAGCCAGAACCTGTCACCTACCCATTGACACTGGTGGTAGTGCCCTCAGAAGGCGGAAGCACCTCGGGCAGTGGATCTTACACCGCAGGCAGTAAGCCAACCCTGAGAGCCTACACCAACTCGAACTTCACATTCGACGGATGGTATCGCACCAATGGCACGCGCATTTCCACCAATCAGAACTTCCAATATACGACGCTCGAACAGGCTGATACCTTGCAGGCACGATACACCTTCAATCCAGGCAGTCCAGGCGACCCAGCAGAACCCGTGATGCCAGAACCGGAGCCCGAAAAATTTCCATTGACGCTGGTGGTTGTGCCTTCGGAAGGCGGTAGCACTTCAGGCAGTGGTTCGTACGCTGCAGGCAGCAAGCCAACACTAAGGGCCTATACCAACTCAAACTTCACATTCGACGGGTGGTATCGCACAAATGGTACGCGCATTTCCACCAACCAGAACTATCAGTACACCACACTCGACCATGCAGATACCTTGCAGGCACGGTACACCTTCAATCCTGGTAGTCCAAGCGACCCGGCAGAACCCATCGAAAAGGAATATTCCTTCTACATGATTAAGCGAACGGGCAAACCTGGTGACAGACTGCACATGCCTGTCTACCTGAGTGCGATGGAACCATTGAGGAACATATCCTTCCGACTGATTTTCCCGTCCAACCTATTGCCGGACATCAACGAGGTGCCCATCTCGGCAAAGGCACAGGGCTATACGGTGAGCATCCAACAAGTGAACAGCACCACGTATTCCTTCAACCTGTCAGGTGGAACGACGGAGGCCGGAACGACAGCCATCGTCACCCTCACCATTCCCATTCCCAATGTCATTACAACAGGAGTGACCTACCCCGTAAGCTTTGACCAAGTATCGGCACAACTGCAGAGTGGAACCTACATCTCACCCTCGACAAAGGATGGAAAAATCGGTGTGAACAAGATTGGCGACATCAATGGCGACGGCATTGTTGACCTCACAGATAAGGAGGCACTGATTGTCTGGATTCTGAAGCAGACAGACGATAGCAACTACGAGGAAGTGTACGATGTAAACAACGACGAAGTCATCGATGTGCGCGACGCGCTGCGCATCCTGGAAATCATCGCCAGTCAATAAAATAGTACCACTTAGAGATTTTTTGGCGAAAAAAACCATCATTCCATCACCTTTCCTTTATTTATGCGGGTTGGACGGGTGATGGATGGGGTGATGGATGGTGATAGTGGTGATGG